>JBGTHM010000101.1:0-3613 GCA_041746255.1 Fibrobacteria bacterium | reverse complement strand
GGTTTTACGCCAGCATAGTGGAAAGAAACCCCTCTCAAGCCGTGTTTTTGAGGGGATGGAATAACCGGATAAATTCGTACATGGTGGAGGCTTAAAAATGGGAAGGTTTATTGATTTAACCAATAAGCAGCTAGGGTTTTGGTTGGTGAAGCGCCGTTCTTTTGTGAAAAACAGAGAAATATTTTGGGAATGCGTTTGTAAGTGCGGCCAGATTAGACAAGTAGGCTCACACTCGCTGAGGTCTGGAACGTCCGTTAGTTGTGGGTGTTATTCGGCAGAGCAAACTGGAAATAGAGCAAGGACGCATGGATTATCCAGAACAAAGGAATATCGAGCTTGGGCGCACGCAAAAGAGAGGTGCGGAAATCCAAAGAATAAAAAATACCACATCTATGGAGCCAAGGGAATCAAAATGCACCCTGAGTGGCGTAATAGTTTTGAAAAATTCTACCAGTTTATGGGGCCATGCCCAGATGGATTAACCTTAGATAGAATCAACTCGAATGGAAATTATGAGCCTGGAAATTGCCGATGGGCTACGTATTCAACTCAAGGGAAAAATACCAGCCAAACAAAATACATCGAGTTCCATGGGAAACGGCAATGCCTTTCTGATTGGGCTAGAGAGTGCGGCGCTCACCCTTCAATACTAAGCTCCCTTATTAGGTACTACACAAAAAAAGGGTTTGATGCTCAATGGGTTATTGAAAACAAAATGTTAAATCGGATAGCTGATTACGAGGTAGTGGCGTGAGACTCAAAACAAACCCCCGCTTTGCCATGCTCCAAGGGGTACCGGGGGCGCTGTTGCCTGCGATGAAGAAAAAGCGCACATCCCCCAAGGCCAAAACCCCGGAGCGCATCATCCAGGCCCAGGTGGATGCCTATATCGAGCTTCGGGGCCTATTCTGCCTGCGCATCCCGGATTGGCTCCTATCGTCCATCATGCAAAACCAGCACATCCCCATTCATGTCAAGCGGGCATTGTCGGACATTTTAAAAGGTATGCCTGACAACTTAATTCTCAGCCATGACCGTCGAAGCTTACCCCTCGAACTCAAAACAGACATCGGTAAATTAAGCGCATCCCAGAGGGAAGTGAAGACCGCTATCGGAACCGTAGTCGCCCGGAGCTTCGAGGAAGCACGGGCCGAGATTGACAGATTCAAGGATGGGAAATAATGAGAGACGCAACCAAGCCATTCATCGGCAAAATCGGCACTAACTTCAAATCCTGGAACGAGGAGCTGGTTTACATCCGTCTCGCCAAGGGGGGGAACAAAGCCGCCGAGGCCCGTATCATCGAGGCTCACATGCCTTTTGTCATCCGGACCGTCCTCAAAAACTACCACGCTGGCCACTACCAACTCAGCGACTACATCACCGAAGGGGCGGCGGGCCTGCAATATGCCATCCGTACCTATGATGAAAACAGAGGGTTCAAGCTCCTTTCTTACGCCGTCTGGTGGATAAGGCAGTATATTACCAAAATGATTCATGACACGGACGCCACTATCTACGTCCCACAAAGCAGGGTGGCTAAGGTGAAAAAGGCGCAGGATGAGGAGCAAATCGAATGGCTAATTCACTTTATCTATGAAAGTGGATTTTTTGCATTTAGAAGGCTTTACTCCCAGGAATTTATCAAGGGCTTTCCCGAATTTGGGAGACATTCCGGAGAAAATGCACCCCTTTCGGAGCTAGGCAAATGCTACTTCCAATTTCAGGAATTGCGGAGTGCTTTTGTCCAGGAGATGAAGTCGAATGGTTTTTCGGTTTCACAGGCATCATCACCAATAGCTCAACAACACTGGGAGAAGTTTATCCATCTCAAGGATAGTCTACCGGAAGGCCAATCCCTTGACATAATGATTGTTTTCAATGGTATTTTCGCTGTGTTGGCATTGGTGGAAAATCTTGAAATCGCTTGCCGACGCTCATCCAGTAAAAGCAAAATACCCTCTACGGTATCAAATTTGTGGGGTATGTACCGTTTCCGCTCCGAGCCGTTGAAGTTTTGGGAAGAATTGAACCAGCGCATGATCTTGGTGCGGTCTGCATTTATGAATGAAGACTCGAAAGTGGATTTCGACTTTTCTTTGGATACGTTTTCAGCCACAACAATTGGGAAAGGGTTTAGCAAGGTTTACTATAGCGACGAAAAGAGATATCGCAAAATTTGCAAGACGTACAATGATAAGTATCCCGGCCTTATGAAGAAGGAGGGCAGCGGGTATTCATACAAAATAAACTGGAAAAAATATAGGGAAATATTGGATCAGGAAAGGTTGGTTCCAATTGAGCCGCTGTTAGCTAAAATCGAATAATCGAACTAACCCGAAATTTCCGAATTACCCCCGAAATTCACCCCGACTCTAAAACCGAATAACCCCTATCCTTATCCCTGTACACCAATACGGAGATATCGAATGTCCATTGCCTACACGGTCGAAACTGAACTGAAGCAGCGAATGCGCCGAGCGGGCTTAATTGTCCGCGACCTGGCCGTCGCCCTCCAGGAATCGCCCTCCACTACAAATAACCGCCTGAATGGTTATGCCCCTCTTTCAGGGGAACAAAGGCGGATAATCCTTGCGACTATCAAAGATGCGGAAAAGCGGCTGGGCTTGGCGCTTTCGGAGAGTGGCCAATGAAATCCCCCTTCCCGAACCCCGAAACCGAAAACGCCTGGATTCTACTGGCGCAGCAAGGGCATACCGACTATGCGGGGCGCATAGTACAGGCTCACAGAAAGTTCGTTGAATGGCATGCATACAATTTTGGGGCAAAGAATGGCGTCGATTTCAAAGACCTCATTTCAGCCGGTAATCAAGGCCTCCTTTTTGCAATTGGGCGATTCGATACCAACCGTGGCGTGAAGCTCCTTAGCTTCGCAGTCTGGTATATCTGTCTTTACATCCGCAATGAAGGCCAGAGGATTCGTTACCCGTTCCATATCCCAGATAACCGCCTTGCGGCCCATACCAAGGCCCAAAAGGCTTATTCACGGGGGGAAATAACGCTCGACGAACTTCACGAAAAAGCCCTTCCCGTAACTGAATCTCTGGAAAAAATGGCTGACCCAGAAAGCGGTCTTAGGCTCATGGACCTATTGCAAGGCGAGGACTTACGGGACGAAATGGACAATCCCGCAAAAGGCATTTGGGAGCGGTCGGCGGAATTCTTGACCAATGCCGAATACCAACTGCTCTGGTACCGGCTGGGGGATAACATGACCCTGGACCAAATCGGGGAAATCTACGGGCTATCGAAGGAGAGGGTGCGGCAAAAGCTGGCGCCTATTATTTCTAAATTGAGACGCCACGCGAAAGCGTTGGTATAGGAGGCGAAAGCATGGGACTGAATATTGAACTTTGTAAAAAACTTATACTAAAAGAATCGGGGTTCGCGCTGATTGCTCAAAATAGCGTGACAATCATGCCGGGCGATGCAATGCAGGTTGATATTCACTTTGCAAGCGGGAAAATCGGGCATTCGATTATGACTGTGAGCGACCGATTAGAGTTTAAATTCACCGCAACAGACAAAGAGGTGGAAGCACTAAAAGCCCATTACAAGGCTCATGGAAATTACGGGGTGGAATCATGACCCA
>JBGTHM010000100.1:0-184911 GCA_041746255.1 Fibrobacteria bacterium | reverse complement strand
GAAAGTCCAGGGCGTCGTTCTCGACCTTTCAAACCCATCGACGTGGCCTCCAGCCACGCCTTCAGGGTTCTCAAGGCCTCGGGCCTCGCCCTGAACTTCCTCGCTCGCCCTCGCTACAAACCCCATTCTGTTAGGCACTCTAAGTTCGTTCGGCCTATGAATCCCCAAACCCCCTGGAGTTCCCCTTACCCTGATTTTCTCGCCCTTCCCTGGGGGCCACAGGGGAAATAAAGGGGAAATCCGGCCATTTTTTGTAAATTAGCTGGCTTCGAGGCCCTAATGGCCACTTTTTGGTTGGGAGTCCATCGGGCTTCAGCTTAGTTTTCGACAACCCTCGAGGTGCTATTGATCGCTACCCAAACTGGCCAAGCCGTGCCCGGCCCGCTGATCGTACAAAGTGATATGACCATTCTGTTGGAAGTGGACCATCCCCAATATGCGGATGCCCGTGACAGAATCGCGCCTTTTACCGAGCTGCTTAAAAGCCCGGAGCATATCCACACTTATAGCATTTCGCCCTTATCGTTGTGGAATGCCGCTTCGTCGGGGCATAAGGCGGAGGAGGTGCTGGGAATTCTAACCTCGCTTTCCCGCTTCGACCTGCCGGTTAATTTAATCACCGAAATCGAAACGTTTATGAGCCGCTATGGCCGTTTGCGGTTCGTGCGCGAAGATGGCAATCTCATTCTCGAAAGCGATGACCCCGCCTTGCTCGCCGAAGTGATCAATCATAAGAACACCAAGGATTATATCGAGAAGCCTTTGGATGACCGTCGCGCCTTATTGAAACCCCATAGTCGGGGATGGTTGAAGGTGGCGCTGACCGATGTGGGGTTTCCCGCCGAGGATTTGGCCGGATATGTAACCGGCACTCCGTTGCAAATGAGTTTGCGCGAAACCATGGTGGGTGGAGACCCCCTCAAGCTGCGCGATTATCAAACCGATGCGGCGACCGTCTTTCACGCCGGAGGTAGCGCCAAGGGCGGCTCCGGGGTCATTGTGCTGCCTTGCGGGGCGGGCAAGACGGTTATCGGTCTGGCCGCTATGGTGCAATGCCAGACGCAAACCCTCGTTTTAACCACCAATGTTACGGCGGCGCGGCAGTGGATTCGCGAAATTCTCGACAAAACCACTTTGACGGAAGATCAGGTGAAGGAATATACGGGAGATACCAAGAATATCGCCCCCGTTACCGTGGCGACCTATCAAATCATCACCTATCGCAAACGTAAAACCCAGGAGTACCCGCATTTCGATTTATTCGAGCGCGCCAATTGGGGCCTTATCATCTATGACGAAGTGCATTTGCTGCCCGCGCCGGTGTTTCGCATTTCGGCGGAGATGCAGGCTACCCGCCGCTTGGGTCTTACCGCCACCCTGGTGCGCGAGGACGGACGGCAGAAGGATGTTTTTTCTTTGATCGGCCCCAAGAAATTTGAAGTGCCTTGGAAGATTCTGGAAAAGCAGGGCTGGATTGCTACGGCCGTTTGTATCGAAATCCGCATCGGGCTCCGGTCTGACGAGAAGATGGCCTATGCCATGGCGGATTTGCGCAAAAAGGTTACACAGGCTTCGACCAATCCGGAAAAAACCGCGGTGGTCAAGGAATTGATGAACCGCCACAAAGAAGATCGCGTGCTCATCATCGGGCAATACCTGGAGCAGCTGAACGATTTGGCGCATATTTTAAAAGTGCCGCTTATCACCGGAGCCACGCCCAACTCGCAACGCGAAACCCTGTTCCGCGATTTCCGCGAGGGTAAGATTCAAACCCTGATGGTGAGTAAAGTGGGTAATTTCGCGGTGGATATTCCCGATGCCAACGTGCTCATCCAGATTTCCGGCACTTTCGGCAGCCGCCAGGAAGAGGCGCAGCGTCTCGGCCGGGTGCTCAGACCCAAGAGCAACGGTTCACAGGCGCATTTCTATACCATCATTACGAAAGACACCAAGGAACAGGAATTCGGGATGAATCGACAGCTCTTTCTGGCGGAGCAGGGCTATGTCTATGACATTCAGGATTGGTCCCGTAATGGAAAGGGGATGATTGCATGATAAATATCCGCAAAGGAAGATGTGTTTCGGTCTTGGCCGCGGCGATATTGGTTTTCGGAGCGGTTGCGGCTTCCGCTTCCATCGAGGCGAAATTTACGGAGCTGGATAACGGTCTCAAAGTCATATTGCACCGCAACCCGCAGGCGCCCATCGTCTCCAGCCGTATCTTTTATGTTACTGGATCGGTGCATGAACGTCCGGGCAATTCGGGCATCGCGCATTTGCTCGAACACATGCTCTTCAAGGGCACGAAAAAAGTCGGCATCAAGGATCCGGATAAGAACCTGAAAAAAGACGCGGAGTTCATCCGCCTCATCGACGAGGTGATGGCAAAGTTGAACCGGACTCCCGCCTCCGATTCCGCCGCAAGAGTGGAATTACAGGCGCGCTACGATTCCCTGTTGATTGGCCATCGCGAGCTTTTCATCAAATACGAGCTTTGGGAGGCCTATGAAAAAGCCGGTGGCACGGGCCTCAACGCTTTTACTTCCGATCTCATGACGGCCTATATCGTAACCTTGCCCAAAAACAGGTTGGAGTTGTTTTTATGGCTCGAATCGGATCGTATGCAGAACGCGATTTTGCGGGAGTTCTACCCGGAACGCGACGTGGTGCTGGAAGAAAGGCGAATGCGCGTGGAAGACCGTCCCACCGGCCGCTATTGGGAATCGTTGATGGGGGTGTTTTACGAAGCCCACCCTTACCGCTTTCCCACCATTGGCTATAAGTCGGATCTTTCCAATCTGACCCGCCGGCATGCGGAAGAGCATTATCGCAAGTATTACAAACCCAATAATTGCATTTTGGTGCTGGCCGGGGATATCGACATCGACGAAACCCTGGAAAAGGTGAAGCGGTATTTCGGAGGCATACCCCGTGGAGAGGAGTTTCCTCCCGTAGTGACGGAAGAGCCGGAGCAGCCGGGGCAAAAGCGCTTGGTGGTTCGCAAGAACGATGCCGAGCCGCGCCTGGATATGCTGTTTCACACACCGGGTTTTCCGCATGACGACTTGTATGCGTTGGATATTCTGGAAGGAGTGCTGTCGGGGAAGAGCGGCCGTCTCCATCAAAAGCTGGTGCAACAGGGTAAAATCGCGCTTTCCGCGCAAGGCGGCAACGGCGTGAATATCTACACTTCCTATTTCTATGTGAACGCTATGCTCGAAGGCAACCCTAAACCCGAGTCGGTGGAGAAGGCGATTTGGGAGGTGCTGGACGATTTGGCTGCCAATCCCATTTCGGAACGCGAATTGGTAAGGGTTAAAAACCAGGTGAAAGCCCGCAGCCTGCGCAGCTTGCGCAATATGGAACAATTGGCCACCGAGCTCGCCTATTGGGAGATGCGCGGTGGTTGGAATTACATCAACGAATTTCCCGAACGGGTGCAGCGGGTGACGCAGGAGGAGGTCATGGCGGTAGCCAGGAAATATTTCCACCGCAACCACTCCACGGTAGGGCTTATTCTTCCGGAAGAAGATGGGACGACTGCGGTCCGTTCCGGAAAAAAGGGGAAGTGACATGAATTTCAAATGGGTTCCCCTTTCCACTCTGTTTCTCCCCGCCGCGCTGATAATGGTGGCGGGATGCGCGGGTACGCAACAAGACGGTTCTTCCGCTTCGAAGCGAAAGAACAAGTCGCCTGGGGTTGCGGCCCATTATAGCGCCATCGATTTTCCGGAGTTCCGCTATACGCCTCCGCACCCGCGCGATTACCGGGTTGAGCTCGATAGCGGAGTTGTGGCCTATCTGGTGCCGGACTCCACTTTGGCATTACTGGATATGACTTTGCTGTGGCGGCATAATCATATTCCGAAAAAGCCCGAGGACGCGGCGCGGCTCAATCTTTATTCCCTGATGCTTAAAGACGGGGGTACGGTACGGTTTACGCCGGAAGTTTTGGAGGATAGTTTGGAATTTCTGGCCGCCACTGTGAGCGTAGGCATGGGAAATTATCAGAGCAATGCTTCTCTCAGTTCGCTGCGGGAAAATGCCGGCGGTTTGATGGATTTGCTCCCCGAGGTTGCCTTGCAGCCGCGTATGGACAAGGAAATTTTCGCTTTGCAACAGGCGAAATACCTGGAAAGAATCCGGCATCGTTACAATACTCCTCAAGGCGTGATGTCTACGGCGTATGAGTATGTCACGCAAGGAAGCCATCCCTCCAATTGGATGGCCACCGAGGCCGAGGTAAAGGCCGTCCGTCCCGCCCATCTCAAAGAGTTGGCGGGCATGGGATTCGGTTTGGACGGTCTGGTTATTGGCGTAGCCGGCCAATTTACCCGCGATGAAATGCAAGCGGGTTTGAACCGGTTAGTTGCGCAATTCGGAAAAGCCGCCGGTGAGGCGGAGAAAACCCGCAAAGCGGTAAGCGGCCGGGTGGTCGATTCGGTTCCCGCCTTTCAGGGACCGCGCGAACCCGGTGTTTATCTGGTGGATAGGGAGTTCAGCCAGGCCACGGTTAAAATGGGCGCGCCGGGAGTCAAGCGCCCGCATCCGGACTATTACCCTCTGGTGGTGGCCAATTATATTTTCGGCGAAGGAGGGTTCACTTCGCGCCTGATGACGCGCATACGCTCCGAGGAAGGTCTGGCCTACGGGGTCCGCAGTTTCGTGGAAAGCGATTATCATCGCGAAGGTAGCGTAGGCGTTTCTTTGCAAACCAAAGCCTCTACGGGTGCTTATGCCACCAAGTTGGTGCTGGAGGCCATGCGGAAAATGGCTGAAAAAGGCATTACCGACGAAGAGTTACAGCGCGCGAAAGACGGGCTGAGCAAAAGCCTACCCTCGCTTTTCGATACTCCGCCGGCCACTGCATCCATATTCGCGCAAAGCGAAATTTGGGGCCGGGATCTCGACCATTTTGAAAATTACCGCAAACGCATCGAAACCCTGGGAAAAGAGGAAGTGGAAGCCGCGTTCCGGAAATATTTTAAACCCGAGGCCATGCGTATCGTTATCGTAGGGCCCAAAACCCAGTTACTGGAAAAAGACGTGAAACACCAGGCGGCCCTGGAGCAATTCGGAACCGTCACGGAAATAACCACTAAGGAGATGGAGGAGCGGAAACTCCCGGTAGTCGTCGCTTCAGAACCTGCATCTCCCGCCATCGCAGAATAAAAGGATTAAGCAATGAGTAAACGTGTCGTCATCACGGGCTTGGGCGCATTAACTCCCCTGGGTCTTGACGTTCCTTCTTTTTGGGAGGGTATCACTTTGGGCAAGTCGGGAATCAAGATTGTCGACCGCTTCGATAACGCCACCATGGGCAGCCGCATCGGTGGCCTGGTTCCCGATTTCGATGCCATGCCCTTTTTCGAAGATCAGAAAATGGCCCGCCGTCTCGACAAAGCGGTGATTTATGCGCATGTGGCCGCCACCGAAGCGTTCAAGGACGCGGGTCTGGCCGAAGGCGGTTTCGATCCCGATCGCGTCGGCGCAGCCATTGGCACCGGCATGGGCGGGGTAGGCACTTACGAGGCGGAAGTAACGCTCAAGGTGCACAAGGGTCACAAACGCGTTTCCCCCTTCTTCGTTCCCATGATTCTGCCCAATACGGTTACGGCCTATTTCGCGATTGAAAAGGGCTTGCGCGGTCCCAACTTCACCATTGTTACGGCCTGCGCCAGCGCCAACCATAATATGGGCGAATCCTTCGAAATCATCAAACGCGGCGACGCCGACATCATGGTGGCCGGCGGCAGCGAAAGCGCGATGGTGGAAATCGTCTACGCCGGTTTCGGCAATATGAAAGCCCTTTCGACCCGCAACGATGACCCGCAAGGCGCCAGCCGCCCCTTCGACAAAGGCCGCGACGGTTTCGTAATGGCCGAAGGCGCGGGCATCCTGATTCTGGAAGAGCTCGAGCACGCCAAAAAACGCGGCGCGCGCATTTACGCGGAAGTGGCGGGCTTCGGCCAAAGCTGCGACGCCTACCATATCACGGCCCCGCATCCCGATGGAGACGGCGGTCTCCGTTGCATGCAATTGGCGCTTAAGTCGGCGGGCATGAACCCCGAGCAAATCGACTTGGTCAACGCCCATGGCACCTCCACGCCCCGCGGCGACGCGGGCGAAACCAATGCCATCAAACGCTGCTTCGGCTCGCATGCGCAAAACCTCATGGTACATTCCACCAAATCGATGATAGGCCACACTCTCGGCGCGGCCGGAGCAGTGGAAGCGGTAGCGGCCATGTTGGCCATGGTTAAAAGCGTGGTGCATCCCACCATCAATCAGGTGGAGCCGGACCCCGATTGCGATTTGAATTATGTGCCCAACCAGGCGGTGGAAAAGCCGGTGCAAGCCATTCTCTCGAATTCATTCGGGTTCGGCGGGCATAACGCCACCTTGATCTTCAAAAAATACGTGTGAATTCACAAGCCGCGCCTTCCGTATTGTTGTGGCTTTTCCTGATTCTTTCCGGTATTTTTTCCCCATTGTACGGCGATACGACCAACCTCACCGAAGGACGCCTCAATTATTGTAGCGTTCTCTACTACTGCGACCTGCCTGTACCCGGAGGCCATTGTCCCTCGAAACAATCTTTGGGTAAGCCAAAGGTTAATTTCGATGCGGAACAATGCCGCGTGCCCAAGCTTCTGTTTTCCCGGGGAGTGACGCCCACGGTTCCCGATATCGGTTACCGTCTGTACCGATATCTGGGCATGGAATACCGCGTTGTCTACGAGGTCGTGGACTCGGTGCAAATCAGTCCGGAAAGGTTGGCGTACCTTTTGAATGACATTCCCCTGGCGGCGCGCCTTATCAGCCATTTCCAAAAGGAACCTTATAGCGCAACCTACCTGGATGGTGCGAAGCGGAAGCATTTCCAGGGTGAGAAGGGCAAACGCCTGAAAGGAGATGTACGCCATATATCGGGAGATACCGAGGAGCGGCGCTTATTCTATTTCGGCTATGGAAGCGCGGAAGTGGCCTGGTGGCGCCTTCGAGGCCCGGCCCTGATGGATTTCTCCTACAAACCGGTGGGTAATTCAAACAAACGGGTGGCGTATAACATGCATATTCTGGTATTCCCGGGTAATGGCTTCGTAAACGGCATTATGAATTTGGGAATGTTCAAGAATATCGTATTCGGTAAAATCCGCGAAGTGATTGTGGATATCACGGAAGCCGCCCGCAAAATGGAAGCGGCCGGCCGCGAGGAGGTGCTTAAGCACCCCGGCTGGACTCTGGAAGAAAGGCTTAAGCTGGAGGCCTTTCTCAAGCTCCCCTAAACCGGTATTTGCCGACACAAGCACCCTTCCGAACCCCAGGGTCATGGCTATATTATCCTCCCATGACAAGCAATGATCCCGCCATCGAAGCCCTCATCGAAAAATTCGGCTATAAGCTCACCGATAGCCGCCGCACCCTGCTGCAAAATGCGGTAAACGCCCGCACCCGCCATTTCACCTTCGTGCTGGAGGATTTGAAAGACCAACACAATATCAGCGCCATCATCCGCACCAGCGAAGTATTCGGGTTTCAAGACGTGCATATCATCGAAGAATTAAATTCGTATCAAATATCGCGCGCGATTCTCAAAGGCAGTTATAAATGGATGGATATTTACCGCTATAAAAAAAGGATAAACTGCCTGAAGCATTTGAAGTCGCGCGGATATCGCATCGCGGTGGCCTCGACGGCGGCGGAAGAAAGTTTGTACGAGATGGATTTTTCCGAGCCGACGGCTTTTTATATGGGATCGGAAACGATGGGTAACCATGCCGATACCCTGGCGGCGGCGGATTGCCGTTTCCGGATCCCGCAGCACGGTTTGACGGAGAGTATGAACGTGTCGGTATGCGCGGGTGTGATTATGGCGGCGCTGAATGGGTGGCTTGCGAAGGAGGGGCGGGAGCGTTACGCTTTGAACGGGGAAGAGCGGGCGGAGTTATTGGCTACGTTCTTCGAGAGGAGCGCGGTGGGGGTGGATCAGAATTCCCCATTGCATTTCATGGATTGATTGGAACGTCAGAAGTTGGCGTCTGGGCCCAACCAAATTGATCTACAATCGTTTTTAAAAACGTGCATTAACCGTAAACACAGGCGGTCGGTGAGACGTGCTGGAAGGCTGTTCTGGTCCCGTTCTTTTCCATGCGCATGTCCATATCAACGGATGAAGACATGCGCGTAGGATTTGGGTACGATAAGGAATATCATACCCTACAGAGCTACAGTTGTTTCAACGTCACATTATCCAACCAAAAATCCTTTACGTTATAGGTTCCCAACTGGAAGCCTATTCTGACATCGGAATCCGTGGCGGTTGGTTTGAAATCGATGGTGAAACGTTGGGATGTATTGGCTGCTACGGTAACGGAATACTGTTTATTATGGTATTTCGTAAACGGGGTGCCATGGTGCTCAACTACCACGTTGAATTTTTTTGGCGTGGTTTCACCGCGCGCGTCAAAGGCCAAACGATAAGTCTTTCCGGCGGTTAAAGCAACGCGCTGGTAGATTTGGATTTCACTTATCTTGGTTCCGGCATTGGTGATTGCAGCTTTTGCAAGTCCACCACTTACGCTCCATGTTCCTGTAGCGGTACCGGAATATTGGGCAGTCCATTGCGCCAATCCATTATTGAAATTTCCGTTTGCGAGCATTTCTGCCGTCGCTGGGCTGCGAACCGCGCTGAAATAGTTCACGTTCATCCCGGCCGTTTCGAAAAAAAGCTGTAGGGTATGCGTCCCTGCATTCAATTTAATTCTGGGTAGAGCAACGTTTCTCCAGCTTTGCCATCCGGATGCGTCCGTAAAGGAAAATGTGCCGACGCTTGTTCCGTTCACTTTCAAGATGACCTTCTTGGTACCGACATCTGCGGAACTGAGCCGGGCGGTGAAATCATAAAAACCGGAAGCAGAGACATTGACGGTATAATTGACCCACTCACCCGCTTGGACGTAAGCCAAATTGAATCCTCCGCCCACATCGTAAGAATCTTCGATATCAACACCGTCGTAGGGTCGATATTGACCGCCACTATTTCCAGGGGTCAAATCTTTATAGCCCTTATTCGGTCCACCCAAATTGTAGCGTTCCGCTTCTACACGCCCCGGTAAGGTGGCGATTGGCTGCTGGGCTAAGGGTACGGACGTGAAATTCATGGTAGCACCCGGCGCGGAAATCTTTTCGAGATACATGTTCGTCGGACTGCCGTCTTTCCATGAGAATGCGGTATAGCCCAAATTATCGAAGGTATTGCTGTTATCAAACAGATCGGTAAGGTCGCCCCTCAGAAATTGGGCGTTTTCGGACTCAGGATGGCTCATATCGTCACGGTGATCCGCTTGGACAAGCTTTACATATAAATGTGGGGTTGAAGGACCGTCGGTTTCGTGAACATACCAAATGGCCAGTCCCTGATCCGTGGGCCAACCGTCCGCATCGATACTCACATAATAGTTTCCGTGCCGAAGCGCTTCTATCAAATAATATTCCCTGGCATTTTTTGGGTTGGTGTATTTGAAAATTTTGGTGGTGCTATTAGCCGAAACCTTGTAGGTGGTTTTTGTGGTTTTGGAAATTTCAACCACCGTGTCAATCCAGCCCTGTTGAAGTCTAAGTCCGGGATTGATGGGCATTGGAGAGGTGTTGTTTCCGCCTGAACCCATCAGGCAATAATGCCCAAGATTTTGCATGGAACCGTCGGAGTAGTGGTAATAATAGTCGTTCCATTCAAAAATATTATGCCCTAATTCATGGATCAGAGTGGGTATTTTAGGCGATTCGGAGACGGGGAAATAAGTGGTGTTGACCAATCCGACGGGAACGGTGATTCCATTATTCATTACGCCTACATTTTGGCTTTGTTCCACACCGAAATTCGCTCCGCCGCCATGTGGCCAGGCCATTAAAAGGCTTACGCTCCAAATCTGGTTATGCTGGGGATGTTTGGACAATCCGTTGAAACCATTTGGGTAATTTTTTTTAACTGCTGCCAGAACTTCGCGTACGAGAGCTTGATGTCCGTCCCAGGGAGGGGAGATGTTAAAATTATTGATATAGTAGCTATGTGGCCTTGGCATCTTCACGCTAACGACCTCAAAACTCAGGTTGGCTTTTCCATTGGACTGCTTCCGGTAATATTCACGTACGGAACCATTGTTTCCCCCGCCCGTGTAACCGCTGTTCGTATTAAGCATCGAAGCGAATTGTGCTTGGGAACCGCTGGCTTGGATATCCGAAAAATTTACGATGATGGCCAGCGCACGAATATTAGTCACCTTATCCACACGTACTAATGCTGCCGAAGGGGAAGCAGTATTATCGCTTATACGGGTATTTATCCTTTCCTCTACAGGTTCGGGTTGTAGGCAACCCCCCAATAGCAAGAGGGTCATCAATCCTCCGGCTTGTAAAAACTTTGACCGCCTAAGATAATCTTTCATATGCATATTCTCCAAATAGGGTTAAAAAATCCGGGATAAGATAATTAATATTTATTAAAAATTCGGTTATTAAATTTCATTTATTATTCGTCCCTGGCCTTTCCTCTCTTTCGCTCCCCTGATCAAGAGCCAAAGACAAAAGGACGGTTCGCCCAGTGACGCGATAGCGAGGCCTGGGTAAGAAAATTCCTCGTTACCTGGGAATAGAAATACAGGGAATAGTTCGGACAAGTGGCCAGCGGTTGCCGCCATCAAACCGATTCCGATAATCTTTGGAAACATTTCCGACTTGAAGACCAAGTACCCGAGAGGAGATAACCAACCTCCGTAAAAAATGCCGGCAATCAAATAACCATGTTTGTGTAAATCAAGGAAAAACATTACTATGGTCTGAATTTGTTCGGAAGTGAAAACCTACAAATAGACATCCGTTTCAATTAGCGCCAGTACCGCGAAGTGATTTAGCATGTTTACACAAAAAATGACATGCTTACCATCCACGCGGGTACCTGTACAGTCGGAGTAATGTTCGCAGTCGTGGCTAATTCAACTTCGTCGTTCCCGAATTCTTTAAACTCATAGATTACGTTTTTAAGGGGAACTTCGGCTTGAGTCGTCGCACGGTATTCTATTGATTGCACCACCTTTCCGTTTGCTTCGGTTCTTTCCACGATTCGGATAGCATGAATGGTTACCGTCGTCCAAGATCTTACCAGGGACAGGGTGCTGGAATGGAGCAGATCGCGGATTATCCCGTAGCGTCTATCAAAAGTGGGGTCTACAACCCAAAAACCTTTCACGCGCTCTGGAGGATGGAGGAACGGCAACTTCACCACTGATACCTTGGTACAGTTGCGGCGCCACGAACCTTCCTTGCTGGATTCAAGCTTGTTGCTCTCGAATACCTCCTGCAAAGTACTCCACGGCGCTCCCTCGTCAACCGGCAATGTCTCAGGACAATGGGAAGCTATTCGGAACCGGGGAGTAGCGGGCGAGGATGGCTATCGTCCGAGGGTGACTGGGGCGGTGAAGGCCTCCTGACCCTGGTGCAATCTCACTAGGTAGTTGCCGGATGGCCATTGCCTCCCCATGTCCAGGGTCCGCAGGCCCACGGCGCCAGTCCCCTCTTCCCAGTGCAACTCCCTTCCCATGGGATTGAGGATGGAGAGGGTGTACCTCCCCTGTCCGGGTAGTTGGTAGCTAATTCCCTCCCGCAGGGCGTTGACCTTGAACCCTCCAAGGGAATGTCTGCCCGAGATGGAAACCACTTGCTTTCCCACGATCTTTATATCGGCATCGGGTTCAACTACCCTCAATCCACCATTGCCATGGATGATCAGTCCCGACGGTAGCCAGGGAAAGCAGCCCCACGAAGAGCCTCCGGGGTTGTGGAAAGCCACCTCCACTAGGTTTTTAGGGTCCTTGAAATCGATGACGCGAATTCCCATGCCGTAATGGGACAAGTAGAGAAGATGCTTGCGAATATAGGCGTTGTGGGCCATGCCCCGACCCGCGAGATACTTTCCTCCGGTGAACTTGGGAGACTTTATATCGGAGATGTCCCACATCTTGACGGTACAGCCATTGGTCTCCTCGGTGGTGAAGGCATAGCGATTGTCGTCGGTAAGCCAGATGTTATGGGAGTATCCTGCAGGCTCCCCAAGACTCCGGGAGACTTCTCCAATCGCGGCGCGGCCGAGAAGCTGAGGCCTGGCGGGATCGGTTGCGTCAAAAATGTCGACGGTTTTCCGGTTCCCCGTACTGATAAATACCCGCCCCCCCCTGGCCATTCCGTCGTGAACTTCGCCCTTGATTGTGCCCACCAGCACGGGTTTGGCGGGATTCGCAAGGGATAGGATTTTTGTGTCATTCGACCCTTCCACGTAAAGGCGATGCGGAGTCACAAGGGTGTCGGACCAAAGGGAATGGCAGGTACTTACCCCCATCCATCCCGCAAGTTCCTTTGGTTTCGCGTTGGGAAGGGGGGAAAGATCCCAAATCTGCATGCCGACACGCCCTTGTTCGGCACATTTGTACAGATAGTTTCTAACCGTCAGCAGCTCATGCCAGTTGCCTTGCGGCGAATCGAGATGGAAGAGTTCCTTCGGGTTCTTGGGGTCCTTCAGGCTTACCACGGCCACGCCGCTGCGCGTTGTGGGCAAAGCATATTCGGAGCCGTCCGGCGCGACCCAGCCCCAAATACCCGCATTACCGGCTTTGGACAGCTTCAAATGCGCCAGTTGGGTCATCTTTTTCGTCGTTTGCGCGAACCCGATTGAAGCCAGGCAGAGCGGCACTATTGTCAACGAATACATCAATCTGCGAAGAGTAACGAATTTTCCCATTTCCAACCCCAATTTTTTGGTTAATGGATTATTTATGGATTAAACTTACCGTCCAAAAAGTTTTTGGGGGCGAATTTGTTTGAAAAGTTGTTTAAGATATTAGCCAGGCAACGAATTCTTCCCTGAGAGAGGATTTTGGAAGGTTTTACGAGAAATTTTCTTCCGGCCAATTCATCCCTTTTCTTGGAGCAGTAGTGTTAGTGAAAACTGCCGGCCCGAATTCAACGCCTGTGCAGGAGGTGGTTGGCGGAGTCGCCATTGGGTTAGGAACTTGGCGGGCGCTATTCCAACCTACGATCCCTTTAACGGTGCATTGGGTGCACGTTTTACCCCGTAAAATTGAAGATGAAAACCAGAACGCGCATTTGTTCACCCGGTTTCGGAAGCGGGAATCTCTCAGTCTTTAAAAATGGAATATCTTAAACAGGAAAAATATTTTATGGGGGAAATTTCCAGGTACTTTCCAAATTCCCGAACTAGATTATATCTCATGACGGTAAATTCCTCCTTTCGGCATTTACGTACAGCTGGGGCAATTCATAGTGACGCTCTGTCCGGAAACTCCTTTGCAGCCGCCAATCCCCGATCCGATCAGCGGGTGGCTGCGTTCACAGGTCCAATCACATCTCGATCCCTTCCAAGAGCTTCTGCAAAAAATTCCCATCGCCTGATTCACGCCACTGGCATGAGTTCCATCATCAAATAGGCGGGGATTACGCAATCCGCGTTGGATTTGGCGCGTGCTTGGCCGTCCCATTTCGCGAAGGATGAAGTATGCGGAAAAAATTCTCAAGTTTGGTTTTGCTATTGTCGGCTTTGTTCCTCATGGATTGCGCCCGGGTATTGCCCTATCAAAGGGGTGATTTGGCGCGCAAATGCATGCAGTCGCCTTTTTCCCGAAATGAACTTCGCAACGAGTACAACAACAAGGTTCAGCAGACCGCCACCGCGGCGGAATTGCCGGGCGGCACGCCCGGCGGCGGATGCGGCTGCACACAATGACAAAAATATTTTCCGAGGAGATTCAAATATGCGTCACCAGTTCCTATTTTCGATTATAATTCTTGTACCTGCAATTTTTACGACCGCATTGTTCAGCGGCTGCTTAACCGATGACCATGGGCACACCCACCAACACAAGCATCTGCTCTTCGTGGCCCATGAAGGATCGATTACGTCCTATGATATTGCCACAGGGGAACAGCAGGCGGGCGAAATCGTCGATGTTTCCGGCCCTACCGACATCCAGTCGCTGAGTAACGGCACCTTACTTGTGAATCTCACCAACCGCAATGAGGTATTGGTGGTAAACGGCAAAAGCATGGTGCAAATCAAGCGCATTCCCTCCGCCCTTTCCGGCAGCCAGGCGGTGCGCCCCGTGCATTCCTACATCTCGCCTAAATACGACGGCAAGCAGTATTGGATGGCCCTGAACGATGGGCCCTCCACCGGCAACACGGCCGCCGCTAACTCGGCCCTGTTCATCGACCTGAGTACGCCTTCGGATACCGCCTCGATCAAGGTCGTTGGCGAGGTGGGTATCGGCGTCGGCCATCACAAAGCTTGCTTCAGCAAAAGCCGGCATCGCGTGGTGATCACAAATATCAACGACGCGGCCAAGGTTTTGGGTGTGTACGATTATTCCAATCCTGCCGCCATCACCGAAGTAGCCGCCTGGTCGGCGGATGACCTGGGCATTCAGGGATCGGCCGCGCCCCACGGCTGCGCCACCTCCGCTTTGAACGGCAAAGGTTATTGCAACGCCACCGGCACCGGCGACATCATTTCGGTGGATATCGACGCCAACCCGCCCACGGCGCGGTTGCTCAAAACATCAGGGTCGGGCGGCGGCTATACCAAGGGCAAAGGCCGCTATGTCTATTCGTTGCAAAGCACCCCGCGCGAAGGCCATACCACGCTGCCCGGGGCCGTTTGCCAGGTCGGGCAAATCGTGGTGATCGACGCCCAGGTCGATAGCGTGGTGAAGGAAGTCGCGGTCAAATACACCGGACCGAATTGCACCGAATCCATCCTCGGCAAGCCGGAGGCCACGGCGGGACCGGGTCATATCAAGATCGCCGGTAACAAGCTGTATGTGCAACTGGCTTCCGGGTTCACCGATCCCACGGGTTCGGCTGCAAAACACCTGGTGCTCGACATCACCGATCTGGCCAACCCGATCCAAATCGCTTCGCTGGACATCGGTAAAAGCCGAAGCCATCACGGCGAGTGCTTGAGCGGGGATGATAAATACTTTTTCGTGGCCAATAACCTTGACGGCACGGTGACGCAGATTGACGCTGCCGCGGGTAAGGTCACTAAAGCCCTCACGGTGCGGGCCAATCCCAGAACGTTGGCGACATGGCACGAACATGACGGTCCCAGCCATCATTATGGACCCCTTGAGTAATATGTATGTCGGTTGATTTGGATCGCAGTCAATTATTCTTGGCGGCGGGTTTTTTGGCCGTCGCCATTTTTCCTCCCGGCGTAACTGGGCAAACCGGCGTCTCTCTCACTGGGCAAGAAGTCTTGACCTCCCAATACTGGGACGGATCAGGTCAGCTGGTATCCACCGTCGAGGGAAAATTCGGATTTCCCCTGGCGCCGGATTGGCGATTAGGCATCAAAGCGCTCGGAGAATGGATCCGCATCCCTGGGGTGCCCGATACTTCCAATCCCCATGCGGGACACAACCACGGTGATCATGGTGGCCACGATCCGGGCGGAGCCTCGACGGACGTTGATGCTGTATCCGGCGCATCTATTCGCGCGCATGGGCATCATGGTACAGGCGAAGCCAGAGGCGAAGCGACTCTTTCTTTACGTCGGAATTGGCAGGGAAGCAATCCGGCTTCGCTGGCGGGTTCTTTGCGCTATTCCGGAGAATCCGATTTTCATTCCAGCATGGCCGCTGTTAGCGGTGGTAAGGAATTGTTCCAACGCAACACAGCGATATCCGGTTTCCTCGGCGGTGGCTTGGATTACAGTGTTCCAACTGATCCGCCACCGGGTGAGGCCGACCTTTGGCCGGCGGCAGCTATCCGACTTGCGGCTGGGGCTCAGGTGGGGCAGCTTTTGTCTCCGCGAGTGCAAGCCGGCGTTTCATACGCCTTTTCCATGCTGGCGGGCACTTTGGAAAATCCCTACCGCCGCGCTCGAATCATCACCACGCTTTTTCCGGAACGCCTGCCTGATACCCGCTACCGTCAGGTGGGGGCAATTGAAATGGGTGCTTATCTGGGTTTCGGCATCGCCGCCTTTCATTGTCAGGGTGGCTACTTCGATTCCTGGGGCATCAAGGCCTGGATTCCGGAAACAGCCATACCGGTTGAAATCGGGAAGCGCTGGTTGATCACACCCAGGCACAAATACTATTACCAGCTACCGGCGGATTTCTACCGCACGTCTTATACGGCTCGCGAGGGTTGGTATACGGGTGACATTCGGCTGGGCCACTTGGAAGGGAATGAGTTCGGTTTTGAGGTTGAATACTCATTGGGTTCCAGCCCTCTGGCATCGACTTTATCTTTGTCCGGGTCGCTTTCCGATCTTGATTATCTTTCGGGTAACAAAAATGAAAGAAGTTTTGTAGTCAGTCTGAATTGGAAAAGGCAGGAATAAATACATTTTTCACTTTAACACTCCATCCGATAGAGCCGGAAGGCTTGTTGATACCCCAGACTTTTTCGTATTGCGGGTTACCCTCGTGTCATTTCGTCCAGGAAATGGGGATGACTTCGGAATTCCGACCTTGGCTGGTGATTATGCCATAAATCAAGCCCGGTGGAAGCCTTCCGGCGAAAATTCTTTCTGTGGAAGTCACATTTCTTTTTTTCCAAATTTCGCGGCCATGGATGTTTCTCAATGAGATATCTACGGGATATTTCTTCGCGCTGAAATGGACTCCATCCGGCGATGAGGCGATTGAATACTCGGAACTCGGGTTAATGCCGCCAAAAGGGTGCAAACTTAAGGAGTAGGGTACGGCCGAGTTACTTGGATTTACCGTAGCCCCGGTAACAAACACCAGAATTTCTTCCTTAGGGATGCTGGCACCCATATAAAGCCCCCATCGGAAGGAGGATTCTCGACTTCCCCGATCATAATTGCCCGTGCCTTCAAGGTTCCCGTTAAAATAGACCTCGTAATTGTTTCCGTTATCTCTGACCCTGAGATCAAAGCTTTTTCCTGTCATGTCCTTTAATACGGTTTTACTCTGTCCGGATCTCCGGTGATCGATAATAACGTCGCCGTTCTGGTCCAGACGTATCATCACGCCCCAATCCACATCAGGTGCTTTCACCTGTAGTAGGCTACAGAAATGAGGACCCACGCATCCCTTGGGATTCACGATAGTATAAGAGCCGACCCATTCCTGCCAAGCTCCTTTTTTCCAACTGAAATCACTGAAGGCTTCCGTCCTTGCGGAGGCGCTGCGTGTATTACGGACATTATATTCACCTTGGAATAGGCGAAAAACTTGGGTATTGCCGTCCTCTTGATACCATCGCGACCATTTGTCGAAATCCGGGCGAGAAATTTGGCTGTTACCCGGGGTGTGTATTCTGATTTTATTGGTGATTGAATATTTCGCATAGGTTAATTTCGACATTATTTGTTGGTTCACTACTACTTTCGAACCGGTTAATCCTTGAGTCGAATTGATGTTTTGCGGAATCAATTTATTGTCGATGATATATTTCCAAGAATGATCCGTTCCGATTACCTGGTATAGCTCTTGGGAAAAAACGGAAGTGGCCAAAAACATCCCGATTCCGAAAGTAAAAATTTGATTTTTCATGAAAATATTTCGATACACTATGCGCCCCCCGAAGAGATACCTTCTGCTATATACGCTACGGCATGTTTGGTCGATAAGGGGTACAATCCCAGAATTTTTCTTACAATTTTCCTCGCAATTTTCTCATAAAACCCAATAAAACTAACCCGGTAGGGATAACAAAATTTCACAACCTCACGCATTTTGGTGCCTGGCATGCTGGAAAAAGGACAATACAATCTGGGTATAGGGCGGTCGGGACCGTCTTCGGTGCAATACAGCCGATTCCATTTTGCGAGTGGATATGGAATCGAGCCCCGATAAGGTGGATGCAAAAAATTAGTGGATGGTGATTCGTTTGGCTTGGCCGGGTGCATTCACGGCAGAGAGAAAATACACGCCTCGCTCCAAAGACAGATAGTGACTTCTATTGGGGGCCAGGTCTAATTCGGCTCGGGTTGCGCCACGCAAATCTTTTATCTGCATTTCCATTGTGAAGTTCCCCTGATTTTGAATCAAGGGCAAACCCTCATGCATGAAGAAGCGGACGGGGGATCCGGAAGCAATGAATTCACCTGGTTCGGAAACGCTCGCTGTGGGTAACTCCTTCACGACTTCTATTACAATCCGGCGGTAATCCGTTAAGGGGACAATTTTGCTTTTGTCCTGGACTTCCAAAATCAAGTGAGTTTCCGAATTGAGGGCGTCGTCGGGAATGGTCAGGGTTGTCGACACCGATTTGGAATTAGGGAGAGGAATATTTTTGCCATAGGTTCCCGCTTCCCGATAAATCCACCATGAAAATTCCAGCTCGTCGTTGTCGGGGTCGGTGGAGGCGGAGGCATCCAGGAAAAGTTGTTGCCCGGGTAGAGCCTTCAAGCGGATGATGGTATCCGATTTGTCTCCATTGAAAGCAGCCACGGGATTATGATTGGCCTGGGCGAAGGGTTTGACGCACCAATCCATCCTGCCCCGGAAATCGTTGAACATGGCCCGCCTAAAGCGCCACACCGGTACGTCGGAGTTATCGAAGGTCTCGCCATGCACCGGGTCCGTCCATTTCTCCCTTTCGGAATCAGCTTCGAACATTTTGAAGCCCCCGTATTTCGACTCATCGGATTTTATTTCGTTGTGTCGTGAATACACGTTGGGATGTTTGGTTCTCGAGAAGCGCCCGCTCCAGCCTCCCCAGTACAAATGCTCGGGATGGGCCAGGCCGTGATTGGCAAGGCCAATCCAGGGGACGGTTCCGCCGCCCTCGATGAAATGGTTGCCCTTGGATCCCCCCCTATAGGGAAATAGGGCACCCAAAGGGCCATGGCCCTTCATGATATGCTCGGCCGCCCATTCATGCTGCCCGAAGGTGTCGCGGGAGTAAGGCTCCCAGGTATAAGGGCCGGCCACACCCAGACCATTCGAACCTCCATAGGCGTAAGTTTGGTGATTACTCCTATGCCATGCGATGTCGGGGTATTTGTTGGCTATCCAGGCGCCGGCGTTGTCCTGGGCTCCGTTTTCGAACACGATGATTTTCCTGCTCAAGGCATCCATTTCGGCTTGGGTGCGCGTTTGATCCAAATCCACCAAGGCCTGCGCCAGGGTATTGGTACCGGCATTTCCTACGATATACAACTTGCGGGGATCCTTCTTCACTATGGCGGCTTCCATAAGCTTGGAAGCTTCGTTGGATTTGCCGGGCTGCACCGCCGCCATCCCGTAATCCAGGGTCCCGGATTTAATAATGCTTTTCAGATACTCAGGCGTGGGCCAACCCGAGGCGTGCAATTTCAGGTTGCCGATGACCTTAGCGTATCCATCCACCAGGTTATGCAATAAGTGCGGATGAAGTCGACCTTTGTTACCCGTCCTGTCGGAATTGAGGTATTTTCCCGAGCAGGCGATAAGTCCTTCCAAGTCGAACATATTGGCATACATGAGCATGTGCATGATTTGCTGTTCTTCGTCGGGTTCGTTCCCCATATCGGCCATGATGATTACCCGGGTTTTAGAATACTCGGCATGCGACAGGCTGAAAAATACGAATGCAGCCACTAAGGTAAAGATACCGGCATAACGTTTCATAGCTCATCCATGAATCGGCCGAGTAAGCGGGAGATACAATTAATTTTTAGGGGATTATGCAAACGGAAGTAACCTGCCTTGGACGTTATTGATTAATTGGGATTACTGCACAGGAAAAGCCCCAGCTATCCACTCAGGAGTTGAAGGTTAGGGTAATCTAGGCTGCAATCCAGTCATGTCAAGCTGGCTTACCAATAATTCCCGGATTATCGGTAGGTTTACCCCAAAAACCGTTCTCTCGTGGGGACATATTTCGCGGGACGCTATTGAAAGCTATTTCGACCGTCATCTCCCATTTTTGATTCCAATTTCCGTACCACAATGAGGATTTGGTTTTACCTGTTCGAATTCGACCCATTGGTAATAGAACCGCCACAAACGAAAAGGAGCTTTGCGGATAATTTCCACAAAGCTCCTTTTCTTTGACTGGCTCAAAAGGACGGCGCTTTTTTTGTATAAACGCCGACCGAATTCGTATTGGTTTTTAGAATACCATGAACGAATCGCTGATTCTGTGCGAGCCGGATTCCCAAACCCCGGTGTATTTACCGCTCTCCAATTTGATTCCCGAATCCAGCCTACCATCCCACAGGAGCGTGGTTTCCTTCAATTGGAAAACCTTGATAGCCTTTCCTGAGACCGAATAAATGGTGAATCGCGCGTTCGCATCGGATTTCACGTCCATTCCCACGAAATCAAAGCGAAACGAGGCCCCTTCGGAGTGGACCGCAATCCGGCTCGAGATTACCGGTATCCCTGTTCCCGCTATCCCCGTTGTGGCCCCGGTGAATTCTACTTCGAGCTGAGTCCAGCGTCCGCGGGCCCAGGCGAAAGCGCCCTTTTCGGGAATTAAGCCGTTGGAAACGCATTTTGACTCAACACGGATAACATCATCTTTTTTAAGCACTACGTTTTCGACAGTATGGAATTGCGGGGTATAATCTTTCATATTTTCGGGCAGATGATCATTCTTGAAATCGGTCCCGACTTGTGTGCCGTTAACCTTTATCTTGTACTCCGTATCTCCATCCCACTCCCGAAGTCCCTTGAGGTTGAGTTTATAAGTTCCGTCGGCTCCGGGAAATTTGAGTTCGGCCGCTGCCCATTTGTTACGATTCGGTTCCTGCGCTGCGTTGATAGCTACGGCCTTTTCTGCTGCATGTTCGTAATAGGTCACAAACCCATTACCCGCAGGCATGATTTTAAAGTCCCCCAAGGCCTGGAAAACCTTTTTATCTCCAACCTGGCTTTGACCGAAGGCAGTCACTGCGCCGATAATCATTAATGTCGAGAATCCTAAAAGTTTTATCGTTTTCAAAATGTCCATTCCTTTTTGGCTGAAATTTTGCCGAAAATCCACTTCTGCGAATATAACTTAGGCGTTAATACAAAAATGTAAAGCAAAAATTTTGTGTTTTTCGCCCTAACTCATATAATTTTGTTCTCATGTGCATACACCACTTCAATATGAAAAATCCGTTGAAACGCCCGATTTTTGAAGAAGAAACGGCAGAAAAGCTCAAAAAGGCCCATTTAGACCGTAATAGATGGTTTTTCCCAGGCACTCCTGATTCCCCGGGGTGTAATGCCCACGTAATCATTAATTCCTTCCCTTCGTTTTCAATATTTGGTGGGGCGGAAAATGGATCTGTTACTGGAAGTGGGCTATCGGTTCCTGGGAGGAAACACTGCTTGGGTGGTGACACCGGATGGCGAATCTCCCCGAGCAGCCCAATGGTCAGACACAGCGCCGGAATTTGCTACCGGAGGTCTGATGGTAGGTATGGGAATGGAATTCATCCATTTTTGACGTGCCCTAGCTTCCGGACCTAAATTTTAAGGTGATTATAAACCGGCTATGGGAAAAGCTCGTTAAGGAATATGAGGTCAAATTTGGAACACTTGAAAATTGAAATAAAATGGGGAATCGCCTTCGCAGCCATGGGACTTTTCTGGATGTGGCTGGAAAAGTTGGTGGGACTCCATGGCGATCATATAGAATGGCACGCAATTTACTCCAGTTTCTTCGCCATCTCCGCGATTGCTGTCTATGTTTTCGGGCTTTTAGACAAGCGGAAAAACTATTACGACGGCGTCATGACCTATAAGCAGGGATTTATTACAGGACTGAAAATTACTGCAATCGTAACCCTCTTGAGTCCGTTAACACAGTATATTACTTCGACCCTAATTACCCCCGAGTATTTTCCCAAAGCGATTGAATATGCGGTTGCAAAAGGGGAAATGACCCAGGATGCCGCGGAAAATTATTTCAGTCTGAAAAATTACCTGATGCAAAGCCTTATTGGCGCTGCCATCATGGGGATATTAACCTCCGCAATTGTTGCCGTTTTCACCAAACGAAAAGGCTCCATCCGCTAGAACCTTTTTATAATCCTTCCCTTTTTAATCAAACGAGGGACGGCCTCGGCAACCCTTCTTACCCTGATGGCCGCAAAACCGCGGTCGTTCCCTTTTGAGAACAGTTAGTCCTCCTTTTTGTCAGCATAATCCCCGGTCACAGGTCATATTTTGTTCAAAATCGGAGCGTGGTGGAGCATGAATATAAGGCTGGTACAGTGTTTTTAAAAATCTGGACCTTTCTCGCCCTGGTTTTGGTTGCTCCCAGGGCGGAAGTAATTTGGTATGGCGATCCCGATCTGGGACGCGAAATTTTCAATAACCTCAATTTTCAGTCTGGAAATAACGGCAGTGGTTCCGGATCCATCAAACCCGCCGTAGATCCCTACTACGGAAAAATTTGGCGGGTATTCAAACCCAAGGGAGACAAACGCGCGGAAATCAGAGGCGCTACGGGTTTCTCTTACCATGAGGGTAAGGGCGGAACCATGAAAGAAAACGAGGTGTATTATATCGGCTGGCGCTGGAAAGTAAGCATGCCCGATACCAAAATCGGTGATTGGCCTACGTTTCAATGGAAATCTTACCCCACCCTTGAATCGACGCAAAATTATCCCATGCACATCAAATACGACGGCAGGGATTTGGCCTTCTGGACTTATGATGCCGACTGGCAAAAAACCCGTAAGGGCATCAACATGATTTGGAAAAAACCTGTACCCAGGAATAAATGGTTCACCCTTATCTTGGTTTTAAAAATTTCCCGGGACCCGAAAGTCGGTTACTTGGAATTTTATTTTGATGGAGAGCAACAGACTTTTTCCAACGGTAACACCCGGGTTTACCACAAAACCATGGATGGCACCGAGGTGGCGCCCAAATGGGGCGTTTATGGCGGCAGCGTCTCCAGCACCGAAATCACTGTGGACTTGCATGACCTGTTGGTGGGTACGACACTGCAATCCGCGACTCCCAGGGATCCCCAAACGACTTCGCTGGATCAAACGGGCGCTAACATAAGTTCCCGGCCGGTTCGTTCCGTCAACCTGGGCTTGATTACCGGAACTTCGCCTTCGCATTACCCGGATTTCATAACCCGCTTCAATCTCTGTGGCCAGAGAATTTCACAACCGGTTTTTGGGATAGCCGTTAATATCCCCCGAAATGAATGACTTGACCAAGAAGATGGAGCTACGTAACACGGGTTCCCGAATCTCTCAAAACACAGAAACGCCGTATAAACGGCCTTATTGGAGGAATCATGTTTAAAAATTCACCGATGCTACTGTGCATCTTCATTGCGACCGCCTTAGTCGGTTTAGGTTATGGCCAGGATGTGGCTATTTCCGGAGAGCTGAAAAAATGGCATAAGGTCACGCTCACTTTTGATGGGCCTCAGACATCTGAGACGGCGAACCCCAGCCCTTTTTCGGATTACCGTTTGGACGTCACCTTTACCAACGGGTCTTCGAAATACGTCGTACCGGGTTATTACGCTGCGGACGGAGATGCTGGAAATACCTCGGCTACCGATGGGAATAAATGGCGCGTGCATTTCGCCCCCGATGCCGTGGGAACTTGGAATTATTCGGTGTCGTTCCGAACCGGCAGCAAGGTGGCCGTCAATGCAAGCCTTACGGCCGGAACTCCGGCCGGTTTCATGGACGGAAAAACGGGAACGTTCGCCGTTTCGGCGTCCGATAAATCGGGCCGCGATCATCGTGGCAAAGGACGTTTGAAATATGTCGGTGAGCACTATTTGCAATTCGCGGAAACCAAAGAGTTTTTTCTAAAACAGGGCGCTGATGCTCCCGAGAACCTGCTGGCCTACGAGGATTTCGACGGAACCCCCAATGCCGGCAACCGGAGAAAAACATATACGCCGCATATCAAGGACTGGAAAGCCGGCGACCCGACTTGGAAGGGTGACAAGGGCAAAGGGCTTATCGGCGCCGTAAACTATTTGGCTTCCGAGGGCCTGAACGTTTTTTCCTTTCTGACCTATAATATCGGCGGGGATGATGAGAATGTCTTTATGTATACAAAGGGCGGCAAAGAAGCCGATCGGTTCCGGTTCGACTGTTCCAAATTGGACCAATGGGAAGCCGTTTTTGAGCATGGCGACAAAATGGGTATGTACCTGCATTTTAAAACCCAGGAAGAGGAAAACGACGACCAAGACGGAAAATCACCTTGGGCCGCCCTCGATGGTGGTAATGTGGGCAATGAACGAAAAATGTATTATCGTGAGTTAATCGCCCGCTACTCCCACCATCTCGCTCTGAACTGGAACCTCGGCGAAGAGAATACCCAGACCATTCAACAACAAAAGGACATGGCCCAATATTTCTTTGACACCGATCCTTATAATCACCATATCGTAATTCACACCTTCCCGACCCAACATGAAAAGGTTTACAATGCCCACTTGGGCAACGCGTCTAAAATTACGGGTCCTTCCCTGCAGCTAAAGGGGTCGAATTTTTCCGATGTACCCGGGGCGGCGGATAAATGGGTTCGCGCCTCCGCGAAAGCCGGTAAGAAGTGGGTGGTTGCGGTGGATGAGCCCGGGGATCCGAGTGCGGCGCTCCGTCCTGATAACGATGCGGGCAATTCCCATGAAGACGGCCGCAAAAACGGAATTTGGGGAACTTTCATGCATGGCGGAGCCGGAAATGAGTGGTATTTCGGCTATAAGCACGCGCATTCCGACTTAACGCTCCAGGACTTCCGCAGCCGGGATAAATGGTGGGACTATTGCCGTTACGCCTTGGAATTCTTCATCAATAACAAAATTCCTTTTCACCAGATGGTGAACGATAACGGCAAAAGCTCGGCGGCGAATAGTTACACCTTTTACAAACAAGGCGAGTCCTATGTTGTGTATTTGAAAAGCGGTGGAACGACCACCTTGGACCTTGCGGGAACCAGCGGTCCCTTTTTGGTTCGCTGGTACGATCCCCGCAATGGAGGAGCGCTTAAGAACGGGTCTGTAACCACGGTGAGTGGCGGCGGCAAGGTCGCCCTGGGCAATGCGCCTTCGGATGCGGCGAAAGACTGGGTGATAAGCGTGGTCTCGGAAGCTTCCACCCATTTGGCCGGCAGGATAAGCGGAGTAGGCCGGGCAAAAGTGGAACTGGGGAATCAATCCCTGCAATTGACCCTTCCCTTTGCGGGAAATTACCTGATGAGTATTTATCGGGCCAATGGAACGCTGCTTCTGGCGCAACCCATTCGAACCGAGGCTGCCGAAAAAGTGAACCTGCCCCTGCCGGGTAATACAGCGGCGAATGCACATATTCTTCGCCTGCAAGCAGGTGAGCTGGATTGGGTACAGTCCCTGACTAAATAATTCGCGACATTACCTTCTCGATAATCTCCATCCATCCCTTTTGCTGAGAAGCAAGGGGATGGACATTTTTCCCGTAATCCAGTCGAAATGGGCGTTTCTTTGTTGCGTCCGGGCTGGAAACATTTCATTTTAAAAAACCATACACGCTGCATGAACTGTGGGTGGTACCGGAATGTCGGGATCTCGTTATTCTTCCATAAGGAAATCCATGAGGGGGTTTGGCTACAGGTTCCTTTTTTTCTGTCCCATGGGAGCATGGGCGCATGCGCCGGAATCCACAACAGGTGGCTCAGGGTGGTGGCCCTCTCAGACCTTGATTCTATTGAATCTCCTTACTTTAACGCTGCTTTTTTTACTCGGCTGCTACCGCCGTAAGGAACGGTCCCGATCTTTCGCGTTGCCCCGCCTTCGTCTCTGGTGTTTCGGCGGCGCCATCATCGCCTTGCTCGTGGCGCTGGTTTCTCCACTCGATACCTACGCGGGAAAGCTGGGATGGGTACATATGATTCAACATACCACCTTGATGATGGTGGCGGCGCCGCTGTTTATTCTGGGAACGCCGGGAAGCTTTATGCTTTGGGCCTTACCTGGGGTATGGAGACGGCGACTGTGGCGGCCACAGCAATGGGTGCAAAGATTTCGGCTACCGTATTTTTCTTTTAGCCAGCCTATTCTCATCTGGTTGCTCTTCGCCTTCACACTTTGGGTTTGGCATATTCCTATTCTCTACGAAGGAGCGTTGCGTTCGCAATTTCTCCACGACATTCAGCACCTCACCTTTTTCCTGACCGCTTGCCTGTTTTGGCAGGCGCTCCTTCATCCCATGGCGCGGCGACGTCTCAACCAGGGGCTGGGAGTCCTCTACCTGTTTCTTGCCATGATCCACTCCACCGCCTTGGGAGTTCTGATGGCTTTCTCTCCCGTGGTCTGGTATCCCTACTATGAGGATACCACCCCGGCGCTGGGATACTCCCCGCTTACCGATCAGCATTTGGCCGGCTACATCATGTGGATGCCCGCCTGTATGATTTACGCCGCCATAGCCATCGCCCTTTTCGCTTCCTGGCTCATAGGCTTACGTGATAAAGACTCGGAGAAATTGGAATTCAATGTGCAAAGGATTTAGAATTCCCATTGTCGCTTTGCTTTTAATGGCTTGCGGGGGTCCCCAGTCCATGTTCGAAACCGCGGGCCCGGATGCCGCTCGCGTCATTGTCCTCTGGTGGATTCTTTTCGCCATCTGCCTTTTCGTAACCATCGCGGTTATCGGAGTCCTGTTGGTTGCTTCCTTCCGCAGACGCAGCGAAGGAGAACTTCCTGTTCCGGACAAAAAGTTGGGGGTGGCCATGGGGTGGGGAATAGGCGTCACCATCGTTCTTTTGACGGTAATTCTTACTGCGACATTCCGTTCTTCCGATGCCTATGCGGAGCAAGGGCCGGTAGCTTTAACCATCGATGTTGTGGGAAAGCTTTGGTGGTGGGAGGTCACCTATCTGGGAGAGAACGGTGAACCCCTTTTTCGAACCGCAAATGAGATACATATTCCCACGGGCGTTCCAGTTCGGTTCCGTCTTCGTTCGGATAATGTCATTCACAGCTTTTGGGTACCTAGTCTTGCCGGGAAAGTCGATCTTCTGCCCGGTCGCACCAATTACCTTCGGCTCGCGGCCAACAAAGCGGGAATATACCGGGGACAATGCGCCGAATACTGCGGCATCCAGCATGCCCTCATGGCTTTCCTGGTGATAGCCCAACTGCCGGAGGAGTTTGCCGAGTGGATGGAAGCGCAACAACTTCCAGCCCGGGAGCCGAAGGATGAAATGACTCACCGTGGAAAAAACGTATTCCTGCAAGCCGGATGCGCTAAATGCCATACCGTCCGCGGGGTTGCCGTAGCCGTTGAGGCGGGTCCCGACCTGACTCACCTCGCTCCCCGCCATACCCTGGCAGCCGCGTCGCTTCCCAATCGTAGAGGGCATCTGGGCGGATGGATCTCTGATCCGCAAGGCATCAAGCCGGGAAACCTTATGCCCGCGACTCCCCTTAATTCCGAGGATTTTCAGGCGCTGCTGCGTTATCTGGAAAATCTGCAATGAATACCCAAACCGACGACCCTGTAAATCACGAAACCTTGGACTGTACCTGGGGTAACCCATTCGGACTCTGGGGATGGTTCACGATTGTAAATCATAAAAATATCGGGATACGGTATCTCGTCACCGCTTTCATATTCTTCCTGGGTGCGGGAGTTCTGGGTGTCCTGATGCGTGTGCAACTCGCTTCGCCGCAGAACGATTTCATGGGACCCGATTTCTTCAATCAAGTCTTTACGGTACACGGTACGGTGATGATGTTTCTGTTCGCCATTCCCATGGTCGAGGGATTCGCCATTTATCTGGTTCCCTTGATGATCGGCACGCGCGATTTGTGTTTCCCGCGCTTGAGCGCATATAGTTATTACGTGTTCCTCATCGGAGGTATAGCCCTGTGGATCTCCCTCTTTTTGGGTTCGGCGCCCGATGCAGGTTGGTTCAATTATCCCACCTTGGCCCTCAAGGAATTTTCTCCCAGCCATCGCATTTCCGTGTACGCCACCGTCATCAGCTTTATTGAAGTGGCTGCTCTGGCGGCCGCGGTGGAGCTCATCGTGACCATTCTCAAGCAACGCGCCCCGGGAATGACTCTGGGTAGAACCTCTCCTTTCGTCTGGTCGATTCTCGTGGCGGCCATCATGATCGTTTTCGCCATGCCGGGAATAGTCGTGGCCAGCGTCATGCTGGCTATGGATCGCTTGCTGGAAACCGCATTTTTCCAACCCGCTTTGGGCGGGGATGTTCTGCTTTGGCAGCATCTTTTCTGGTGGTTCGGGCATCCGGAGGTCTATATCATTTTCCTTCCCGCCACGGGTATCGTGTCGACCATCATTCCCGTTTTCTGCGGACGCCCTCTGTTCGGCTACACGGCCGTAGTCGTGGCCATCATTTCGACGGGAGTGATCAGTTTCGGGTTATGGGTGCATCATATGTTCGCCACCGGGCTTCCCACCCAGGCGGACGGCTTCTTTGCCGCGGCCAGTGGCTTGGTCGCGCTTCCCACGGGTATCCAATTCTTCGCATGGTTGGCGACGATATGGGGAGGCCGTCCCGTTTTCAAAACCCCCTTCCTCTTTTGCTTTGGGTTCATTTCCCTGTTTCTCATCGGCGGTCTCACCGGGGTAATGGTGGCTTCCATTCCCTTCGACCTGCAAGTACACGACAGTTATTTCGTAGTGGCCCATTTCCATTATGTTCTGATTGGAGGCGTGGTGTTTCCCATTTTCGGGGGAATCTATTACTGGTGGCCCAAGTTCACAGGCCGTATGCTGTCGGAGCGATTGGGCAAGCTCAACTTTTGGATGATGTTCATCGGATTCAATGTCGCCTTTTTCCCCATGCACAACTTGGGTTTTCGGGGCATGCCGCGTCGCATTTATACCTATCTCCCCGACCTGGGATGGGATATCTTGAATCAGCTTTCGACCTGGGGAACTTACCTGCTGGCATTGGGCGTGCTGGTATTATTGATCAATATCGTATGGAGCCTTCGGCGCGGCCGGCCTTCAGGAGATAACCCCTGGAATGCGGATACTTTGGAATGGATGACAACTTCGCCGCCCGCGAATTACAACTTCGCGGAAGTTCCGCGAATCACCAGCTTAAATCCCGTTTGGAAGGACGGACCGCATCCAGCCCCCGGGGTAAGAGGATTGCGCGAAGACGCGCGGGAAATAATTATTACCACCTCAGTGGAAGCGGAGCCGCAAGCGGTAGTCGAACTTCCCGGTCCCAGCATTTGGCCTTTTATCCTGGCGGTGATTTCATCCATCGCCTTTATCGGGAGTATTTTCAGCCCCTGGTGGTATGTCGCCGGGTTTTGCGGAGGCTTGATGGCCGCGGCATGCTGGTTCTGGCCGATCAAATCCACTGTGAGCGGAAAGGTGGAAAGGTGAGCGAGCCGATTGACGTCAGCCAATGGCCCCGCATCCATTCGGGCGTGACTCACCCATTTTGGTGGGGAGGCGTTGTGTTCATTACCATCGCTGCGACCATCATTGCCGTGTTTATCGTTGGATTTTTTTACCTGTGGATTGTCAACGTGGCACTGGACCGAATGGGATGGCCACCTGCTGGAACGCAACTCCCTCCAGCCCTTTACCCCGGAATCGAAGTCCTATTATTGGGGATTTGCGCATTCACCACGATTTACGGTGGTAAATATCTGGAGCGGGGGCATACCCGGATCTTCGTCTTGGCACAGTTCCTCTGCAGCGGTATGGCAGCGACTTCTGTACTGCTCCGGTGGTTGCAGTCCGAAGCTTTACCTTTTGGCCTCGGAGACAATGCCTATACCTCCTTTGTTTGGATTCTGACGGGATACCATCTCATGCATGTGGTTGCCGCGCTGTTCGCGACCGCAATTTTAGCGTGGTTGGCAATCAAAGGTTATATCAATTCGGAGCGGCGATTAGGCGTCGATTTAAACATCATGCACTGGAAATTTACCGCCCTGTCCTGGATTCCCATCTATCTGATGCTGTATTGGTTACCGAGGTGGACTCAATGAATATGGCGCCGGTAAACGGGGCTAAAATACCCCCTCGTCCCGTCTTCTACCTATGGATAGCTTTTCTGGCGCCTCTCCTGGCGTGGTTCGCGCAGTTGAACATCTATTTCTTCTTAGCCGCTTATGCCTGTGCGCATGGCCGGATCTGGCTTTTACACCTCGGGGCGCTTGCCGCCTTTGGCATTGCCGCCGCCGGCATCGGATATGGTTGGCTAAGTATGCGCTACTTCCCGCAGCAACGTATCGGTTTACGGTTTCTCGCAATCCTGGCCATGATACTCGGTGGGTTTTATCTGCTTGGCATTTTTGCCAATATGCTTCCGAATCTCATGTTGGAGCCTTGCCTATGAACATGAAAAACCGGAAAACCCTTCTAACTCCGATACGAGTTACCATGGTACTATGCTTCTCGATTTGGATCGCCGGTTGCACGCGTGCGCCGGAACGCCTTACGGAAGAAGATTTTCTTCCGGATGTTTCCAGGGGAAAGGACCTCGTGTCCGTATACGCATGCAGCGCCTGCCATGAGATAGCCGGTGTCTCCGGCATTCCTGGAAATATCGGCCCGCCGCTTACCGAATGGGGGCAAAGGAAATTTATCGCGGGAAGAGTCCCCAATGAGGCCCACATACTGGCGCAATGGATCCAAAATCCACAGGAATTTAAACCGGGTACGGCGATGCCGGATTTGGGCGTATCCAAGGTGGAGGCTCTCTCCATGGCGGCTTATCTCTATAGTCAATGACGGGACGCAATGAAGTTGATTAGAAAAGCCATCGCTACCGTATCGCGTTTTTTCATGAAGGGCCTTGCCGTTCTGGCCACCCTTGTCCGTCCCGGGCAACCAACCGCCCTGGTGGTCACGCCACTCTCCAGACCCGAAGAGCGACCGAGGATGCGGGCCCTATGGATCGTATTGGCAACGGTAGTTGGTTTGGGCATGATGGGTCTGGCGGGTGCATTCGCTTTTATCTATTCCGGAATCTACGATATCGCCGCATACCGCCCCCATTTGGAAATCACCAATAAAGTGCTGACCCTGGTCAAACGCAGGTCCGTGGAATTTCATGCCCGAGATCTGATTGTGCCGGAACTCGATGATGCCGACCTCATTCAACGGGGATTTGTGCTCTATCGCGACCATTGTGTTTCGTGCCACGGCGCTCCGGGGGAGGCGCGTGCGCCGATGGGCGTCGGCGTCAATCCCAATCCTCCTCCCCTTGAGAAAGCGGTGGAGGATTGGTCCCATGCCGAAGTCGCCTGGATCACCGCTTACGGACTTAAGATGGCCGGTATGCCCGCCTTCGGGTTAGGCAAGGGACCGCTTGATCTCTGGGCTATTACCGCATTCGTAAAGCGCCTCAATACCTTACCTCCTGAGGAATACCGGAACATGGTTGCCGCCACTCGCGGAGAGTATCCCATGGCTGAAATACGCTGGCTTCCGGAAAACCAAGGATGGGAGTTGCTGGAGCAAAGGAGCGATGATGATCGGGGAAGGCGGCTGGTGGAATATTACGGCTGCACCTCCTGTCACCGAATACCGGGCGCACCCGGGCTCCAAGCGATGTCAGGACCCCCGCTCCATAATTGGAGGGTCCGCCATTATATTTCCGGACGATGGGTAAACAACCCCATCAATCTTGCGCGTTGGATTCAAAATCCCCAAGCGATGGACCCGAAAACGGCCATGCCGAACGTGGGAGTCACCGAGGAGGACGCTTGGGCGATTGCCGGTTTCCTGTATACGTTGGAATGATGACTTCTGAACAAACTACCGGATGGGCAGGCGTTTGACGAGGCGGTGATTTTCTTCGCTACCGTTTATCTCGGCCAGAAGAAAATAAAGGCCGGAAGCAAGATGAGAACCAGAACCTCGGCCGAAATCCGCGGAGAAGGAAAAACGATAGCGACCCTCCGCCAGCCTACCCGCCTGCAAAAGCCCCAGGCGCCGACCCCGGATATCCCATACTGAAAGGCGCACCCGCGACTGACCGGGAATTTCCAGACGCACGTGAAAGTCTCCATGCATCGGATGCACGGTCAGCCCGAAATTTTCCAGTGGCGAGAAGTTTTTGAAGTCGCCCAGGCCCGCCACTTTCTCACGGGGACCGGCCACCACGTCCAAAGTGTCGGAAATATCACCCGGTACACTGATTTCATTACCCTGGGTCAATGGAAATTTCAGGTTACGTACCCGGGAAAACGCCCAAGCCTCGTAGCCTGGAGGTAACGCCGACTTGATTACGCGCAGGGTGGGAAGGGAGTCGCCGTTTGACCAGCCAGCCAGTACCAAGCTCCAGCGCAGTAATTCATCCCGCTTTAACCGCACTCTATCGGTTTGCAACGCTGTGGTTCCCCGCAATGCATAGGCGGATGCGCGAGTGCCCCGCTTGGGAAGCGGGAACTCATCTTCCACGCCCACTTCATTATCCGCCGAAGCGGAGGCGCCCAGCCAGAGAGGCGCCTGCTCTTGGAGTTGCAACCATATATCCAGTCCTTCGGCACCGGTTTGCTTTCTCAGAACAAGGGGCGGTTCCGCTGGTCGGGGAAGCAGTTTCACGATGGAATCGCGAGTGGAGTTGCTGTAGACGAAATAACCTCGCCAGGGCTCCAAGGAATCGGAATGCGCGTAGGCCGCCGAAGTCGGACTCCAATGGTAAAGCCCTTTGATGAGTGATACTCCATACGCGTCCGGAAATTGGCGGGAATGCGGCCAATGCAAGGTGTTCATGTAAGGGTTCGATACCTGATTCCACCCGGGTGAAAGTGTGACCGTGAGACTGTCGGTAACGAAAGGGAGAGTCTCCAGGGTTTTGAAAGAGAAGTTTTCGAGGCCTTTGGAAGCGTTCATCCAATATCCCCGTCCCGATTGCAACGATTCGTCGGGACCCAGATGGGTCTCATTCTCCGCCGCGGTGAAGCGGATACCGTTATGGTGTGATTGCAGCCATGAGGAAGACATCTTCGATGCGGAAGCGAAGGGGAAACCAACCAGATCCCAACTAGAGGCCGCATTGGGACTGGCGAGCTTCACCACCTTCGGACTTTTAACATTCCGTAATTTTTGAGAAACCCCAAAACGCGTCGCGGGGGTTTTGGGAAAGTAACCGCGGTGGCGTGAATCATTGGCAATAACCTGTATGAGCAAAGGTTTGAGTGTTCCATCGGCATGCTTGACTTTGAATTCCACTACGTCATCATCAAGAATCGACCATCCTTTGTGGGAGGCGAGGGTGTCGTCATTGCGCTTGAAATCAAAGCTCAGGTTAGCGACATTATCGATAAATCGCAAGCGAACGAGAGTGGAGTCTGAGCCGTCAAACTTCTGTTCTAAGAGGACGAGCTTGGGCGCTACGTCGTCAACCGCCAATACGTGTAAGCCAGCCTCAGAAATGACCCCGTCATCCCCGCGGGAGATGAAATGAACCCGGCCGTCTTCGTTGTGCCGATACAGCAGGTGTTTTCCGCCAGGGGGCCCCCGGAAATCGAGTCGTGGAAAGGACACATCGGAGGCGCTGGCGGTCAAGTTCAGTCCGAAGCGTTTATCGGAGAACCCGTTGATATCCACGCTTTCGCCTGACAGCAGCTTTGCAAGGACCGGATCCCTGGAATCCAACGGGTTGGAGACGGCATAATTTCCCGGTAGAAAGTAGGTTTCTCCGGGAAAGAGGAGGGTGTCTCCGGCAGGGGTGATGGTATAGGTTTCGGTAAGCACCTTGCCGGCCTCTCCACCAAGGGCGGCATAAGCTTTGATCGTTGCGTTGGCCGTCAATTTGATTCCCTTGGCAAAATCATAGGGTATCGCCGAGGTAGACAAGGGTGAACGACCGTCGGTGGTATAGAATATTTTCGCGCCGGAGGTAGGGGAAGATAAATTCACGGTAACTCCCGTTACATAATTTCCGCCGGTGGGATTCGCCACCAGGTCGGCGGGAACGAATACGTATCGTTCGACCATTATTTTGGAATTGGGGAAACCGCCTTTTACGGTAATGGCCTGCAAGGTAGCGGAACCGGTTATGACGAGGGGTATACCCAGGTATTTGGGACTGGAAGAGTTGGGGATGCTTCCGTTAAGGGTATAGTGGATAGCGGAACCGGACGGTCCTCGCAGCAGAATGGATAACGTGTCACTAAAGGGGGTCGCCGAGGGGTTGGCGGAGGGAGAGGGTAATGGTTCCCCGTCTTTGAGATAAAAATTGGTGAGGATGTCTTTGCTCGCATGTCCATTCAAAAATGCCACGGCATTCAGCGAACGGGATGAGGTTATCAAAATGGGAAAGCCATGCCTGTATCGCTCGCTTGTGGACGAGGGTTGCCGGTTAGAGCCCAAGGGGTTGGATCCGTCCAAGGTGTAATAGATGGCGGCTCCCACCGGAGTGGCTTGCAGCTCCACGGAAATGAACCCGGAAAATACGGAATCTCCGCGCGGGAGCGAAGTGGGGGTGGTGGGAAGTTGAACGTATTCCTCCTCCAGGATGTCACTATCGAGCAAGCCGGACTTCCTTGTTTTTGCGCGCAGCAAGGTAGTGCTCTTAAGGGTTAGCGGCACGGAATAGACCGGCCAGGTCCCGCTTTCGGCCACGGAGTCATTCAAGGCATACAGTATTTGCGATCCCGGGGATTCGGTTGAGAGCCTGACGACGATGGATTCGTTGAAATTTCGGCCGGTCGGATCCGCTTCGGGTTTCAGGGCGGCCTCCGAGCGGGCTATGATCGTGTAGGTTTTCTCCAACATGGGTGATGGCTGCATACCGGATTTGACGGCAATGGCCTTTACGGTAGCAGTCCGATTGATTTGCAAAGCGGTTGCATATTTCGGTGAAGCGGTAGTCGGAATGGAACCATCGGTAGTGTAATGGATATCGGCTCCCGAAGTGAGTGTGGACAAGGTGATTGCCCCGCTACCGGTGAAAGTGGAGTCGAAAGGTTCGGCTTTGGGGGTCACGACCCGGCCGGATTCGATATAGGAATAGGTTTCGACGCGAAGATTGCTGGAAATGTATCCAGCCCTGAACCCCTTCACTTTGAGGGTTACCGATTGCCGGTCGAAAATTATTTTCGCTGCGGAATCGTAAATCTTGCTTTGCTCATCGGGCTCCGACCCGTTCAAGGTGTACCGTATTACAGTTTGAGGGGTATTGGAATGCAATCCCACCGTCAGAGGCTGGGTATAGGCTTGTCCGGTCGGCGTGGCGTGGGGAATAGCCACCTTGCGTTGATTCACAATCAGGTGGGAGGAAGCTTTCGTTTCGCCTAGGGCATTGCTTACGGTGACACTATAATTTCCCGCATCCTCCAATTGCGGGTCCGGCAAGGAAATGACATTATCCGTCGCACCCGAAATAACACTTCCATTGCGCGTCCAGGCAAAATTCAAGGGAGATGTTCCTTCTGAAACAGTCACCGTGATTTTATGCGGCTCTCCCACCCTGATGGTGGCTGTGGCCGGGGATATGGCGCTTATTATAGGTGGAGAGCCTGCGGGCATGGCGGTTTTGATGGTACTGAGAGGGGATTCACCAATCGTGTTATTCGCCGCGACCGAAAACGCATATAGGTTTTCATTGATTAGGCCCTCGATTGTCGCCGAGGTGACATTGATGCCGGTTAGTTTCGTGAGCGTATTCCGGTCGACGGTATTTCCCTGCGCGTAATACACATTGTAATGGTCGGCTCCTCCGGATGCGTTCCACGTAAGATGCACGCTGCCATCCTGCGCCGTAGCGACTAGGTTTCCCGGCTGCGCGGGCGGCGAATGGGGATTTGGCGTTGCCGTGACCACGACACTCGGTGGAGATGTTCCTCCCGGGCCCTCGGTAGTCACATGAAAGGCATATTGTTGGCCGTTGGCCAGGTTGTTTACCGTATAAGAGGTATCGCCGGCGGTGGGAAGTACGATGGGGGAGGCGCCCACCGATGCTCCCGGGTTGTAGGCGAGGTTATAACTCGTAGCTCCTGTCACCGTATTCCATCTGAGGGTAGCGGAGGCATTACCAGGAGACGCCTCGATGCCGGCAGGCGGTGGAAGAGTGACCGAAATACTGAGGGGAGATGAAAGGGTGCTGTTTCCGCCGTTGTCGGTTGCGCGTGCGGTAAGGGTGTAAGTGCCGGCGGAAACCTGGGGCCAACTTACGCTGAATGGAGAGCCAGATGATTGTCCTATTTGATTGGTGCCGCCATAAAAATAACGGACGGTGTTGACGGTTCCATCGGGATCCGAAGCAGATGCTTCCAAAGTAATTTGACCGGGTGCGACGAATTTGGTGTTGTTGAGCGGTTTGGCGATGGCGACGGTAGGGGATTTGTTGCCGGGAGAGTTCACTGTGATCGAGCGGGGGGGCGCCGTGACGGCCGAATCGCCCTCGTTATCATAAGCCACCGCCTTGAGGGTATAGGACCCGGCCGATACATTGGACCACGAATAGGTGAAAATATTGCCCGATTGCGGGGCATTCACATCTCCCAGTATTTTGTCGTTTTGAAAAAACCGAACCTTGGAGATGGCGCCGTCATTGTCGATTGCGCCGACGCTGATATCGATGGTTGCGGGCGAGATGAAGGAGGCTCCTTCCGCCGGAGCCGACCAGGAAATGACGGGAGGTTGGTTGGGCTTGATAACTTGAATGGAAATGGGTTCGGAATAAACGGAAAGACCGGAATTGTCGAAGGCTCGGGCCTTGAGGGAAAAAGTCCCGGCAATGCTGGTTTTCGGAAAAAAAGTGTAAGGTGCGACACGTTGGGTTGACGTGTATCGGTTATCGACATAGAAGTCGACTTTTTCAATTCCACCGTCATCCGCTGCCTTCGCTATCACCTTTACCGCCGCGTCGGTCGAAAAAGTCGCCCCGTTGTGGGGCTGCGAAATGGAAACCACCGGAGGTGCATTCGGGGGTTGTTTCACGGTAACCGTTATGGGCGAGGAAATGGTCTTGGCGCCCTTATCGTCGGTTGCCTCGGCAGTCAAGGAGTAGGTTCCCGCACCCACGCTTTTCCAGGCATAAGTGAAAGCATTGGGGGCTTGCACGGTGGCGAGAAGGGTCGCACCCTGGCGGAAAACCACCGCCGTGATGGAACCGTCCAAATCGCTTGCCGAGGCGGTCAGGGTGATACTCGCAGGGGCCAGAAAAGAAGTATCTCCATCGCTGGGCGAAGTAAGGGATACGGTGGGGGGGGTGTTGGTGGAGATGTTGATGGCATATTCCAGAATCAACGCGTCGCTGGCAATGCCCTCCCTTATGGTGATGGCCCTGATGGTCGCGGACGATGCCAGAGAAATAGGGCCGGAGTAGATTTGCCCCGAGGTGGGGGTGGGATTAGTCTGCCCCGTGGAATAGCGAATTTCCAAACCGGCTTCCGGAGAGGATAGCGTGACGTTGAGGGCCTCGGTGTAGATCCCTCCGCCCGGACTGGCAGTCGGCTTGGCGGGCGGTACTGGCGCCGGTTTAACGGTGACTGTTACCAAATCGGTGTCCTGTTTCGCTCCGTCGCTGACCACCAGGCGCAGGCTGTAGGACCCGTCCAAGGAGAAGTCCGCCGTGGTCTTGGCTGAGCCGGCTGTTCCGAAGGTTACCGTGCCGGGTCCTCCGGCTTTGGACCACGCATAGGTCAAGGTATCGCCTTCTTGATCCGTGGATGCGGACCCGTCGAGATTGGCTTTAGAGGGCAGGGTAATCGATTGGTCCGGCCCTGCATCGGCCTTGGGCGGATTGTTGAATTTACTTACCGTCAAGGTCGCCGCTGTGCTCGAATCCCGGCCGATGCCGTTGCTGACCACTACGGAAAACTGGGTACCGCCATCGGAAAGGGTGGTGGCGGGAGTCGTATACGATGAAGAGTTGGCACCCGAAATTACCGCGTTGTTCTTGTACCATTGGTAGGCAAGGGTCGGGCTGCCGGTAGCCGTAACGGAAAAGGTGGCCTTTGCGGGTTCGATGACGGAGGCATGGGCCGGTCCGGAGGTGATGGCGGGCGGTGTATTGGGGGTGGCCGTCACGGTTTCACTGAATTTGAAGTTTTGATTGGTGTTCGCGTTCGCGCGTACCGCAAAGGAGTATATCTCTCCGTTTGTTAAATTGGTTACGATTTTTTCCTGGCTCTCATCCGCGTCTCGGGGTATTGCGGTTACCTGCTCCAGGCCGGTAATTGATGCCAGAGTGGATTCATTGATGGTGACATTTCCGGGAGCGTAATAGAGAATGAACTCGCTTGTCTGGGATATAGGACTTCCTGTTTTCCAGGATACCTTCACCTGGGCATTGCCGGCGGCCGCCGAAACGTCGGTAGGCGCCCCCACTTGCGCGATAACCGGTTGCGAGAGGGCAACCAGCGGAAGTAAAAATCGCAATAGAAGTATTCGGCCTAATCCAACGCACATATGGAATTCCAATACCCCTAAAGAGAGACCTTCACGGTCGCTGTATGGAGTTCAAATACAACCCGATCGTAGCTTCAATTTCTCCTCATATGGAGAGCAACTTTCTAGCCCTATTCTTCTTCAATTAACTCAACAATTGTACAGCCTGGCGGCACGGGGTGCGGGATTCCGACCCATTAGAAAATTGGGAAATTGAGGTTTCGAGGGGTGGACTGGGGGCCACTGAAGCCAACTCGAGGACCCGGTGGGGTTAGGAAAATCTCCGCACCGGTATTTTTCCGAGATTCCATATTACCAAAGGCGTACCTATACTGTATCCCATTTCGGCAGGAGGAAAAATCGCCTGATAATATTCTTAATCGGCTCCATTCTTCCTTCGATGCATCAAGTCAATGGGTGGTAACAATTATGCAAAAAAGTTTTGCCGGTTCCCGACCGAGTCCATGTCCAAATATTCCGGTTCTTATTATCATTAAACGGTGCCGTCTGAATGTCATCCGGTCAATCTAATTTGTTGCAATCCGGCTAATCGTAAAGTGTATCCGGGTCGGACTCCAAGGAGTAATGATTATGAATTTTACGAAAACTCTGGTCCTTTTGGGTCTGTCTTCGGTGATGTTTACAGGGTGTTTCAATTCCCCTGAAGACGACCCCGAGGGGAGTGGAAATCCCGTTGCCACAGGCTCGGGACCCGATACGCTCAAAGGCGATATCAAAGCGGAAGTGGTTCTCAAAAATAAATTCGCCGATAGCGGGAAGGCGGATTATCGCGTGACCGCCGATTTGAACATTCTGGCTAAGGTGACGGTGGAGCCGGGCGTTCTCATCGAGGTGGATGCCGGCAAGGGCATTTTGGTGAAAATCGGCGGATCACTCACCGCCATGGGACTGGACACCGCATTGATTATCATGCGTGGGAAGGAAAATACCCAGGGGTATTGGAAAGGCGTGAATATCGAGAGCAACAGCAATTCCAATATGTTCGCTCATGTGGTGGTGGAAAACGGCGGAAGCGACGGCTTTACCGGGCACGGGTATAAAGCCAACATAACCCTTGCGGGAGGAGGGCGATTGAAAATGTCCCAAAGCCGCTCCACGCGTAGCGGCGACTTGGGTTTGCTGGTTTCGGGATCGGAGGCTGTTCTTGCCGACTTTTCCAACAACGTTTTCGCCGCAAATACCGGCGCCCCCATCAGTCTGCGCGTGCGCCATTTCGCTTATCTCGATACCGCGTCGGCATATACCGGCAATGGAAAGAGTTACATCGAAAACTTTTTCCAGGGTTTTGACGATGATATCACCGGAGTCTATTCCGTTGTGGGCCTTGATGTGCCTTATGAGTTGAAGGGAAGTCATGTCATCAAAGGTCAATTGACCATTCTTCCCGGAGCCCGCTTTCTAGCCGTCCAAGACGCGGGTCTGGAGGTGGCTAGCAGCGGCTTTCTGAAGGCGGTGGGAACCGCGGAAAAGCCTATCGAGTTTTCCGGCAAGGAAGACGTTGCCGGATACTGGAGAGGCATCAAAGTCCTCTCCAACAGCCCATCCAATGAATTGACCCATGTGCGTCTCTCCCATGGCGGTAGTAAAAGTTTCGATGGGGATGCCAACAGGCGCGCCAATCTTTTTCTGGATAATGGGGGTCGGGTTAAAATCACTCACAGCCAGGTGAACAAAAGCGCCAAACACGGTGTCTGGACGTATTGGGAGAATTGCTCCTTGGAAGGTTTTTCCACCAACGACTTCAAGGGAAACCTGGGAGCCGGAGTGCATGTGATGGCGCAGCACTTCTCTTATTTGGACACCGCCTCTGATTATTCCGGCAATACCCAGGGCTATGTCGGCGACGCCTATCTGGGGTTTCAACGGGAGGTGAAGGGCAATCATGTATGGAAGGCGCTCAATGTCCCATACCGTCTGGTGGGAGCGGACATCAAAGTGGAAGGCAATATCACGGTTCTCCCCGGAGCCCGCTTCGAAGCGGAGCAGAACGCCGGTGTGACCATCGTTTCTGGTGGATCGTTTCGGGCCGAAGGGATGGCGGCGGATTCAATTTATTTTCGGGGTGCCGAAGGCGGCACGGGGATCTGGAAAGGATTCAGATTCGAGTCCAACAGCACGAACAACAACTTCGCGTTTACGGTCATATCCGGCGGCGGCAGTGCCGGTTTTGACGGCGCCAACCGCAAGGCCAACGTGGAAATGAGCATAGGTGCCCGCTTCTCCATCAGCAACAGCGTCATCAGCCAAAGCGCAGGGTTGGGAATCCGGAATCTGGGCGGAACTTTGGAGCAAAGCGACGTGGTTTTTTCCGGCAATGTGGTGGGAGACCTGCTGCCAGCGCCTCTTCCCCCTTGAGAACTGGTCGTATGGACGATTTGTCCTTGCCCTAACCGCCTCGGGATCGGATCTCCATGCCGGAACTTTCAGTTCAGGAGCTTTTCTGTCGCGATAAGGCGGCTATTCATTCCCGGGATACCAAATCGAGCGTCGCCATTGGTGCTTTCTCAGCCTTAGCAACAATTCCCGCGGCATATCCGGCATATCCGAAACCCGGCAATTGGCTTCCGCCTGAACGGCATTGCGCATACCCGGTATCACCGTAGAGACAGCCGGGTGGGCCAGGCAGAATTTCAGCGCCGCCTGGGGTAGGGTATACCCGCTTCCCTTTAATTCTTCGGCGATAAGGTTCGCGCGCCGAACCGTGCGGGGGAGCCGGTCTCCCAGGAAGTAACCCTTGCGAAAATCGTCGTCAGCGAAGCGTGTTTCCACCGTATATTTTCCCGTCAAAGCCCCTTCTTCGAAGGGCGCGCGCACGATGACTCCGACCCCGTTTTCGGCCGCAGTATCCAGAAACTCGGCGGCCAGATCTTGCTCGAAGATGTTGTATATGATTTGCACGACGTCCAAGTAGCCGTTGCGCATTAAATCGATCAGGCAATTCTGGTCATGCTCCGGCGTCGACATGCCGATATAGCGAATCTTGCCTTCGTCCCTTAGCTCGCGTAGTACATCCAGAGCTGAGGGCTTACGGTTCCAGGCGCGAGTCCACGTGTGGAACTGGATAAGGTCGATACAATCCGTTTGCAGGTTTTCCATCCGCTGCTTTAGGCTTTTGCGTATATAGGCGGCGGGGTAGGAAGTTTCGATGGCGTCATAAGGGGAAGGCGGCCAGCTACCGGCGACTGGAGGAATTTTGGTCGCTACGAAAAACTTTTTGGGGGATTGTTTGCAATAAGCTCCGATGATTCGTTCGCTGTTCCCGTCGCCGTAACCGGCTGCGGTGTCGATAAAATCCACTCCCGATTCCGCGGCGCGATTCAGGGCCGCCAGCGAATCCTCTTCTTTTTGCGGCCCCCAGGAACCCCCGATGGCCCAGCCTCCAAACCCGATTTCCGATAGCCGCACACCCGTTTTACCTAATTCCCGATATCGCATTGATGTCCTTTCGAGCCACGGGTTTCCCCGGAATTGCTCCCTAAAATTGGATAAATCGCCGCATAGCGTCATACTAGTCCACAAGGCCAGTTTCGCCTGGATTTGCTATTTTCCCCGGTCATTCCAAGAGGTTTTACATTGCCGAAATACAATCCCCATGCCATCGAACCGAAATGGCAAAATCATTGGGTCTCAAAGAAGACCTTCAAAACCGAGAGGGTAGCGGACCAGCCGAAATTCTACTGCCTGGATATGTTTCCCTATCCTTCCAGCAATGGATTGCACGTGGGGCATCCCGAAGGGTATACGGCCACGGATATCGTTTGCCGTTATAAGCGCATGCGGGGCTTCAATGTGCTGCACCCGATTGGGTGGGACGCTTTCGGGCTTCCAGCCGAACAGCATGCCATTAAAACCGGTACGCATCCGCGCATTACCACCGAAGAGAACATCAACAACTTCCGGAGGCAAATCCAATCGCTGGGTTTTTCCTATGACTGGGACCGCGAAATCAATACCAGCGATCCCAAGTATTTCCGGTGGACGCAATGGATTTTCAAAAAGCTGTTCGAGAGCTGGTACGACACCAAAGCCAACAAGGCGAGGCCCATTTCCGAATTGGTTATTCCACACGAAATCCGTGGCGATAACCACCAGATACAGGCCTTCCTCGATTTGCACCGCTTAGCCTATATGGACGAAATCGCCGTGTGGTGGTGTCCCGAACTGGGTACGGTGTTAGCCAATGAGGAGGTTATCGACGGAAAGTCCGAGCGCGGCGATTTCCCCTGCGAACGCAAGCCCATGCGGCAATGGGTTTTGCGCATCACCGCTTATGCGGAGCGCCTCATCGACGATTTACAGGGATTGGATTGGTCCGACTCCATCAAGATGATGCAGAAGAATTGGATTGGACGCTCCCAGGGAGCCGAAGTGAGCTTCGATATCAAAGGCCGTAAAAGCCGCCTCGAAATATTCACGACTCGACCCGACACCCTTTTCGGCGCCACCTATATGGTCATGGCTCCCGAACACCCTTACTTGGACACGATAACCACCCCCGCGCAGGAAAATGCGGTGGAGGCCTATAAGCGTCAGGCGGCCGGAAAATCGGATTTGGAACGGGGCATGGAAAAGGACAAAACCGGCGTGTTTACCGGAGCCTATGCCATCAATCCGGTCAACGGAGCCGAGATACCCATATACACCGCCGATTATGTGATGATGGGCTACGGCACCGGGGCCATCATGGCCGTGCCGGCTCATGACGAAAGGGATTATGCCTTCGCGAAAAAGTTCGACCTCCCCATCGTCGAGGTCATCAGCGGAGGGGATATTTCCACCGAGGCCTATACCGGCGACGGAGTCTTGGTGAATTCCGGTTTTCTGAACGGACTCGATGTGGAAACCGCCAAGGAGCAAATCATCGCCTGGCTGGAGGAAAAACACCGAGGCAGGGCCAAAGTGCAATACCGTCTGCGCGATTGGCTTTTCTCCCGGCAACGGTATTGGGGGGAGCCTTTTCCCATCGTACATACCGACACAGGCCCGGTGGCGGTTCCTGACGAGGAGCTTCCGGTGGAGCTTCCCGCGTTGGAAGACTATCGCCCCACGGGAACTTTCGAACCGCCTCTGGCCAAAGCCAGGGAATGGGCGACCTATAAAGGCAAGGATGGTATCAAGGGAACCCGAGAATTGAATACCATGCCGCAATGGGCGGGGTCGAGCTGGTATTACCTGCGTTACCTGAGCCCGGAAAGTGATGAGGCGCCGTTTACCTCCGATGCCGAAAAGCATTGGATGTCGGTGGACCTGTATATCGGAGGCGCCGAGCATGCGGTGCTGCACCTGCTTTATGCGCGCTTTTGGCATAAGGTGCTTTTCGATTTGGGATACGTCTCTACGCGGGAGCCTTTTCACAAGCTGGTGAATCAGGGTTTGATTCTGGGCGAAGACGGCGAGAAAATGTCGAAGTCACGCGGCAACGTGGTCAACCCCGACGACGTGGTCAAGGAATACGGCGCCGACTCGCTGCGGTTATACGAAATGTTCATGGGGCCGCTGGAACGTATGAAGCCTTGGCAGACGGCGGGAATCGAAGGTTTATGGCGTTTTCTCAACAAGGTCTGGCGCCTTACGGTAGGCGATGATAGAAACGAAGTCGAAATTCTGGAAGCGACGCCTCCGGAGAACGTACGTCGGGCATTGCACCGCACCATCGCCAAGGTGGGCGACGACATTGAAGGGCTGCGCTTCAATACCGGAATTTCGGCCTTGATGATTCTTTGCAACGAATTGACCGCCGCTTACGATCGTCCGGTTTGTCATCGCGAAGCCGCGGAGACTCTGGTGCTTTTGACCGCACCCTACGCTCCGCATATCGCCGAGGAAATCTGGGAACGTTTGGGTCATTCCGAATCGCTGGCATACGAGCCCTGGCCCGAATTCGATCCGGCTCTTATCGTAGAGGATACCGTAACGGTCGTGCTACAAGCCAATGGTAAGGTGAGGGCGCGTCTGGAAGTAGCCAAGGATACTCCCGAAGACGAGTTGGAAAAAATGGCGCGCAGCGACGCCAAATTCGCGACCTATCTGGAAAACCAGGACATTATCCGGGTGATTCGCGTGAAAGATAAACTGGTCAATTTCGTAGTCAAGCCCAAGGGGTGATTTGCAGCATGGACGCGAATTCACGTAAGGTGATTTTATTGGCCACCGGTAACGCGGGTAAGGTGGGGGAGTTTAAAACCCTGTTGGAGCCGCATGGCTACCTGCTGAAAACCCCCGGTGATGTCGAGTTTACCGACGACATACCGGAGACGGGCGCCTCCTTCCGGGCTAATGCCTTGATTAAAGCCGAGGCGCTGGCGCGCTTCTCCGGCCTACCGGTGCTGGCCGATGACAGTGGGCTGGAAGTGGAAGCCCTGGGAGGCGCGCCGGGTCTGCATACGGCACGCTATGCCGGGCCTTCCGCTACGAATGGGCAAAACCGGGCCAAGCTGCTCCGCGAGCTGGAAGGCGTGGAGAACCGAAAAGCGCGCTTCGTATGCGTGCTTTGCTTTTTGGCTCCTTCCCATCTCCCCGAATATTTCGAGGGCATATGCGAGGGAGAGATCGCCTACGAAGAAAAGGGCGAATTGGGTTTCGGCTACGACCCGCTTTTCCTACCCGAGGGCCATCACCAATCCTTCGCGGAACTTCCGCCAGAGGTCAAGGACGCGCTCAGCCACCGGGGCCGGGCGGTCCAGTCTTTCCTCCAGGCGAGGGCCGGTTCCTAGCGCCGGATTAATCCGGTGCGTATGAATTGCACCTCTTGTTTCTGATTTTCCAGATAGAAGTTCACCTTCCAGACATAGGCGCCGTTTCCCACCGGTTGTTTCCGGGTGTCCTTCATGTTCCAAACCAGATAGCTGACCATGCCCTGATCGGCGCTGCGGTTGGGGTTGCGCATTTCACCGTGATAACCGAACGACTGCTTGAATTCGTTCACGAATTGGCCCAAATGATCGTATATGGTTACGAAAGCGATATACTTTCCAGTGGTGATGATTTGCACGGTACTGATGTTTTTCGGCATGGGAACGGGTCCGGCGTATTCAATCTCGTTGCGCGCAGGCTCCCCCGGATTGCTTGGCATATAAGGTTTGAATGATTCCACATCGGTAAAACCGTAGGGAGGCATCCATTCCATTATCCATTCCGTTTCGCCCCGCCGCAAACCGTACTCGCCTTTCTTTTCGGTGCGGGTTTCGTTCATCGAAAGGATGAATTCGGGCGAGTTGGGGTCCAGGCCCGCAACCGGTGGATAGGCCCGGAATTGACGTATCACCATTTTGGGGTTCTTCCCTTCCAGTTTCATTCCGAGAACCGGAGGCCTATTGCCGTGTTCATCCAAATAGCGGCCATCCACCGTCAGGAAAACGCAGTCTCCCAGTACGGGTGTTTGCGAGCCGGGAGTATTGTCGACGATTATGGTCCATGTGACGCCGTCGGCTTCCAATATGGGTTCGCCATAGGTGATCAACGGGATGGAGGCCGAGTAATCGCCGCATCCGCGCGTGAAGCGCAGCATATTCTTCCAATGGGTCAAGGTGCGCATGCGTTCCGAGACTTCCACCACCAGGGTATCGGGGTTGAAACGTTTTTCCGTTTCGGAATAATCGTAGGCCGACAGGTCGGAGGGTTTCTTCAGGGCCGAGATTATCACGGGTCCGACGGAGTCGTGGAGAATGGGTTTCTGACCGCCGAACAATTCGTCGGATGGGAAGCGGGCGGTGGGCTTGTCGCCGCGGCCCCAGCCCGTAAGCCCGTAGGCGAAGGGATTGGCGGAAAAGTCCGCCATCACCAGGGTGGAATCGTTATTCACGAAGGATATCTGGGCGGCTCCCGCTTTGCGGGCCTTGGCAAGCGACTCTTCGTTCCAATATACGGGGTCGATGCCGGTGGGAAGTCGTCCCAGTTTTCGATCGAACGCGAAGTAGGCCCTATCCACCCGGCCGTCGCCGTCGAGATCTTTCACATAAACGTATTGCACCAGGTTGAATTCGGCTACCAGGGTCAATGCGCTAGAGTATTTTTTCCCGTCCACGGTAATTTCACTTTGCGTAACCAGGGAGTTGATGCGCTTGGTATTGTCGATTTTTCCCTCGATTTTCCCGTTGCCCGCGGTAGGCGCGGCCAATGCGAACCCGAAGGGAACCCGGCCTACGAATACCCCGGAAAAAGGCGCGGTCTCGATGACGGATACGGTTTCTTTCTCCCCGTCGGGCGCGATCAAAATAACGGCAAGGGTATCGCGCGCATTACGGGTGGGGCTTTTGCTTTCCACCACCACCAGAAAATAACCAGCCTGGGTGGTCGAAAGCGACTTGATTTCGGAGGTGTCCGTGATGGAAGCGAAATAAATACGGGTGGGAGTCACATCCTCATAGCGTACGTTCTCGCTGGCCTGGGTTCCGTACACGGGATCGGTGTAGTGAACGGTGATAATATCCGATTCCTTACATGAAAGGATGCCGTCGCCTTTATCCGGCGCGCCCGAATACCATTCTCCCTTGATTAGATCGGTTTTGGTTTCGTATATACCCGAGGGGTCTATCAGGGTCAAAACCACATTATTTACCTGATCACCCGAGCCTGCGCAGCTTGCTTGCACCGTCAGGGTCGGGGTTCCGGAAGAGGAAAAAACCTGATCCGTTATCCGGATGCGGAGCTTGCCGGTAAGCCTGTCAACTTGGAGACGATTATCGGCGTCGGATATCCGGATAGTAGCCGGTTTATCGGGGTAAGCGATAAGTAGTAACGAGTGCAGTTGAGTCGATAGCGGGGTTCCGGCATTATTGTGTGGTACCACTGATGCCGTGAGTTCCCCTCGATAATAGGTTTCCAGCATCGAATTTCCCGGAGTCGGAGGGAAGAGATCCGCGAGATTGAATTGCCCGCTCCAGGTTCCGCGCGTGGCCGTGTTGTTGGCCGGAATCAGAGCCATCGTTCCCGCTTCGGTATCGGTACCCACGATTTCCTGCGATTTTTTCTGGGAAAGGGAGAAATTCACCTGTTTGGTCGCCAGAGAGGCGTCCACGGCCGGATTCCAGTCGTCGTAATAACGCACAAAGATCTTACCTGCTTCCGGATTCCAGAAATGTCCAGGCGGGAGGATGGCCCCTTCGGAATCGGTGAAAACCAGCACCCCGGATTCTTGCACGTCTTCGTCGAAACCGGCATTGCCCGTTGCCACGTCCAGGTAAATGGGATCCTTGAAAACGGCCGTCAATTGATCCGATGCCGGGGAGACCTGTAAGATACCGTCTCCCTTCGAGGCCTGGGTCTTACCGATGGTTATGAAGGTGGAATAGGTTCCCGGAGACAGCTCGGTTAAGGGACGGGTCTCGGTGTCCCCCGCGACGGAACTGAAAATGTCAACCGTATAACTCAGACGGGGATCGCCGGGTTGATCCTTGATAACGATGAAGACGGTATCCTGATCGGCAGGGAAGCGCGTGGTGCGGGGACCTCCCTCGCTTTGCGAAAAGTATACTTCGGCGGCCTGGAAAGCCGGACGCACGAGGACGGTTGCTTCGGCAACATCATTGCTGTCGAGTGGGTTGCGCCAGAAAACCCGTAAGGTATCGATGACGAAGGCTTCCACCGTGTCCACGCGCGTCGGACTTCCGGTTGTGATTTTCAAGGGGATGAGATCCCGGTATTCGACCCTATCCGGCAATTCCAATTTATAGGATAAATCCAGGGTTTCCTTATCGCCGAGCACGCGGGTCGTGGCTTCGGGTTGCACCACAGACAATCCACCTTGGGTGGTGATTATTTTCACCATGAACAAGCTATCCCGTTGGGTCAGGGCGCCGCCGGCGAGGGGGTTTCCAGCCTGATCCAAAATTTCCAAACGCGAGGGGGTGAATTGTTTCACATAGACTTCTTGCAATTCCTTGCTGTTCTTCCATCCGGTTTTTACGGCTACTGCCCTCAGGGTGGTTCCGGTTATCACCGGTATGGGACCGGTATACAGGGTGGAGGCGGTGTCGGGGCGGGTTCCGTCCAGGGTGTAATAGATGCGCGCATCGGGAGTGGGGCTAGTCAGCACCACGCCAAGTTGGTAAAGGAAATTCCGACCGGATGGGTTGGCGACGGGAGGTGCGGTTTCCCGTATGAGGAGTGTGGTGATGGTTCCGAAAACGGGGTCGATATAAGTGACTTCGATTTCGTCGGGGTTTTGACAGGATAAAATGGCATCGGTAAAATTGGGGTTGCTATTGTTCTGGAAAATGGGAACCGAAGTGAAACTGCCTTTACCGTCTTCGATGAGTAGGATATTTCCCAGCCCGTCACCCGAGCGCAGGCATTTTACGGAAATCCTCAGGCTGTCGCTGCCGCCGGTGGTGAAGGGTTGATCGGTCACTTTAACGATAAAAGCTTCTTGACCCGGCGGAACTTCAACCGAGGGTCCCACCGGGGCCCATTCGATCACCGCGGGAATATCGGCATAAGCGACCACCAGAAAATCGGTTACAGGGATATCGCCTGCCACGCCCTGATTCGAATGCGGTAAGACCGAGGCGGTGATTTCCCCCCGAAAGCGGGTTTCCACGGTTCCATTGGAATCCTGGGCGGGAAAAACGTCTTTGAGCGGAATCGATCCCGTCCATACACCCTGGTTTCCTGTTGCCGCCTGCAGGGTGACGGTGACTCTTTCGAAGTCGGTACCGATGATATCGCCGTATTTTTTGTTATTGACCAACAGCGAGACTTTTTTTGTGGGAATGGTGCCGAATACCCGGTCATCCTCATAGCGCAAATAAATTCTCCCAGAGGAAGGTGAATAGATGGCGTCAGGGGGCAGAGGAACGCCTAACGAATTGGTGAAATCCACCTTGGCGGCCACTTCAGCGTCACGGTCGAAACCGGCATTCCCGGTGGCCGTGTCTTTGTAAACGGGATCCACGAAAATGGCCGTCAATTGATCGCCGGCCAGGGCCATTTGAAATTTTCCATCATGGGGAACTTTAAGGTTTACTTCCACCGGCACTTGCGCGCCGTATACACCGGGCGACAATTGCGTCAGGCTCAGAGTTTCCCGGTCTTCACCGAAATTATTGTTCTTGACCTGAACCGTATAGGTCAGGGATGGATTCCAAACCTGGTCTTTTACGACCACGAAAACGGTTTTTTGCGATATGGGATAGTTGGTGATTTTTTCACCCCCGGAGGTGGCCGCGAAATAGACTTCCGCCGCCTTGAAAGCGGCTTGCACCTTCATGGTACCCGAAGCCATATCGCGAGGGTCCCGAGGATGACGCCAGGTTACCAGGAGCGAATCATAAGCGGAACTTTCCAGACGCCCGTTGAAATCGGTATGGGACCCTCCAGCCCGGAAGGGAAAGCTCGATTGAAACAATGACCGACCGGCCGAGAGGGTGGGTCCACTCATAGCGAGACGTTCGTCGTCGCCTTGTAGGACCGCCAAGGCATTGGCGGTAACTTGGGTAAGGGACGATTGGGACATGTTCAGATGCACTCGGTAAGCCGTATCCAGTTCCGTTAAATAGGCCGGGAGCAATCCTTGCGCGTTGCGGATCTGCAAGGTGGAAGGATCGTGGCATTGGGTGGAAAAGGCGCCCCCACCCACGATTTTGTTCTGGGTTTCGGCCCCGCCTGTGGCGTTAAGCCAAAAGCGGATATTCTGCAGGCGGATCGAATCACCTTGGATTTCGCGATAATGGGAGGTGACGGTGATTTCATTATTGCCTGGTTGGATGGCGACGGCGCTATCCAATTTAATCAGCCAACTTCCGTCGGATTGCTTGGTCATCCCGGATAAATCTCCGAGGGAGTTTTGTACCGGTATAAGGCTTTTGTTGGAAACCGTTGCCGAGATGGGCTGGAACTCCAGGAGAATGAGATTAAGGATTTCTTCGACCACGGTTTTCAGGCTATCGGGCCGATTGGGTGGAATGAGATAGAATCGGCCTCCGGTTAGTGAGGATAATTCTTCCAGCTTTTGGTAGGCCGCGTTGGGATTGCCGAGAAAGATTCCGAAAATAGGCGGCATGATACCGGGGGCGTTCAGATAAGTCGGGGAAAGGACATCGAGATAACTGTCGAAGGGTTGTCCGTCGGACAAAAATATGACTGCCTGGCTTTGGGTTTTGATCAGGGAGGTATTGGTCAACCATTGTTTGGATCTCTCCAAGGGCGGTTTGTAATTGGTTCCGCCCGTTTTGAGTCCGATGGTGTTCTTCAATATGGTCACATTGGCCGGTGTTAGCTGCAGCAAGGATTGCTGTTCCACGATGGAACTGTTGAACCCGATATATCCCGCGGTCGATTGCGGGGATTGTTGGGCCTGATAGTCGATGGCCGCCTTGAAGGCCACGCCGCGCTGGGCGAAGGGGTCGCCTGCCAGTGGGCATCCCATTATGCTTCCGTTGGGATCAAGTAAATCCACTGTCCGGGTGCCGGTGGAATAGGGTAAGGTTATTTTCCCCACGATCGCGGGCGAAGCATTGCATCCTGCCATTCTTTCGATATAGGTGGTATCGCCGCTGGGACTGATATGGACGAAATTCGCGTACATGCTACCAGACTGGTCCATCACGTAGACTATATCGGCGTCTCCACCTTCTTGAATGGTGGTGCGGCACAGAGCCAATCCATCGTTGTCAATACGCGTCACGTTTTGGGGAATGGTCAGGGTTTTACCGTCCAGCGTCGAAACGTCCAGGCATTTTTTAAATCCAATGCCGTTGCCGTCGGTAAGTAAAGCACCGGTCAGATCGCATCGCTTAGCTTGAGCCGAGGCGAAATCACAAAAGGGGAGGAAGAGCAAAATGACTGCGTAGCCTAAGGGGGATTTTTTCATTTGTCACCTCACCGTGACTGCGGGGTATTCCGGGTCAAGGGACATCTCTGCAAGCCTAAGTATAGCGGGAAAAAACGGCGAATACACGCATTTTGAGTTGCTTGCGGGGAGGCCGGGTTTTGGCGCAGAATTGTGGAGGGAAACTCAAACGACCATTTTTGGAGGTGGAGGTTTTTGGGGGGGCTGGGAGGCTATCGGAATCCTCCTTCGGAAATACCGGAGGAGGATTCGATGTAAAAGTGGGAAATCAGTCGTCGCTTCTGAGTACTCCAGTACGGATATATCGGACTTCCTGCTTGTTGCTTTCGAAGGTGAAAATCACCTTCCAAACATAAGCACCCTGTCCGGCCCTTTGGCCCCGATGGTCCTTCATGTCCCATACCAGGTAACTTACCAATCCCTTGGGAACAATGCGGTCCCGGTTGGCCAATTCGCCTCGATAGCCGAAAGCTTGGCTCCACGATTTTACGAAGTTTCCCAGATGGTCGAAAAGGTTTATGTGGGCGATGTATTTACCCGTGGTAATAACCTGGACGGCGCTGACCTCATTCACAGGCATGGGCTGAATCCCAGTATTATCGCCTCCCTGACTGCCGTCGGTTACCTTGTCGGGTATGAAGGGTCGGAAGGTTGAATTCTTTTGCCATTCCACCGGAGGAATCCAATTCACAACACGCGAGTCGCCATCCTTAACGGTATAACCCTTCGGGTTTTCCGTATCGGATATTTTCTCGTTTATGGCGAAGATGAATTTATCGGGGTTCTTACTCGGATCCATTCCGGCTACGGGAGGGAAGCCCCGCAGGCCCTGCAATATCAGCTTGGCAGGCTCTCCTGTAATCTTAACCCCCTTCTCGGGCGGGATGTTTCCGACTTTGTCGGTATAGCGTCCATCGGTGTTCAGGAACAGGCAATTTCCAGGTTGAGGGGATTTTCCATCGGCATTGTTGATTACTATGGTGACGGTAGTGCCGCCGTCTCCGAAAACCGGGTCTCCGTTCGGCTTGATTACGAAACTATTGGTGTAATCCTTACAGTCCGTCGAAAATCGCAGGAGTTCGTTCCAATCGGTTTGGGTCGTGATAGGCTCAGAAAGCTTTACCACCAAGGTATCGAGATTGAATTCAGGATTGCTGGAGTTGGGGTTGGTAAGGTCAGCGGGTTTTTTCACCGCGGTAATGATTACCGGCCCGATCGAATCGGCGATGGCGACTTTCTGCCCCAGAAAAACCAGGTTATCGGGGAGCAGGACATAAGGGTTCGCACCTGCGGGAATGGAGGTCAGGTTTTCTCCGAACTCCGAATCGGTAAAATCGGCGACTACAACTGTATTGTTGCTGCCTTCCAAAAAGGAGAGGCGGCTTTTTCCGGCGACCTGGACGAATTCCTTTTTGGCTTCGTTCCAGTAGACGCTGTCCAGTTGCGCAGGCAATTCGGCTAACGGGCTTTCGAAAACGATGTACACCTTATCACCGCGGCCGTTACCATTCTCGTCCTTGATATATGCGGTGGTGGCCAGGATGAATTCGGATTGCAGAACGATTGTCGCTTCACGGGTAACACCGTTATGGGTTACCTTACCGGTTACCACCACTCTCCCCAGGGAAGTTTGGCTGACGAGTTGAGCATCGATAATCTTGTTGTTGACGGTGGGTTTTCCGTCTACGAAAGCGAAAGGAACCTCAACCTTGAAAAGCTGGGTGAAGGGTCCGGTTTCCACGGCGTAAAATGTTTCATTCTCCCCTTGCTCCGTGGTGAAGGAAATGGCGATGGTATCGATTTGATTGACCCGGGGGCTGTGTCCTTCCACCCAGGCCATAAAGGAATTTCCCTGCGAGACGCGGATGAAGGATATAGGCTGGGTTTTATCCTTTTCGGTATAATAGAGTTTGAGATTGACGCTCTGACCACCGAAGGGAACCACGATTTCGCGAATGTTTCCGTAAACTTGATCGGTGTATTGCAGCTTGATTTCATCCGTATCCTTGCAGGTCAAGACCAAGTCGCCCGTATCGACGCTTCCCTCGTTTTTTGCGACGGGCGCCGAGGTGTAGGTTCCGGGTTGCGTGTCGGATTCGATCAGGCGGACATTCCGTAAAATATCTCCGGAATTGGTGCAACTCATGTCGGCGAAGATGGTGTCCTGCACCGACGAATAAGTCTGGTCCTTGATGATTACGGTTATCGAGTTGGTGGCCCGTTCAATTTCGGCGACGGGATCCGCGGTATTCACTAGGGCCAGTACTTCGTTCTCATCGGGATAGGCAACCCGAAGCTGGGTCGTGATATTCGGGCCTGCCGTCCCTAATTTGTTATGCGTAGGAACGCTTACCGTGACCTCACCCAGGATATAGGTCTCCACAATCGAATTCTCGAGGCCGGGATTGGGCAGATCTTTGAGTGGAAATTTTCCGAACCAGAATCCGGTGGATTGCTGGGTGGCGCCGGGATTGAGGGTGAGAACGAGGGTGGATTTTTCTTCATCGCCTTTAGCCTTACCCTGGTTGTTGGTTACCACCACATTCAGTTGCTTAGTGGTAATGGAGCCGTCAAAAACGTCGTCGCGGTAACGAAGGTAGATGAAACCTTCGGTGGGGCTCCAGTGGATTCCGGGGGGTAAGGGAACGTAATTCGCATCAGTAAACTCGAATTGGGCGGTAATTTCGGGTTTGATGCCGAACCCGGCATTAGCTATGGCGGGAGGCTCCGTCGGTGAGGTGGGATCCTGGTAGGTGGCTTTTATTTCGTCTTGCAGCGCCAGTTGTAACAAGCCGTCCGCTGTATTCACGGGGTTAAGCAGGTCTGTAGGGATGGTGGCGCTATAGCGTCCAGGCGTTCCCGCAACCGGGGTCAGGGGCAGGATAAGATTGTCGGGCTGGCCTCCCAAAAAAGGAGTGGTGGTCAGGGTAACTTGGCCGGCCCCGGGAGGCAGAATCTGGTCATCGATGATGATATAGAGGAAGGCTTCTGTTCCCACATAGGTGTCCGTAGTGTCTGTTCCCTGGGGGTTGGTGGAAAAATAGGCCGTTGCCTGTTTCGGAGCCGCTCGTACCGGCATTTTGGCGGTGGCGATATCGGTGGGATCGCTGGGATTGACCCAGGTTACCGTTACCGTGTCGTAAAAGGCAGCCTCCAGTGTATTGGCAATAGATACCGGATCGTCACTGGATTTGAAAGGAACAGTCCCGGTATACACGATGGTATTGCCGATGACAGGATTGGAGAGGGTGAGTGTGAGGTTATCTCCTTTGATTTGTGTGGCCGAAGTGGGGGAGATGGAGGTGAGTCCGGCCTGGTACGTGGTGACCTGGACGGTGAAAGCATTGTCATTTTGGGTGAGATAGCCCGAGGCGAAGGGTTGGCCTGTAGCGTTCAGGATTTGCAGACTACTCTTGGGTGCAACCTTGGTATAAGTCTCGGTCAACACTTCGCTTGGTAACCAGCCGGCCTTATAGGCTATGGCTTTTAGGATGGTGGTTTCGATGAAAGTGAGGGGGCCGGTGTAGATGGTGCTGGTGCTGTCGGGAGTGCTGCCGTCAATCGTATAGCGTATGGTTACCTCAGGAGTCGGGGTAGACAGGGTCACCTGGGTTTGAATAGGGAAGGTGTGGCCCGGTGGGGATGCGGTGATATTATCGACAATCGATGGCTGAGCCAAGGCCAGACTGGTAGTGATGAAAAGGTTGGATTGAGTGACACGTCGTTCCGCAAAGAAAAAGTCGAGGGGATAATTTTCACCGTCTACAAGTCCGAGTTGTGCGGCCAGATTGTCCAGGTTCACGACTCTTTCCAAGGCTGAATGAATTCCTCCCAAATCAATTACCAATTTATCGTTTATGAACACCCAAACATCGTCATCGCCGCGAAAAAGAAAGGTCTGCCCTTCGCCGGCATGATATGCGAAGCTGGTATGCATTTCCAGAGTAAAACCATAGTTACGGCTTGAAAGATCAATGTTATTCACAATTCCACTTTGTAAGTGTCCGAACGGGTTGGGATCGCTTGGGTCGAATTTTGTGTATCCACCCGCCTGGTTCAGTTTTCCATTATTCAGGGGAAAGTAGGCGCTGTTGCCGTATTCGTACATACCTGTAACATCATTACGCACAAATTGGAGTTCGGTGAGAAAGGCACGGTTTATGTCGGAGCTTTTGTCGTTGAACCAATCTTCGAAACGTTCGACGGGGGTAAGGCATGCATTGGAATTCAGGGGAACTTTCAACTTGGGATTGCGATTATCTCCTTCAAATCGGGGATCTGATTGACCATTCACATTGATTTGAGTCTCAATGTTTCCCGCGGCCAATCCGGTACTCGCGCAAGCATTGAAATGGGGGTGATGACCCGCAACCACCTTGCCGAGATCGGGACTTTCTTTGAAGTCGCGCAGTTTGGCTTGCAGGGTGATAGTGGAGGGAGGATTATTCTGCGCCAAAGCGCCGGTGCAAAACGCGAAGAGGGTTAGTCCCACTACGGTCAATTTCATGCCAATTTCCTTGATAATAATTTTTGGAGTACCAGGTAAGCAGGTGGATACTTCAGTCTTGCCTTGCGGCAAGGTCGTTTGCTTTGATGTGTTCATTGGAATCCCCAATCAGCTTTAGGATACGCCTACTTGATTATAACTCTACCCAACCTTAGGATTTCATCCGGAATTGGCGTTTTTACGGGTACTCAAGCTGATTATGAGTGAAATATACTCCCGAAAAAGGTCATTTCAAAAAGTCACATTGGTCTTGCCCGGGAAAAGAGCAATCCGCGGGGGCTCCAAAGAACTCAATTCTCGCCCCTAACGGGGGATTTTGAGACAATAAGGGATGATTTTGCGAAAAACAGGGGGTAGAACGGAAACTATATGCGTCCTAAAGCATCTAAAGTAACGTAACCTCCGAGACCATTGGACAGCTTAATGAGGGCCCAATCGTCTTTCGCGCTGGTCACTTCCACTTTGGTCCCCTCGTGGATTTTGGACAGGAGCTCATAATTCCGACCAGGACCGCTGTATAAATTCAGGGTGGGCTCCAAAACCACGGCATGCCGGGCGGCTTCCGTCACGTATATGCGATAGGTCAAGGAAGGTACGAAGCTCACAATGGCCAGTAGACACGCTACCAGTGCCATTGTCCATAAGGCTTTCCAGTTCGGAAGGTAGGTTCGCAAGCCCGCGAACAGGAAAATGAGGGAAAATAGGGCCAAGGACGCCCAAAGTCCCTGATTGAGCGAGTACCCGGCATGGACCTTCCAGAGAAAGCGGGTCAGCGCGTTCGAGGCCGGCTCCGACGGTTTATCGACGATGCGGGCGTTGGCGAATCGGAGGTTGTGCCGGATGTCGTCGTCATGGGGCGTGAGTTTAAGCGCCCTTTCATAGTAGAGAATGGCTGGGCCTAGCCGGTTCAACCGATAAAGGGCATTCCCATAGTTGTAATAGAGACGACTGTTCACCAAACCTTCATCCAGCGCGCGGCGGTAGGCATCCACCGCCATTTGGAACTCACCGGCTTCATAGGCCTGGTTACCCGCAAGGAATTGCTCATGGGCTCGCTGCGCATCGGCGCGCGCTACGCTCGGAGACATGAAAATCACGGCGCCTACCGCGAGCAAAACGGCCCACAATGCAGTAATGGCCCGGATTTTCATACGCGTATCTCCTTGTCCAGGCTTTTCAAGACGGTTTCGGCTTCCGCATAGGTTTTTTGCAAGGTTTGTTTATCGAAACGCGCGCCGGCGAATTGTGCGAAATCACATTGTTGCCGTAATTTGTCATAAAGCAAGCGCGTATTCTCGGATACGCCCGCCGCCATGAGCCTATCCCGCTCCTGTCCGCTCGTCATGCCTTTGAACTCCGTGACGAGTTTATCCGAGAGGTAACCCTGAAGCGCCGACGAAAGCAAGCGATGGAATTCACGCGCATCCTCGCCTTCCAGGGCTTTACGCGCCAATTGCAATCGCTTTCTCGATTCGGATCCCGCTCCGAGTCTCCGTCTCAGGCCGATGTCGGAATCCAGCCTGGCGCGGCGCCTGCCTTGCCACAGCAGGGCGAAAAAGCCCAGAGGGGGGAAGACGAAAAGCAGCCAGAATCCCCAACGCTTATGCAGAAAACCGTTTTCCATGGCCAGGGGCGCGCCAGCCGATTTGATATGCCGGATATCGGATCCCAGTTCCGTGATTTCCCGCTGCGATAACACCACACCCGCCGGTTCGGCCAAATCCTTGCCCGGTGTGACTTCGATGGGGATGGTTTCCGAGGAGGCGGAAGCGTAGCGGCCTTTTTTCGGGTCGAAATAGTGGAATTGCAAAGGGTCGATTTTCCGGGATCCGCTACGGCGCGGGACCAGGACATATTTGAATGTTTTGGTAGTAATGAGGGTAGACCCCTGCACCTGGGTTTTTTCCGTTACCTCGGGATCGTAAAGTTCGAAATCGCCTAAATCAGGTAGTTGCGGCTGGGTAATGGATTTGGGCTGTCCGTCGCCTTTGATGGTGACCGTAAGGGTAAAGGCGTCGCCGGAAGGCAGAGATGATTTATCGACCTGCGCCGACAGGCTATAATTGCCCGTCGCTCCGGAGAAGCCGTCGGGAGAGGGCAAGGGCAAAGGTTCGACCTTTAATTTGAGTCCGTGGCTGGTGGCGGAAAGGGATTGCGCCGCTCCTCCGAAAAAATCGTCTTCGAAGAAATCGAAAACCGATCCGGTGCGTCGCCGGGTGCGCGTAGCCTGTTCATATTCCACCGGAATGCCCGGCAAGTCGACTGCTCCGGCCAGCAAGGGAAAAAGCACGATGCGCACGTCGAAGACGCGGGTATCTTCACCGCCGATTTTCACGATTTTTGAATCGATTTTATCGTCCAGATGTTGGAACCAGAACTTGTCGCCGATAAGCTTTTGGATTTCCGGGCGGGAGATTTTCTGCACGCCGGGACCGGGAATGATGCGCAGCGTATAGACCAACTGCTCCCCTACGAAGACGGAGGATTTATTCAGGCTGGGAATCAGCCGGATACCCGGCTCGCGTTTGACCACCTGTACCGTGGTACTGCCCAGGTTACGTTCCGAATTCGCATACCGGTATCGGATGGGTCCGATGTGGAAATTACCCGGTTGCGCAGCGGTCAAGGTATAGGTGAAGGTGGTGATAAAACGGTTTCTGCGGGTGATGCGTCCATTAATGATGGTGGTTTCCGAGGACTGGGCGGTGGTTGAGCCCTTGGCGACTGTGAAGGGTTCCAGGTTTTCCACGATGGGCCAGGGAAGATCGGTATCTTCGTTGGTAACCCCCACTTGCACCGAAAGCTGAAACGGCTCGCCCGTTCCCACATGATTGGTGGAAATGGTCGCGTCCGCGGTAAAATCGGCTGAAGCCAGATGAACCGTAAATAGAATGGCCAGGAAAGCGAAGCCGAACCGGGATACGCGCATGCGTGGCCGTCGATTACCAATCCACATCGCCACCCCCTCTTTGTGCGGGCGCAGGCGCCTTTTTCCGTTGCTCTTTTTCGTCGGCTTCAAAAGCCCTCAGCAAACGTTCCGCCTCCTCCTCCGACATTTCGCCGGGCTGCGGTTGCGGCCGGGCGGCATCGGGCTTGGGCTTTTCCTCCTCCGGTTTTTCTGAACCTTCATCGGGCTTCGGATCGGATTTCCCTTCTTGATCCTCGGGTTTGTCTTCCGGCGGTTTATCTTGTTGCCGGTCCTGTTCGCCCGAATCTTCCGGTTTCTCCTGGTCTTGACCCTCTTGTTGCTCTTGCTTATTCTGTTGCTGATCGCCGTCTTGTTGCTTTTGTTCGTCTTTCAGTTTTCGTAGATATTCCGCAAAGTCCGTCAGTCGCTTGTCCTGAGGATGTGCCCGCACGCCTTCCTCGATTTCGATGGAAGCTTCCTGGATGCGTCCCTGCACATATTTATGTCCTCCGCCGTGGAAATACATATCCGCCGATTTGGCGCAAAGCGCCCCAGCGAGGACCAGAAATAGGAGTGACAGGGATTTGGGAAAAAAGGCGGGGCTTTTCATATCACACCCAACCCCTCTTGTCTTGCGCGTGGATCGCCGGACTCGGGAGGAGTCGGCATCTTACCGCTCAGCAAATCGAGTACATCCTGAATCCTTTGTACATGCGATTTGAAACTCGCGGCGGTTTCGTCTTCGCGAATTATCGCTTCCAGCAGGCTTTTGGCCTCGGAATATTTGCGTTGCGCCGAAAGTTGCATGGCGCGAGCCAGAATTTGTTTAGCGCGTTCGCTTGGCTCCGGAGGCGGCTCCCCGCCCCCCTGGGATGGATCTTGCTGCTGCTGTTCCAGCAACTCCTTGATACGGGCCTGCGTCACTTCGATGTTTCGTTTGGCTTCGGCGTTTTCGGGCTTAATTTCCAGGGACTTTTTGTAATGCGCCAAGGCTTCGCGAAATTCCGCTAAAGCTTTTTCCGCGCCTCCTTCCCCGGCCGCTTCCCCTTTCCGGAAAAAGACATTGCCGAGATTGTAATAGGCATTAGCGGCCAGGGTCGCATTGGTCCCTTTCAGCGCTTCCTCGAAATGACGGGCGGCGTCGTCGAAGCGGCCCTGGCGGTAATGGACGTTTCCCGTATTATATGCCAGCGATTGCGAACCGGGATGGTCGAATCCGGCTTCCGTGTATTTCCGCAGTGCCGTGGCATAATCTTCCGCGACATAGGCGCGCTTACCGGCTTTGGCAGGCGTCGGTTTGAGGAGAAAGGATTGCAGGATTTTCTCCCATATTCTTTCCGGGCCCGAGGTGGACTTCCATTGCTCACCCGCTTCATGACGGGCGGCGCGATTTTCCTCGCCGGGAGACGCTTCCTGAGAGAAAGCGATGGTGATGGAAAGGCACACGGCCATAGTGAGCGGATAAGGCATCTTGAAATACATGGGATAACGGTGGGAAGAATTCATGAAAAACGCCCCTCCCATTCGCGTTTCCGCCTTCGCCGGTCGGAAAGCAGCATTTCGCCCACGATCAGGATTAGCGCCACGGTAAGCGGCCATTGGAAGCGTTCCTCGAATTGGGTGAAGTGTTCTCCCTCCAGTTTCCTTTTTTCCATGGCGTTGATTTCCTCCAAAACCTGCTTCAGTTCAAAGCTGCCGGGAGAAGCATGAAAATACTTGCCTCCCGTAGCCAAGGCCATTTTCTGGAGTAAAACCTCGTCGAGGCGGGTGGTGACCACGTTTCCACGCGCATCGGTTTTATAACTGACCCTACCGCGCTGATCCCGGACTGGAATGGGCGCTCCCCCGCGTGATCCGATGCCGACGGTATAGAGTATGACTCCCTGCTCGGCGGCTTTCTGGGCCGCTTTTTCGGCCGCGCCGCTGTGGTCTTCGCCATCGGTAAGCAATACCACCACCCGGTATTTCCTTTCCGTGGGATCGAACGCCTTGAGGGCCGTTTCCAACGCCGCTCCTATCGAGGTCCCCGGCGTGCCGATCAACTCGGGACCGAGTTCGTCGAGAAAAATTTTGAAGGCCCCGTAGTCCGTGGTAAGCGGACATTGCAGAAAAGCCTCACCCGCGAAAGCCACCAGGCCGATACGGTCGCCGGAGAGATTGTCGACGAAACGGCCCATTTCCTGTTTGGTACGGGCCAGGCGTGTGGGTTTCAGGTCTTCCGCGAGCATGGAAAGCGAAACGTCGGCGGCAATGACCACGTCCAATCCCTGGCGCGTCATCATTTCCATTTTGGTGCCGTATTGGGGGCGGGTTAGAGCCAGCACTACGAAGAATACCACCGTCAATTGCAAAGCGGCTTTCAGGAATTGCCGGTAAGGCGAAATGTTCTGTGACATTTTCCGCAGCATTTCCACTTCGGCGAAACGTCGGAGCATGCGGCGCTTGCGCCGGATGGCATAGAGGAAGAAAGCCGCCAGCAAGGGCAGGGCTAGCAGCAGCCAAAAGCTGGTTGGGGATCCGAATCTCATGGGATTTTCATGAACCTTGTATTGGCGAGAATGATTTCCGCGAAAAGCAGGCCGAGCGCAACCAGAAGCAAATTGTAAAAAAGCTCATGGTAACGGTTATAAGTGGTGGTATGGATTTCGGTTTTCTCCAATTCGTCGATGGCCGCGAATATATTCCGCAACGCCTCGGGATCCTGCGCGCGATAATACTGCCCGCCCGTAAGCGTCGCGATTTCAAGCAACTCCTCTTCGTTCATTTTCGTGGGCACGCTGACGATACGTTTCCCGAAAACCGGATCGTCGATTTCCATGGGCTGATCGCCGTCCTTGCCCACGCCAATGGTATGTACCTTGACTCCCATGGCTTTGGCGGCCCTGGCGGCCATCATGGGGCTGACTTCCCCTGCGTTGTTTTCCCCATCGGTGAGCAACACCGCCACCTTGCTTTTGGCGTCGCTGCTCTTAAGGCGATTCACGCCGTTCAGTATCCCGGTGCCGATGGCCGTGCCGTCCTCGACAATTCCGAAATCGACGGAACGTAAAAATTGGACAAGGATACCGTAGTCCAGGGTAAGGGGGCTTTGGGTGTAGCTTTTTCCGGCGAACACCACCAGGCCGATACGGTCATGCCTGCGGCCCAGGATGAAGTCCTCCAGAATCTGTTTTGCGACCACCAAGCGGTTCTTGGGTTTGAAATCCATGACTTTCATGGAGGTGGAAACATCCAGGATGAGCACGATGTCCACGCCCGAGGTGGTCACCTCTTCCAGGGATTCCCCGTATTGCGGACGCGCCAGGGCGATGACGATAAAGGCTATAGCCGCCAGGCGCAGGGCGATAAGGCTATGGCGCAAATGGTAGAAGGTTCCCTTGGGAATACGTTTGATGATGCCCAGGCTGGGGAAGCGGATACCCGCTTCCTTTCGGCCGCTTAAGCGAATGTATCGCCACAACAACAGGGGAATCAGCAGCAGTCCCAGCAGAAACCAGGGACTGTTAAAGGTGGGCCACATCACGCTTGGGCCACTCCCTTCGAGGAGGGAGATGCCGAGGGGGTTTCGGGCGCCGGTCGGGTGGCATCGAGGAATTCCCGCAATTCGCGCATGAGTTGGTTGGCCTCGGTTTCCAACAGGTTCAGGTTCGCAAATTTGACCAAATCGGTGCGGCTGCAGAAATCCCCGAGCCAGCGGCGGTGGGGTACGTCCACCGGAAGATCAGCAGTGCGTTGCAGGAATTCTTCGGTGGTGGCCTCCAACCCGTTGACGGTAAACCGTCGGGACACATAACGCCGTAAAATCTCAGACAGGGCGAAACACAATTCCCGCGCCTGGTTTTGCCGGACCGACTGGGTTGCGTTCAATCGGGAGAGGTGCTCCAAAGCCTCTTCATAGGGGGGCAACCGAGGAATGGATTTGTCGGAAGCGCCTGACCGATTCCGCCTGGACCGCCAGACCCATAGGCCTGCTGCCAGGGCAAGCAGGGCTCCCAAGGCGATAAGGCCCCAGGGAGGCGCTTGGGGAATGTCGGCCAAGTCGGCGATATCCGCTATGGTCTTGGCTCCTTCGGGTGAGGTGCGCTTGACCGTGATTTCGATAGGCTGGGTAAAGTGGGTGGTGCGCAGTTTTCCGTCGCCTTCCATGAAATCGATTCGCTGGGGAGGAAGGGTGAAATCTCCCAGGGTAAAGGTGGACAGGCTGAAGCGCCAAGTTTGCGAGACGCGGCCATCTCTGGTTTCCGCGGGGGTCACCCCGTATTCCTTCACTTCAAAGGCGCCGAGATTTCCCAGCACCGACGGCAGCTCGACAGTCCCATTTTCCGGATATTGCACGGTGATGGTGTAGACGATGCGGTCGCCCACGGTAATTTCGGAGCGGTCCACCTGGGAAGATATCTCCAACTTTCCCGCGGCGGAAGCCGCGCCCGCTCCGGTGAAACCGAAAATACAGAGTACCAGCGCCCAGAGAGCGCCGCGACGGTCAGTGCCCATGCTTCAGCGACCTTTTGCGAAAATATTCCAAGAGGGGATGCACGGTCTGGTCGTAATTTTTGCGGATGAGAACTTCTACATAGTCCATACTCAACCGCCGGAAAAGTTTTTGCAACTCGGTGGTTTCCCGTAGCGACTCCCGCTGGAAAAGTTTGCGGAAATTCGCGTCGCCGGTATCCACCAGTACGGACTCGCCGGTTTCGGCGTCTTCCAACTCGATGAATCCGATATCGGGAAAGTCCCGCTCCCGCGGATCCAGTACCGCCACAGCTACGCTGTCATGCCGCCGTTTAAGCAGCTTGATGGGTTTCTCGAAAGAGCCGGTGGCGAAATCGGAGATCACGAAGACTACGGCCCGGCGTTTCTGGATACGGTTGAGATGATCCAGGGCCATGGCCAAATCGGTTCCCTTGGCCTGGGGGCGGAAATACAGCAATTCCCGAATAACGCGCAGCACGTGTTTCTTACCCTTTTGGGGCGGGATGAATTTCTCCACTTGCGAGGTGAAAATAAGCAATCCGACGCGGTCGTTGTTTTTAATGGCGGAAAAGGCCAGTAGTGCGCTGATGGTAGCCATCACCTCGCCCTTCATTTCCGATTGGCTGCCGAATTCCCCCGAAGAGCTCGCGTCCACCACCAAAATCACGGTAAGCTCGCGCTCCTCCACGTATTTTTTGATGAAAGGCGTGCCGGTGCGGGCGGTAACATTCCAGTCGATGGAACGGATTTCGTCTCCCGGCACGTATTCGCGCACTTCGGAAAACTCCATGCCCCTGCCCTTGAACGAGGAATGGTACGCTCCGGAAAGCACGGAATCGACTACGCTGCTGGTGCGTATTTCGATTTGCCGGACCTTGCGAAGCACTTCCTTGGAAATCATTACGGCACTTCCACGTTGTCGAATACCCGTTGCACCACGTTCTCCACCTTGATTTCTTCGGCCTGCGCCTCATAGGAAAGGATGATGCGATGCTTCATCACGTCCATGCCCACCGCCTTGACGTCTTCGGGGGTGACGTAACCGCGCGCCTTCAACAGGGCATGGGCCTTGGCCGCCTTGGCCAAGCTGATGCTGGTACGCGGCGAGGCTCCGTATTCCACCAGGTTGGCCAGGTCTTTGATGCCCGCGCCTACCGGATCGCGCGTGGCGGCGACCAGGTTCACGATATAATCCTTGATTTTCTCGTCCATGTAGACGCCTTTGGCGATTTCCCGCGCGCGCAGCAAATCTTCCGTGGTGGCCACCGGCTTCGACTGGGGAAAGCCCGCGCCCGAGACGGCGTTGACGATGGCCTTTTCCTCCTCCCGAGTGGGGTAGTCGAGGGTGACCTTGAGCATGAAACGATCCACTTGGGCCTCGGGCAGGGGATAGGTTCCTTCCTGTTCCAAAGGGTTCTGGGTGGCAAGCACCAAGAATAGTGGGGGTAATTCGAAAGTGGTGTCCCCGATGGTCACGGTTTTCTCCTGCATGGCTTCCAGCAGGGCGGACTGCACCTTGGACGGAGCACGGTTGATTTCGTCCGCCAAAATAAGGTTGGCGAAAATGGGACCCTTCTTGATGTTGAAGTCGCCCGATTTCGGATTGAACACCAAAGTGCCGATGAGGTCGGCCGGCAACAAGTCGGGGGTGAATTGGATACGGCTGAATTGCGCGTGGATGGAGGCCGCCAGCGCTTTGACGGCGGTGGTTTTGGCCAGACCCGGCACGCCTTCGAGCAGAACGTGCCCATCGGCGATTATGCCGATAAGCAAGCGTTCCAACATGCTTTTCTGGCCGATTACGGCTTTTCCCAACTCATCCTGTATTTTGAGGATTAACGGCTCCAGGCTTTTCACCTTTTCCGTGATTGCTTGTATATCCACTTTAGGTATCCCCTTTTTCTTCGTTGACGCGCATGCAGGTTTTCAATAATCCATATCCGGCGGAAAGTTCATGCCGCTCCTTGTGCCCTCCGGCATAACGGGCATATCGGAATAGGTCTCCCAATTTGTTCCAGGAATCCGCCTCGGCATTGTCCATCAATTCCAGGTAACGCGGCAGGAGATGGTCGAATCCAGCCACCGGTATATCTTTGTCGCTGGTAGTGGCGGTAGAGGAACGCGATTTTCGGGCGCCGTCGAGTCGCGCAATTTCCGCGCGCAGGTAGCGCACCGTGAGACTTTCCATATCCTCCAGCAGCAATTTGCTTTCAGCTACTGCCAGCCGGCTTTTAAGACGCTTGATTTCTTCCGCCCAACCCGGTAGTTCATTCCGGTTTTCCCGCGCCTTTTTATCCTTGAATTTTTTTCGGGTTATCAGTCCTCCGGCGAAAGCCAGTGCCACGAACCCCGCATAAGCGGTATATCGGAATCCCGGCCGCTCCAACAGGGGGACGCGTGGGGGAAGGATTTCCAGATTTGCGGACGCAAGGGGGAGGTGGTGGGTTCCATTCGCATCGGAATAGGGAATTCGGGCTGCCGAGGCCATTCCATTGCCGGCATCGCCACTGCGCAGATGATAGGTGAATTCAATACTATTCAGGGTATTTCCCTCGGCGGCGGATTTGCGAAAGGCGGTTTTCCGCTCGATGACGGTAAAAGCGGTGAAATTCAAGTCCTCCGGCGCAGCTACTGCAATTTCCGGCCCCTGCTCCATCCATTCCACTTTCACTGTATAGCTGAGGGTATCGCCCGAATGGATACCGGGTTGGGAAAAACCGGCATGGGCGTTGATAGAGCGGGCAACAGCTTGGAGAGCACAGGTCAAGCCGAATATGCTTACAACGATTAGGCTAAATCGGGTTCCCAAGAGCAATGCTTTCCTCGATTGGAGTGTCGGTGCATACTCCGCGCTTCCCTTTTTGGCTACCGTGGGCCGACGGGCCGGAAAGGCGGTGATTTGCCCAGCAAATCTAACAAATTGCGCTGGGAGAGAACATCGAAGTGACCCTTGTCATCCGGAAGAAGCGAATTCGAGGAGATAACTTTAAGTACTTTATGCCCTATGTCTGAATTTTTCCGAAGCCCCGAAGGGGGGGAAGCGGCCCCAGGAACTAAAACCGAACCGGTTATCGATAATCTGGTGCAACAATTGTCGCGACTTCCCTCCATAGGACGCAAAACCGCGCAAAGATTGGCTTATTTCCTGTTGCAGGGCCGCAACGATTCGGCCGAGCGTCTGGCCCAGGCCATTTCCGAGGCGCGCAAGCATGTGCATGCCTGTAGGGAATGCGGCAATTACACGCAAATGGACTTATGTCCCGTCTGCACCAACCCGAGGAGGCAGCGATCGCTTGTTTGCGTGGTCGAAAAACCCTGGGACGTACTCGCCTTGGAAAGGTCGGGGCGTTTCCCCGGAGTGTACCACATTCTCGGAGGCTGCCTATCGCCGCTGGACGGAGTCGGTCCGCAGGAATTGAATCTTGCGCGGTTGTTCCAGCGGGTCGAGGGCTCCGAAGCCGAGCTCATCCTGGCGCTGGGAACCCATGCCGAGGGTGAAGCCACCGCCATGTACATCGCCAGAAAACTGCAAGGTAGCCGAGTGAAGATCTCCCGCCTGGCGCGCGGCATTCCCATTGGAAGTGATCTCGAATACGTGGACGAACTTACCATGCAAAGGGCTTTGGAAGGGCGCGTCGATTTTTCCGGTCAGGATATCGCCTAGGTCATGAAAATCCAGTCCGCCGAATTTGTAAAATCGGCCATCCATCGCTCCGACTATCCCGAAGACGACTTGCCGCAAGTAGCCTTGATAGGCCGCTCCAATGTCGGAAAATCCTCCCTCATCAATTATCTCCTGGGTCGCAAAGGCCTGGTCAAAACCAGCCGCGTGCCCGGGAAAACCCGGGCTATCCAATTCTTCCGCATCAACCGTTTGTTTTACCTGGTGGATTTGCCGGGTTTGGGTTATGCCAAGGCCGGCCACGAAACACTCCGGTCCATGGAATCGGCCCTGGAAACTTATTTTACCCAAGCCCCCGCCCTGCGCGGCATTCTCTATTTGCTGGATATCCGGCTTCCTTCCACCAAAATCGATCAACTGGCGTTGGAATGGCTCTTGACCCTGGGCCATTCCATTTTGCCGGTGGCAACCAAGGGGGATAAATTGGGAACCAACGCCGCACGTGCGGCCTTGAGCCAATTACAGAAAACCTACGATCTTCCCACCATCCCCCTGCTTACCAGCACCCTGAAGAAAAAAGGGGCCGACGAGGTTTGGGAGCAAGTGGAACAATTGCTTAAGTCCTAGGCTTCCGCACCACCACCTCTAATCGCGGAATCCCCCCGCCCACGGGGTTGATTTTCCGAAATAGCGCCGAATCCCGGCTATGAAATCCGCTTGAACGTCATCTAAGCCCTCCTAAAAGAACCTGTCAGACGTCCTTTTCCAATCCGGGTTCCAGGCGGTAGAATGTAGGGATGGCAAGCGTACTCACTTGGATCGGCTCCGTTTCACGGAGATCCTATCTCGGCCAATTGTTGGAATTGGGAGTAAAATCCTCGCTCTGCGTTTTCGGCGGCAAGGCGAATCGTAAACAGAATTTCCAGCAAATGGTGGGACAAACCTATTTCACGGGTGTCGAGGCCATCCCCCTGGTGGCTTTTCTGGCTCTGGTACTCGGCAGCGCCACAATTTTGCAAGCTGTAACGGTAATGCCAAAAATCGGCGCCACGGATTATTTCGGCAATGTCATGGTCGTGGTTATCGTGCGGGAAATCGGCCCCTTGTTCACCGCCTTCCTGGTGGCCGGGCGCACCGGTTCCGCTCTCAGCACTTTTCTCGGAAACATGAAAGTGCAACAGGAAATCGATGCCTTAACGGCCATGGGAGTCGATCCGGTGCGCTTCCTGGTGTTTCCCGCCTTCGTGGCCACCATTGTTTCCCTTTTCTGCCTAACGGTGGTCTTCAACCTGACGGCGATTATCGGCGGGTTCTTCGTGGTGCAGATTCTGGGGGTGGTGATTCCCGATTTCGCGGGCATGCAATTGCCCCTGGCGTTGTACATGGATAGGATCATTTCCTCCATGGGCATTATGGACGGTGTGTTGGCGATACTCAAGCCCTTGTTTTTCGGAGCGATTATCGCTTTGGTGTCGTGTTACCATGGGATAAGCGTGTCGAACGATATCCGGGACGTTCCGAAAGCCACCACCAAGGGCGTCGTCAACTCCTTCGTATTCATCGTATTATGCGATTCCATCATGGCCATTCCCTTTTTGGCCCAATTGGAGATACTCTGATGGGGGTGGTCGCATGAGTGCAGTGGTGTCGGTCCAAAATCTGCGCTTCGCATATAAGGGACATGAACCCGTTTTAAGGGGAGTGGATTTCCATCTGGTTCCGGGGCAGATATTAACCGTTTGCGGGCTGAGCGGACAGGGGAAAAGCACTTTGCTCCGGCTGTTGGTGGGTTTGGAAACCCCCGATGCGGGCATTATCCGGATTTTCAACGAAGACATCCACAATTTGAGCCCGGAAGAATTCAACCGGTTGAAGAAAGATATCGGTTTTGTCTTTCAGCATCCCGCCCTTATTTCCAATCGCAGCATTTGGGAAAATGTCGCCCTCCCCATGTATTACCATGGTGCGGGAACGGAGGACGAAATCCGCTCGCGTGTCGACGGCGCCTTGGAGATGCTGCTCATCAAGGAATACCAGCATCAATACCCATCCAACCTGAGCCTCGGCATCCAAAAGCGGGCCGCGGTGGCGCGCGCCATGATCATGCGGCCCAAGCTCATTCTCATGGACGAACCGACCGCGGGACTCGACCGCGTCAGCCGTTCGGTGCTTTTGGCCCTCATCGGTAACATCCGGCGCCTACACCATGCTTCCATGATTATCGTTACGCATGATATGATGGCTGCACGGGAACTCGGAGGCGAAATCGGCGTGCTCAAGGAAGGCGAGATGTTGGAACCCATGGGTTATGAGCAAATGAAGAATTGCCAGGATTCTTTCGTGGAATACCTTTTCCGTTACCTGGAAGAAGAGTCAGCGCAGGTTCCGGTATGAGAATCAACCTCCATCGGCATAAAAACCTGTTGACCGGGTTTTTCGTCGCCAGCTGCCTGGTGGTTTTCGGCGTGGCGCTGCTCCTGCTTTTCCAGAAAAAAGGTGTGTTCGAAAGGCGCTATACCATTCTGGCGGTTTTCGACAGCGGAATCGGGCTGCGTCAGGGCACCGATGTCTTGTTGAATGGCGTGCATATCGGCCAGGTGGGAAACATCAACCTTTACCGCGATCCGGCCTCGGGCACCTCATCGGGCCGGGTGGTATTGGAATTGATAATCGAAAAACGCTTTCAGGAATATATTACCGATCGCTCGGCAGCCTTTGCGTTACGTGACAAGAATCTGGTTAGCGACAGGGTGATTAATATCGAGAGCTTGAGTCCGGGAGGGAGGATTTTGGGGGATGGGGACAGGATTATGGTTTCCCATTCCCGCGACATCGAGTCGGTTTTGACGGGATTGACCGATTTGATGGGGAAGACGGACCAATTGCTGGCCAGCATAGGCAGGGTAGTGGCTATGAGTCAGGATTCCTCCTCGACCATCGGGGCCATGTTGGGTTCACGCGCCCTGTACGACCGCTTTTTCGTCAGTCTCGACAGATTGGATACCGTGATGTCGCAGGGAAACGACATGCTTGCCGGCATTCACCGGTTGGAAAAGACGGTCTCGGCTTCGGCGGGACCCATGCTCGCCAATGCCGATAGCGCCATACGCGCTTTGCAGAACGCTTCGATACAAGCGGAGATATTGAGCATCAATGCCAATCACCTGGCGGAAAGGGGAGAAACCTTGCTGGATAGGGTGGACGGAATTTTGCTTGACGGAGCGGGAAAAGTCGATCAGGCCGGCGAATTGATGGACGCGGTTTCGCAACTCTGGTTTATCCGCGGCAAAATGCGCCCCGAGGTTAAAGCCTATCCTCTATTGCTTCAGGAAATGGGACCGTGATGCGCTTGACGAGACGGTTGGCGACGGTAATCCTGGTTTGCTCGCTGGCGCTGGGTTCCGTCTTCGCGCAAGGCTCCCCGGAATGGGCGTTACGGGGGGTGAAGGCCTATCAGGAGGGGCGCCTGGAATTGTCGCGCATGTATTTCCAGCGGGCCATGGAGGATGCCGTTCTCCGGGGTATGGACGAATGGCTGGTCAAGGCGGCGCTCAACCTCATCGATCTGGAATTAGAGTCGCATGATATCGCAGCGGCGCTGCTCATTTTGGATAAGACGCCGAGGAGTTCCCATCCGGAATTGGAAGCGCTGCTGCTGTGGAAAAAAGCCCAAATACTGCATGCGCAAAAACGCGTAAACGAAGCCGCTTTCGTCTGTGATTCCGCCTTGGCCGTCTTGCCCAGCGGTCATGCCGCCCGCCCCGCGCTGGAGGCTGATCGCATTCGTATCGCGATTTCCCGGGGAACCAGCCCGGAATGGTCGCCTCTCTTGAAGAATTTCATCAAAAAACATGGCAAAAAAGAACGTATACTGCAGCGTAGCCTACGCGCTACGGCGGCCATGCAAATGGGAGCCTTCAAAGAAGCGCAGGAGCTCTGGAGCTTGTTGGTCGAGGATTTCCGTGGTCAGGGACGTCTTTCGCAGGTTGCGGCGAGTCTCAACAAACTGGCGGTGTGCCGCCTGGCTTTGGGAGATTCGCTGGCGGCTCTGGAAGAAAACAACAAGGCTGTGGGAATCTATCGGGAATTGGGATTGCTGGTTCCCGCCCTGACGGCCCAAGCACTCAAATTGCTCATCGAGAAGGACACCGTTTTGCTTGCCAAATCGCGGCGAGAAATGGATCTTGTCAGTCTCGGCAGCACCGGCTTCGACTTGCAGGACGTCCTGGATGAATACGCACAAATACTTTCCGCTCGTCCTCCTCTCCGTTAGCCTGACGCTGGCGGCCAATCTCCAACCGCGCGACATTCTTTTCGTCTCCACCCACAAGCGGCCCGTGCAAGTGGTTTCCGACGACCGCCAGGCCTTCGTTCTCACCGAAGGCGGAATCCTCATGTACGATTACCGCCGCAGCGCCTGGGTGGACAATATCCATATGGGATTGCAAGGGGAGCGGGTGCGCGGGCTTTACCTGCCCAAAGACCGGGGTATGCTGTGGGTGGATGTGGGCGGGCGTTACCTGGAATACAATCCTACCTTCCAACGATTCACCGATGCGGGTCGGTCGCTTCCCGGCGGCGATCTCGGTTTGGGGCGCGAAGCCGATTTGATCGGCCTGGTATTGAACGAAGAATATTTTTTCCTGGGGGACGGCATCCGTGATCGCTATATGCGGCGCGCTTCGCTCACCCAGGCCCGCGTTTTCGACTACGACAATCTCTGGGTGCTTACCGACGGGCTTGGTCCTTTTCTGGGATCCGCCCGACGCAAAGATGCCGCTTCGGTCTGGTTCGGCTTGGATAACCCCGACGTGACGGCAATGGCCCTTGGTGGCGACCGGATCTGGTTCGGATCCTGCGAAGTGGAGGGGGCCTTGATTTCCGCGCGGTCAGCGAACCTGGGCGACTGGAATATGCGACTCGCGCGCAAAGAACAAGGCTTCGTGCATGGCTGCGTGCATGATATTTTTCCTTGGCGGGATTACATCTGGTTGGCCAGCGAACATGGGGTGGTGCGGCACCGTCCCAACACCCGTGATTTCCGGCATTACGACTTGTTCCAGGGAGGCAGCGGTGTGCGCATCAACCGCCTGCACAACCATGTCGGGGCGCTTTTCGCGGCTACCCAATCCGGCGTTTCCCGCATGGCCAATCCGGATGAAGGATTCGTCACCGTGCCTACGCCGGAGGGAATCGATATTCCCGTCAACGCGCTGGGATCCAACGGCCCGGACTTATTGGTAGGAACCCGTTACGGAGTTTACATTCGTCGAGGCGAAAAATGGAACGCCTTGAAGGATTTTACCCCCGAGTCGGCGCCTTCCAGTTATGGCATCGACGTGCCCGACATCACCTATCATGGCGGCGCCCTTTATTGGCTCGCCCGGAATCAAGTGATGGTTAAACCCAAAGGCAAATCCGCCCATCCGCTTCTGCAACGCGATCAGCCTACCCGCCTCGAGGTACACGACAATCTCCTGTTCGTCGCGTTCCGATCGGGCGTAACGGTGTTCAACCTCCAGAACAATCTCTGGACCGATTTCCGGCTCGAGGACGGGATTCCCGGTTCCCAGGTGCGCACTTTTCTCGTCGAGGGCGACTTCCTGTGGGTCGCCACCGACGCGGGCGCCACGCGCATCCGCATCCGCGCCCACCTGCCTTGAAGGCCGTCAAGCCTTATCCCTACCTTCCCAAACTCAAACTCCCACTTATCCGCAAACCTCCGCGGTTACAGCGGTTAAACCGCCCCAAAACTTGTGGAAATTTCCCGCCAGGTTGTATCGTCAGAATGACCGAATCGCGCAGGAACAAAGTGAAAAGAAAATACTGTTTTCCCGTATCCCAGCAGGCCATCCTTTTAGGTTTGGAATGGAAAAAAATCTGCCATTACGCCTTGGGTCAGCCCGACCTTTTCGAGGAAGCCTTGCATTGGAAAAATTTCGTCGGGGGGGGAGATAACGCCTATCATTGGGCTTATTCCGGCTGCGATGCTTCGGCCGCCCGGGGACGCTTTCTTCCCTATTATCTCCATGAAGTGGTTCAGCCGGAAGGCAGCATTTTCGAGATGTACCTCAAGGAGGGTCAATTCAACTCGCAGCTGGAAGAAATCCTGGCTATGCGTCTGGCCCAGGCCGAAGTCGCTTTGGTGGAATTCATGGGCATGCACAAAGATGAATGCCGCTTCTATGCCCGCGACCTTTCTTCGGGCAAAGAAATGCTCTATAGCCCCAACGACTATCTCGAGTATTGGAGCCTTCCCACGCGGCCGCAAAAAGATGGATTGTTCATGCAGATCTACCGCGTTTCCCTGCGTACGGTAGGACAGCAAGTACCCGAAGCCGTGATTCTCAGCACCCCCACCTATTTTACCGGCAGCGAACTGAAGGCGCGCGGACTCACTTCCATCCGCTTGAGCCCCACCGCCTTGTCCAGCTTCAAGTTGGAGCGTAAGCTTTGGCACCGGGCCCATTGGATGGATTTCTGCGTGGACATGCCGATACCCTCCGAAGGTTATTTGCAGGCGCTGGTGAGATGGGAAGAATATTTGCAAGGCGACCTGGAGTCGTCCGAGTCTTTCCGTTGCTTTTTACACGAGCTCGAACCTTCGGAACGCTTACTGCAAGCGGTAGTGAGCGATTTGGAAGGAGCGACCGTAGCCATTCCCGAGCTGGAATGGGTTTTGGAAACCTTGTGGAACGAGCAGCCACGCGTGCCGCTATGGGGCAAAACCCCGAATCAGTTGAACAATCACACCTGTACCCAGGAGATGTTGAACCTGCTTATCGATGCTTTGAGGGATAGCGGTAAGGTGAACGTGCTTCCAGGCCATGTCCTCATGGCGAAGCTGCTGGAACCGGGATTCGCGCCCGGCCCCAGCACTTAACGTGGCCGTTTAGAACGCCAGGCCGGCGCCCAATTCAAAAGCCATCAAAGTGCTCGAATCGAATGAGTCGGGCAAGGTACCCAGGAAGTAATACTTCAAGTTGGCGTAAACAGCCAGGGGAATAACCGGCGGCTTTACCTTTGCACCCAGGATGAGATGCGCTCCCATACCCATTTTGAAGCCTTCGTTCACGATGGCGTCGATGAGTTGTTCACTGATTTCTTCTTCGGAAGGTATCGGGCTGAAGGTGACGTTGCTTAATGCGGCTTTACCGAATTCCTGGTCCAGAACAGCGGTAGTCATTCCGTATGTCAGTCCTGCTCCCACATAAATTTTGGCGATGGAAACCATGGGGGGGAATTTAAGTACGGGATAGAGAACGCTGAGGTCAAGAGCGACGTTCGCCAAATGGGGCTTGCCTTCCACGAAGGGAACTTCAAGGTCGAAATTCAAGGGGATGGTATCATGACCTGCCCCGCCGTCAGGATATAGCAAGGAGACGTCGTAGGCGCCCCACATGACGTTGGCTGTGGCTTCGACATCGACTACGGGAATGAAGTCCAGCCACAGCTTGACGCCGAATCCTTGCAGGCCCGTTGCGGTGGGTTGCAAAATCCGAATGCTTTGACCTCCTCCCTCGGCGAGTACGCCTTCCGAGGAGGGAATTTCAAAACCCGGCGCCGGTGTCCAATGCGCGCCTAGTCCAAACAGGGCATGCGACGAAGCGGTGATTCCGCCGACCAGAGCCAAAACTTTCCAATGCATAGCCTTCATGGATTCTCCTTTGATGAAAAATGCTTGCCCTTCATTTTAGCTTTTAGAAAAATTTCCTGCAATAAAGATCAGCATTGGTATTCCAAACCCTTCCGGCGAATCCTGGACTATAAGGCGATAACGGCGGCCATACGTCCCGTAATCCCCTTATCCCGTCGATGAGAAAAAAAACGGTCCGGATCGTTCCAAGTACATTCGGAGAAGATATGGATGTGGCGCGCTTTAATCCCCGCGCTCAAAGCTTGCTCGAAATTGGCTCCCGGCATATCGAAGGTGAATCGTCCTCTCTTCAAGCGCACATGTTGTTTCGGCAGGGTTGCGGCTATATCGCTCCCGATTTCCAGATTTTCGGCTTGCAGACAAGGGCCGAAAGCCAAACGTGTCGTTGCCGCCGAAATCCGGTTTTCCCTGAGTAAAGTACGCAGCGCCTTTTCCAGAATTCCTTCCCGGGTTCCCCGCCAACCGGCGTGCACAGCGGCGATGAGACCGCGCTCCGGGTCGAAAAGCAAAATGGGAAGGCAATCCGCCGTGGTAACCGCCAAAACCTGATCGGGACTGCAGGTATAGAGGGCATCCGCTGCTTCGCAAGAAATATCCCGCGGGGGATCCGCTGCGATTAAAGTGGCGCCATGTACCAGCCGGGGCATGCATAAAATCTGTTGTTCCAAATTATTCGATCGCAACAGCCTCTCCCAATTGGCGTCCACGTTTTCCGGGTTATCGCCGGTATGTCGGCCCAGGTTGAGGGAATGGTAGGGTGGGGGACTCACACCGCCCGTTCGCGTCGAGAAAAAGGCGGTTACCGGTTCTCCGGGAAAGGCTTCCAGGTTGGCGAGGCTATTGGATGTCACAAGTCAAGGATAGCTACCGTGATATCATCGCTCAATTCTTGCGGGGTCGATGAATTCGCCTGCAGGTTTCCATGGAATTTCAAAGAGGCTTCCATCACCTTTTCTATGGCGACACTCGGAGTCTCGTCCCGGGTACTTTTCAGCAACTTCTCCAAGGCTCGGGAGAAAAGTCTACCATCCAAGTCGGCCGATTCGGTCAGGCCATCCGTCAGGAGAACCAGTCTTCCGGGGGCTGAGACAATCAAGGTCTCTTCCTTTAAAAAAGTATCGGGAAACGCGCCGAGGAACAACCCTTGCGATGTCAATTCACGCAGGTTGTTCTGCTCCAGCAGGTATTGGGGAATATGGCCCGCGTTACAATAGGTGAGTTTACGCGTGGATTTTTCGAAGACGGCGTAGAACGCTGTGATAAAGGGCGCCCCTTCCAATTCTTTCAGGAGGATGGAATTTATTTTCTGTAAGGTTTTGCAGGGAGAGGTTTCTCCCGCAGCCAAGGTTTTGAGGATTACCTTGAACATGGACATGATCATGGAAGCGGCTATACCATGGCCTGCTACGTCGGCTATGACCAACCCCGTGCGCCCGCCTTCGAGCTCGAAACAATCGAAATAATCGCCACCTACGGCGCCCGCGGGAAAGTAGCGATAGGCGGATTGAGCGGGTAAGGCAGAATCGTCATGGCTGGGCAACAGGCTTTTCTGGATGGATCGGGCCCGATCCAGGTCTTCATCGATATGGGCTTGAACCTGCTTCAGGGCGATATTGAGATTCTTCAAGCGTTTATTGGTGGTCGAAAGAACCTGCCGGATACGGAGGTTTTCCAAAACCAAAGCGGCCTGTTGGTTGAGAAATAACAGGGAAGCGATGGACTGGGCGGTCATGGGTGCGCTGGGAGGGGAGGTATCGAGCCACAAAATCAGGTTTTCACTGTCGATTTCGCTGTTTTTCGTCTTATCAAATCGATTTGAGAAACCCAGTGGGTACACCATGTAATTTTTCGATCCCAAAGACTCGAAGGCGTGGTGGGTTCCGGGGTCTTTGACTACAACATGTTGGCTGGATTCCAGCACTTCATTTAATGGGGCCCTGTCCAAGCTGGGACGACAACTGCGGAGACGGGCTCGACTCAGTTCTTCGCTGGCTAAAGGCTCAAGACATGAATTTTGTAAATTGACGCGGAATAATGCCAGGCTACGCACGCCGGTAATTTCGGAAATGCCCAACAAAAGGCTGGATAAGGCTTTTTGCCGGGAAGGAGCGGTTAAAATCACCCGGATGATGTCGCTCGCCATCGAGTTGAGCATCAACTCGCGGGATAGGAGGGTGTAAGGGTGGTTTTCGGTAGGATTCGTCATATCAGTGACAGCCAACGCATGCTTTTTCCGTCTGCCGCGACCCCATTATACCACTTGGACGCCGGGAAGCAAACCATTCCCTTATTGACCGCCTGGGGGGCGATAGCTAGTTTTTGCCGAATTTGTAAGAATTCCGCATTTGATCGGGAGTCGAAGTGCCACAAAAAGACGATGTAAAAAATCAGCCCCTCGACACCGCCGGGGCGAAAATGACCTTTTCGGAATGGGTGATCTACGAATTCATTCCTCGCCATGGCCGTTCGGCTCTGACCGTTGCCATTGCGGTATTGGCGTTGGTGGCGGGCCTGATTTATTTCAGCCGTACCCAGGGCGCCCAGGAGGTCACGGCCAATCGGGATTTGGGCCCGGCCTATATTTACTTCGGGGAGGGGAAACTGGATTCCGCCCAGGCCTTTTTGACCCAATTCGTGCAAACCAGCCGTCCCAAACTGGTGCACTCCAAGGCTTACCTGCTGTTGGGAGAAACCTTTTATCAAAAGGGCGATTACGACCAAGCCATCGAGGCCTTTTCCAAGGTGAACCTCGATACCCGGAAATTCAGCCTCATCACCTCCGGCGCCTTGCACGGCATCGCCTCCAGCCATATGCAAAAAGAGGAATACACGCAAGCGATTACCCACCTGGAAGAATTCATCCGGCTTTATATGCGGCGTACGGGTAATCCGGTCGAGCGTTCCGCGGGGCGTGAGCCATCCGATTTGAGTCCGGCCGTACCCAATGCCTTATGGAAATTGACGCTTAATTACCAGGAAGTGAATCAACCGGGTAAAGTGAAAGAAACCGCGGAGAAGTTGGTGAAAATCTATCCCGATACCCGGGAAGCCCATGAAGCCATCCGCCTTTTAGCCACCTTTTAGCTTTTTTAAAACCAGGCCGGTTGACGGCGATTCAAGGAGACCCGTTTCCGGTAATCGGGTATATTCCACTCAGCCATGACTGAAGTCCCCGACTCTCTCTTTCATTTGGAAGCTCCCTTTTCACCGGCCGGCGACCAGCCTGAGGCCATCCGTCGTCTGCTGGAGGGAATATCCGACGGCCAGAAATTCCAAACCCTCCTGGGTGTTACCGGTTCCGGCAAAACCTACACCATCGCCAACGTCATCCAGAGCCTCTCCAAACCCACGCTTATCATCTCCCATAATAAGACCTTGGCGGCTCAGTTATACCAGGAGTTCAAGGCGTTTTTTCCCCGCAATGCGGTGGAGTATTTCGTCAGCTATTACGATTATTATCAGCCCGAAGCTTATGTCGCCAGCTCGGATACTTATATCGAAAAGGATTCCAGCCTCAATCAGGAAATCGACAAATTGCGCCTGCGGGCCACGGCCTCACTGATGTCCCGCCAGGACGTCATCGTCGTGTCCTCGGTATCCTGCATCTATGGCCTGGGAGCGCCGGCGGAATACCGCAAAATGATGGTCGAATTGCGTCGCGGCGAAGAAATCCAGCGCTCGGATTTATTGCGTAAGCTGGTGGACATTCACTATGCCCGCAACGACATCGATTTCCGTAGGGGCACTTTCCGGGTACGCGGGGACGTAGTGGAAATCCATCCCGCTTATGACGATTTCGCCTATCGACTCGAATTCTTCGGCGACGAAATTGAAAAGCTGACCCGGGTCAACCTACTCACCGGCGAAGAGGAGGCGGAGCTTCCGAGCATACTGATATATCCCGCCCGCCATTATGTCACCAGCGAAGCCAATATGGATCGCATTTTGGCGGACATTCGCAACGAGCTGAATGAGCAATCACGGCTATTCACATCACAGAACAAATTGCTGGAGGCTCAGCGCCTGGTGCAGCGCACGCAATATGACATGGAAATGCTCAAGGAAGTGGGGCATTGTTCGGGAATCGAAAATTACTCGCGGGTGATTGAAAACCGTGCGCCCGGCAGTCCTCCCAGCACCTTGATGGATTTTTTCGGCGACGATTATCTCCTGGTCATCGATGAATCCCATGCCACCATTCCCCAAATAGGCGCCATGTATAGCGGGGATCGCTCGCGCAAGGAATCCCTGGTGGAACATGGCTTTCGCTTGCCCTGCGCCATGGATAACCGGCCGCTCAAATTCCAGGAATTCGAGCAGCGCATGCCGCTTACCCTTTTCGTTTCGGCCACGCCGGCGGATTATGAATTGGAAAAATCGGAAGGCCTGGTGGTGGAACAGGTCATCCGTCCCACGGGTTTGCTGGATCCGGAAATTGAAATCCGACCTCCGAAAGGTCAAATTGACGATATTCTCAATGAAATCCACAAGCGGATAGTGCTCGGCGAAAGAACCTTGATAACCACCCTGACTAAACGCAGCGCCGAGGATCTTACCGAGTACCTGCAAAATGCGGGTTTGAAGGTGCAGTATATGCACTCCGATACTGACACTTTGGAGCGAAGTGAAATCGTCCGTCAACTCAGGGTAGGGGAGATTGATGTTCTGGTGGGCATCAACCTGCTTCGCGAGGGTCTGGATTTACCCGAAGTCTCGCTAATCGCAATTTTGGATGCGGATAAGGAAGGTTTTCTCCGCAGTGGACGTTCCTTGATCCAAACCATTGGGCGCGCCGCTCGCAATGTGAACGGGCGCGTGTTGCTCTATGCGGATAGGATAACGGCAGCCATGCGTTATGCCATGGATGAAACGGCGAAAAGGCGCGACCGGCAGCGGGCCTATAATTTAGAGCGGGGAATAGAGCCGCGCAGTGTACAGAGAATCATCCACCAATACCTGCAAATGACCCCGGAGGCGCCCGATCCCCTCCGTCTGGCGGCCGTGGCGGAGCCGACTGAGAAATACGGGCGGGAGGACGTGGGAAAATTGCGCACCTTGATGCGTTTGGCGGCGGAAAATCTGGAATTTGAAAAGGCGGCGCGGCTGCGCGACCGTATCAAAGAGCTGGAAGTCAACTGAGGAGTGAATATGAAGTTTTGTGTAAATAGTCATAACCTATTGTCATAACCTATTCACGAAATGATACTTATATCCATTAAAAATGAGGTTTTTGACAAATTACTGAAGGATTCCAAATCCCACGTGAAAATACTGTGGGACAACTGGATTTTTATTTAATTGTCCAGAGCCATCCAAATGAGGGCCCTGGGTCGCATGGATTCTGGTAGGCTTTCGCCTAAGGTACGTTGGGCGACATGGGCCTCGAATTGTGTCCTTGAAGGCCAGCGAATGAAAGTATATTTGGGGGCGTGAAGAAAGAACAGCGCTTCAATTCCTTGTTGTACGGACGAGGTCAAGTGACTGGTGGAAAATCGTGAAAACATACCTGGCTTTGATAACGCTTCTCCTTTTCGGATGCCTTAAAGAAGAAACCAACAGCTTGCCGGATATCCATAGAGTCACCATAAATAACATGAATTCTGACCTAACAATCCGGGTCTATGTAGAACCGCTGCAAGGCCATGAAGCTAAGGTACCTACACCATTTATTTTTATAGATACTATTCCTCCTAAGTCAATTTCCGAAACGCTGCTTGTCGAATCGGGCAGGCGATACGAATTCAACGTTTATTGGCCAACACCTAATGAGCCCGGTTCAATAGTATCTGAAAAAAACAAGTGGATTGGATTTCAAAGAGAGTATAAAAAAGGGGACCCAAAAAAAATTCAGATCTCAATTTTAAATGATTTTATCGATTACGGGATTTGAAAAACAATTGCGGAGGGTAGAGGAGCCGGCATTGAAGGATGAAGCGTCGCCATATAACAATCGCATCTCTTTAGCCAATTTCCGTCAATAGGAAGAAAAGACGCCCCCAAAAATGCCGAGGCCCACGATCGCCCACAAACCGCAGGGCGCGGCGCTCACAGGGCTCGCTCGGGGCTTCGCCCAAATAGGTTTTCAAGACCTCGCGGCAATTCAGGATGGGTTTCGAACGGCGCGAACTTCGCCTGGCGCCAATGTCCGCTTTCTCTCTTCCCGCCTTCATTGCACACTATGCGCGCAATGCCGGATCCCCTCCGTTTGGCGGCCGTGGCGGAGCCTACGGAGAAATACGGGCGGGAGGACGTAGGAAAATTGCGCACCTTGATGCGTTTGGCGGCGGAAAATCTGGAATTTGAAAAGGCTGCGCGGCTGCGCGACCGTATCAAAGAGCTGGAACTGAATTGAAATATCTCTCTTGACTTTCCAAATCTGGATAAGTAAAAATGAGGCCGGATGTCAAGAAAAGCCTCTCTTTTCGCTCACCGTCGCAATTTAAGCGTTACCCTCTTGGGGTGGAGGTAACTTACTTTTCCACCAAATGAATTTCTATTATTCTAACCGCCTTTCTCTTAATTATTTCAAGGAGTCCTGTATGAATATCAATACCTTCAAATTTCCCCGTAAACTGGTATATACCTCGTTAGTTGCCCTGAGCATTGGTTTCACGGGCTGCTTGACCGATAGCGAAAAGGATCCGGATCCGGATCCAACTCCCACTGAAACCTTAACATCAAAAAATGTGACCTTGGGCGCGCAAACCGCTTCCGCGGGCTCTTCCTTGGATCTTGATGGACCGACTGTTTATACAATGTCACAACTCGCTGCTAATAGTGCCGCAATTGATTTGGTTTTTGCCTATTCCACCTCAGCGAGTGCCTCGGCCATATATTCACCCGATGCGGCGAAAAACGGAATCGGCGGCTCAGCTGGATTCGCCTTTTTGGCAGATTTGAGTCCAGCCAACAAAACGGACATCAAGCCGGTAAACGACAAGTCCAAATTCGCTTCGACCGACACGCCAGCAAAGTTGCAGACGCTATGGGACTCCATATCCCCAGTCGATCCGGGACGTGTACTCGTTGCTAAAGATGATGTCATCATGGCAAAATCGAATTTGGGCAAAATCGTGATATTCACTGTTCAAGAGGTTGTTACTGGAGCTTCGGGTTCCACCAGCTTGAGTCTCAAAGCCAAGTATTAAAATTTAAATTAATCGATTCCTCCGAAACGCCCCCATCCGGGGGCGTTTCCTGTTTAAGGCATTTCAGAAAAGAATTTGCCTGACTGAAAATTTTTCTTGCCTACTCCTTTGGTTCGACCTTATTTGAAGGCTTGGAGTCGAACCCTCAACAATAAAGGAGCCACGGCATGAATTCCCTTTTCTTTTCCAAAAAATGGCTGCCCATTTCCCTGTTGGTCATGAGTTTTGTTTTTACCGGTTGCCTTACCGATGACGGTGGTGGCAACGGCCCGGTCGATGAGTTAACTACCCGTGACGTGCAAATGGGCGCTCAGGGGAATGTTTTGGGATCCTCCTTGGATGCCGATGCCATGGTGGTCTATCCTATCGCCGAAGCAAGGACCCGAGCCGGAGACATCGATCTGGTTTTTGCATTTTCCACCGAACAAGAAGTTTCCGCAGTGTATTCACCCAACGTAGCCGTGGAAGGCATACCGGGAGTAAGCGAGGGTTTCATTCTTTACGCAAATTTCTCCCCGGCTCGCACCACGCCCATCCGAAACGTGGCGAGCAGCCAATGGGAATCTGTTCTCAACCAAAGTGGATTACAATCCGCTTGGGATGGCGGAACTCCGCAGGAAAACGGCCGCTTGGCCGTGACGGCAGGGGCGGTTTTCATGATTGAAACCAGCGAAGACCGCTTGGTTATGCTGCGCGTCGATGCGGTTACCCAGGGCGAAGGTGGGGCCATGACCTTATCGGGCCGTTCCCGATTCTAAAACTTTCCCCTTAATAGGCCCCCGGCCGGTTGAAACACCCCTTGCAAGGGGTGTTTTTCGTTGTTCCCCCGCGTATGCAGAGAAACTGAAAAAAACCTAGTTTAAGATGCTTTGAATCTCATCAGGAGAGCAGCCGATGCATTTGGGTAAAAAAATCATAATTGGCTTGGTGGCTGTGGTCGCACTACTTTGGGTAGGGGCCTATATAGCCGTTCAGCTCGCCTTTCCCCCGGAAAAGATCAAAGCCATCGTTAGCGTCCAGGCCTCCAAGGCCATGAACCGGGACGTATCCATTGGGGGCGCTTCGATCGGGATTTTTCCGAATTTGAAAATCGCCCTTAAGGATTTACGGGTGGCCAACGCTCCGGGGTTCTCCCCCGACCCTACGCTGAGCATCCGGGAATTGGGCCTATCCGTTAGTGTCATGTCCCTTCTGAGATTCAGCCCGGTAATCAATGAAATCCGTCTCAACGAACCCGAGATTCTCTATGAAGTGGATGCCAAGGGTAAAAATAATCTGGAAGGATTGTTCGGAACCGAGGAAGTCGAAGCGGTGGCGGACACCGCGCAAGTCCAATCTCCCGTGGCTTTGGCCTTACAGGCGTTTATCATTCAGGACGGCAGAGTGCGCTACCGGAACTTGCGGGATGGACAGGAAGTAGTTTTAAACCGCATCAACCAAAGGGCATCACTCGACGTAGACCAGAAATTGGAAAATATCCGCACTGCCGGTGAATTGATGATTCGGGAAATCCAGATTTCCGACCGCTCGTCAGGGATTAAAAAAGGAAATATCTCGGTTGCGATTAAACACGATGTGAATGCCGATTTGCCGGGCGAAAAAATGCGCATCAATGGAATTGAACTCACCTTTCAAGACGTCAAGGCCAATCTGGAGGGCGAGATTGCGGACTTCACGACAGGCCCCCTGGCGCTGGACCTTCGTTTTGCCGCGCCGGATATTTCTTTGGCGTCGGTGATTCGCGAAATCCCACCCGGAGTGCATGCGGAAATCGGAAATATTCTCGCGGAAGGCACCATGGGACTCAAAGGGTGGGTCAAGGGTAAGTTGGATAGCACTGACATTCCTTCCCTGCAGGTGGATTTTGAATTGAAAGACGGTGCCATCAGCCATAAGGAGTTGGGGGAGGGTATCCATAATCTGCATGTCCGAGCCGTGGCCACCGCGGATAGCTTCGACTTAAAGGATTTCGGTTTTGAGTTGGCGTCCAATCCCGTTACCATGACGGCTTTATTAAGCGGCCTACGGGACGAATTTCCCCAGCTGAATCATTTTGCTTTGAATTCCGTGGTGGATTTAAGCAAACTCGTGCCGCTGTTAGTCAAATTAGGCTTATTGCCTGAAGGACCGCAGCTTGAGGGCTTGGTCAAATCCGATGTCAAAGCCAATGGCCGACTCAATCCGCAAGACCCAACCGCCTTGAGCGTCATGGGTGAAGTCGAGCTGGAAAATATTCTGGTCAAAGACGAATCCCTTCCGATGCCGGTTCGGGCCAAAGGGCGTATTACCCTTACCGACGAAAAAATCACCGAGGACCTGGCCTTGCAAATCGGCGAATCCGACGTTTCGGTGCAGGGGAGTCTCAGTCATTATCTTGCGTTGGTGCTTCCGGAAAAGGCCCAGGGAAAAGTTCCGCTTATCCGGCTCAAGGTGACCTCCGAATATTTGAATCTGGATGAGTTGCTTGCCGGCCAGAAAAAAACGGAGAGCCAGGACGGCCCCCCCATGCGGGCCTTCCCTGAACTGCCCAAGGTCGACGCTGTCGTGGAAGTAAATCTCGCTCGCACCCAATTTCTCGATATGGCCATGACCGATTTCAAATCGACCACCAAGGTCGCCAATCAGGTAGCCGATACCGATGTTAAGGGACGCCTGTATACCGGCGGGTTCTCCTCCAAGATGCGCTTCGATTTGCTGGATCCCACTGATGCCAAGGTAGGCCTTTCGCTTAAAGTCGATAAGGTGGAGGCTAATGATTTCATTTCACGACTCAATGATAAAATCCCCGCCGGCAATCGCTTGACCCGGACTATGTCCCGGATGGATAGCACTTTGTTCGGAAAATTCACCTTGAACGCCGATCTGGTCACGCATGGTCTGCCCCATACCTTCGCTGAGAATCTGACGGGAACCATTTATACTCAGCTGAGCGACGGTCGTATTGCGGAAACGGGCTTAATCTCCAGTCTTTCCGGGGCTTTGGGCAAAGTCAACGAATCGCTTCGTTTCGGCGAACTTTCCTTTTCCCTGTTCGAATCCACCCTGGAAGCGGTAGCGGGCCGCCTGCAAGTCAAACATGCCAACTTCCGCAACACCCCTGTGGGAGATATCGAAGTATTGGGCGATATCGGATTCGATAACACCTTGGCTTTGAGCTTGGCCAACTATCTGCCGCCCGCCATGAGTAAAAGGGTTACGGGCGCTACCGGCGCCTTATCCTCGCAGGTGGCGAAACTCTCGGGCGTGCCGGCGCTGGCGAATGCCAGCGTCATTCCTCAGGACAATCAAGGACGCGCCATTCTCTATTATCAAATTGGCGGAACATTGGCTTCGCCGTCTTTCTCCTTGGACGCCGGACGCATGGCGAAGGAGGCTGGAGGTGGCGTGAAAAGCCAGCTTGAGGACCAGGCCCGCCAGAAGGCGGATGAATTGAAGGCCCGCGCCGAAGCGGAAAAACGGAAGTTGGAAGAGCAGGCGAAAGCGCGGGTGGATTCCGAAAAAGACAAGCTGGAAGAAAAGGTCGAAGAGAAAAAGCAGGAAGCGACCGAAAAGGCCAAAGACAAGGCCAAAAGTATCCTAAAGGGTCTGGGAAGGTAATTCGGGCTAAAGCGCCAGATGGATCAAAGCGAGAAAAGCGTCCAGAATCGTTTGCCGCTTTTCATAGGCATTAACGTTTCCCTTGGCTACGCTGAATTCCAAAGGACGCGTCGCCAAAGTATCCTGGCCTCCCAATCCATTGGGTATTACCAGATTCACAAAAGTTTCCGCGCTGACCCGATAAGGCATGTCTGCTCCCTCGACGATGGCCGTCCAAACCGAGCGGGAAAATACCGGGCTATTGAGCCGCAGGGGAAAAACCACGTTCAGCACCGTATCGGCGCCGCCATCAACGCTGAATGCGTTTATCGCCGCGGCGATGCTCGGGGCGCCTGCTGTGGTATCGCTTACCCGCAGGCGCGCCGTCATCGCGTCCAAGACCGCGCGCTGGGAATTGGGATTCTCCACCCGAATACCGCAGCGGATATTGACCCCATAACCCGCAAGTTTCGACGCGTCTCCGCTGGCGGCATCCTGAGCCATTTGCAAGAGGGTTCCGGGATAGACAAGATCGGAAACGTTCAGGGATGCGAAGCCGAAATTCAGGGACAACACGGCAAAGCGTGACCGGAGTACGTCGAAAAAGTCGCAAGCGGTGAGCAATGCCGTCGCCAGGACCGGTAAGATTAGCCATCGCGAGAATCGGGGTGCTTTCATTTGTCCTCTTTTTTGGTTTCGAGTTGGAACCAGCAAGCGCCCAGGGGTGGGGCAAGCACCGTTATGGAATCGGGCTGTCCTGCATGGGGGAGGGAGGTGGAGCGGACCAATCCCTGGTTTCCGAGATTGCTCCCTCCGAAATAGGCGGAGTCGGTATTGAGAATCTCCCGATAATTTCCAGGGTGAGTGACTCCCACACGGTAATCGGATTGCGGCACGGGGCTGAAATTGAAGACGACGACAATTTCCCTTCCCTCTCCCTGGCGCAGGAAGGCAAGCAGATTCAAATCGGCGCAGGTAAAATCCACCGGGACCAGGGTCGATTCCGGAGCGTGTAAGGCGGGTTGCTGGTTGTACAGCTTATTCAGCGCCTTGGCCAGGCGGTACAAGCCTCGTAAAGCCTCTGTTCCCGCAGCGCCTTCCGGGTCGGGCAGGGGCCAATCCAGCTCGAGACCCTGTTCCAGACCCGCTACTTGGAGCTTGCTGCCGGGGTAAGCCGCTACATAGGCCATCATCAAGCGAAAGTTTGCGTGGCGTTGCCATTCATCGCCGGGAAGGCTTTTCAGTATGTCCGCACCGCTTTCACCGGGTTCGGGTGGCAATATCAAGCAGGTTGCACCGGCGGTGACATCCACGGTTGCGGCGACCTTGGCGTGGTGGTGCAAGCGGAAAACCGGATCCTCTCGCAAATAGGCAAGCAGGGAACGGGTGGTGGATCGGTTGAGTAAAGCGGGAAGGGTGCCTTGCGAGTGTAAAGCCGCTGAAATCTGCAGGGGCAGGGGCGGTTCGGCTTTGGCCAGCAGGAGACAGCCGGCATGGTGCTGGCGCAAGGAACGGAGTATGCGCTTGAGGACATCCAGGGCACGGTAATGCACATTACTGCCATCCGGGTTGGGAATCCATTCTCCCCGGGACCTTCCATAGTCCAATGACAGCATGGCCGACAGATTTCCCAGATAGAGGCCGTCGAAATGATACTCCAGCATCCAGTAAAGGGCATTGGCCGCCAGAAAATTGGCCACCGGCTTCTTCTCCACATCGAAAGGCTGGTATTTCCGTTTGGCTTGTTCTTCCTGTGCCGCTCCGCCATAGGTATAAAGCGAGCTCCCGTCGAATTGATGCAATCCGGAGGGATGATTGGGAAAACGTGTTCCCACCCAGTCCAGAAGCACCGACAATCCATTCCGATGACAGGCTTCTATGAAATCTTTCAATCCGGCGGCGCCGCCCATGCGGGAATTGGGGGCATAGAACCCTGAGACATCGCGCTCCTGAGCTTCGGGAGCCGGTTGTTGCACCGGACCTATCAGAACGTGAGTATGTCCCAAGTCGAGAATACGGGGAATGAGGACTTGAGCCAGCTCACCGAAATTTCGCGGCCTGGCTTCGTTTTGGTTTTTTTCCCACAATGCGGGAGGTATGCGATAAATGGAGAAACCCATGGGGGCGTTCTGGGTTCGCGTTTTCATCCAGACATCGTCGGACCATGTTTTTTCCATTTCTCCGTCTACCATGGAGATGGATTCGCGCTCTGGATCGAATGCTCGGGCGAGTGGGTCGGATTTTTCCAGAATCTTCCCGGTAGGAGCGTGTATCCGGAAGCCGTATCCCGAGCCCGCAGCCACTTCCGGAACAAATATCTCCCAAACTCCAGTTTCAGCCAGTCTTTTCATTGGATGGGAAAGGGGATTCCAGCGGTTAAAATCACCTGTGACTCCCACGCCTAAGGCGCCAGGCGCCCAAACCGCGAAATGGACACCCAGGCGGCCCTGGTGCGTTATTACATTGGCTCCCAATTTTTTCCATAAGCGCGGATGCAAGCCCAACGTCATTTGATGCAGATCATGATCGCTGAGTACAGGGGTAAAGGAGTAGGGATCGTCGTATTCGAGCATTTGACCGGAAGGGAGCCGGCCTCGAATCCGGTAAGGGAAAAATTCCAGGCGAGTGGGGAAAAGAGCCTCAAAACACCCTTTATCGGATGTATTGCAGGGTATGCTTTCTCCTTCGGAGAGAATTTCCACCGCTTCGAATTCGGGATTGAAAACACGGATGATTCCCTGTGGCTTTCCGTTAACCTGGGAATGATGAAACCCTAATCGCCGAAAGGGATCGCGGACGCGTAACCGGAGGAACCCCTCCAATTCGTCAGGGCTTAATAGGCAGCTGGAAGAACCCATTTCACCCCTCTCGATAGCGTTGGCAGTGAACGAAGGCCATAAAAAAGAAACCTCTCACCGGGTGTTTCCGGAAAGAGGTTCTAAAGTTGGCGGAATGGACGAGACTTGAACTCGCAACCCCTAGCGTGACAGGCTAGTACTCTAACCAATTGAGCTACCACTCCGCGAATTATTGGTGGGCGTTGCAAGATTTGAACTTGCGACCCTCTGCTTGTAAGGCAGATGCTCTAAACCAACTGAGCTAAACGCCCTGCAAGCACCCGATTATACCGAGTCGCCCGTCCCCGCCCTTTTTTTATTGCCCAGTAAAAGGCTCAAAGGGAGGATTACCGTATAACCGATGATCAGAAGAACAGGTGCTACATTCAGGGAAATCCAGTTGTCAGCAGGTCCTTGTGCCAAGCAAAAGTAGCCAAGCAAAATGACCGCGACTCCCAATGCGATTCCCACATAATTTTTTTTGGAAAAATAATCAGTCATTTCAATCCGAACCCGGAAATCCTTCCGAATGATGGGCTATAAAATAGGTTAGAAGTGGCGTTTCAGTCAAGATGCGAATACCGGAAATTTCAACTTATGTAGCCAGACCTCTCATAGGCCAGAATGATGTCCTGTACGAGTTTGTGTCGCACCACATCCTCAACATGCAATTCCAATTCGTCGATACCCTCAATACCCGCGAGAATTTTGCGCGCATGGGCAAAGCCCGATTTTTCCGAACGCCCCAAATCGACCTGGGTTTCATCCCCGGTAAGTACGGCCTTACTGTTCAAGCCAAGCCGCGTTAAAAACATTTTCATTTGGGGTATGGTGGTATTTTGGGCCTCATCCAGAATGATGAAGGCGCGCGTAAGCGTTCGCCCGCGCATATAGGCCAGGGGAGCGATTTCGATGGCATTGCTGTCCCAATACTCCCGGAGCCTCTCCGCAGACAACATGACACTTAGCGAATCATATAAGGGTCGCATATAGGGCGCGATTTTTTCGCTCACCACTCCGGGTAAAAAACCCAGATTTTCTCCGGATTCCACTGCGGGTCGCACCAAGATAATGCGATCGACCAGTTTCTTTTCCAAAGCCTGCACAGCCAAGGCCACGGCCAAAAATGTTTTTCCGGTTCCGGCAGGCCCCGCGGCCAAAACGATGTCGTGCTGCTTGATGCTTTGAATGAATCGGGCTTGACCCCGGGTTTTAGGCTGTATCGGGCTGCCGAGCCTATCGATCAGAATCGGCTTTTCCAGATGCGGCTGAAAAGGAGTCTGGGCTTCAACCCCTCCTTGATCCGGTGAGAGGGGGTTCTGCCCCATCAGCTCCTGCACATAGAATTCCGTGAGTTGATGCCCGGTTTTATGGGCTTGGAGCAAGCGTTCCAATGCCGCCTTGGCTTTTACGGCCGAAGTAGCCTCCCTGGCCTGAATGGATATTCCAGGGTTACGGGTCAGCAAGGAGACGCCGAAATCCTTTTCAATGCGGACGAAATTTCTTTCCGCTTCTCCGGCCAAGGCAATTTTATCTTCGTCGGAGACGGCAAGGTTTAGCAGAGACAAGCGGGGTTCCAATGGTGAGGGCGGTTTTTAGGAGTTATTGTTTTTAGCACGAAGTTCTCTTCTCAATTCGGCGGCCTCGAGTTCGGCTTTTTCCGCCGCTCTCCGGGCGCTATCGAGCTCGATTTCAGAAGTTCCGGAAGTCATGCTCGGTTTGTTGGCGCAGCCGGCAAAGAGCAACAGGGCGATAAAAAGAAAAATTACTGGCATTGAATTCTCCATTTGACGGGAATGCCGTCGGTCCTCTTCCATTCCTGGCCCAGACCACCTCTTGGTGCATAAGGAGGCGCTAGTTAGGATGGATTTTAGAAATTTAACAAAATTTCCCAAGTAATATGGCGCCAAATTACCTGCTACTTGCGAAACTCCGGGAAAAAATCCGATTTGGGAAGCGAAATGGGCCTATCCCTCCTGAACAGTTTACCGCTTGATCGGGGCAATGATCTATATTTTTAAGGTTCCCCTCGATTTAACATGAAATCCGTGGGAATATCAGATAAATTCAGAACATCATTTTCAGGAAGGTTGTTTTTGTATGCAGGTTGATGCGCGGGCCTTGATTGACGCCATCCAGGGAGTCCTTGTGAACGAGGAACTCCTGCATGATTCCGTTGACATGGTCTACCTGGGTTCCGACCTGAACGAGTTGACCGACGATTTCACCAATATCATGCTCGTCACGAATTTGGTGCATACCCGGCTTATGGAGGTTGCGGAAGAGGTCGATATCATCATGATATGCTACTCGCATGGGCATATGCCCAAGCCCAAGGAAATCCAGCGCGCCAAGGAACTGGAAATCGATATGGTTACCACCCCGCTATCATTGGATCAATTGAAACGGATTTTCCAGAAGGAATTCGCGGACGTACTTGAGGTGAAGTCAAAGATTTGACGCTTAAGGTAAAGGGCGCCTTCTACTCCAGATTCTGAACCTGCTCCCTGACAATTTCCAGGTCCTCTTTCAAGCCTACGCACAAATGCTGAATCTCCGCATACTGCGCTTTGGTTCCCAAGGTATTCACTTCCCTATGCATTTCCTGTAAGAGGAAACCGAGCCTTTTCCCCGGAGCCGCGTGGTTTGCGAGACTTTCCAGGAATTGGCTGATATGGGCCTCCATGCGGACGACTTCCTCGGTTACATCCAATCTCTCGGCCATGATTCCGATTTCAGTTGTGAGCCGTTCTTCGGCTACTAAGGCGTTGTCTCCCACGATTTCATGGACCCGGGCACGCACTTTTTCCAGGTATTCCCGATTTCGCTCCGGCAGCAAAACCTTGATCTTCTTCAGAATGACGGAAAAATCTTCAATGCGCTTCCGCATATCCTGGACCAGGAGGTTTCCTTCCTCGGCGCGCATCAATTCCAATTGGGCGCAGGCGGATTCGAAAACCGGGAGGACCCGGTCGGCCAATTCCGAGTGTAACAGCTCCTCGGGCTCCGCCTCTCCCGCCATGACCTCCGGCAGCCGCAATAAATCCAGAAGATTCAGGGTCGCGGGGACGTTCATGCGCGATTGCAGTTGCTTGGCGGCCACGATGTAAGCCTCCGCGGCCCTTAAATTGAATTTCCCCGTACTCTCGTTATTGTCCAGCGGGTCCCATTGAATTTGGCAGGTGACATTACCCCTCGTCACATGTTTGGATAAGATCTGTTTGAGTTTGGATTCAAGCGGCGCCAAGGCGCGCGGAACCCGGCACTGGAACTCCAGAAATCGACCATTGACCGATTTCAATTCCACGGAAACGCGTCCCTTACCGTCCTGTAAATCGGCGCTTCCGAATCCCGTCATACTTTGTACGGCCATAATACCCGTTCCTTCCTGTGCCTATTCAGCTCATAAACTTAATAAAACCCAAACACCTTTATATTGCGAAAAAAGTCTTGGTTGTCCCGTCGACCACCGCCTAGAATGACTCAGCGTTCCGAACCATTTTCAACCAGGAGGATAACACCCATATGCAACCCGAACCCGATTACTGTAATGGCAAACAAAACGGCTCTACAGCTTCCTTCTGGATCAAGAGCAGGGCGTTCTTAACCCTGTTGGCGGCGGCTGCCCTATTGGCTTTTTCCGGCTGTTCCAAAGCCAAGGATATATCCAAAACCGTGGATCCCGGTACCGAACCCAAAAAAGAAGATCTGGGAAAATTGCAGGACTTGGTGAAGGCCAATAAAGGTAAGGGAGTAATCACAGGTTTCCTTACCGGAGAAGGCACCAAGCCCTTCGAAGGATTAGCTAAACAGGCCCGCAACGCGGGAGGTCAGCAACGTTTCCTCAATAGAGAGGAAATTCCGCTTACCGGTGCGACCATTCTGCTTTTCGATGCATTGGCTCCGACCACGGCCGCCGATACCACGCTTAAAACTGATAGTGTCGGCGCTTATGCCGCTGTGCTTAACGAAGGTCAATATTTCGGCTTCGCGGTTTACCTGAACCTGGAAACCTTCGAACTGGTCACGGCTTCCATTCCCAATATCAATCCCATCAAAGACAGCATCGTCAGGGTGGATACGGCCACGGCCATTGAAGACGTGACCTCGCCGGTGGTGACCAGCGTTTTCGACGCGACATCACCCAATAACAGCAATGTATTCATGGTCAGTTCCATCCCGGCAAAAAATGGCCGAGTGAATATCGTTTTTTCGGAGCCGATGAGCCGTGAATCCGCACGGAGCATCGTCATCGGTAAGATCGATACCTCCAACAGCTCGAGTAGCGTGGTTCTTTCCGACACTCTGAAGGAAGTCCAATCCTCCTGGAATGGCGATAGCCGGCAATTTACCCTGGTGATCCCTGAGATGGAAGTCGGTGTGCAATACGGCATCATTATTTCGACGGGCCTTAAGGATTTGGCTAAAAACTCCTTGCAAAAAACCACCTATGCGACCTTCCGTGCGGTAGAAGCTTCGGAATTGGCGAAAGTCAAATTCGAGGTGGCGAACTCCTTTCCGGCCAAGGACGGCACTCTGAAACCCAATCAAAATCCATCGCTTACCTTCACCCGTCCGGTGGAGATTTTCTCTATATTGAAAAATGCGGTTATCGAGCCATCGGTGCGCGGAACCTGGGAAGTATTCGGTCCGCGCGTGGTCTTCAACCATAACAGCCGCCTTAAGGTAGGCGAAACCTATACCATCAAACTCCCGGCCGGCACCAAAGATGTTTTAGGCAATGACCTGGGTTCGGAATATACTCTTTCCTTCAAGGTTAGGGATTTCGAAGGCGCGGTGGCTTCCGCGGACGGAGAGAAACTTAAAATCGCTTTGGCCGTGGAGAATATGTTCGACGCCTATCTAAGCGGCGATCTGGCGCGGTTCAGCGTAAATTTTCACGCCAACATGCGTATGGTTTCCAGTGACGGTATCATGGGCCGCCAGCAATTTCTCGATATGATCCGCCAGGATGTGGCCCAGCGTCAGACTTTAGCGGCTGGATTTCCGGCGCCCGTCTACGATACCGCAGGCGTGTGTAAGGACGGCCATCTCGCCCGATGGAAAGTCGTGGCTGAAGGTGGATCCGCTGATAACTTTATCTGGGTTGAAGCCTATGTGCAGCCGGGTATGGCTCCCCGCGTATGGACCAAAGATAGGATGCTAATCTCTTCGGGCATCACTTGGGATGCCGGACGTCCATTCTTGACCTATGAGGGCAAGAAGTATGGATTCGCACCTGATTTCTCCCGATTCGCGGGCCCGGTAAATCAGACCAACGCCCAGCATGATGAACGGTTCATGGGCGAAATACTTCGGAGTACTTCGACAGTGATGCTGGAGCCGGTAAAGCTCGAACTCCGCGAAGAATTCCAAGTGGATCCCAATATCATCATTGAAGGCGATACCGCTAAGGTCGCGGTGAAATCGATTTCGCATGAAAAATTCAATCGCGTAAACTTTAGGGATATCCACCACTACTGCTCACGTGGGCCGAGCCTGGAAGATACCCGCTATGATATTCTCCGCTTCGTCTTGGTAAACAATGGCAGCAAGTGGCTGGTATTGAACATCCTGCCGTCCGAGAATGAGATTTCCAAAGCCGACTTCGATCGCGGTGTACAAAGCGGCGACTTCGCCTTTAACAAGGTGGAGCCTATCAACCTGATCAGCCCCGTAGACGGACAGGCGAACGCAGGTAATAGCGAAGGCGGTGTCACCTTCAAGTTCAAGGGTTCCGCGCATGACAGTGTCGGCGGATATCTGGTAGGTTTGGCCGAGGACGGGAAATTCACGGGAGGCCGGCCTCCATACGGCGCCTTGCTTTTCGTCAAGCACAAGGGAAAAGGCGCGGAGCATTCCTTCGCGCTTGATGCCGGCGCCAAAGTGGCGGGAACCAATGCCACTCCTATTCTCAGACGGGCGCAAGACCTGCGTCTGCCGGGATGGGAACGAGCCATGTTCGAGTTCGTGCTCGACAAAATGGTGAATCTGGATTCCGGTAAGGCCGGCGTATACCATTGGAAGGTAGTCGCCGTTAAAGATACCTCGGCTTCGCAATTCCTAGCCAACGGGTTCAAGATGGATCGCTTCTACGGGGAGTCCGATTTCGGAGCGACCCGCGGATATTTCGCGGTGCGCGACTTTCCGCAGGGAGATGCTTTCGCCCGCTTTGATAACCAAGTCCATATGCCCATGCCGGGCGGATCCATGGGTTTCGGTGACTCGGACATGGACGGCTTCCCCGATTTCATCGAGCTCAAATATGGGACCAATCCCCATGACCGCAATTCGTATCCGGATTTTCGCGTCGACACCGACGGTGATGGCATGCCCGATTTCATCGAGCGGCTTCTGGATCCCGACGGTTCTAAAAAGCTGGTGGAAACCAAGGCTTCACCCGAGGGAATTAAAGCCCAAATCGTGGCCCTTCGCGGGTTGAAGCCGCCTATCGAGTGGATTGATTCTGATGGGGACGGCTTTCCGGACGATATTGAAGCTTTGATGGGCACCAATCCGAACGATCCTTTAAACAATCCCGGCACTCGGCCCCGCGCCGAGAGACCGACCGGAGTTTTTACGGGTAAATTCCGCAATCAATCTGGAGAAATGAACGCGCTCAACTTTAGGGCTTATACCGATAGCGCTAAAGGGTTGTTGGTCGCCTACTCCTTCATTCTGGGTCGCGATACCCTAAAGGACACCGTGGCCGCCGGTTTTAACGACGCCATGGGTGAATTCTCCTTCCAGGTGATTCTTCCCAAGGACGGTCCCATGTCCGGCCGTGCTTACCTGCTCCGTGGCCATTACGACAAAGTGATGTCGATTATGCGCGGTCCGGTAGACATGATTTCCGCTGTGGCGAAGACCTCGACCAGTTTCGGCGTCGGACCCTTCGTAGGCGAATTCGCCTCCAGCGGTAGAGGCGAGAGCGTGGACCACATGCTGGGTGGAGGCGGCGGTTTCGTCCCCGGCCCCGCTCCAGGACCCATGGGCCCCGCGGTCTATCGACATCCCCCTTCAGGCGTGACCGAGAATTCCAAGCTTGTCCTCGGAAACGGAACCGCTATTCTCATAGACGAATTCGGCGATACGCTGGCGACTTCGGAAAGGCTGGAATTCCGGCTGCAACCCGACGGTGGTTATGAATTCCATGCGCGCTTTGAAAATAAAAACGAGGTGGTAATCACCCGCGGCGATTTTGGCGGACGCATGTCCCGTGTCGATGGAAACTGGAACATCGACGGCCATTTCTTCTCGGAAACGGATTCCGCGGGCCGGTTACGCAGTATTCCGGGCCAGCTATCCATGAAAGCCAGGGACACGGAAATGGAGGTTCTCGCCAATAACACGGGGCTGAAGGGTACGATGAAGGGTTGGATACAAAGGGATGAGTTCGGCACCGGCTTTGTCGGTACCATGCCGCCTCCGCCGCCCCATTGCGATCCCGCCCGAGGTCCTTGCGACAGTACAGGGTATATACCGCCTCCCGTGAATTCTTTCGCCCGTCCCTTCATTTCGGGAGTAAGTCAATTCAAGAAAGTCATGATTGCGGATGGAATACAGGAGGGAGCTCCCTTCTACGTGGCCTTCAACGGACGCGTTTTCAAAAGCGTGAACAATGAAAAGAATGTGAAGGAAATGCCGGCTCCCAATTGCGGTCAAATCGGAATTACCTTGGAACAAATTGCTTTGCGTACCGATGCCTCGCAAATGGATAAGGACAACTTCGAGCGCGATAAGCAAATGCTCGCATCGAATGGCTCCGTTTTCATCGTGATCCAGGATCAATTCCAAATGGATCAGCCGGCGCGCATGGAAAAAATGTTCGACGGCGCGGGAGAAGTGCGTACCCGTGTGTATGTAGTCGAGGCCCGGCCAGCTTCTCATTATACCGAGATAGCGGGCATGGTTTGCGGAAGCACGCCTCCTCCTCCGCCTCCATGCGATACGACGATGGGACCCTGCAGCCCGCCTCCTTGCGATCCGAATCGGGCCGATTGTACCCAGCCTCCTCCTCCCTGCGATCCGATGAAGGGACCCTGCGACTCAACGCAAACTTCGGGACCGAAATTGTATTCCGGATCGACCGATATTGTCATGAGTGTTCTGACCAATAAACAGAACAAGGTCTTGGTTGTCCGTCATCCGGATGATCTCGGAATGGTCGTGGTGGTCGCTGCTTCGGCTTCCATGAATAGCCAGGTAAATGCCGTGATGGTAAACGATGCCGCAACGGCCGAAGCCTATATCGTATTGGCGGTGGAAACGGACGCGAGCAAACCGAAACTATCGGCGGACGGTTTGTTGTTGGTAGTTCCGCTTGCGGTACTGCCCAAACCCTGATATTTATCGACTCATTTTTACAATGGCGTCCCGGATTTTCCGGGGCGCCTTTTTATTTATCAGGTTGGAAATCCGAGATTTTCGCACGTCCGTCAGTATTAATCTGAAATACCGGGCCATCCCTCAACACAGGGTTAATATTTGATAAATCGATCCTTCTGCCATTAACCCGGAATCCATTGCCGAAACGAGGAGAGAAGTCTTGCTTAGTCGATTTTCCAATAGACGAAGTACTTGCATCCACCAATCGGTATACCTTGAAATTATCCGCGGTTTCGTGATTCTGAACGGTGCGAAAGCCGAAATGCCCGGCTGTAATGGGTTTGGGATCCTTATAATTGAAAAAAACTTCTCCATTTACGATGAACTGGGTCGTACCCTTATAACAAACGATTTGCACGGAGTGTATTGTATTGGCCTTGATAAGATGATCTTTATCCAAATGTTCCAGTAATAACGGGCGGGTACCGTCCCCGGGATATTTTCGAAACCGGGTGGTCGTATTGTTTGCACCTCCCATTCCCACATAATAGAGCAGCAGGCCATGGTAGTCGGGGAAATTGCCGTTGCGGGTGAACAGGTTGGGATTTTTTGGATCCGATGCCATCCAAAACTGATTCAAGTCCGACACGCGGTCGTTGGGTCCGCCCTTCTTAATCACTTCCATATCGTATTGTATGAGAATGTCTCCTTCCAGCTTATGCTTGAACCAGACAAGCACGCCTTCAGGAACATCGATATGCATTTTTCCGTCCTTCGCGATAATTTTGGAAGCACTGGGTTTTTGTACTTCAATGACCCAATTGTTGAGTGTTGCGTCGGAGAAGTCCTCCTGGTAGAGCAGCTCACCCCGCTGCCATTGAGATTGACAATGTGCGGATGAGTAAAAAAGCATGACTGAAAAGAGAAGTTTCCACAAAATCGGGAAAGAAGGATTTGTTCCGATGCATTCACTTTGAGTCATCTTACCGTTTCCTTTTCCTACCGGGGTGGAATTTAAAAATTAGAAAGGTTTTTAGGGTAAGCTTCGGCCCTCAATTCTTGCGAAAATCAATCCTGATAGGCCTTTTGGCGGGTTCCAAACGGCGAATCCTTCTTTATCCGCATGAGATTGGCCCCTAATTCTTCCATCCAACGTCAACCATAAAACCTTTGCATGTGGGACCGTGCGAATTTCGAGCCGCTCCCCGTACCCAATAAGGTTCATTCCCTGAACCCCTCTCAATCTCTGTACCGTCTGTGCTGGAGGAATGAGGGAGGCCGGATGGGCCAGATCGTCCCAAATGTTGGAAAACCTACCCGCCAACACCGCCGCTCCGAACCAGGCTAGAAATTGTTCGAAATAATTTTCATTCGGGGCTGAACCGATTCGCCCGGCAATCTGTGCGTCGGAGGGGCGGCCCCAAGCATCGTTTTGTGCGGGCGCGAAGGCCAGCAAGGCTTCCGCCCAATCCTTAGAACCTTCAGGCCCCCGGGTGGAGAAGGGGGCGCAAGCCCACATCGCCACCGTGAGCTCGCTGTGTTCTCTCCGTGATCTTAATTGTCCGTCACCCAGAGTAAAGGTTTCTCCTGCCGGAAGTATGCTCCCATCCATGGTATAAAAATTCGCCCGCTCGGGAGTTTCGATGAAAGCGGTAGCGGCGTCGAGCCATTTTTTCGCGCGGGTATCGCCGAACCAGAGCCAATCCAGAGCCATGCGCCAATGCACGCGAATGGCGTCCTTATACATGGCACGGCCTTGCCTGTAGGCATTATATCCCAGCTCTCCGTCGAAATAGGATCCATGCGGAGTCATCCAATCGGGCAGCAACCCTTTGGAGGCGCCGGGGCTGGCGAATAGGGTCTGATAGCATTGGTTGATCACGCTATTCCAATTGTGATGCGGGTCGACTTGGGCAAAAATTTTAAGATTGGCCGGCGAGAAATAGCCGGGATTGACGAAGTCGCTCCCTCCCCATCCGGCTCCGGGAGCCAGGTATTTGCCTTCCACCACCGCGGAATTCCAAATGCTGTGGATGATTTCCATGGCTCTTTGCCGGTAACTCGCCCCTTTCGGTCCTTTATGGTGTTTCCAAACTCCCTTGGAAGCCAAGGAGTCCGCGAAAAGCAAGACCAGCGCGATGTCTTGATCGGCATCGGTAGCCATTCCCGTTCCGATGATTTTACCGTTGGCTCCCACGCGCCAATCATACAGCTTGCTGGAATTGTTCCACATGGCCCGTTCCGCGGCGTCCCAGATCCGGTTGAAGTTGGCTTGATCGCCGGAGTATAAGGCCACAATCATTCCATAGGCCTGGCCTTCCGATACGGCGTCGCCCGGCTCCTCGGATTTGGGGCGATGTACCAGGCCATCGCTATAGGGATCGACGTTGCGTCGGATTATTCCGCGAGCGGTACGCGCCAGGGCCGAGTCGAGCCGGGCGTCATCGATGCGGGGCAGACGTGAAGTGGTCGGGCCGAAGGCGTTCACGCTGGGGCAGGGAAAAGCCAATAAAAACAAAATAAGGGCAGGTAAGGTCCACTGGAATCCATGCATATACCCTTAGTAGCATTTCTCGGGGTTGGCGTTGACTGTAACAGAATGGGAAAATCGGTGCATGGAGAATTTTTTTGAAGGCGCATCCCAACCTCCCGGCGAAGTGGGAGATGCCCTCACTGCCGAGGAGCATGTCCACCTGGAAAATATTCTTCAGGAATATAAGCGTGGGTCCGCTGCGTCCCCCATCCACGCAGCTACACTGAAACGATTTTTGCTTCCCCTGCTAAGAGAAGGCCTTAATCCCAAAATGGCACTGAATCTGTTAGAGTCGGTGCCCCGGGATTGGCCGCATGATCATCGCGAAATCTATTACGATTTCCGCCTGCGCCGTTGGATGCGAATTCTTGAGCCTCCCAGCCTGGAAGCATGTTTGCGGGAACACCTGGAAAACTCTTTGACTCGGCGCCAGGCCTATGGGCATATCCTCCGCAGCCTTTGGCGCAGCCTGTTTTAAACGCCCTAGGTGCACGAGTGAACCACGCTGCACCACAGCAATTATGTTACCTTCCTAAGGGTAGGGGGGATGAATTCATGGATATTAAAACTTTCCAGGGAGTAGCAGTTCCGGTATTGGGCTTCGGCACCTATCGGTTAATGCGGAACGAGTGCCAACAAGCAGTGGAATCCGCATTGGAATCCGGGTACCGGCATATCGATACTGCACCGATATATAAGAATGAAGCGGAAGTCGGAGCAGGCTTGAAAGGCGCGGGTATCGCTCGGCAAGACCTTTTCATCACTTCCAAAATTTGGCCGACTGATCTGGATTCGCTGGGGGTCCGTAAAAGCGCGGAGTCCAGCCTCAAGAATCTGGGAACCGATTATGTCGATTTAATGCTCATCCATTGGCCCAATCCGCTTATTCCGTTGGAAGAAACCTTGCAGGCCCTTACCACGCTTCGCGAAGCCGGTCGGGTCCGCCACATCGGCGTAAGTAATTTCCCTTCGGCTTTGTTGGAAAAGGCAATTGCTTTAGAGTCAATTTTCAGCATCCAAGTTGAATACCATCCGTTACTCGGGCAGGAGAAAATCCTTCGCGTGGCAAAGGCCCATGATATAATGGTTGCTGCCTACGCTCCCCTAGGCCGAGGGACGGTACTGGATGAGCCTAAGCTCCGGGAAATCGGAGTGAAGTATGCAAAGACCGCGGGACAAATCGCGTTGAAATGGCTTTGCGATCAGCCCCAGGTGGTGGCGTTGCCCAAAGCCACCTCTCGTGACCATCAACAAGCCAATCTGGATATTTTCGACTTTGAATTATCCTCGGAAGATAGGGCGCAAATCGACGCGCTCCCCAAGAATGGCCGTTTGATCAACCCCAGCGAATTGGCACCGGAGTGGGATGATTAGTAGGGTTCGCGCTAATGGGATTTGCGGCGCTAGAATCTTAAACTGAGCTGGAGGGAATAGGGGCTGTCTCCGGTTTCCAACGCAAATCGTTTGGGGTGATCGAAATCCGAAAGCGCTGCGTCCACCATGCCATCCACTATGGCATAGGTATAAATCAAGGCTAAGCCCCAAAAATACTGGTTGCGACGTTTCCGGTAGAGAGTAAGCTCCTGGTCCAGATTGCTTATCTCCCTATTCACGGATACCCGGCCCTGCTCCGCATACGGCAAGTCCGCTTCCGCCCGCAGTACGTCACGTCGCTCCAGAAAATGGTCCACGACGTTTTGGCGCGAAACCGCGGATACCACGCTGCCGCCAAGTGCCATCCAAAGCATACCGAATTTACCGAAGCGGCGATTATACATTTGACCCCCCCCGGGGAAGGCCAGTCCATACCAGAGGGCGGTTGTAAGCGAGCGCTCCTTGCGATCGTCCACGCGGCTGCGGTAAACCAATTCCATCGCGTCCATGATTCCGTAAAAATGCAAACCAAAGGCCCATGCGATTTGCGAATTCGCCAAGTCCTGCTGTCTGACCTTGGCGTCCAGACTGCGCCGGGCATGGGTTATCTGTTCATAACGAATGCCCTGTTGGGTGCCGATTTGTTCGGGATCCCGGACCATGTTATCGTATAGCGCGTCCGCGGAATCGAGACGGGTACGGATTTCACGGTTTCGGTTTTCCAGGATATAATGGTTGGCTAAAAAACCCTGCGAAAATAACAGACCTTCCAGGCCCACTAAAAAGCCCGCACGAATTGGGCGACGGGCGTATATCTGACCACCGCCTGGAATCAAGAGGGAGTAGATAAGGGCATCCCGGTAGAAAAGCGGTTCCGAGGGTTCGGCCCAATCGTAACGCGGCAAGCTGTCGATAGCCGGGATCCCGGAATTGCCTTGCGCATAGGCTCCGGAAAAGGCCGCTGCCAGAGAAAAGAGCGCCATTAGAACCGTAGGTACCCGGTTTCGCATGGATGAAAAGTTAATTTCTATAGGGACAGTATTTGTCCCGGAGTGGCTGGTATATTTGAAAATGTGAAATATGGGGAAGGGCGATTGGGCTTGTCATCATATCGTCGAATCGGACGATAAGATATGAATTCCAACCGGATTTACCCCTAATAACTTTTAATCGGAATCGGGAATCTATTCATGCGCATCGGCATTCTCGTCATCGGCTCTGAACTTTTGGATGGAAAGGTGTTGAACACCAATTGCAGGGATATCGCCACTTTGCTTTATCCTTTAGGTCATGAGGTCCTTTTCAGTTTCACCGTGGGAGACGACGAAGGGCGGATTCTTCAGGCTTTGGAGTCCGCGACCAAAACCTTTCCCGTTGACGCCGTGGTAATGACGGGGGGATTGGGCCCAACCCATGACGATAGGACGCGACAGGCATTGGCCCGATACTTGGATGTTACGCTGGAGGCTTCGGCCGAAGCCCGGCAGTGGATGGCCGCTTATTTGAAAAGGCCCGAAGAGCAGTTAGGTGAGAGCCAGGAAAGGCAATCGCTGATTCCCCTCGGTAGCCGGGCTTTACGCAATGAGGCCGGCACCGCTTGCGGCATCCTTGCTCATGCGGGGGACCTCAAGATATTCGCATTTCCAGGCGTGCCTTCCGAATTAAGGTATATGGTTGCCAACCATTTGCTGCCCGCTCTAGCCAGCAATGGACAGCTGCTGGAGAAGAAGATTTGGACGTTTGGATTACCCGAGTCCGAACAAAGGCGGAGATTAGAGGGTTTAACTCTGGATCCGGGTTTCGATTTTTCCAGCCTTCCTTCCGAAAGGGGTGTGGAAATCTCCCTGAAAATGCGCTGTCCGGCTTCACAAGCGACTGAAGTCCAGACGAAACTGGAAAGCAATTGGGCTCGAGTTCTTGGCGCCTTACCCGCCGAAACCCTGGTGCATCCCGATGGACTCGACCTTTGCGGTACTTTGCATAATCTGATCCTGGAAAAAAAATTCACGATAGCGGTCGCGGAATCCTGTACCACGGGCGCCTTAGCCTTTTTGCTGACGGGAAGGCCGGGTAGCTCAGGTTTTTTCAAAGGTGGATTTCTCACCTATTCGAATCAGACCAAAACCCGGTTTTTGGGGGTTCCGGAAGATATGTTGTCTCGTTATGGGGCAGTTTCACGCCAGGTGGTGGAAGCCATGGTGGCGGGCTGCCTAGAGCGAAGTGGAGCGGATTATGCCTGTGCGACTTCGGGTCTAGCCGGACCGGCGGGAGGCACCGAAGATAAGCCTGTGGGAACCGTCTGGATGGCTATAGGGAATAACCTCTCAATAAACAGCTCTCTATGGCACTTTAGGGGCGATAGAACCACGATTCGTTGGGCAGCCGCCTATGCCATGCTCAATTTCCTGCGTTTGACTTTACTGGAGGGGGACCATCCGAGCCCCGAAAAAAGTGTATCTGCTTAAAAAAGCACTTGCACATATGAGCAGCAATTTGTAATTATTAACTCAACAAAAGGAGACTCTTCCATGTCGGCTAAAAAAAATTCCGTCATAATCACCGATGACACTTCAAACCGCAAGCGGGCTGTAGAGGCCGCAGTGGCTCAAATTGAAAAGAATCACGGCAAGGGGTCCATCATGACCCTGGGTACCCAGGAAATCCTGGATATCCCCGTCATCAGCACGGGGTGTATTCAATTGGACATGTCCCTAGGCATAGGTGGCTTGCCCAAGGGTCGCATCGTCGAAATCTATGGGCCGGAGTCTTCGGGTAAAACCACCCTGGCACTGCATGCCCTGGCCGAATCCCAAAAGAATGGAGGCGTCGCCGCTTTTATCGATGCGGAGCATGCCTTCGACGCCCTTTATGCAAGAAAATTGGGAGTCGATATCGATAACCTTCTGGTGTCACAACCCGATACCGGCGAACAGGCGCTGGATATAGTCGAAACGCTGGTGCGTAGCAATGCCATCGACATCATTGTCGTGGACTCCGTTGCCGCCTTGGTGCCTCAAGCTGAAATCAATGGTGAAATGGGTGACTCCCATATGGGATTGCAGGCTCGATTAATGTCTCAGGCTTTGCGTAAGTTGACCGGCATAGTCAATCGCTCCCATTGCTGCCTTATCTTCATCAATCAATTGCGGATGAAAATCGGTGTCATGTTCGGCAACCCTGAAACCACTACAGGTGGTAACGCGCTGAAATTTTATTCTTCGATACGCCTGGATATCCGGAAAATCGCCACTCTGAAAGAGGGCGAAACGGTGATTGGAAACCGTACCAAGGTCAAGGTGGTCAAGAATAAATTGGCGGCTCCTTTCAAACAATGCGAATTCGATATCCTTTATGGAAAAGGTATATCGCGCGAGGGCAGTTTGTTGGATTTGGCCACGGAATTGGAAATTATTCAAAAAAGCGGTACTTGGTTCTCCTATGGTAAGGAAAGATTGGGTCAGGGGCGCGATCGGGCCCGGGATTATCTCAAAGAAAACAAAAACATTCTCGAAGAAATCGAAGGCAAAGTGCGCCAAACCCTGAAGTCGACTTTGGAAACCGTTAAACCCTCATCGGACGATTCCGCTCTGGAAGAAGACTGGAGCGATATTCAACTGGCAGAGCAAGCAGGGGGGTAATCTTCATTCCTTCCGAATTTCCATTTTGGCTCCCGCAGGGGAGCCATTTTTTTAGGCGCTAAAGCCGATTTTGGAAACTTTCTCCGAAATTGCGAGCGCGCGGGAGGATTATTTTTTATCATCACTTGAGGTCAAGGTGGCGGAAACACCCGGTAATAATCCTTAATCCGCGCCCCGGCAATAAGCATGAATAAGACTTTTACGTTCCTGATATTGATCTATGGTTTGGCATCAAGCGTTTCGGCCGATGACCAGGCAAAAAGCACTTGCACCATGGTGGTGGAAGAGGCTTTGAATAATTTGCATCAAGGCCCATTCTCGGCCAGGGTCGAAGGGGTGAAATACGACCCCTTGCTAGGCCCGATTTCCTGGAAGGGTCATTGGGAATTCCGGGACGGCGAAGGGGAGAGAAAATTTACCCTCGAAAGTTCCCTCGAAAGCTTTATCCACCATTCATCAGGCCATGGTCGAGAACAGTGGATGGAAGATACGCAAACAGGCCGGATTCGCCGTATCGGAAATCGGCAATGGCGGAAGTTCGCGGTGAATGGGGTACTGACCTATGAGGATTTGGCGAAAGTACCTTCCGGGTATCTTGCCGAAGCGGGTTCGTGCACGCAATTTCAAGAATCCGATTCCACCTATCAGGTGACCCTGGGAATGAGTCCAAAGTACCAGAGTTTTTATTCGAAACTGGAAATCGCTTTTTCGAAAAATCCGGTATTGCCAAAGCGGATAACCTTTTTCGACTTGAGAAGGCAGGAGCAGAAAACCTTGAAGTTGGACGGATTTCAACCGGTAGGCGCTAAATGGATTTTCTCCGCCATCAACGCCTTTCGGGAAGAATCGCCATCCAGTCTTTCACTGAATTTCGCAGGGATTTCTTTTCCGGGAAATGAAGTAGCATTGATTGAACCGATGTTAGAACCGGTTTTCCCGGTGCAGCCATCCGGATTTTATTGGATATTATCGAACCTTCGTGGTATTGAGAGACCGCAGCCGCGTCAGGAGCAGAATGCAGCGATTACACGGTAGATGCTTCAAATCTCCAGAAATCTGACGTCCCAACTCCAATCCAAAATCAATACGAAGGAATCTTTCAGAGAGCGGGTGGATACGTGGGGATGTAAAGTCCATTTTCCGAGAAGTAAATCCAGGCCCCGTTTTTCATTCCTTCCGTTAGTTCCCCATCGAAGTCCGGTGAATCCGGCAGCTATCCGGTTTTGCTCAACACCGGATCGATTTGCGTTCCAATATTTATTCGTGGCTTTAAGGCTGATGGGCGCCCAAGGGTTCAAATTGAAATGCGCTTGAGCCTCGAGCATATTGATGCGATCGCTGGTTCGGATTAACATATTATTTCTGTATTCAAAGACATAAGCTCCGCCTCGGCTTTTAACGTCCCACAGTGCATGCGTTCCCCGCCCCAGCAAAGTCAGCCGCTGCATTTTCACTGTCAAGCCAAGGTTAAATGTGAATACGTCCGCGCCGCCCCACCCGCCATTGCGGGTATGGATACGATCGGGGCGCCACGACTGGGTGGGGGGGAGTGCCTCCTCGCTCGCGAAGGTAACCCTGCTTTTTAGGAACTGAAGGCGATTGTAACTCAACCCCACATCGAGGAATCGTAAGGGTTTGATGTTGAAGGCGGTTCCTACATCGGCTTGGTATGGGGTGATATTCGCTTTGACGATGCTTTCAAAATAGGTCGCATGAAAAATACTGCCGGGTTCCCATACTATGGGCTCCATCCACCCCAATTTAAAATGATAGCCGAGATGGGGTAGGCTCAAATCAGTTGCAAATGGGGTCATGGCGGCTGAGAGACTGTTAACGACATAGGGTCCGAACCGCCATTTTCCCGAATTCTGCTCCTGTGGAGTTTCTGCGTGTGTAGTCGTCCACCCCAAACCAAGCAGGAAAATGAAGGCCATTCGCCTGGGTAATTTAGTGAATACCTGGATTATCACAATTTGGGTTCCCTGGTTTCTTTTCACCTTTTGCATGGAAGTACAGCATCCGGCGGTGGATGAGTTGGGGGAAAAATAAATAGAAATTGAATAAACTCGGTTGCCGGCGGGCCCCGGCAGTTAAAAACTTTGCCAACTTCCCAAACTATATGGACTTAATCGGAAAAGCCAATTAAATTTAAACAACCGGAAGGCGTGGGAATTCGGCATAGGGAGGTTCACTGAATGCGATTATCGTTAGGCAAATGGATTGCAATTGGGAGTTTGGCTGGATTAGCGGCTTGCTCCTCGACATATAACCGTCCTCTTGCCGAGAGAGGCCTACCGGTTGAGGAACGCCATCATTTCGTGGTTCAAAACGGTTACGGAATTCCGGAAAGCGTCAGGCAGGCCTTTTTGACAGGTTATGTTGTCGAAGGAATGACCAAGGAACTGGTTTTTCAGCTTTATGGAGCACCCGACAGGACCGCGGATGCAGATGCGACCTGGGAATACCTGGATCGGAAGGGCGCGCTTGTCACTGGCATGAAGTTTGCCGGAGAAAAAATAGAGACGGTTTACGGTGATCCCAGGGGCGGATACTCCCCTGAGCCGAAGAATTAAAGGTTTACAATCGGGTGAACGGCTCCCCATCCGAGAGCTCAACGACTTCTTTATGCCCGGATTGGCATGCTGCGTATGCGGCGTACCCCGTCAATTCAAGGTTCATTTGGGTTAATAATTGTGGTACCACGCCTGCAGGGAACCCGGCCGTAAAAGCCGTTTCCGCTTTTCTGGAAAGCTATTCCCATAGTGGGATATTAGCGGAAGGCGTCTCATACCTGGATGTCCAGTCAGACATTCTCCGGCATTTGTCGGAAATATTGGCGGTGGAGACAGAAGAACTGGCCGTCATCCATAATACTTCAGAGGGAATGAACCTGATCTCGCATGGTCTGACCTTTCAATCCGGGGATGAAATCCTGTTGCTTGAAAACGAGTATCCCAGTAATGTCTATCCCTGGGAACATTGGCGCGATAAGGGGGTGGACCTGAAATTCATTCCCATGGCTGAAACCCCGACCGATTTTCTAGGGAATTTCATGGAGGCTTTGACTGCCAGGACTCGGTTTGTCACGCTTTCCGCGGTGCATTGGTGCACGGGAATGCCCTTGCCCTTGCGGGATATAGGCGCTTTATGCCGGGAGCGGGATATCCGCTTCGCTGTCGATGCGGCCCAGGGCATCGGACATGTTGATTTGCGTCCCCGTGAGTGGGGCATAGACTACATGGCTTTTTCAGGCTGGAAGTGGTTACTGGGCCCTCTGGGTATAGGAGGCCTTTATGCGGCCCGTGAGCGACTGGCGGAACTTCGCTATCCCTTCAAGGGCACCGAATCGGTAATTAATGACGGGAAGTATTTGCCGTATCGCCAAGAGCTCAAGCCTCACACGGGTCGATACACATACTCGACGCCGAATTTCAACGATTGGATCTATTGGCGCGCTTCACTCGATTTTCTGGCGCAGCTGGGGTTTGTCGCCGTCAGGAAAAGGTTGCACGAGCTTGCCTCCCAATTGGCTGCAGGGCTCGCCCACGAAGGGTTTCGTATTTTATCCTCCGGATATTCCGAACCTACCGCTATCGTCGTGGTGGAAAAAAGCGGCCTGGACGCTACTCGTACGGTAGCGCGGCTTCGTGAGCGCGGCATCGTTGCGGCAGAAAGATTGGGACGTCTGCGTTTTTCTCCGCATGTCTACAACTCTCCGGAGCAATTGCAGCAGGTGGTCATCGAATCCGCCCGTTTGTAATATCCTAATTCTTATTCGCTTATTCCATGATCAAAACCGCGACTTCCGATACCTTTTCCCGGCAAGTGAGCCGTTTGACAGACTGGTTTTCCTCTACCCGCCGCTCTTTGCCTTGGCGTGAGGAATCGGCGGATTCCGTTAACCGGGTGGCTGAGCCCATCGAGGCCATGTCACAATCCGAGGGCGCTCCTCAACCCTTATCGCTAACGCGACGGGACCCCTATCGCACCTGGATTTCGGAAATCATGCTTCAGCAAACCCAGGTCGTCACCGTAATCGATTATTTCGAACGGTGGATGCTTCGCTTTCCAGACCTCGCATCCCTTGCCGCCGCGGAAGAAGAGGAAGTACTCAAATCCTGGGCGGGGCTTGGTTATTATTCGCGCGGACGAAATCTACTTGCAACGGCGCGCCTGTTGGTTTCGAGTTATGGAGGTCGCTTCCCCAGCACCCGCAAGGAACTGCTGGCGCTACCCGGAATCGGAGACTATACGGCCGGTGCTATCCTCAGCTTGGCATTTAACCTTCCTGAACCGATTCTCGATGGCAACCTGATCCGTGTATTCAGTCGATTTCATCAAATCCCCTTTTTGCCGGGTAGCAAAGAGGGGAAGCGGGTTTATTGGGCGCGGGCGCGAGAATGGGTGATTGCCGGCGAACCGGCCAAGGTCAATGAGGGCTTAATGGAATTGGGCGCGCTGGTTTGCCTTCCACGCAATCCCAAATGCGAAGCCTGCCCCTTGTCCAGCCGTTGCCTGGCCTTCGAGAAAAACCTTCAGTCAAAATTGCCGCCACCCAAACCCAGGCCGGAGGCGCGCAAGTGGCGCGGTTACGCCCTGATTGTCGTCTGGAAAAATCAGGTTTTACTGCGCATTCCCCGCAAGCCCGAATGGCTGGCAGGTCTACCGTCCTTCCCACTGATTCAAGCCACGGGAAGCGATGAATTGGAAAAACGGTGCCGAGAGGGGTTTGTCGATTGGCCGCTTCTCCGACTCTCTCCTTCGGGCATTGTCATCCGGCATGGCATCATGCATAGCCAGCTTTCGGTGGAAATATGCCGGGTGGAATTCCCGGCTAAAAAAAAGCAGCCGAAAATGGGAGAGGGTTATTTTTGGGTATCGGAGGCCGACATTCCAGCCGCTTCCGTTAGCTCCCTTACCCGAAAAATCTGGAGTCAAATCGGGATGTCTACCTTCGCCGATCGGGCTTAAGGCGCGAGGGTAACGGGAGGGGTAGAGTCCTTGATCGGCAGGCTGCAGCATCGGAATCCAATGGCGGGGCTGGAATAATACCGCTTGGCCGGCTTGGTGCCGGTAACGGGAAATCCGAAGAGATAATTGATTTTAAAGTCGCCATTTTCCCATTTCGCGGCCTGCCATGACTTATTGGTCTCACGACGGAAAATCGCCGCTTTGGCCACGGTATTCGTAGTGTCTTTTAAATTACGGGCATCCAGCGTATCGGCAACGCTCTCGTTGGTTCCGGACTTTTCGAAAAAGACTTCCATCAGGGCCCGGCTCGTAAGCGCGGCCCGCACTGGACGGCGATTGCCGAACGGTTCATCCTTGCCATGGCTGATGTCCATGATATGCCGCTTTTCCTCGGATCCGTCGAGGTAGAAAAGGAAGAGCTGCGTTACATTCGTAACGGTATCTCTAGGATTGGGTATTATTTCCCGGATGGTTTTTCCCTGCAATTCATTGGGGATATCCCGGCAAAAATGCCCTTCCAAAAGGTTTTCGTCGAATACGATAACGATTTTGGGGGCATTGGGATTTTCTAGGGAGCGGCACGAATCCTTGAATTTGGGCCTGACCTGCATGGGGTAGTCGCGGTTGGAGCACCGCGCCAGCTTTTGCATTTCGGCGGCGGGAATATTGGGTCGCAGAAAATTTCCGCCCCGGAAAACATGCAGGGCTTCCGGTCTTTTTATCGGCGCTTCGGGATGTAAGCCGGGCTTTTCCACATTGGCATAACCCGTGGAATCATATTCGTCCAGTACCCACTCGGAAAAGTTGCCGGCCAAATCGTAGACACCTTCGTTGCTAAGGCAAGAGTTGTCGCGCAGGGCAAGCGACTGAGCCATCAGGGAATCGTTGGTTCCCTGGTTACAGGAATTCTGCAAAAGGGAGGGAGTAATGGGATCGCCTTGCAATCCGTATTGATGCGGAATGGAGTCGGCGCCTTTGCAAGCCCTTTCCCATTGCGCCTCCGAACACAATTGGAAACGCAGTCCGCTTCCCTCCTGAGTGGAGTTTAAATCGTCGCAGGTGTCGAAGGCTTCTTCCCAGGTTACTCCGTAGATGAAACCATCCGCATTGCGATGCTCAGATTGCTCAATACAAAAAGGCTCATTTTCAATTTCCAACGGGGTTTCATCCCGGGTACTTCCGCTCTGTCCCAAGGTGAAATTCCGTCTCGGCATCCGGATATATCCTTCCGGGCATTTCAGGGTGGTATCGGCGAAGGCCACCGGCAAGGTTGCGACCTGGATGGAGTCGATACGGGATTTGTGGCCGGTCGAATCGATGGCGAAAACTTTCAGCATATAGGTCGTACCCGGAGGCAGGAACTTCAAAGTGTCTTCGAAAATTTCATTTTCCCGATTGGAGGCGACCACGCGTCGAACCCTTTCCACTGCTCCGGCGCCCGAGTTCAGGGAGAAACGGTATTCCGCGATATTCTGGTTGGGCCGGTCTCCTTCGCGCAACGCGCCACTCGGCCCGGGCAAGGAATCGCGGCTGGCGGTCCAAGCCACTATCAGTTGGTTTCGGCTGGTATCCAATACGGATAAGCGCGGCAGGGAAGGCTGAGTGGTATCCGTTAAGATAAGGGTAATTTTTTGCATGGCGCGGCTGTTACTATTGCCACTGCTATCGACAGCCTCCAGCTCGACGCTAATGGTATCAAGTGGGTAAAAGCCCTCCAACTGAAGGGAAATGCTGTCCAAGGCCTCCTTACCCACTTCCAGTAAGGCGCCGTTCCCGTCCGGGAGAGTAAGATATTTGGAAATGATTTTCCCGGTGGATTGCTCTCGGATATCAACGGAATCCCGAATTTCATCCACCCGCTCGTTTCCGCCCACCTGGTACGATTTTACCCGGGTGTCGTTCAAGCCTCTGAAAGTCGCAGTTCTGATTGCGTTGGCAGCAATGATCTTCAGGCGATAGTGCCGGATAGTACCCCGGTCGGCGGATGGATTGAATAGGCTGGTGGGGTCGGTAGGGCGACGCCATTGCATCCGGATTTCCCGGGCCAAAACCGTGATTTGCGGCGAAAAGGGAAGCGGGGGGAATTTATCATCGGAAATGAGATAGGTATCACGCCAGAGACCTTTGCCGCGCCCTTCTCTATATTGGGTGACCAGGGCGAATACATAGCGACCGTCGTCTCCGCTGGCTCTTCCCGTGCTATCAAAAGCGATGATATGCCGTCTATCGGAGCTCAGGGTATCCTGCCCCATAGGAGAATCGGTCAGGAAAAACAAGAGGCTGTCGGTTCTTCGAGAAATATCCGTCACGATTACGGAGGCAAATTCCGGCCGGTCCTGCACGTATCTCCAGTCCCTTCCGGCCGGTGCATTTGGGGGCAGGGTATCCAGGTAGATGCGGTAGGCGGTAAGGCCTTCGGATTCTTCCGGACGCTCCCATCGCAATAAGAACTTTTTGGTATCGCGACATTCTTGCGCGGAAGTGAAATGGGGTTGTGGATCATCACAGGCGGCATGATCGTCATCCACGGCATCCACAGCAAAGTGGGACGCAGTGCGAAGGTAGTCGAAATTTTGTCTTTGGGGGTCCGAGGGGCATCCCATCAACAATAATCCGAAGGAGGCGGCAATTCCCGGGTACAGAAAGCGCATGGCCAATATGATACGAAACCGGTACCGCGCGAGCCACATGCTGTGGATGGTTAGCGGGAGGCGGCTATATTTGCCGATAAAAAAAGCCCTCCGGAGAACCGGAAGGCTTAAGGTTACCTTGTCGATACGAGGCTTTATACCCTCAGGCGGCTGAAGCCAAGGGTTTGACGCTGATTTTCTGACGGGTTTTGTCGAAGCGTTCAAAGGAGACTACACCCTCGATAAGTGAGAAAATCGTAAAGTCGCGTCCCATTCCCACGTTGGTACCGGGATGCCATTTGGTCCCCTTTTGACGTACGATGATATTCCCGGCAATCACGGTTTGACCGCCGAATTTTTTCACACCACGGTATTTCGGGTTGGAGTCCCGACCGTTCCGTGTACTGCCAAGTCCTTTTTTATGAGCCATTTTTCAATCCTTTTTGAAGCGAAGCCGGGGTTTACGCCTCGACCTTTTGCGCCGCGGCAACCTTTTGGGCTCGCGTGGGTTTTGTGATTTGCGCCTTCTGGGCTTCGAGTGCGACGATGCGCGCACGGGCCCGTACCTTTATCGTATCTTCCACTGCATGTTTGGTCGCACCCAAACCCATCTCGGTTACCAAGACTTCGGTAAAGGGTTGGCGATGTCCTCGCGTCAAACGATAGCGTTTACGTGCCTTGCGCTTAAAGACGATGATTTTATCTTCGCGACCTTGCGAGAGCACTTCGAGTTTAATCACGGCATCCGCAACGATAGGAGTGCCCACATGGACTTTCCCTTCGTCGGAGTATAGGAGCACTTCCGAGACCGACAGTTCATCACCGATGCCGGCTTCGATTTTGGGCAATTTCAGGGTCTCGCCCAGCGTGATTTTATGCTGTAAACCGCCGCTAACAATCACTGAATACATGGTTATCCTTTATGAGGTAATCTTCTGACGGGGCTTAATTTACCAAAAGCCGGCGATATTTTAAAGGGCAATTCTAGTTATGCAGCTTTTGCTCGATTAACCGGGATTTTTCCTGAAAGCGGGGATTTTCCCTGTATTTGGCCAGGTATTTATGGCCGGATTTGATCATATCGATTTTATCCGAGGCCTGTCCCGTAATCTCGAAGCGGCGGCTATCCACCTGCCACAGCATGAAAAGGATGTTTTCCTGAAAAACCTGGGGGTGCAGGTGTGAGGGGGCGGCTTGTTGCAGTTGTACCAGTGCAGTTCTCAATTTGGGTGGAGGAGGTTCCACTTTCTCCATGATTTTACAGCTCAGGAAGAGCAAATCGGGAGAGTCCGGATATTCACCCAACAACGATTCGACCCGGCCAAGGGCATCGGCCTTGCCCGTTCGCACCAGTGTTTGGGCTTCGATAAACCGCTCGCGGGGTAACGTCGACTCCCTTATATCAGGCACGAGGGTGGCTTCATCCAAGGGGCGGGGCTCATCACCTTTTTCGGGCTTCGCTTGGGGCTTTTCGGTATGCGCAACTACCGGGGCTTGGCGGTTCGAATGACCGCCGGGTCTGGCTACCGGTTTTTCCGATAATCGGGAAGGAGGAAGTGCGGAGTCGTTGGCAAGGCTTTCCAATCTGTCCAGAGCCATCACGGGTTTCGCAGGTCGCTGGGAATGCAGGAGCCAATATGCGCCACCTACTACGGAAATGAGCAGTAACCCGAGTGCGCCTATGCCCGAAAATCGACTTTGGGTAGAATCGACCAGCTTCCCCTGAAAATCCTGGACGGGATGGGTGGAAGGTGTAGCGGGGGGGAGCTCCTGGGTCAGGTGCGCTGCCATTCTCCTGGGACCGGTAGTGGGGATGAGGGTTTGCAAGTCGGCTAGTTTGGCATTCAACCTTTCAAGGCGGGTCCGATAGTCAATTTCCCCGAATGCCTGGGAATACATCTTTTCCATGGCTTGGAGCATGGCTAAAGCATCGGGAAATTGATAATCCTGATTATCGAGAGATTTCTCGAAGTCATAATAGATTATAGACTTACGAATTATTGAGCCGACAGGTTCATGCAATGTCTTAATGGTTTCATAGCATTGGAAATAATTCTCCGGATCCAGGATTTGCACAATTACCTGCGGAGTGGTATCTCCCGAGAAAAGGAGGTCGCCTGTCAGCATCTGGTAGTATAAAACCCCCATGCTGTGCACGTCATGCCGGGTCTCCCGAAAGCTTTGCCAGAACTCTTGATGTTTGCTGTTCCGGTCGGAAGCGGTGGCCTTTTGTAAGCGAGCCTTGCTCATATAGGGTACGGTACCCACCAGGTTTTGGTTGACGGTTACGCTTTCCTGCAAGCTGGTCTTGGCCGTTCCGAAATCGATAAGGATGACTTTGTTCTTTTCGTTTCCCTTGGCCCCCAGAATCAAATTGCCAGGAGCGACGTCCCGGTGGGCTACTCCGAAAATCTCCCGATCGTGAAGATGTATGTTCGCGCTATGGGCGTAGGCCAAGGGATAGAGGCTGCTGAGAATGAGGGCCGAAGCGGTAGGCGGGTCGAGGAGATCCCCCCAGGGGCACCCCAGCTCCCGGGAGCGGTTGGATACGGCATCCAGGATGGCCTTGAAGCTATGGCCATGAATATAGTCGAGCAGCATGTAGCGATGCCGGTAAAGCTCACCCTGGGCTCGTAAGGTAACGATTTGCGGGTGTTTCAACCTGCTGAGGATGAGGCCTTCATCAATGAAAGGCTTCAGGCGCGATTCGGTGTCAGCGCCTGCATTAAGGGGAGTTTGGCAGATCTTGATGACGCGGTCTTCCAGAAGCTCTTCATCGAAGGCCAGGAAGGTCAGGCCATAACCCCCTCTTCCGATAAGCCTTTCGATGCGGCATTTCTCGAACTTGAGGCCGATGAATTCTTCTTGCGACAGCATACTCGCCGTTCCGCCGGATCAGGATTTATAAATGGCGTTGGCTGAGGTATCGCGATAGGAGGGGTCAAGGTATTTGACGGGATATTTTTTGGCCAGGGATTGCAGAAAATCGCGCAGGATTTTGGCCTTCTCCATGGTTTCCCTCGTCATCAGGAATTGTGCGATGCGAAAACGATAACTGGAAAATTTACCGTCATTCTTTTCGGTGAGCAGGACCAAGTGCCATCCCATCGAAGTACGGAAAACCGGAGAGAGTTGACCCATTTCCATTTTTTTAACCTCTCCCGAGAAATCCGCCTTGAAATCCCCGGGCGCGAAGCGGCCTAAATCGCCCCCACGTTGTTTCTCAGGGGTTTCGGAATAATTGGCGGCCAGTGCCGTAAACTGCGAAACCAGGCGTGGAAAGTCGGCGCTGTCTCGCAGCAACTCGGCGCGGATTTTATCCAGTTGTTCTTTTTTCGCTTTTGCAGCCGCAGCGGTGGCGTTCTTGGGAGCCAGCAAGACGATCTGACTGGCCCGAAGCGTATCGTTCACGGGAAAATCCTTCTTGTTGCTTGCATAGAAGGCTTGCAAATCCTTTTCGGTCGGTTCCGTGGGAGCAGGTACCTGGGTGTCCAGTAATTTGTCTTGGACAATTTGACGCGCCAATTTTTCGCGAAGGCTTTTTTCCGTGTCGCCGGCTTGTGCCAGTGTGGATGTGAAAACCTTGTCATCCGGATAAGCGGCTTTCAGGATTTGAAATGCCGAATCGATTTCCTGAGGCTGGGCGGCAATTTTAAGTCGCTTCGCCTCCAAGCCGACTAATTCCTGTCCAATCAGGTTGGTGGCGATCATTTGGCGTAAGCGGGCTCGGTCCTGGTCCGTGACAGGGCGCTCAGGGCCTTGCTGTTTCTCCATCAAACTGACCAGCGACTCGATTTGACCTCGATTGATGTTGTTCGAACCGACAGTAATCACGGTTCGCGAAGGTTTGTCGGCGCCTTGTGCATATGCAGGCTCGGATATCAATAAAACGGTAAGGACAGGAATCATCAAGGCTCGCACGACTGATTTCGTCAGGCAAGGGGACTTGGTAATGGAAATCTGGTCAATCATAGGAACTCGATGTTAAACTTTTGTTTATTCCCGAAATGGATAACCGGCATTCGATGAATGCCGGGAGCAAGGTACCCAGCAGCAATATAGGAATTACCCTGGATAGGTGCCACGGACGGAAACCACATGCAAACCGACTTTGAAATGATAATCATCGGGGGAGGAATCAACGGCGCGGCCCTAGCGCGGGTAGCGGCTCTCCAGGGTATGCGCGTAGGGCTTTTCGAGGCGGGGGATTATGGGCAGGGAGCCAGTTCGGCTACTTCCAAGCTGGTGCACGGGGGAATACGCTATCTCGAACATTTCGAATTCGCGCTGGTGCGCGAGTCGGTACGGGAACGGGCGCGGCTTTTACGCGCCGCCCCTCATTTGGTGGAGGAACGCAGATTTCTGTTTCCCGTGGGCTTGACTGGTGGCCGGATGCGCTGGAGCATCAAAGCGGCTATGGTACTCTATGATACCTTGGCCGGAAAGCTGGGATTACAATCACATCGGTATCTTTCCCAGTCACAGGTCGGGGCGCTCGAACCTCAATTTCTTCCCGGAACTCCCTGCGCCGCGTATGCCTATTCGGATTGTTCCATGGACGACAGCCGTTTGGTTATGGAAAATCTGGTGGATGCCTGGTCGCTGGGTGCGGCCTCCTGGAATTACCATCGTTTTTTGGGCGTTGAGGAAGCAGGCCGGGATGAGGAGGGCAGGCTTACTCTGGAAGTCACCGTACTTAACTTGCGCACCTTGCGGGAAAGGGTTTACCGGTGCCGGAAGGTGGCGATGACCCTTGGCCCCTGGACCGACCAGGTGGCGACCGCTCAATTTCCAAGTGCGGAGAAACAATTACGTCCCAGTCAGGGAGCGCATTTGGTAGTGGAGAAACTGACTTCTACCTCGAGTTTCATCCTTCCTGTGCCCGGAACCGGCCGTTATTTTTTCGTGCTCCCTTGGAAAAAATATCACCTGATCGGAACTACCGAAGTGGAAATCCCAGGTAATGTCCCGGAAACCCCCTTGCCGCTCGACGTGGAAATCGATGAATTGCACCGGCTTACGGCGCATTACTTCCCTGGGACTCAAGTGAGGGTAATCTGCGCCTTTGCGGGTATTCGACCGCTGGCCGGCGGGGGAGGAAAGGGGAACGGATCGGCTGCGGTTAGCCGGGAGCATCAATTTAAAGCCCTGGCAAATGGCGTCTACACGATGGTAGGGGGGAAATACACCACGCATCGAGCCCTCGCCGAGGAATATTTTCAATTTATCACCGGAACCCCCCCCGATGAATCTACGGAAGGCAGGCTATTTCCCGGAGGTTGGCGGGATGGGACGGAAAGGGATGCTGCGAAAAGACGCTTGCGGGATTTTCCCTTCTGCGACGACGCCATCGCGGATACTTGGCTGAACCGGTATGGACGGAGGGCGCTCGAGTTGGCCGAGTTTACCCAGTCCAAACCCGCATATGCGGCGCGGTTATCAAAAGACGAGCCACTTTTGGCGGGAGAAGTGCTGTTCGCCATTGAAAAGGAGCAGGCTGCTTCTCCGCTTGATTTTTACCGGCGGCGAACCGATATTTTCTTTTCACCCGGAGGCGGATTGGAAAGCCTGCTTGCAGTGGAAAATCTTTTCCGCGAAAACGTGGAGGGATATGCGCAAATCGCATCGCAAGTCGATTATCGCCACTATCTAGAAGGGAACCGTCATCGTGCCGTCGCTTAGAATCGCTCATCGGGGTTGGCATGGGCGCCACCCCGAAAATACCCTGGAAGCCTTGCTCGAAGCCTATACCCAGGGTTGCGACATGGTGGAGTTCGACGTGCAACTTTCCAAGGACGGCGAACCGATTGTGTTTCACGACGACGATTGTAGGCGTATGTGCGGCCTGGATGCGCCTATCCATTCACTGACCCGGGAGGAAATTCGTCGTATCCCCATTCGGCGAGATAACGAGGAATGGGCTATACCCGAGCTGCGTCGCTTTCTAGCAGTCTTGGGTGACAAGCCCTATTATCTGGAAATGAAAGTGCCTCGTGCCAAAGCCGAGGACCACGCTTACCTCGACAGCCTGGCCGCAGCTACGCTGGAAGTGCTGGGAGATTTCCCCCGCCATCCACAAACTTTCTTGGCGAGCTTTCACCTTCCTTTGTTGCGTCGGGTGCGGCTCCTCGATCCCCGCATGCCATTGGTTCCTATTTTCGAAAACCACCGTGACTTCTCCCGCTATTGGAAACATGTCCAGGCCGGTGGCGCCCTGGAGCTGGCCGGCGTAGCTTATTTTTCGCTGCCCTGGGCCGCTTACCGCCGGGTCATCGGTATGCCTGATGCTTTTCCTCCAGCGGACTTACCGAGGTCAAAATTGCTCGTTTGGAATATCGAAGGGTATTCGCGCTTATGCGAAGCGGCATTGGAAGGGGTGGGCGGGTTAGTGAGCGACGATGGACCTTCCCTGATCCGCCTTCCTTCAGAATAGGTTGAAACCGACTCGCCTCAAATCCAACAGCCGGACTTGTCCGGCATGACGGATGGTGAGGCATGGGTTTTCGGAGCAGGTGGGAGTTACGTTTTCGCCGTCCAGTTGAGCCGGAACTCCGACCAATCCCTTCAATTCGATTTCGGTAGCTTCGAAGCGCCGTAACCGCATTCCAAAGGCGCGTGCCAGTCCCGGCATCACTCGCGACAATCCTATCAGAAGCAGGTATATCCACAGCGAATTGAAGATGGCGATGTCCAGTTTGCCGTCGTTGAAAGAGCTTTGTGGAAACGGCCGCGACCCGGCGGCATAGGAATTGATATTGGCTACCAGGCAACAGACCTCATTTTGCAAGTGTAAAACAACTTTACCCTGGGGGGTAATCAGGCTTAATTCCACCGGACTCCCTATTCCGCGGGTAGCATGGACGCAGAAGGCTTTGGCGTAATAGAGGAGATTGAAAAGGGCGCCCTTGGGTATGCGTCCTTCCGAACGGGCGCGATCGAAGTCCTGTAAAACCGCGGCATCCATTCCGAAGCTGAAATAAGAGGCCAAAGTGAGGGAACCGTTGATATCCCACAAATCGAAAGGCGTACTGGGTGCTTTGAGTAATCTTTTTACACATGCCAACAAACCTTTTTGCGAATAGATGCGGTAAACACCGAGGCTGCGTCCCAAATCGTTTCCCGTTCCCAGTGGTATTAGGCCGATTTGGGCTTGGGTGGTTTGCATGGCCTTCAAGCGCGAAAGTATGAAGCCGATGGTGCCGTCGCCACCTACGGCGATGATTTTGTCGGCGGATTGCAAGACGGCGTCGGTTTGTGCTTCCAACCGGTCATGTTGCGTCAATTGGGCATCCCACTCGCCGGGCGCGAATCCGAACGAGGTCATTATTTCGGGAAGCAGCGAGAAAACGTCTTTTCCGATCCCGCCACCGGATATGGGGTTGATGAGAAAGGTGATGGCAAGTTTTCCGGCTTTCATCGCGCGTTGAAAAGGCCTGATATCCGCAGCAGAATGAAGTCCTTGAAACGGGAGCTGTATTCCCGCCAATGGAATCGCGAGGTGGGGCTTTGCTCCACTGAAAACCCCCGGGCTTCCATGCCCAGCCCTTTGGCGATGTAAAGCGCCCGGGGCAGGTGGTAGTCTTGACTCACAATAAGAATACGTCGCAGGCCCATATCCCGTTTGCAGTTCAAAAGCGTAACATAAGTGGAACGACCATTTTTGTCGGTCAGGATGCGGTCATCCGGAACATGGTTTTTGCGGGCGAACTCCAGCATGGCGGCCGTTTCATTATAACCGTCGGGAATGGAATAACCGGAGAGCACCAAGTAGGCCGAGTCGTTGTGGGAAATGAATCGGATGCCCGCTTCCATGCGACGTTGCAATACCGGTGAAAGTTTGCCTGAGCGGTAGACGCTGGCTCCCGGTACCACTACTGCTTCCACGTCCGGCATTTCCATCAGGGTTTCGACCATTTGGGGCTTGGCCACTACCACGATGAAGGCGTTTATCAGCCAGACCGTCACGGCAAAAATCAGAGCCAGCGCGGCGAGTAATTTGAGCCAGCCCATTCACATTCCGCCGGATTGCTGATCCCGGTAATGATCTTTAACGCCGACATATTTGTTTGCCAATTGGGCGATGGAGGCGATCTCTTCAATGGTGAGCACTCGCGCCACCTTGGCGGGATTTCCCATGATAAGGGAGCCGGAGGGGAATTTCCTCCCCCGGGTAAGCAGGCTCCCCGCGCCGATTATGCAATCCTCGCCGACTTCCACACCGTCCATGAGTATTGAGCCCATTCCCACCAACACCCGGTCAGCCACCTTACAGGCATGGATAACGCAATTATGGCCAACGGAAACGTCGCTTCCCACGTAGGTACCCAGCAGGGAGGAAACGTGGACGGTGGAATTGTCCTGGATATTGGAGCGTGCGCCTATCGAAATAACGTTGATGTCTGCCCTTAATACGCAATGAAAGAAAACCGATGCGTCTTCACCCAGGGAAACGTGCCCGATCAAAATCGCGCCGGGCGCGACATAGGTGCGGCTTCCCAATTGGGGTAGGTTATTTTGGTAGGGAATCAGCATGCAGGCTACACCGCCATCACCAATTTAACAAGCGGAGTCCGGCTTCTCCAGGAATTCAGCGCGCCGCTTATTTCCGGATATGCGAGTAGGCCGGGTATTCGACCAATTCGTCCGCCTTGAACCAAAAGGAAATTTCACGCTCGGCGCTCTTGGGCGAATCGGAGGAGTGTACGATGTTCTCACCCGTGTTCGGAGCGAAATCATAGCGGATGGTACCGGGCTGGGCATTTGCCGGATTCGTGGCGCCGTTGATGGTACGCACTGTTTCGATGGCGTTGGGCCCTGCTAAGGCTATGAGTACCGCCGGGCCGGAAGTCATGAAATCGGCCAATTCGCCGAAAAAGCCCTTGTCTTTATGTTCCGCGTAGAATTCCTCGACCTCGGAGCGGGTGATGGTCTTCATCTTCAAAGCACGTATCGAAAGCCTGGCTTTTTCAAAACGACCGATAATTTCACCAATGATTCCGCCTTTAACGCCATTGGGTTTGATAATGACCAGAGTACTTTCCATGTGTCCTTCCTGACAGTTGGGCCAAAAATAATATAAAGGGGTGTTTCCCCACAGCGGAAAGTTAGTTGAGACGGGAAGAAGTGAGTGCGAATTCAGGGAGAAATATTATATTAGTCGTCATGCGGATTTAGCTCAGTTGGTAGAGCTTTTGCTTCCCAAGCAAAGGGTCGTCAGTTCGAATCTGATAATCCGCTCCAAAAAATGCCCCAATCCTCAGGAATTGGGGCATTTTTATTGGACCTATTCAGCTGGGGTGGCCGGAATCGCCTCGTCTTCCAATACCGGCATCAGCGCTCCGCCACTTTCGATATTCCGAATCATCCAATCGGCGTCGTCGGAAAGATCGCTTTTCGGATGCTTTTCCAGCATCTTCCGGAAGGTTCGCACGGCCGCGGAATCGTTCTTGATATGTTCTGCCTGGATAAATCCCACCATAAACTGGGCCTTGTACTCGTTAGGGCTTTTCGGGTAGAGGTAGGAGACGCGGCGGTATTCGGAGAGGGCTTTTTGATACTGTTCTTGCTCAATGAATATCTGAGCCATTCCGAAGGCGACCGAATCTTGCAGGGAATGGTTTTCGGGAAACTGGGTACGCAACTTTTCGTAAAGCTCTAACGCCTTTTCCAGGTTACGATCGTAATGGAGGTTTTGAGCCTGCAGAAAAACCGCGTTGGCGTCGGAGATTTTCGGCTGCTTCAAGCTTTCGTCGACTATCACTACGTTGAAACGCTTTTTCAAGCGCTCCACCAATTCGTTATCGGCGCGTTGATGCCCTTCGCTTTTCAGATTCTGGAAAATATCATGACCGGCTTTTTCGAAAGGAAGCAACGTATCGCTGCGTGTATAACGCTCTGGGTTCAGATGATATTCCAAGGCGAAGTGGTTGCTGTCGAGTGTGAGGAAGGCGGCAATGTCCTTGACATGCGTGGAATATTCCCCCTCTTCGCCATCGCGGAGAAAATAGTCGCGGTTCCCGGTGAAAGTCTTCTGCAGCAGCGACGATTCCAGTCCGAAGGATTTTTGTAATACCGAATCCCGATAGATATCCGCCCAATAGCGGTCCTGGCTTTCGATCAATGAGGCTTGCAGCTTGATGTTTTCGGTTAGCTTGAGCGCTTCGGCTTCAAGCGTCATCAATTCCCAGGTCAAAAGATAATCGACAAGCCTATCACGCGTATAGCGGCTGCGCAAATGCTCGGGTACTTCTTCGGCCAGAAAAATCACGTCCGATTCGCGAATTACCTTCGAGCCGGCGAAAGTGGCCAGCGTGTCCTCGGGAGCGACCTTGCGCGTTTGATCCGATTGTATGTCTTGACGAACCAGGAGCTTGACTCGGTCGAATGGCTTTATCTGTTTTTCCTTTTTTTCCACCAGCCAGAACCAATGCCATTTCTCGGTTTCCGGATTCAGAATGGCGGCGGTAATCGCTCCGGGCTTCAGTGAATCCAGTGCCGGGAATAGCGTGGGAAGCATACCGATTCCATAGGGAAGAGCATGATCGCGCTTAATGACGCCGGCTTCGCCTTGAGAGGCTCGGGTCCAGGAGTTTTCGGAAATTTCGCCGGCGAGCTTTTTGAAAGCGTCCAAATCCTTGACCGCTTGCAATTTGGCCGACACCGGCTCCTTAGCTTTGGCTTCGATGTGGTAAACCGAGTAGGTGGGAGGGCTCATGTAGCTTTCTTTATTGGCCTCATAATAGGGCTTCAGCTCCTCATCGGTCAATGGCTTGTTCATATCCACGATTTTCACGGCATATTTCGCCTTGAGCTGATCCAATGCCTGCTCGCTCAGCTTGGTGCGATGGCTGCTGATATAATCGGTTGCGACTTTTTCAAAAATAGCCTGCAACTTCGGAACCGTATGGGGGTTGCAGCTGTCCGCGCGTACCACCACGAATTCTTTCTCCTTCGAAATGGGTCCGGCATAAGTTCCAGGTTTGAGGGCGGAACTTTCATGGAAGAATAAATTGTCCCAGTCATAATTCGAGCCCAATTCCCAATGCGTCTCTCCCTTCACCAGTTTCGCATTCCGTAATTGTTTGCCCATGTCGAATTTTTCACTAACCTGCTTCATGGGCGAGCCGGTCGTCAGGCTCTTATAAGCGGCCTCAGCGTCCTTTTTCGATTCGGTCCGGATGAAGGAAATATCGCAACTGGCCTTTTGCTCGTAATTCGAGGAATTTGCCAGGTAAAAGGAATCGAGATTGGCTTTGGACAAGAGGAGTGAATCCACCACTCCACTCTTAACCTCGGCAAATGCCGGGGTTTTACCCGAATCGTTCTTAAAAGATTCGAGATTCGCCTTGAAGTAATTCTGTAATTCGGCGTCGGAGAATCCAGCGTTTTCACCCAGGAAAGTCTCGTAGTAATACTGGGTGATAATGCGTTGATTGGTAACCGCCAAGCGTTTTTGTAAGTCTTTGTTATCGGCGAAGCCCTCTTCCTTCGCCGCCAAGGCCATCAACCTTTGTTTCAAAATCTGTTCGAAAAATTTGCGCCTTTCGTCCGGCTGTTGCAAAACCTCCGTTTGTCTCGTCGGCGGAAGCGTTTGTACCAGCTTTTCGAGATCACTCTGGTAGTACTTTTCCTTACCTATCTTGGCCAGAACATTCCTATCGTCGCGTCGGCCATCGCAGGCCAGCAAAAAAACAATTGGAAGAAGACCTAAAATGGCTCGCATAATTTTTATTCCTGATGGTTTGAATGACCCGTCCGGGCGCATCCGCTGAATGCACCGGCCGGCATTTAGGTATTTCCGTTCCTTTGGAAGCGCAACGGGATCGGTTTCCTCGCCGTGTTTCTGCCATGGAACGGCAATTGCCGGATTAAATCTATAAAATCTTATCAAATAAGGCTCGTAACCTTAGCCTGGCACCCTCGAAATCCGATCTTTTTAAGATTTGGGGCTGGAAACGGATGGTAAGAGTGCCGGGGACGGGAGCACCACTTGGTATTTCCCGGATTGGGCGGCAAAGGGCCCGAATCAATTTTTCAGGTTTGCGAGAAGGAGGCAATCGCGTCGTTGACGCTTTCGTAAATATCGAGGAGCGTGTTGGCGCCGATGATTTCGATAATTTCGTAGACGTTGTCGTTCACATTGGCGATACGGAACCGTCCGCCCTTTTCCCGTGAAGTCTTGCTGAAATGAAGTAAAATTCCCAGGCCGGTACTGTTGACGTAGCGGAGATTGCTGAAATCCGCCACCATATTGACATAACCCTCCCGGATGAGTCGGGTCACCTGATCCAAAGTGGACTCGACGTTGGTTGCGTCGAGGTCTCCCACGAATTTGATGAGCTTACCGTTTGGCAAGTTGGGCAGATCGGAAATTTGCAATTCGATTTGGGTGTCCATGTCAGCCATCTCCCCGGTTTTTCGTTATCCTGATGAAAGTTCCATTATTATCGAAGGAAACGTCAATGGCATTGCTGATCAACTTGACCAGAGCTAAGCCGCGCCCTCGCGTACTGTCCTGCTGAATAGCCTGTTGGCCTTGGCTGACTGCGTTTTCCAGGTTCCGCACCTTTTCGGTACTGGTCTTATTTCGGATCAGAACTTCAACCTTGGTCTTTCCAATGCGTAACTCCAGGTCGATATCCGCTTGAGTCTTGTCACCATGTTCTATGGCATTGTTGGCGATTTCGTCCACTATGGTTTCGATCCGGAACGCATCCTTGGAGGAATAGCCCTTTTGCCGGGCGATACCCGAAATCAGCCGACGCATGGCGGGTACCACATGCATTTTGGGAGGAACGGTGAGTTGGAGTATCTGCACTCCGTCATTATAGTCCCATTGAAATTGATTATAGGCGGTATGGGTGTCGGGATAAAATTTGAAGATATGGTCCGCGCCCATCATAATTAATTTTTCGCGTTGATCGTAGTTTAAACCGACGATGACCAGATTGCCTCCCTTTTCGACCAGCCGGAGCTTGCACCCCATCAGTTCACCCAGGAAGGGGGAGGAAATGAATGTTACCTGCTCCATGATGGCCATAATGAAATATCGCTTCGAATCGATGATTTCCTGAAAAAGGACACTGGTCTGCTTGCAGTCGGTGGCGTTCAAGTCGCCTTCGAAATGCAAGAGTACGATTTTATCATCGAATGGGCTAACCTGCTGCGTAATTTTCATTGGTCCCGATCAGGAATAGGGGTTTCTCGGAAGGCCGGGCTGTCGTCCATGTCGCGGCGACGAACCACATGGACTTCAGTTTTACCGTTGTCATCAAGCTTGAGTTTCAGTTCATTGCTCAACATCTGTACAATGACCATACCCTTTCCCAGTTTGGACGGGCTTGCAGGTTTTACCGAGGAGACCGCCCTTTTCAGGTTGTCTACGTTGGGCTGTGAACCTCCCTGGTCCTGGACGGAGAGCCGAAGCTCGTCCTTCACGAACTCGGCGATGAGGGCGACACGACTCTGGATGTCCTGCGAACCATGAATGATGGCATTTGAACAAAGCTCATCCACCAGGATTTCCGTGCGGAAGCAGAATTTCTTGGGAAATCCTTCTATCTTGGCGATTTCCGAAATAAATTGGCGTAGGGGAGGGATATAATCCAAATCGCTGGGCAGCTTGACATCATATAGGGCGGATGAGGAAGTTTCGGTTTGCAACTGCTTGTCCTTCGTTTTTTTTCGCCACTATCCTCGCACCGCGCGGGGATCCGGATTCGGATCGGCTGGATCCATACGGTGGTTTACCGCTGCGGCTGTCATTTCCTTATTCAGCTTAGCGTCAATATTATAAATCATGGCCATGACTTGTGCAACCAGCTCGAAAAGCTCTTCTGGAACCGCGTGTCCGGTTTCAACTTGGCTGAGTGCTTCCGCCAAAGGACCGTTTTCGTGCACGGGTACATCGGATTCCCTGGCTTTTGCCAAAATGGCTTCCGCAAGTCTACCCTGTCCGGTCGCTAACACCATGGGAGCCACATCTTCCTTGAATTTGTATTTGAGGGCTACGGCCAGTTTCAATTTTGTGGGTAGGTTCATGATGGTCCGGTTCGGGATAATATTAGATTATAGAATCTGGTCAGCTCCGAAGGGAAGCTGCAAGCTTAAAGCCGGGCTGGTTTTCCCCAGTTGAGTTCAGATATCCAGCGACGGAAAATGCCGCAAAAGACCAAAGTATTCCGCTTTAGGCCGCTTTTTGCGGTATTGGGCGCTACCCTGGTACTGGCCTGGTTGGGTATTGGATTTTGGCTGCCTTCCTTGGTCGAGGGGAAACGCAGCCTGGGAGTTTACTCCCTTGAAATTCGACGAGCCAAAGTATCCCCTGCATTCCACTTCTCAGCCGACACATTGCTCTTTACGGGTAGCCGGGTTCACGCGGCTGCCGCCGGAGTCTCTGCGGGTGTGGATTTATGGGAAAGCCTGCTGGCCCTGAAGCCGGCACTGTCCATGACAGTTGCATCGATGCGGGTAGATTGGGAAGAGCGCGAAACCGATCCTAAGGACCCTAAGGAGATTATCGATAAAATCTCGTTTCCGTTGGTCCGAATTCCCTTTCCCTTCTCCGTGCGAATCCGCTCCCTAAAGGTTGCAAGCGGTTCAGAGGCACGGCAGTGGATAGATGAACTTCTGATTTCGTCCCGTCAACCCACTCGAATCCGTTTCGAGGCCGCGGGAGTATCCGATTCGCGGGTGGAAAAAATGACGCCTTCTGTGCGCGTGGAGTTGGACTGGAGCGCTCTGAACCGTATCTATTATGCCGGAGATGCCAGGCATGATCGCGCCACGCTGAATATTAGCGGATCCCGACGCCGGCAGGATTTGCTGCAAAGTCGGGACACGGTGCGGATAAGCCTGCCCACGCTTTCACCCTTCACGGTTTTTTTTAACGACAGCGCCGAAGCCGGGAACTTGCCCGAGGTCAGGGACTTCCGTGCTGAGGCGATAATGGTTCAGGGGGAAGTCGATAGCCTAATCGCTGATTTTCAGGCGAGAATCACGCCTTCAATCTCAAGTTTGGGGGAACACCGTGTCTCGGCGCGGATACGGGCGGATAGCGTATTCCGGATCAACTTGGAAGGGAAGGGGGTTACCCGGGGAGCGTTTCGTCTGTCGGGGTTTCTCCAGAGATTCCAATGGAATGATTGGCCGGATTCGCTCGACTTACAAGGTGAGTTGACCGGTTCGGTAAGCGACTATGAGTTCGATATAGCCGGATTTATCCTGCCGGGCGATGCGGAGTTCCGTCGGCTTTCGTTGCGGTCGGGTGGTGTGCTTGATTTTGATGTCAAAACCGGAGCGGGTTCCGAGTTGCAGGGAACGGCCTATACCAAAATGGGATGGCAAACCGATTTTCATGGAACGGTATCGCCATCTGAACCCTGGGCGCTTGCCTGGACCAACGACACCAACGTGACTTTCCAAAGCGGGGGGGTGCAAGGGAGGTATGCGGATAAAAAGGTGAAAGTTTCGGCTTGGTTGCGTCAACCAACCGCCTATGGAAGCTATGCGGATTCTGCCTATGCCGAGCAGACCATAGATGCAAAAAGCTACCGGTTGGACTTGGGGCGGGTTTTCGGAAAAGGCGTGGTCTGGCAGGGAAATGGCGAAGTCCGGTGGGGCTTACACTCCACCGGTTGGGACGGCAGAGGTATGCGTCCGGTTTCGCTGGAATTCTCCGCGCAAAGTCCCGGGCTCGGAAAATTGAGTTTCGCCATGCCCTCGCTGACACGTTATCAATTCGACGCGGAGGCTTTGCATGTGGAGAAGGTTCCCTTTCGATTTCTCCGGAAGTGGGATAGCTATCAGCCACGACTTTCGGGTACGGTGGATATCGATGTCGAAGAGGAAAAAGCCGAAGCCGATGTGCAGGGATTCGCGCGGCATTCCGGGATGGAGTGGGATGGGACCTTCAAAGGGCGCTGGAACGAGGCGGTCCTGAACATTGATAAGATTTCCGTCGGGTTCGCCTATTCCCGGGCCGAAGGTGAGGGCTCCCTCGGGTTACCCCGTGCCGCACTTCTGAATTGGAAACAAGTCAGGCCGGAAGATATTCGCTATGCCAGCGTCTCCTTCCAATCCCTGGATATGCGTGCTTTCCTCGGAGCCTTTCTTCCTGAATCCCCATTACTCTCCGGGCGTATAGATGGCCGCATGGATTATACGGCTGCGGAGAACACGGATGCGCACGGCCAATTCTCGGGGGATTACCGTTTTCAGCAATTTCACCTCGTGGGTTTGGAGGAATGGTTCATACCCATGCAGGTTACTTTGAAAGGCCGTGGCGATACTCTGTCGCTCTCCACCCAACTACACTCACGCCGCTACGAAATTCTCAATGATACCGTGGAACTGAGTGTTATCGGACCGTTGAGCGAGCATCAGCAAATCAAACTCAAGGCCGATGGGAACGGTTTGCACCTCCAGTTTGACGGGACCTCCGATGCCTGGCGGAATGTGTCGGGTTTGGCGACACTTTCGGGTAATCTGCCATTGCCGGAAAATAGCGGTGAAATCCGTGATTTGCTCCTTACGGCGCGTATCAGCTCGCCTCTTTGGGGCAGCGCGCCTTGGCTCCGTGCGCAAGGTGACGGCGATGTATATGGTCGATATCTGGTGGCTCCGCTGGATACCCAAATGGTTTCGGCGAAGCTTAGATTACATGACAGCCGACTGAAGCTCGAGGACGCGATAGTCCGCAACCAGGTCGGTAATTCCCTCCGTGGCGCGGCAGAGTACCGGCTCGTCGATAGACTGTTGACGGCTAACCTGGAAGGCGACGGCTTGAACCTGAAGCTGGCGGGGGTAGAGGAATTGCGACTGGCGGAAATCCGCGCCACTTTGCATATGCAGGATGAATATCTGCGGGCCGAGGCGCAGGCTTCCCGCGTCAGGTTACGGGGCGGCCAAGGGGGGGTAAGGTTTCGTAGTGAATTGGGGGAGGCGTCCGTTTCCTATGAACGACCCCGTAACGGATCGGTTCCGGTATTGTCTCCAGTCCCTACCCTGCAGCTTAAGGCCCGCCTCGAAAATTCGCTTTTTACCCATCGCTTCGATATTCAGGAAATCCAATCTTTTTTCGTGAAACGAAAAAAACAAGATGGTCGACAAAAGGTTAAACCCATGCATCTATCGGTGGATTTGGACGCCATTGGATCCGGTAACCGGATTGAATCGGATGTGATTAGACTACAATTCACCGGCGGGGTAAGGGTCAGGGGTACCTACCCCTATTCATTGGTTACCGGTGAGGTTTCGGCTCTCAAGGGAGAATTGGGACAACGGAATCAGGCATATGATATTCGAAACTTCGCGGTAAACTGGCGTAATTCCCGGGTTGAAGACGGGGAAATTTCCGTGGATGGAGATAAAACCCTCGCGGCGGATTGTCGTCCACGGGCATCCGATTCTTGCAGGGTATTTGTATCGCTGCATGGGACTTTGCAAAAAATTGATTTCGGGTATGACAGCGACTGTGGCGCCGGTCTAGGTGAGGCCGTTACCATACCGGACATGCTCAATTCGGTGCGCCGCGGCTGTTTCGTATCCACCGAAGGAGGAGGGTACGGTGAAACCGTTTTATCGTTGCTGGAGCCGACCTTGAACCGTAATCTCTCCAGAGTAGTGGAAAAAATGAGCGGGAATTGGATTCAAACGGTGCAAGTCACGGGTTTGGGCGCCATGATGGGAGGGGAAAAGGGAGAGGTTGCGGATACTTCGGGGTTGTCGGAAGCTTTATCGTTGGAATTGGAATCACGGGAGTTTATGCGTATGAGCGTCCGGGCCAAGTCGGGATATCGATCCGACGATCCCAGCAACCGTCCGTGGGAGCATCGCCTTGCGATTCAATGGCGGCCGCCCGTAGCGGAATGGTCGAATGACCCCAAATGGCAAGCTCGCGTGAAAGATCGATTTCGTGTGGAGGCCGCCGTGGAAACCATGCCTAAAAATTTGCGGAGGGATCAGGACGGGGAAAGGGTGAACCGACAAGTGGGGTTACGCTACCGTTACAAGTTTTGGGAACTATGGTGAATGTAACGATTGTCGCAATCCTGGCGCTTTTTCTGCCGAGTTTGGTGCGGGCCGAAAGGATCATCCGGTTCGAAGGAAACCAATACTTCGATTCGAAACGATTGCGTTCGGAATTGCATGCCCCCCGCATATCGGATTCGCTAAGCGAGGCAGAATGGCGTGACTGGGAAATCCGCGCAGAGGAGGTCCTGGCAGCGCTCTATGCGGACAGGGGCTTTTTTGACGTCAAGGTGGAAAGCGAAGCAGGTCCGGGCAGGGAGAGCGGATCCGGAAAAGCGTTGGTGTTCAGGGTGACCGAGGGAATTCGATACCGGTTCGCGGGAATCGAGGTTACCGTGGGGGATGGTGCGCCTGTCCTCATCGATTTGGACGCATTGGAAGCCATTAGCGGAGAGCCATTCGAATTAGAGGGAATTTACCGGGATCGCAGGCTCATCGCCAGAGTATATGGAAACAAAGGTTACGTTCATGCCAGGGTGGCCGAAGATATAGCCCTTGTATCGCAGTCCCATTCCGTTCGCGTCAACTACAAGGTTAATCCCGGAAATCTGGTGGTTTTCGACACTCTCATGGTGGCCAATAGTAGGGAGGGGGCGCAGCATACGAAGGCGGGACTGACCAATCCCGTGGTTTTCCGCTCTCTGTTGGGCCTTCGCCGAGGAGATACCGTCAGCGCCGAAGCAGTCGCGGAACTGGAGAAAAAACTCCGGTCAACAGGAATTTTCAACTATGTGCAAGTCAGGGATTCCGTTCTTGAGAACGCTGAAGGACGGAGCGCTCTGGTTTTAAAGGCCGAAGAAGCATTTCCAGGCGAATTGCAGGCTGGTTTGTTTTATGAAACCCAATACGGCCCGGGAGTTTCCTTAGAGTGGAGGCATTACAATCTGGCCGGCAGGATGCATGAGGGTAAATGGGGGATCTCTTTTGCCCAAAGGCGCCAAAGCCATAGCTTGGGGTATGGTTCACCGCTTTTTTTCGGGACCAGTGTTCGTTTCGACAACGATCTGTATATGAACTGGTATCAGGATCAGGGGCAGGCTTACCATCGCGGACTTTATGACGGGGATTTTGAGATTGCGAACGACGCCCAATTGTCGCGAAGTTTTTCCCGTTTCGCCCGTCTTATCAGTAGCACGGAGCTTCGAGGCGAAAGCCAGCTTCGTGGGGACAATTCGCGCATTCGCGGTGTCAATCTCAATTATATCAATTCCGCCTTCCTCACCGTGCTGGATAACCTGTTTAGTCCAACGTCGGGATGGCGCACCTCCTTGACCTGGGGTAACGGTGGCCCTTTGATTAGAAAAGGCAATCTCCAATTTTACGACTTCCGGCATAATTGGGTGGAGTCAAAAATTGCGGCCTATCTTCCGTTCGGGGTTGCCGTCAGGCTAGAAGGGGGCCGTTTCTTCGAAAAGGGGGGACTCAATTCACAACGATTTTTTCTGGGGGGGCCTCGCAGTGTTCGCAGTTACGGTTGGCGGAGGCTTTGTCCGCGCCTGCAGGTTGAAGTGGGTTGCGAAAGCGACTTGGAGCCGATGTACGGACTGGGCTCATTCGAATGGAGGTTCCAGCCGATTCCACCCGGATGGGTAGGAAGGGATAGCTATTTGAGGCATATTAGCCAATTTCAATGGGTACCTTTCGTGGATTATGGTTCTGTTTGGCCTGTTGGCAAAGCCATTCATCCCGAAGGAGTTGGATTGGCTTTGGGGTTAGGGGTGCGATATAATCTGCTCTCAATTTTCAATCTCCGGCTGGATTATGCTTGGGACCCCCGACTCGAGGGCCAAAGCCAGTGGGTTTTGGACTTGGCTCAAGCCTTTTAGAGAGTCCTTTTAACCGCTTTTACGAAAAATGCATTCCTTATCATGCGGAAATTCATCCGGATGTATATTGTAGGGGTCACTGATTTAACCCGATTGTTCTGGAGGTAGGCATGCCTATTGTTACCCGATTGCGAAATTTTAGAACAGTATTCTCCATGGCGCTGCTGGTTTCCGTTGCGGCGGTTTCCGTGCAAAGCGAAGAGGACGCTGTACCTCCCCGCGGCGGTATGGGCGAAGTATCAATCATAACCGATCCCCCTCGTGCCATGGTATACCTAGGGGGTGCCAAGTTGGGCCTTTCGCCCGTGGATACCTCCTTTGCCAGCGGAAGACACACTCTGACCATTATGTATAATGGGGAAGAATTAATCACGGAAAGGGTGAATGTCTGGCCCGACCGAAAATTGGTTATCGAGCGAAAGCTGGTTACCCCCTATGGATCAGTGACTCTGACGACCAAACCTGAGAAAAATGTGCGGGTTTCCATTGATGGGGAGCCTATTGGGGAGACGGAAGGTGGGCCCTTGAGAATCAATAATATCGAGGCCGGATCGCGAATATTTACCGTAACCCGCGGAAAAGCCAAAAAGCAGGTTGAGGTTAAAGTAATTCCCGAAGAAAACGTCGAAGTTCACGTCGATTTGAATTAGCGCTAATCCGATTCGAGTTGAAATGGGGAGGTGGAGGCGACAAGCGGATTCGAACCGCTGAATAAAGCTTTTGCAGAGCTCCCCCTTACCACTTGGGTATGTCGCCTAGCCGAGGCTAATCTATAAAAAAACCATCCGAATCCAAGCAGTCCTTTTTGGAAACGGCCTTGCGTAAACCAGGGAGTGGTGAGTATCAATCGGCGCGTCAGGAAATCGGCCCAATTCTAGAAGGATTTGTTTATTTTAGATACGTTAGAAGAACCTTGCACATTGTGACCTCAAAATTATTGCATAAGACCGGCTTCCGCCGACTGCCTGCGGCAGCCTGCCTTGCGATGTGCATGGGATTTTTCCCCGTAGGGGTTGACGGAAAACCGGCTTCGACATCCTCGTTGCCATCCATCGCGATTCTGGATTTAGTTGACATGGTCGACAACCAGCGCAGGGGTATGGTAACCGACATGATCAGGAAGCTGGTGGTGGAATCCGGCCGGTGGGATTTATTTCCGGCCGATTCGGCGGCCCGGAAATTGCGGGAATTCAATTTCAATCCGGCTTTAGCCTGTAACGCCCCTCAATGCAGTTTCGATGCGGGAAATATTCTCCAAGTCCAATACGTCCTGTTCGGGACGGTTGCCGCTTTGGACAAATACAATTCGTTCACCTTGAAGCTGCTCCACGTACCTTCGGCACAAGTGGTCTGGACGGATGTAGGGGAATCGAAGACCGATATCCTTATGGAACGAAGTCCCTTGTTGGCGCAAGCTTTCCAGGCCTCGATCAAAAAACTCTCCCCCCAGGTATCGGAGCGCAGCGATGGCACGGCCAAGACCACGCTCGCGGTGCTTGATTTAAGCCAACCGTCAATCCAGTCCCGGGTATTGCATGAAAGGGTATCCACCTACATTTATCGAAACCAGCATTACCAAGTCATGGACCAAGGCGAACAAGCGGAACTTTTGAAAGCTCTGGAGATCAACAAGTATTCAGTTGTCCCATCGAACGATAATATGATAAACTTGGGCGAAAAGTTAGGTGTCGGACAATTACTCTATTTCCGATTGTATAAGCAAGAAAGTGAGTTCATTTACCTTTTATCCCACTATGATGTGGAAAGGAAAGAACAGATTTTGCAGATGCCGGCACAACCATCCGTAGAGGTTTCGTCCCTTTTTACCTATGAGAGGGATTTTTTCGATGCTTTGAACGCCAAAACCGGAAAGAAGGGTGCGGTGGCCGGCTCCAAAAAGGCGCAATCCCTGGGAAAGGCCAATTCGGCCCTATGGGTGTCGCTAGCGGTATTAGGCTTGGGAGGCGGAGTGGCAGCATATTGGAGTTTGAACGGCGAAGAAGAAAAGCCCGGTTGGGATCCCGGGGCCCCTCCCTTACCGCCTCCTGACATAGCCAAATAAACTGAATAAGCCTGTATACGATTTACACGGGAAACATGAAAATGACCGACTCCGATTTCAATTATACCGAAGCTTCGGCCAAGCGAAAAAAAAGAAATCAACTGATTTCGATAGTGATAGTTGTAGCCATTCTGCTCGTCGGCGCGATTGTCTGGGGCTGGATCGAGCTGGAAAAACGGAGAAACGCGGAGCGTATCAAAAGCGCGCTGACCAGCCAGATGGAGACGTCCTTTCCCGAAAGTCCGACGCGCTTTGAAGATCCCTATATCGAATCCATCCCGCAAGAGACCCCGGAACCGAACAAGCCATCCCTGCAAGGCCCCCCTCCCAGCCCGCAAGCCACTCCCACACCGCGCAGCGAGTACAGTCCTCCGATCGAAAAGGCCCCCCCTCCCGCCCCTAAAGCTGAAGTGACGCCCGTACCCACCCCGCGCGCAGAGGCGACGCCGGTTCCGAATCAACCTCCCGCACCAAAAGCTCCGGAGCCGCCCAAAACGGTTGAAAAAGCGGAGTCTACACCGACTGTCCAGCCGGAAAAGCTGGCCATGACATCGCCTGAACCCAGCAAACCCCCTCCGGTATTCCAGCCGGAAGACTTGCCTATGCCCGCCGCTCCAGAAATTTCGGAAGACGCGCGCGCCAAACTGAAAAGCGCGCCGGAATCCGCACCGAAACCCGGAACCGAGGGTGTCGGTACGCCGGCATTCGCCATGGGAGTTGCAGCCTACCGTCAAAATGACTTTCATAACGCGGTAAAATTATTTGCGAACATTCCCAAACCTACCACCAAGCAAAGGGGCAACCCCGAGCGTGACGAGTACGTCAAAGCCAATTACTTCCGTGGGCTCTCGCTTCAGCAAACCGGTCGTCTCAGCGAAGCGGCCGCCGCGTACAATACCGTGTTGGAGTATGAGCGATATCATCCGGTCGCAAGCATGAATCAAGGGATTTGCTATGTGGAACTAAAGCAATACGCTAAGGCGCATCGGGCTTTCGAAGCCGTCGTTCGCGACCAAAGCTTCATTGAACCTGAATTGTTCGACGACGTCATGCAGCGTACCCGCTATTTTTGGGCATTGGCATGGACGCGGATGTACCGCAGCTCAACCGATCCGGATAAACAAAAATTCTATCAGCAACAGGCCGTCCTGAAATGGAAGGACTACCTTGTCTGGTATTCCTCGAATGATAAATTCAAGCAGGACAACGTCAAGGCGGAAAACTACCTCAAGAGCCTGGGTACCACTTAGTCATCGGATGCACGGCATGAAAAAAAAATATTCTTCGCCTCTATTCCTCCTGGTTTTGACGGTCATGCTATTCGGTGTTCAGGATGCGGCGGCTGACGCTACCGACGCCTCGAAAACCGTGGTGGTGGTTTCCAGTTCCGACCCCAAGCTTTCCGGGCAGCTGTTTCATCCCAAGATCAGCACCAACTTCGTCAATTTCATTTCGTTTGTTCGGCAAGTCAGAGACAACCGCCAGCTCTGGCTTTATGATTCGAAGCGCAAGGAACTGCAGCAAATCACTCCGGTTGCCAAAAAGCAGAATATTGAAGACCTGGACATGGAAGAGGAATGGCTTTTTAAAGGCTATGAAGACGAATTGGAATGGAGCCCGGTTCTGCATAATGGCGTGCAATATTACGCCTATGTCAGTGCGGGCGGGGTGAACAACCATGACATCTACCTGGGCGCCGTTGGGTCCGAAATACATACCCGGCTTACCTTCGACCCGGAAGTGGACGCGAGCCCGAAATGGTCACCCGATGGAAAATCACTTATTTGGGTTTCCGCCCGCACCGGCGACGGAGACATTTACATGGTTAAAGATGTCACGCAATTTTTCGGTACCAACCTTAAACGTGAGCCGAAAAAGGAATTCATTCGGCTGACGCAAAGCCCCGGGGAGGAGATGTTTCCCGTTTTTTCGCCGAACGGGAGGTTTTTGGCTTACACGGCCAGAACCAGTGGGACCCGAAAGCGGGGACAGTACACCATCGCTTTGATGGATTTCAATGATAAAAACAAGGTACTGGTGTTCAATAACCAGGTTACGAATAACAAAAGTCATCCTTCCTGGTCATTCGACGGGCATTTCGTGGCGTACCAGATCTCCAACGATTTGAAGGACCGTGTCGTTGATATCGGAGTCATGCAATTGAAAATCGATCCCCAGGGCCACTTGGTTGAGGTCGCGGATTTGTATGGGAGCACACCCAAAATCGCTGAGAACGTGTTTCCCAGCAGTTATAGCGGCCCCACCTGGCTGCCGGGCTCGCGGGCCTTGGTCTATGCGAAACGGGAAGCGGTGCGCATGAATCCTCTGGAAGTTGTCAATCTGGAAAAATGGCTTTACGATCAGAATTATAAACGGGCTACCATTACCACCGAGTCGAGCATCCATCGCGATGTCGTCGCCCTGCCGAATCACCCCATTATTCTTTTCGCAGGTCAGCAAGGCGTGGAGTTCCAAATCTTCGCCTCCGTCTTGATTGGGGCCGATGTCCGGGTGGGTGCACAGAAAATCAATTACGAGCAATATGACATTTTCAAGTAATAAGGCATTCTCGATACTGCTTTTCTCGGCTTGGGGCTTGTTCGCCAATCCATTGGAATTGCTTAAGCGCCACCGCTACTTAGAAGCTGTGGAACAGTGGAGCAAGCAGATCAATATCGACAAAATGGACGCGAACGGGATGCGTGCCTTGAAAGGTCAAGCGCTGGCCTACCAGGGTCTGGGAAGCCTTTACGCCGAATTCCACGATTTTTCCATGATTCTGATGGAAGAGTATTATACCTCCATGTCCCCGGATCTGAAAATTCCCATGGCCCAGATTTATCTGGCCCAAATCCAGTTTTATACCGGAGATATGCAAGGGGCCCAAAAATCCTTGCAGACGGCATTAAAGTCAAACGATTTAACGCCTTCCGCTAAAAACATGGGAGAGGTATATCTCTACCATGTGAATCGTAAATTGGGTGCCCAGGCAAAACCCTGGGCTTTTTCAACCGAGGATAATGCTGCCGCCTGGCAATCGCTTGAACTTGGGGGAGTCGCGTATGGAAAGATTCCCGCAAACCTGAAAGTAGTTTCTCCGCGTTCCTACCGGTGCCGAGTGCAAATTTACCTGAGCTCGGAGGAGATCGATATCCGTGAATTGGATAAACTTTTGCTGCCGGTGCTTAATGCGGCGCATACACCAGAAGTTTATTTCGACAAGGGTAAGAATACCCAAATAAATTTTTACGACCCCTTGCTCATGGCCACATTGTCCGAAGGCTATTTCGCCCTGGCCAAGGCCACGAATTTACTGATACTTGATAATGAACGCCGGTTTCGTACCTTGGCCTCCCGGTTCGGTACCGATTTGGCTTTGACGGAAATTTCCTTGCGACTCAACCAATTGGATGCTGCCGAGAAATACTTGGGGAATAATCGTACTCCCGAAGGACAAATTCTCAGCGCCCGCCTTTTGGCCAGGCAGGGTAAAGCGAACGAAGCAGAGGCTATCCTGGAAAAAGTCGGACAAGGCGCCTCACCCGTCATCAAGCGGGAGGTTGCCCAGGCCTATCTGGACCACGGATTGGATTTGGCCAAGGGGCTTAAATGGGCCTCCGAGGCCGCACGGGAAAGAAATACTCCTCCGTATCACCGGGTATGGGGCGGGATTCTGCTCGCGCAAGGGAAAAGTGAGGAGGCGGTGGCCCGGTATTCGCAAGGCTATAAAATTGAATTCCGTAATCGCATCGACCAAATCGATCCCGAATTCATGGCGGAATACGCGCATGCCCTGTTCCGAACCAATAAATTGCGTTATGAAGAAGTTGTTGAAACACTCTACCACTTGCAAAGGGAATTTCCGGCCTGCCGTCAAATGTATTACAGCATGCAAGGAATTTCGGCGGCTTTGGCCAGAGGTTATGAATCCCAAAAAATATTCAGGAAGGGTGGATAGGCTTGGTCGCGGTAGGCCCGAAGGCTGATTGAAATCGGAAACCGGAGTAAAAATGGTTCGTCAATCCACGAAAATTATTATGCAAAAACGGAATCTCGACAAATGTTTTCTTTGGGTAGCACCGCTTCTCCTCATCGCATACGCGGATGGGGCGGCTAAGGGCGGAAACCTGACTTATGCGGAACCGGTTCTGCCCGATACGTACGATCCCATAACCACTTCGGATAACGAGACATCGTTGCGACTTTCCGAGCTTTTATTCGAGTCGTTGGTCTTCATCGATTACAAAGGCGAAGTGAAGGGCCGTCTCGCCGAAAAGTGGAATGTTTTCAATGGCAATCGCCGTATCACGTTCTATCTCCGTAAAGACGTTAAATGGCATGACGGAAAGCCCTTTACCGCCAAAGACGTAAAATTCACCTATGACGTCATCGCCAATACGATGTCCGACGTCCGACCCGAAAGCCGCCAAGCTCTCGATATCATTGAAAAAGTGACTGTGCTGGGCGACCATGTCATCCGGTTCGATTTCGCAACGAGCGTAGCCGAGCCGGAACGGCGCTTCCTTTTCAAAATCATACCTTCTCATGCATTGGACGGGAAAACCGCCCTCACTAAATTTTCGAAATTCTCGAAAAACCCGATAGGGACGGGTTATTATAAATTCGATCGTGAGACCCGTAACCGCGACGTCATCCTCAAGGCATTTCCGGATCACTATAACAAGTCCGCTAATATCGGTGAGATCAAGATGGCTTATCAGCCGGAAATGTCCCTGTTGGTTCAGAGCCTGCTCCTCAATGCCATCGAAATGGTCGTGGAGGTACCTCCAGGAAAAATCGCGGAAATTGCCAATACCGGCAAGTTTTCCATCATTCCCTATAACTCCCTTGCCTTCGCTTTTTTCGGGTACAACCATAAGAATCCGATTCTTCGCATCAAGGAGGTGCGGCAGGCATTTTCCCTCGCCATCGACCGGCGGAAAATGCTGGAAGACATCTATTTCGGAAAAGGCGAGATTATCTCGGGACCCTTTTCGCCCGCATCCTGGGGTTATAATCCGGACGTGGAACCCTGGGTATTCGATCTTGCGAAGGCCAAGTCCCTACTCGCAAAAGCCGGCATACGTGACACCGATGGAGACGGCATTGTCGAGCACAACGGCAAGCCGTTGCGTTTCACGTTGAAGATACCCATCTACAGCGGAAATGAAGGCGGACTTTCGGTTTGTCTGCGCTTCCAGAACTATCTGAAAGCCCTGGGGGTGGTGGTAGACTTGCAGCATAGGGAATACGAGAAGTGGAAAGAGGAAGTCAAGGGCAAGCACGATTTCGACATTGTGTTCGGCGAATGGCTTTTCGATAACTCCTCCGACATCTCTTCACTTTTCCATTCGAGCAAGAGCACTCCGCCGTTAGGCGATAATTTCATTTCCTATGGAAACCCTAAAATTGACGCCTTGCTGGATAAATTCAACAATACCATCAACCATGAGGTTCGGCGCCGAATCAATTACGAGCTTCATGAGATTCTGGCGGATGAAAGCCCTTATACATTTCTCTGGACTTTGGAAAAGAACGCCGCTATCGACAATAAAGTCAAGAAAGTGGTCGTTCATCCCTACCGTTTCTTCACCTTCGTGAATGAATGGTTTATTCCGGAAGACGAAAGGGACTAGTTGTAATGAAAATCCGATCAATCAGAATCGTACTCTTCGGAATATCGACCGCTTTATTACTTACCGCCTGCGGCACCACCATGAGCGGAAGGGTGGTCAAACCGGACGGTACGCAACTGGATAACGCGAATGTCATTGTTTATACCGCACCGCGTACCGAAAGCGTCAAAGTCACCAAGAACGGTAATTTCGTTTTGCGGGCCAACGTGGTGGAAGGGAATGAATATACCCTGATAGCCGAGGACGACGACGGCAACATGGGATATGTCCGTTCCTATCAACCCAAAAAGGGGAAGAACGAAAACATCCTTTTGCGGTTATCGCGAGAAGTCGATGCCAAGGAAGCCATGCTTGAAGGTGGCATGCCGGCCAATAATCCCAGCGGAATCGGCGAAAAAATCTTCAAGTCCAGCCCCTGAATCCAAAGCCATCCGCTTTGACAGGGCCTGTTATGCCGCATGAAATTTGCAATTCGTACCATTGTCCTGTTTACCGGCTCGCTGCTTTGCGTGGCCGTTCTCGTATTTTTCATTATTGGGCTCACTCCCGGCAATATCGCGGAAATCCATAACCTCGCGCCTGCCACGGCGGAGAGGCTCCATCTCGATAAGCCCCTGCCGTTGCGCTTCGTTCTATGGTTGAGCGATTTTCTTCACGCCGACTTCGGCCTATCCTTGGTGGATGGTACGCCCGTCAGCCAACTGCTGGCCCGCTACGCTCCACCGACCGTTTTGCTGACCTTCGGATCCTTATTCTTATCGTTTCTGATTGCGCTCCCCATGGGGGTAATGCTGGGCTTGCATCCCAACTCGCGTTGGGGCAAGTTGGCGGGGTTGGTCGTTTATACGGTTTCGTCGGTACCGGTTTTCGTACTGGGTTATATGGTACTCGCAGTGGTTTTCGGAGTCTTCGAGTTTTATGTAACCACTCCTCCGGAGGGCCCTTTCCGATTCTGGCCCTGGGTCGGTTATTATATTCTCCCAATAGCCGTGCTGGCCATCGGCAACGGCACCATGGGACAGTTTGTGCGCTTCATAGCCATGGAAGTGCAGGGGCTGAACGGAGCCTATTTCATACAAGCCGCCCGCGCCCGGGGGGCTTCGCTATTCCGCCATTTCTTCAAATCGATGGTATTGCCCATGTTCAGCATCGTGGTAGCCAACCTGGCGGTGTTACTCGGAGGCGTGGTCGTAGTGGAAAGAATATTCAACTTCCATGGACTGGGGTGGCTGAGTTGGGAAGCGACATTGAAACGCGATTTCTATGTCGTGATGGGAATAACCATTTTCATGGCCTTGGCGGTGCGTTCATTCATGCTCGCCAATGATTTTCTGGCCTATTGGCTCGACCCCCGGAGGCGGAGCTGAGATGGCTTTGAGACGATTTTTGCAGGAACCGGGCGGTTGGCGAATCACTTTGGGTGGTTCCATGGTTTTGCTACTGCTTATCTCCGCGATAGCGGGTCCGCATTTGACTTCCTATGCCCACGACGAAATGGACCTGGAACAAATACTGGCTCCGCCGGAGTGGCGGTGGTTACGCTCAGTGCTGGTCACCGAACGGGGAAGCGAATTGCTGAAGGCTAGAGACCGTGCCGGCATTCCCAAGAGCGGAACAGATGAACTTCCCGACTCCGAAGGGGGACTCGATTTCCTGCGGATGGACGAGGATAGTTTTTCGCAACCCGTGGAAGAGCCGGAGGCGAAACCCCAAGGCCATATCCTAGGTACCGATAACAACGGTCGCGACATGATGGCACTGCTTGTGGCCGGCTCCCGTAACGCATTGCTTCCCGGTCTGGTGGCCTGTCTGGTGGCTCTGGGAGTAGGTTTGCCTCTCGGACTTATCGCCGGATTCTACGGAGGCTTGCCAAGCGCCTTGTTGGGAGGTTTCAGCGGAGTGGTGTTGTCCCTGCCGCGATTCGTGCTCATTCTGGTCGTCATTTCCGCCTTGGCGCCCAATGTCTATTACATCATGGCGGTGCTTGGATTGACGCTGGTTCCCCGCATATCAGAGCATATCGCCAGCCGGGTGCGTTCGCAAGCGGGTTCGGGATTTGTCACTGCCGCCCGGGAAGGGGGGTTGGACGATATCTCCATTTTAACCAAGCATATTTTCTGGTACCAGAACCGGGCCTTGTTGTTCATTCATTTCGCGCTGGTAATGGCTGAATCCATTCTGGTGGAAACCACCTTGAGCTATTTGCAATTCGGAACCAAAGCCCCCGACGTTTCCTGGGGAAATATCATCGAAGGCAGCCGGATGACCTTTTTCAGCGGCATTTATTGGATCACCTTTTTTCCCGCGGCGGCCATCGTGATGGCCATACTCGGATTCTTTTACCTCGGGGATGGATTGAGCGCGAGAATGGCATATCGTGAAGGAAAATGACTTTTCACCCTCTCTCCTGGTGGTTTCCGATCTCCGAATCACTTTCGGTGAGGGAACTGAAAGCGTAAAGGCCGTCAACGGCGTCGATTTCCGCGTCGGTGCCGGGGAAGTAGTCGGCCTTATCGGGGAATCGGGTAGCGGCAAAACTACCCTGGCCCTCAGCCTGCTGGGGCTTCTCGATGCCAAGCCCGGAATTATCGGTGGGCGTGCCGAGTTGGCGGGTAAATCGCTTTTCCCTTTACCCGAAGATTACCTCAAGAATTCGGATGGGACTCGGAAAAGGCATTTCCAATTCCAACGCGACCAGCGCAAATTGCTCGCCCCCCTTCTGGGCCGCGAACTCGCCGCCATTTTTCAGGAGCCGAAGGCCTCTCTGGATCCCTTCTATACCGTGGGCGACCATCTGACGGAGGTGATGCGGAGAAACGGGTTTCCCGTCGCCACGCGCCGCACCCGCGGAGAAGCTTCGTTGCGGGATGTGGGGCTGGCCGAAGCGGATAAGCTTTGGGACCTGTACCCGCATCAAATCAGCGGCGGTATGGCCCAACGGGTGATGATAGCCATGGCATTATGCGCATCGCCACGCCTTTTGATCGCCGATGAACCCACCACGGCCTTGGATGTAACGACCCAGGCCAAACTGCTCCAGCTCTTGGGAAGCCTGAACCGGGACCAGGGATTGAGCGTTCTGCTCATTTCGCATGACATCGGCGTCATTCGTGAAATATGCAGTCGGGTTTATGTCATGCACAAGGGCTGGATTGTCGAAAGCGGTCCGACAGCACAGGTACTGGAATCGCCGAAGCATCCGTATACCGCCTCACTATTGGGGGCGTTTGCCCGTTTCGGAGAGAGGCCGGTGCTGCCGCCGGGAAATCCGGAAGCGGGCCCTGGTTGCGCCTACCGGAACATGTGCGCGATTTACTCGCGCAGCTTGACCGAATCTGAAAAAAATCTCTGCGCGAAGGAAAAACCCGGGTTTTCATCCGGGGTAGATTCTGAATCCCCGGGCGTCACCGGCGGCGGCCGCTGCCATTTCCCCGGGCAATCCAAGGAATTGCGGGCGTTAAACGATTCGCTTCCACAAGCCGATGCTTCCGAAAAGACGGGAAGCGGAAGTGTCCCCGCCTTACGTGCAATTTCGATTCGGAAGCGTTTCGGGGGCGGAGGCGATCCCTTTTTAGCGGTCGCCGAGGTTTCGCTGGAAGTACCTGCGGGAACCACTTATGGGTTGGTGGGGGAGAGCGGTTCGGGGAAGACGACGCTCGCGCTGGCCTTGTTGGGCCTGCAACGGCCCGAGGCGGGTGAGGTTTGGATTGAAGGGAAGAATCTGCTTTCGGCCGCTCCCGGAGAACTGCGCAACATGCGGAAAAAAATCCGTATGCTGTTCCAGCATCCGGAGGCGGTACTCAATTCCGGCATGACCATCGGTCAGACGCTGCATGAAGGCTTGGAGCGCGAGGGAATGCAGCCGGGTGCCAGGCGCGAGCGTATTTTGGAATCGTTACGGCAAGTCCGTTTGGATGAGTCCTATCTGGAAAGATTCCCCAGCCACCTCAGCTCGGGGGAGAAACAACGGGTTTGCATAGCCAGGGCCATTGCGACGCGTCCGGCGGTACTGGTTTGCGATGAGCCGGTGGCCAGCCTTGATCTGGCCATCCAGTCCCAGATACTGGCGTTGCTGAGCGGATTCCAACGTGATTTGGGAATGACCTATCTCTTTATCTCCCACAACCTGGCCATGGTCAAGCTCTTGGCCTCACGCATAGGGGTGATGTACATGGGACGTCTGGTGGAGGAGGCGGATGCCGGGAACTTCACAGCCGAGGCGGCGCGGCATCCCTATTCGAAGCTGCTGTTGGCATCCGTCCCGGCGGGAGACGCCCAGCAGGCACATCAAGCATTGCTGGCCACCTATCCAGACACGGAACCGGTACGGCTACGCGAAGGATGCCCTTTCAGGAACCGATGTCCGCTTTATCTGGAAAGCCGGGAATCGCGATGCGAACAGGTAGTGCCCGAGTTACGGAATTTCGAGGGAAATTCACGCGTAGCCTGCCACCTCGCCGTTTAGCCGCCGGGACTTTCGTCCCGAACAGCCCGGCCGGACAGGGGTCAAGCGCCTGTCAGATACCCTTGATGAACTCGTTCACGTCTTTGATGAGCGCCAAATCAATTTTCAGATTGGTGATATCATCCGACTCGATATAGCGCTCCCGAACCGGCGCGCCCGCTTTATGCGTCGCACGGTGTTCGGCGGGTTTGACCATGAAGGAAGTATGGTTTTTGGAGGTCTCCCGCGAGTTGATGTTTTTCAGGATTCCCTGGACCGTGGTCATTTGCAGGTTACCTTGGATTTTCTCAACTTCGTTTTCGTCTATCTCAAAGGTTTTCCCATAATAATACATGAGCGCGGCCCCGCAGGAAGGGCAGTTCAATACAATCATATAGGCTTCGGAACCCAGGAACAATTCGCTGACTTCTTTGCAATGCGGGCACTTGACATTAAGGGGCTTCATGGGAATCCTCCTGGCTGGTCATAATCATGAAAATAACAAATTTTCCGACCCTTCCTTTTTAAGGATATCGATTACCCCCAAGTGTGTCAAGATATTTCTGGCGGTGGAAAGCCCTCCACGAGCCTCTAATTCAGGCTTTGGTGGACATTGTGCCTGTGGGCGCGCCGGCCAATGCCGCCCTAAGCCGTTGATTATTGGAACAATGCGAAAGCGACTGCGAACTCGCGTTCATGCGAGATGGAGAGTAGACAAGAGGTGGCGCCGATTTCATGCATGCGCTTCTGCGCCGTATCGGTCAATCGCACCAGCGGCGCACCTTGCTCATCGGGAAGTATTTCGATTTGCCTCCAAGCCAGACCCTGACTCCATCCGGTTCCCAACGCTTTCAGAATTGCTTCCTTGGCGGCGAAGCGACCTGCGATGCGTTCATGGGGCGGGTTGAAGCGAAAACAATATTCGATTTCTTTAGGAGTCAGGATACGCTCGATGGCCGAACGCTCCATTTTTTTTATCCTTTCCACACTGGCGATATCGGTACCCACTCCCACCACCATGACGACTCCCAACCGCGAAGAAAACCACGACAAGCATTTCAGCCCATGAATACAGGGGAAAAACTAGCATATTTGCTCCAGCCGGCGGGCCAGGCGCTGTTGCGGGAGCTCGATTCGGATTTTCGTGACGACCTGGCCGTCTCGCAAGGCTTGGCCTCACGGGGTGTACCGGCCGACCAGCGTCAGGCGTTGCTTGAGCAACGGGCGCTTCGAATCAAAGCCGCGCGCAAAACTTCCCGTGCCGGCGAATTAATTTTTACTCCCCTGGGTTTGGAGCAATTGACCCCCGAAACAATTTCCCGGTATAAAATGTCCCGCCTTCCTTCCGGTTTGCAAACCCTTGCGGATTTGTGCTGTGGCCTGGGGGGGGATACCTGGCATGCCCCACGGCAAGTGCGGGTTGTAGGTGTGGATCGGGAGGAAGCCCCATGCAGGGCCTACCTCCATAATTCCGGAGTCTGGCGGGACAATGCCGCCGTGGTACGCGCGGACGTGGTAAACAGCCCTGTGAGGGCCGATGCGGCCATGCTGGATCCGGCCAGGCGCTCAAGCCGCTCTCGGAAGGCAACTTGGAACGAAAACGACCTATCTCCGGGTTGGTCCGAAGTGGAAAAACTCGTAAATCGATATAAACGCACGATCCTCAAATTACCCCCTGGCGCCCAAATTCCGGAATTTTTGGAGGAGGCAGAATGCGAGTATTTGGGGTTGCGAGACCAATGTTTGGAACTATGCGTGTGGACGGGCGATTTGGGGGCCCGAGGCAAGGTGCGAGCTACCGAGTTGCCGGGAGGGGCAACCCTGGTGGCAGACCGCGAATCCATTGCGGATAGTTTCGGAGAACCCGGTGAACCGGGGGAATACCTGTATGAACCGGTGAAGGCGGTAGTGCGCTCCCATCTTTTCGGAGTGCTGGCAGAAAAATGCGGATTGTGGCGCATAGATGCCACTTTGGCCTACTTATCGGGTAACCAGCCAATCAGGCACCCTCTTCTTAAGGGCTATCGCCTGATAAAATCTTTCGGAGCGAACTGGAAGGAGATCCAACTTTATCTGCGCAAAGCGGATATCGGTCGCTTGGAGATCAAGAAGCGGGGATGGAACATCACTCCCGAAGAGGTACGCTCAAAATTACGGCTAAGCGGAGAGGCGGAAGGAACTTTGATATTCGCCCGGGTACTAGGCCAAAAAATCGTTTTTTTCGCGGAAGCTTTAGAGAGGGAAGGTGAGCATCAAGGGCGAAAAACAGATTAGCCAAGCTCCTGTCCCGAATGGGGTCATGCGGTTTCGAGGACGAACACCGTTTTACCGAGGGTAAAGCTTTCCCCGGGATGGAGAATGGCGCTTGGCACTCTCTCGCCGTTCACCAGGATCCCGTTGGTGGACCCCAAATCGATGACGGTGATGGTGCCGTCGCCGACGACGTCGACAGATGCGTGTTTACGCGAGATATGCGGTTCAAAAACGAGAATGTCGCAGGTATTCTCGCGGCCAATGATGTTCATGCCCGACTTCAGGGGATGCCGCGTGCCGTTGAAACCCAGAAAAAACATACCTATTCTCTGCCGCTCCAATTCCAATTCCATTTTCACCGGACCCCACTTTTCTTGGTAAGGGAACCTTCCATCCGATATAGGGCCAATCATCCCATTATTAAGAAGCGAAAATCGACTTTTCTCGAACATCCCCGAAAAATGTTTTCGAAAAACAAACCAAGGTGATCCTGGAAATCGGGACCCACCATGGAATATAATACCTGGTACGCGTAGGTGGCATCGTCTTGACTGCGGATCCGGGGATACATGGCTTCCATTTCCAGTTCAATTTCTAAAACACGCATACTTTTAGCGGAAGATTCGCTAATTCTGGCCAAGGTCATGGCGCAGAAGCTTGCTTCCCAATACGAGGTTCAGGTGGTTTCCGACGGGGAAGCGGCCAAGGCCTTGCTTGGCTCCGGAAAATTCGCCTGTGTCGTACTCGATTTGATAATGCCTAAAGTGGATGGCATCGAGGTCCTGCGCTATTTGAGGTCTCGAGGCGACATGACACCTGTAATTGTGGTATCCGCCAGGCCTTCGGAGGAAGTCAAACGGGAAGTGCTTGGTTTGGAGGTGGACGCCGTTTTTTCCAAACCAATCGATTATCCCAGGCTTTTAGAGGCGGTGGCCCGGTGCGTTCAACAGGGTAAGGTGGATATTGCGGGCAGGGAGTGGGTGGATAAGGAATCCGGATTGAAATTGCCATTCCGTTCCGTCAACCGCCACTGTTACATATGCAGTTACGACAAGGTTACCCAATTCACCCCCATTCCCGGAGCCTTTTCCGAAGATTGGAGCGCAGGCCCCTATCCGGTATTCACCAGCCATGCGGGATTCAGGGAGTGGGATTTACTCAAAACCTGGGTGACGGTCTGTCCCTATTGTTTTTTCGCCTCCGGGGCGCCGGAGGATTTCGCCGATAGCGCGGGAAAGCCCTATCCCTACAGCGAAGACTCCAAGAAAATCATGGCTCGATCGCTCAGCCATCGGAAAAAGATGGTGCCCGAAGCCATCGACCTGGATTTGCGTTTCAGCATACCGGACAGGAACAAGGATAACGTCATCAGCTCCCTGTTACTGGCGGAGAAGTGCTGCAATGGTTTGGTGCTGGCCGGTAAGGCCGGATCCTATGTCCAGGCCGCCCAGTATAGCACCGTATTGGCAGCCCTGCACAGCCCCCGGGGAGAGAAATTCTACCGGCAAGCACTGATGAGCTGTGAAAACCAATTAAAGGACAAAAGCCTGGAGCGACCGTTTTTGGTGAAGACATATTATTTCTGCATCGTGCTGTATATGATGTTGGGAACGACTTCACTCGGCAGGGACATCATGCGGAAGCTGGAGGATATGTACGTCGACAGCAACCCGGATCTTATGGATGAAGAAGAGAAAAAATGGCTCCTTCGCATCAACCATACCTGGCAGATAGGGGTCAACGCGAAAACAGGCCGGGATATTCTCAAGGCCGGACTGCATTGAAGCATGCGCGGTTTTCCCGCGCATCGGGAACCCTGGTCGTATGTTCGCAACCGCATTTGGGTGGCGGCGAATTGAGCCTTCTGGAAGATCTGGAAAACCGGGCTTCCGACCCTTCTCTACACTTTCTGATTCCTTCACGGGGCAAACTCTCCCAAGCTGTCAGTGAGAAGGGTTGGAGTTATTCCTTCCTTTCCCGTAACCCTGTGTTCGATCGGATTTCCCAGCGGGATTCCGGAAAAAGCTTTTTCTCCCTGGCTCTCTTCGTTCCCGCGGCTATGCTGTTCGGGATGGTCGGCGTGGTTCGCTTGGCGCTGCGATGTCGGGGCCGGGATCGCATTCTTTCCCATGGTTTGCGCAGCCACGTGCAACTCCTCGTTTTAGCGCCGGCGCTGCGTGAAAGGTTAATCTTCGACATCCGCGATTTCATACAACCGCTGTGGCTGCGAAAGATGATAAGCGCGGTGGCGCGCGTTTGCGGATGTCGCATACGAGTGAATAGCCATGCGGTGGGAAGAGACTATTCCCGCGCGGAAGTCGTTTATCCGCGAGTAAAATTCACCCCGTCTCCGGCTACACGAGGGAAGGGCCGCCTGGTCATGACCCATGTGGCCTTTTTCGCTCCGTATAAAGGCCAGGATCTTTTTTTGCTGACGGCGCGAAAAGCTATCGACGCGGGAATCGACGCCGACTTCTGGCTGGTAGGCGATGTCATTTATCCTCAGAAAGTGTATGCGCAGTATCGGGAATCCGTTTATCGGCTGGCAAAGAATTTGAATTTGGAGGGGCGTGTCCGGTTCTGGGGAGCGGTAGACGACCGCGGCTCCTCCCCCTCAGTGGCCGAGTTGTTGGCGGGAACGGATTTGCTGCTGCACTGTACGCGTGAACCCGAGCCCTTCGGGCGGGTTATTGTCGAAGGTATACGCGCAGGCTGTGAAGTGATTTGCCATCGGGATTCGGGAGCATGTGAAACGCTGCGCGTACACCCTGACTTCGTCACGCCTTTTCACGCGTTAAGAAATTTTTTGCCGCCGGAATTCGTTCGCGTCACTTCGGAGGAAAAAAGGCTTTCCGGGTGACTCCCCAATTCCGGATTGCGAGCAGGAGCAGTTTCGCATACCCCATGGCTTTAGCCCTTTTAGAGAGCTTCCCGTCTACCATTCCCTTGAAAGCGGAGTAAAAGCCTACTTGCGCTTTTCTATCGAGCCCCATCATGAAATTCCGGATACGCAATTGTTTTTCGTGATTGCCCGCGAATTGCTTCCAGCAATCCAGGCGGTATTGCGTAAGGTAGCCGGCGTCGAAACGGCCTGCTTTAAAAGCCTTGTCTATCCATGTGGAAGCGATATCGGCGGAGACGATGCCCGCCATGATGCCGCCGCCGGTGAGGGGATTGGTATGGTGCGCGGCGTCGCCCACCAGTAAAAACCGGTCTGCCACATATTCGGCAAGGCTGCCGCTGACGGGTACGGCGCCGCCGTGAACTTCCTCGATAATCGCTTCGGGATAGAGTTTCTGTTTATACTCCATGGTCAAGTCGTACATGTTTTTGGCGCCCAATTTTGGCGTAAGAATTCCCGCACCCAGGTTTACCACCCCGGATTTTTCTTTGGGGAATACCCAGACATATCCTTTGTTGATGTCATCATGCCCATGCCAGAAAGTGAGATGGCGGGGATGGGCATCTTCGGCCTTGACCCGGAACTCGATGGCGGAACAGACATGGGGAGGCAGTTGCCGGGATTTGAGTCCCACCCAACGGCCGGTCAGGGCTTCGGCTCCATCGGCTCCCACCACCAGCGAAGCCTCCAATTCCACGCTTTCGGTTTCCCGCACGATAGCCGTGACCCTACGGGTACTGCCTACCACGGGTTTTACGTCGGTAATGCGCGTTTCCAGACTCAACTCCGCTCCGGCGGCTTGCGCCTGGCGTGCGAGGTCCTGGTCGAAAAGTTTTCTATCGAGCATGAGCCCGACGTCGTTCTGGTCATGCCGAACCGTGACGCCGCCCGGGCCATGAAGAATTACGCCTTCCAAATCGGTTTCGATGTAGTCTTCGTTGATGGGGACGAATTGCGCCAGCCGGGAGCGCCGCCCCGTGGCTTCTCCACACCGAACGGGTGCGCCGACCACGGGTCGTTTTTCGGCCAAGAGCACGGAATAGCCTTGAGCGGCGAGATTACGCGCGCAAAGGCTTCCGGCCGGTCCCGCACCGATTACGATAACGTCATATTTTCGATTTTTCAATCGAAAGGGCTCCTACGGGGCAGAACCGCACGCAAATGGTGCAATAAGTGCATTTATCCTGGAATACCTGTAAGTCCACGCCGAACATGTCGAGAGCGAAATCCGGGCAGGTTCCTACGCATCCGGCGCATGAAATACAGGTCTCGCGGTCCAGGAGCAGAGTTTTATTTGGTTTTTTGACCATCAAGCTCAATAGTAGCAAAATTGGATTTCGCGGATTGCATGCCTGTATATTAGCTTTTGTGTCGAGCCGGCCCAGTAGGCTTGGACAATCCGGAAAATAAGAGGCGAAGTGGATGCGCAACGAGCAGATTAAAGAACGTTTGGAAAAAATCCTGCACCTCGTGCGCAATCCCGGAAGGTATATCGGTGGGGAGAGTAATCAGGTCGTCAAAGACCCCTCCTCGGTGGATGCCTCGATGTTGCTCCTGTTCCCGGACGCCTATGAATTGGGCATGTCGCATAACGGGACCAAGGTGCTTTACCATATTCTCAATAAACAACCCGACCTGTGCGCTGAACGCGCTTTCGCTCCCATGCCGGACATGGCGGAACTGCTGCGCCGGGAAGGTATCCCGCTTTACTCCCTGGAATCGTACCGGCCCCTTAAGGACTTCGAGGCGGTGGGAATTTCGTTGCAAACGGAATTGAATTATACCAACGTTCCCTTTCTCTTGGAATTGGGTGGAATGCAGGCTTTCGCCCGTGATCGCACGGATGGGGAGCCTTTGGTAATCGGCGGCGGACCCTGCATGGCCAACCCCGAGCCGGTGGCCGATTTTTTCGATCTCTTCGTAATCGGCGACGGTGAAATCCTGGCGCCCGCCATTTTAAGGGCCATCGGTAAAGGACGCCGCGAGCATAAATCCAAAGCAGAGATTCTCCTGGAACTTTCGACGCTCAAGGGCGTTTATGTGCCCACCTTATTGTCGGTAACCCAGAGTCCGGGCGGTGAAACCGTTCCCGTCGTCGACGGTTCGCAAGGGCCTTATCTGCGTGCGAAAAGTATTCAACGTACCTGGGTCGAGGTTTTAAATCGCGACGATTATCCCGTCAAGAACCTGGTGCCGCATATGAAGCTGGTGCATGATCGTTATTCCGTGGAGGTGATGCGCGGTTGCACGCAGGGTTGCCGTTTCTGCCAAGCCGGATATTGGTATCGCCCCAATCGCGAATTGCATCCCGACGACGTCATCGATTTGGCCCGGGAAGGCTTGCAAGCCACGGGTGAAAGGGAGCTGGGCCTGCTTTCACTTTCGACGGCGGATTACGGACAGGTGGAAAACGTGGTGGACGCCCTCATCGACGACGAGAGCTTCGAAGGTCTCAACCTTTCGCTGCCCTCGCTGCGGGCCAATAGTTTCGGGCAGGGGTTGGCGCGTAAAGTCGCTGCCCTGGCGGGCGGCAAGAGTTCGACCTTCGCTCCCGAAACCGGGTCGGAAAGACTGCGCAAGCTCATCAACAAAACCATCAGCGACAAAGACATGTACGACGCCGCCGAGAGCGTATTCGCCAGCGGGTTCCATAACGTCAAGCTCTATACCATGGTGGGCCTACCTACCGAGAATCTCGACGACATGCGCGCCTTTTGCGGCCTGATCGCCAACCTCAGGGATATCGCCATGAAGTACGGCAAGCGCAATACCGTCCATGCCAGCATCGGCATCATGGTGCCCAAGCCCTTCACGCCCATGCAATGGGTGCCTTTCATGGACAAGGACACGGCCATGGAGCATATCCGTTTCGTGTGCGAGGCCTTTCGCGGAGACCGTAACGTGAGAATTACCTGGGCGGATTACGGGATTTCCCATGTCGAAGCTTTTTATTCGCGCGGAGACCGCTCCTTGGCGGCCTTGATTTATAAAGCATATAAGCGCGGAATGGTATTCGAATCGTTTTCGGAGCATTTCAGTTACGCGGGGTGGGAAGCCTTGTGGCAAGAGGCCGGCTATCCGCAGGAGCGTATTTTCCGGCAGCGGGAATTGACCGAAGTATTTCCCTGGGATTTCATCCACGCGGGTGCGAACAAGGGTTTTCTCAAGCTGGAATACGGCAAGATGTTCAAGGAGTCGGAGCCGGTTCCGGATTGCAAGTGGGGCGATTGCCAAAAATGCGGCATACCCGGCATTGGAGAAGATACCAAGCTGGCCGCCGCTCCCGTCAAATACCAGGCGCCCAACCGCACGCCGGAAGAGGTGAAAGAACTGGCCGCGCGCCGCCGTCGCGAAACCTCTCCGCATGCCTACCATTTGGTCTATCGTAAGACCGGCCTGTCGCGATTCATCGCGCATCAAAATACGCTGGATATTTTCGAGCGGGCTTTCCGTCGCCTTAAATTCCCCCTCAACTATTCGTCGGGATTCAATCCGCGCGCCATACTCAAGAATACCGGAGCGCTTCCCCTGGGTTTGCAAACGGAGCGCGAATTGCTGGTGGTAGAATTCGCCCAGGAATTGCAAGGGGATTCGTGGCAGCTCTGTGATTTGTTATCGCCGATGCTGCCCGAAGGCATGGAAGCCCTGTCTTTGACGAGGGCACGCACCGGTCGCATGCCGCGAATCGAAGCGGTTTCCTATCGCCTGGATATGGGAGACCGGATTTATGCAGACCTGCAAAAAGTGGTCGCCGACTTCGAGGCGGGTGCGCTTGATTTAGTGGTGGAGCATCGGGACAAGCAAACCGATGTCAAAGAAGAAATTTTGGAAATGCGTTTGGAACACGAGGGTCTCATTTTGAAATTAAGAACGGGAGAGAGCGGATCCACGCTAAGCCCCTACGCGGCCTTTGCCGCATTGCTGTCGGTGGAGCCGGAATCCCTGCGCGCCGAACGCATCAGCAAATTGGATTACTCCGAAGGCGTTCGCAAGCCGGCGATAAAGGAGGCCTGATGGAAGACGCATCACAAACTCCTTTTCAACCCGAAGAAATAACCGCGACTATCAGCCGCATCGATGGGCTGTTGGCGAAAACCGAGGACGTGGAAAAAATCCGGGTCGGTCTGGGCATGCGATTGGCTTTGGGAATGGCGGAGGAAATCCGCACAGGCCGCCCAGTGGGATCGGAAACCGGCGCGCTGGTTTCGGAGTGGTCCCGGAAATATGGTCCCGCCGAAGTCGAGGTCGCCATTCAAATCGCACGCGAATTTTTACTCAAGCCCGAAGAAATGCGCAAACTTATGGGCTCACGCCTAGGAATGAAAAATTGATGCCGACCCCTTTGGAACCTACACCGGAAAAGCACGGCATGCGCCTCAATCGTTATCTGGCCCATTCCGGCTTCGGAAGCCGCCGCTCGGTGGAGGTGCTGGTGAATGCCGGACGGGTGGCCCTGAACGGGGAAATCATCACCGATTTAGGCCGACGCGTGGTGCCCGGCGACAAGGTAACGGTGGATGGGCGCCCCGCTGAGCCCCCGGGCAGCCATAAATATGTGCTTCTCAATAAACCCGCGGGCTATCTTTGCTCCAAACAAGACCCCTGGGGAAGGCCGCTTATCTATGAGTTGCTGCCGGACGATTTCGCGTCATTGCACTATGTGGGGCGTCTTGATTTCGGTAGTCGCGGCGTACTGCTGCTGACCGATGAAGGGGAACTGACCAATCGCCTCCTGCATCCGCGCTACGGCCGCGAGAAGCATTACCGGGTTCGCATCGATAAAAGTCTTTCTCCCGAAGAGTTGGAGAAGCTCTCCCAAGGGGTTTTGATAGGGCCCGATGAAATGGCCCGACCCTCCCGGATTTCGGCGGAGGGGGCGCAGCTGGATGTCTGGCTTCGGGAAGGAAAAAAACGGGAAATACGCAGAATGCTGGAAGCGATGGGCCGTAGGGTTGTAGACTTACAACGGATCGAATTTGCGGGAATCCGTTTACAGGGATTACCGGAGGGGCGGTATCGTTTACTCGAAGAATCCGAAATCCACCAGTTGCATGCGCCTACGTCGTCGGAATGAGAGCAATGGAATAAGGAAGAGCGTCCCAACGCTCCGGTTGGCCTTCCGTTTGGGGATGGCGGTAGGCACGTTTTGCGCTTTGATTCCTTGCGCCTCGCCGCTGGCCCGGCCCTCGATTACCATCGCACCCGTACAATCGATGACGGGAACTTTTGCGATTCCCGCCTCGGAAATCCTTTCACATGGCCAGGTGCAATTGGCCGCCCGCATGCAATATTTTAATACGGAGATAATCGACCGGGACGACAGCGGCCAAGCAGACACCACCTCGCAATGGCATTTGCCCTATTCCTCCGAATTGCTTTTCGGGATTGAAAACCGCGCCGAAATCGGATTTCAGTACGGTGATCGGTTTTCCCTGTCCTTCAAAGCTTTGCTGCTACACGAGGACGTTTATTGGCCGTCAATTGTGGTGGGCGCGCGCAATCTTTTCAACAGCCAGGAGGGCCGCCTTTACGGCTTGGAAGACGCCGGCCAATTGCGCAGATTGCGGGGGGAAACCTATTTCACCCTGGGTAAACACCTCGCCGGCGCCACGCGTCTCCACTTGGGACTTTCCGTGTGGAACCACGCCAACAAAAGCCTGGCGGGCATAAACGGAGCGATGGAGCATGGCTTGGGCGCCGGCGCTTTCGTGACGTATGAGGTTTTCGAAAGATTCGCGGATTTCCATCAGGCGGTGGGGTTCGAATGGAGATTCGGTAAAAGTTTGGCTATCGCACTCAACCTTACGGAACTGCAATCCTGGATTCGGCAGGACGGTCGCTGGGGTCTTTTCACGGCTCCCTCGCGCGAGGCCAAAACGGGATATAATTCTCCCGGTGTCCGCTTTGTGGTCCATCTCAACGGCCGCATTCCCAAGTTAAGCCAAATGACCATTTATGACCGCGTGGCTTCGCTTGAGGGGGAATATTCGGCGCTCAATCAAAACCGGAAAGTGCTGCAAGACTCCCTCGCCATGCTGCGTTTGGCCGTAGACAGCCTCTCGGCTCGAGGTGTACCCGGAGGCCGTTCCAAAACGCAGCTACTCGATAGTGTCCGCACTATCCTGGCGTTGATCGAAACGAAAATCAATTCAGAAACGGCTTTCAATCCTTTGGAGGTACGGGCTCTGACACAATCGATAATCGATGGCGGGGATGCGTTAACGGATGCCTTGGCCAACCTGGCTCTGGATAAGCGGGAGCCCGAGCCACTGCGTTTGCGGGCTTTTCTGATAATGGGACAAAGCGGGAATATCCGGTTTTCCCCCACCATCCATTCGGCCATGCACGACGAAAATCCGCGTATCCGGCGGGAAGCCGTGAATGCCTTGGGGAGAGTGGGTGGTCCGGGAGCGCGGGAAAAAGCCGGGGAACTCACAACCGATGAGGATGCAGCCGTAGTTTTAGCGGCACGTGAAGCAGTGAAGCGACTGGAAGCCTCTTCGACCCCGGTGGCGCCGGTGGCACCGGTTCCGCTGAAGCCCCCGGCAAAAATTGGGAAGCCTTCGGAGGGAATGTAATTTAGCCTTCGTGAAACTCAACGATTTCGATTTCGAATTTCCCCCTGAACTTATCGCCCTGGCGCCCCGTCCACGCGGAGAGGCGCGGCTGCTGGCGCTTTCCCTCTCGGACCCAGAAGAACACTGGTCCGCGCACACTCGCGATTTACCGGAATTTTTACAGCGAGGCGATGCCTTGGTGCTAAACGATTCCCGCGTGATACCGGCGCGCCTGTTGGGGCGTTTCCCTTCCGGAGGCAAGGTGGAGGTACTGCTCCTGCAAGCGGATCCTCCCGGCGATACGCTCTGGCAAGCCATGGTCAAGCCGGGGAAACGTTGCCGTGAGGGCGTAGAAATCCATTTTCCCGAGGCCGGGGAAAAAACGGAACCGGGAGGCAGGGGTGAAGCGACGGTTAAGACCAGGGTGTCGGCACGGGTGGTGGCGACCCGCGAAGATGGAACCCGTATTTTGGAATTCGATTGGGGTGGAGAGGATGCTTTCGCAGTGCTGGAACGCTTGGGAAAGGTACCGCTGCCGCCGTATATCCGACGGGAACCCAGAGACGAAGACGTGAGGGATTACCAATGCGTTTTCGCGCGCACTCCCGGTTCGGTAGCCGCGCCCACGGCGGGTTTGCATTGGAGCGAAGAAATGCTTGCCCGCGCGGAGGAAAGGGGAGTCCATATCGTCCGGGTTACTTTGCATGTCGGCGCGGGAACCTTCAGGCCGGTGCAAAGCGAAAATATCGCCGACCATGTCATGCATTCCGAGCGCTATCACCTGTCCAACGAGTCTGCCGCGGTTTTAAACCGGGTCCGTTCCGATGGCGGGCGCATCATCGCCGTGGGGACCACGGCGGCGCGGGTTTTGGAATCCTGTGTGGTTCGCGAGGGAGACGCCCGGTTTCGCGCCGGTGGGGGAGAGACTTCCATCTACATCCGCTCCGGGCATGTCTGGCGAGGCGTCGACGGCCTGCTCACCAATTTTCATTGGCCCAGGTCCTCACTTTTCATTCTGGTATGCAGTTTGTTGGGTGTGGAGCGGGCGCAGGCCTTGTATCAAAAGGCCTTCCGAAAGGGATTCCGGCTTTTCAGCTACGGCGACGCCATGCTGATTCAACCGTGAACGGCGTCGATGAAAGCGCGGGCGCTTTCCACCGGAGTCGCCGGTAGGATACCGTGCCCGAGGTTATAGACATGCGGGCGATCGCCCACCAAGGCTAACAGGGCCTTCACCTTTTCGGTAACCGCTTCGGGAGATCCGAAAAGCCGGCAAGGGTCCATGTTTCCCTGAAAAATCTTATCCGGATATTGCTGCAAGACGGCGCCGAGATCGCTGCGCCAATCCAGTCCGAGCCCGTCGGCGCCCAAACGCACGAATTGATCCACCAGGGCGGGCGCGCCGTTGGCATAATGGATGACGGGCAGGTCGGGATACTCCTTTTTCACCCGGGCTATGATGGCAGCGGTGTGCGGAAACACCTTGTCGCGATAGTCCTCCGGCGACAGAAAACCGGCCCAGGAGTCCATTATGGTAAGTACGTTGGCTCCGTTACGGGCCTGTTCGCAGAGATACTCGCCGGTTACCTCGGCGAGCTTGCCGAGCAGGACCGCGAATTCTTTCGGGGCGGTGAACAGCAGCGATTTCAAATGCACCAATTCCTTCGAGGATCCGCCTTCCACCATATAGGACGCCACCGTGAACGGGCCTCCCGCGAAACCGATGAGAGGGACTCTACCTCCCAGGTTTTTTTTGGTGCGCCGAATACCTTCGAAGACATATTCCAGCTCAGCGTTGAGATTCCCTGCCGGCATCGCGCTGATGCGACCGAAGCTCCGTACCGGGTCGGCGACCACCGGACCGCGTCCTTCCTCGAAGACCACGTCCACACCCATGGGGGGAAGCAGTACGAGGATGTCGGAGAAAAGGATGGCCGCGTCGACATCCAACCTATCCACCGGTTGGATGGTAACTTCCGCGACTTCGTCGGGAGAACGGCAGAAGTCGAGAAAATTTTTGAATTGTGATCTCACCCGGCGGTATTCCGGCAGGTACCTGCCCGCTTGACGCATGATCCAGGCGGGCCTACGCTGCGCCGGCCTTCCGGCCAAAGTGTCCAATAAACAGGTATTGGCGATTTTTTCCATTCCTCCGCTCATGCTTTTTCTCCGATAAAGGCCCACCAAGGGTCCATGGTTTGTTCGCGGACAATGCGATAACCGGTGGTTTGCGCATCCGCAGTGAAATATTCCTTATCGCGCAATAATTGTCCGGAAACCACGAAAACGCCTTTGGGCTTCAGACGGGACACCAGTTCACTGCGAAAGGACCAAAGTTCGGTGCGTAACATATTGCAGATAATTACGTCGAAGCGGGCCGTTGGTTTCAAGGCGTCGGTGGTTGCAACCAGCGCGCTGAATGCAACTTTCCCCCTATCGAGGTTCAAGTTCGCGTTTTCGCGTAGGCAGGGTCCGGTTACGGGGTCGTTGTCATGGGCGACCACCCACGATGCTCCCAATACCGCGGCGTAGAGTCCCAGTATCCCTGTACCGGCTCCGATATCCAAGGCGCTTTTTCCCCGAAGTTCCAGGCTTTCCAGGAGGAATGCCGCCAGACGGGTGGACTCATGCGACCCCATTCCGAAAGCCATCTTGGGCTCTAATTTCAGAATATGCCCTTCCGGGTAGGGGGTCGCCCACCAAGGCGGGTCGACCCGTAATCCCGGGGTGACCTCTATGGGTTTTTGCTCGCTATGCCAATCTTCCAGCCAATCCCGGTTGGCTTCGCTCCCGCTTTCGAAACCAATCCGGCCGCTAAATTCAGACTGGGCCTCTGCCCATCGCACGGAATCGGTATAGTAACCACGCAGGAAGAGTTCCTCCGGTGAACCCTTAGCTTCCGAGGGAATCTCCTCCTCGACCACTCCGGAGGCGCCGCATTCGAACAGTCTGAAGGAGTCCTCCTCCAAGCGATCCGCCCGCGAGCGGATGCGAATCCAGTGAAAATCCACGGTTACCCCGACCTTTCGAATTTGATATGCATTCCCGCCCTTTTCGGGCAGCCGAAAGGACATAAAGGACCTGGTTTGCCAGAATAGGAATTACGGCTCAATTTGGCCATAGTCCTGCCTGCAGGTTGCTTAGGCTCCGGCCAAAAGGTTTTTTCTTATTATATATTTCTGCTGGATCTGAAATTAAACCAAAGGTTTGGAATGGGGCGGGTGAATACGGCGGTCTCCTATTGGGAGGTGCTGGAAGGGGCGCGGGAGATCGTTCGCGAAGGTCTGGAACAGGTTCAGCAGACCATGGTGGAGGTGGCGCAAGGGGCTCCCGGTCGATTATCCGAATCGCTGGGGTTGCTGCTCAATCGTAGAGGAAAGCGCATCCGCTCCACCTTTTTGTTACTAATGGCCACAACCCGGGAAAAATCGGGTTGGGAGCGGGCGGTCAGGGTGGCCTCGGCTTTGGAATTGATTCATCTGGCCTCCCTGGTTCACGACGACATTATCGACGATTCCGACCTGCGACGCAATGAAAAAACCGCGCATAAACGCTGGGGAAACCGCACGGCGGTGCTACTTGGTGATTATGCCCTGGCCAAGTCGATGGAGATGGTCTGGCAGGAAAAAGATTCACGCATCCCCTTAAGCCTGAGTCGGGCCTCCAGCAACCTGATTCGTGGTGAAGTGCTTGAAGTAGAGCAGGCCGGTAATACCGAGTTGACCTTGGAACAATATTTCACCGTCATTGAGGGTAAAACCGCCGCCTTGATGGAGGCATGCGGCGAATGCGGCGCCATCCTGGCGGATTTGGATGGCGATTTGATTGTTGCGGGTTCCGAATTGGGGCGCAATTTCGGCGTGGCCTTCCAAATCATCGACGATTTGCTGGACTTTGGCTACGGCGCCCAAAATCTCGACAAGAAAACCTTTTCGGATGTGAAAAACGGATTTTTTACCCTGCCTTTTATCCTGTATTTCTCGGGATGTTCTCTACAGGAACGGGACGAAATGCGGGATTTATTGCGAGAACCGGAATCCGAAAACAACCAGAAAATTATCACGCGCAAGCTGGATGAGCACCTGTCCTTCTCCCAGGCCCGGGATATGGCCTTGGATCGGATTCGCACCTGCCTCGGCCTTTTGGAAAGGTTTCCCGAATCGCCCTCGACGGTTCATCTGCGCAACTTGTGCGAGATGATGACGGACCGCTCGAATTAAAAGTCTTTATTTTTGTTTTTTCCGGTTGGCCGCGGCTTCGGCTTTGAAGCGGTTATGCTCTCCGCCATTCTTGGAAAAAAAGTGTTCGCGGGATCCATCATCCTTGGCCACGAAATACATCATGTCGGTGCTGAGAGGGTTCAAGGTCGCCCGCAATGCGCCCCTTCCCGGGCTGCAAATCGGTCCCGGTGGAAGTCCCGCGAATTTCCGGGTGTTATAGGGTGAGTTGGAGTTGAGCTCGGAGACGTAGAGCGGCCCGGTCAACTTGCGAATCGCGTAGCGGACGGTGGGGTCAGCGCCCAGGGTCCAGCCTTTTTCCAATCTATTCCAGAAAACCCCGGCGATCAGGCGCTGTTCCGATTCTACCGCAGCCTCTTTTTCGACGATGGAAGCGAGTGTCACCAATCCATGCAGTCCATGTTTCAAAATCGGGGCCTCGGCGGTGTCCAGTTCCCCCAGCACCTGCTTGAATCGTCTGGAAAGAATAAGCAGGGCTTCGGCCTCGGTGAGTTCCCAGGGTAACACATAGGTGTCGGGAAAGAGATAACCCTCCAATCCATTCGAGTCCATTCCCACCCTTATTGCGAAGTCGCGATTATGTACGAGCGAATCGAAAACCAGGCTGTCGAGTTCATAATGACCGCTCAAAATGGAATAGATTTCCCAGGAAGCCTTGCCTTCGGGAATGGTGATGGTCTTGGTGGCCATGCGACCGGATGTGAGCCGATGGGCCAAGGCATATATGCTGTTGGAAGCTGGTAGAAAATAAAACCCAGCCCGGATTCGTTTGTCCATGCGTGTCAGGCGTAGGTAGAGATTGAAATAACGCGCGTTACCGATCAGGCCTTTGGCGGCCAGGTCTTTGGCCAGCGCGGAAAGGCCGATATTGCGTGGAACCTCGTAAAGGACTTCGACCGTTTGTGGGGAGCGGGTCATTTCAGAGTCTCCGGGAGGAGGTATGCGGGTGATTTCGAAGGCGGAATAGGTAAGAAACAAGATACAGCCCGCGAAGATAAATATTCCGGTCCGAAAGAAAGTATTCCATGGCTTGCTAGGCATCTTGTTTCCTGGAAGTTGTGGAATCGACCTGAGGCGGCGCTGCCTGACTCATCTTAGAGGATACAGCGAAACCCGCAAAAAAATAATGTATAAATACAGCCCGGATGCGAGGCCGGTGAGGGATCCTTCCCGAATCATCCCAATTCCAGGTTTTGGGTCCAGTCGGCTAACGATATGGGTTCCTGATTGCAAAAATCCTTGATTTCGGTTGCCACCCGCGCCGGTTCCAGGGTTTGTAGGCAATTGCGATGGGGGCAGGCGGGCATGGCGCTCAAGTAATAACAGGGGCGGCAGGGCAAGCCTCCCCGGTATAGGCTGCGCGCAGAAAGTCCCCGCCATTTCAGAGGATTGGTCGGGCCGAATAGGGTCAGGGCGGGAATACCGAGGGCTCCAGCCACATGCATGGTACCGGTATCGTTCCCGACTACCAAATCGCATTCGGCCACGGCATCCAGGAGACCTTCAAAATCCAATTTCCCGGATAGATTGTGAAGTGGAAACCCGCTCTCGCGGCAAAGATAGGCGGCCTCGTCTTTTTCACAATCACTCCCGAGCAAGACGAATTCGAAATCAACCCCATCTAAAAGGCGGATCAGGGAAACAAAATGGGAAATCGGCCATTTTTTCTGGGGCCAATTGAAAGACGAGCCATAGACTAATCCGATGCGGCGCTTGCCGGTTGTGAGCGGGAGAATGTCTGACTTGCCCCGGGCCTTGGGCGTAAACAACGGTTCCGGATCACTCTCAGGAAAGGGCACTTCGAATAATGGGTAAAAGCATCTCCACTCCGGCTCGTCCTTAGGTCTATCCACCAATTCATTATGCCCTTTGGAATAGGTGCCTTCCACCCTGAATCCACGGGAATAGGGGATGTTCAACAGGACGGGTAGTATGGCGCCATATCCCCGATAGAGTTCCAAATCGAAAAGACAATCGTAGCGCCGGGCTCTTAGCCTTCGCAGGGTTGAGAAAGCGGACAGCCAGAAACGTGGATGGAGCAATTCCTGCAATAGGTTTCGCCCCGTGACCGGCAAGGAAAATACCTGGTCGATATCCGGACTGTTCCTATAGATGGATTCAACGCGTGCGGAACCCAGGACGTCCAGAACCACGTCGGGATTTTTTTTGCGGTAGTCGCGAATGGCATAGAGCGAAAGCAAGGCGTCTCCCAGGCAGCATGATTTACAGATGAGAACGCGTTTGGGTTGTACCGGCAGAGTTGTGGATCCGAAGGCGCGCGGAAGGCGTCGAAAAAACAGGTAAGTCCGTACTACCCAGCTTTCCATCAGGCGCATGAGACTATTGCTTCCGGCCATCTCACTTTTCCCCGGTCAATATGGAGGCGAACGCATCAGCCATGAGGCGTCCCACCGCCTCTGAGCCATAACGCGAAATCACACGTTCGCGAGATAGGGCCAGTTGCGCCTGGGAGGGATAATTATCCCATGAATATTCGATACTGCGGGCGAGTTCCTCCTCATTTCGCCACGCCTGGGCGTAAAGAGTTTCGAATTCGTTGGCAATTTTTACAAAGTGTCCTCCGGCGCTGACCAGCACGGGCAATCCGAATGCAACGGCTTCCAATGCGGATTTGCCGAATTGTTCCGCCTGCCAGGGGTTTTCGCCCGTGGGAATACAGGCGAACGTGGCTCCCTCACTAACGGCCGCCAACTGCCGGTTGGGTACATGTCCGAGAAACTCCACTCTCTCAACAACTCCCAATTGCAGCGAAAGGTCATGGAGGTACTTCTTTTCCGGACCGTCACCGATAATGCGCAGGCGCCACTGCTTAAGATGCGGGAGCGTTTTCACCAGCAGGTCCACCCGCTTCAAGGGGATAAGCCTTCCGATATACAACAAGAGACGATTGTCTCGGCTCGCAAGGATGGAAGGATATGCGCGTATGGGTAGGGGGATGGTAAAGATTCGTCGCGTGAAACCCAGCTCACGCAACCGCAATGAGGCCTCTTCGCTGACAGCCAAGGCGGCGCAAGTTCCCGCGAGCACTTTCCGGCAGAGGGTGCTTATGGGCCAGGGTAGTCTTTTCTTCCGGTTCTCCGCCGCGTAAAAAAGTAAGGGGATGGAGTGCGTCCGGCAAAACCGCAGAACCTGCCAGGATGCGAGGCACCAAGCTTCTTCCCATCCATAGATTAAATCGGGCCGTAGCCGATCAAGTAACGGCCACAATCCGCGCCAACTGAAAAAAGTATTACTTCCTGAGAAAAGAACGGGGAGGGAATGGGACTGGTAGGGATGGGACGGTTCTCCACCACCGGAACCGGCATCGAAGCGGAATTCCCGTCCGGCAGAACGCGCCTTCCATCTTTCCGGAACTATCAAATGGATCTGTGCGCCCTGGAAATACCTGAAGGGGAGACGGTTTTCCTCCGCTGCCAGCGGATGGCCGATAATCACGATGGTTTTGCCTTCAAGCACCGCTGCTCTCCACTTGCAAGGAATGGGTAGTAGCGGGTTCGTCCTTGACTGTCGCAGCTTCGTCGCGGACATGTCGGTACAGGAAAGCCAGCGCTCCTCCGCTGAACCAGAAATAGATATCTCCCGGATTGGAGTGGAGGTGGGTACCCGTCAGGTTAAGAATGGAAAACATGAAGACCATGGTAAGGAATAATCGGGCCAAAAGGATGGCGGCGGGGTCTGTCGCCATGCGAACCACGTAAAATCCACGGTGGAAGAAGAGACAAAGTATGGCAAGGAAAAACAGTAATCCGGGATACCCCGTTTCTCCCAAAATTTGGAAATAATAACTGTGGGCATACCCCGTGGTATTCTGGCCTCGCCCCAGCGGATAGGTGAAGGAGTAATTCCAGATGCCTTTCCAAGTATCCATGCGCTTGAGAAGGCTGTATTCTTGCATGGGATTGGAAACGGCCTGCACCCGTTCCTTGACCATGATGTCGTGGATTCCGCGTTCGTCATTTTGCATATGACTGCTCAATTGGCGATTCTGGGTTTCATCCTCGGTTTTGCTTCCGGCTGAGAGGGCTACGGCCACTAAAACCAGGAGAACCAGGTGAATTCCCTTTTTCCAGGGCCCCATGATGCGGAGGAAAATGAAAAAGAAATATAAGCCCATGACAGCAGCTATCCAATTCGTGCGCACCGTGGCGATGAGCAGGGGATAGGTACCGGCAGCCATGACTATAAGGCCGAAAGATTTCTGTACCATTCCCCCGCGAGCCAGCCAGTATGCGCCCAAGATCAAAAGGATGCACATGGCATCGGAAAGGGCCGCGGGGGAGACGTAGGTTCCGAAAGGCCGGGGGATGCCTTCGATATAGAGTGTCGTGAAGGTTACCGAGTCCATCCAAGCCTGATCGAAGGCGGGAAAGCCGATTACGATTTGCCAGATGGTATAGCAGGCCGTCGCCATGAAGGTTATCGTGACGACAGTGATGATTCGCTGAAGCCCGGCGAGGCTATAGAGAAAATAACTGCCCGCGAAAAAGAAAGGCACGTATAATCCGTTGAATTTGAAACCGTAAAGGGCTTGGACAATGGGAATCAGGTTTTGCAAAAAGACTTTCGCGAAAAGCCATAGAGTGAAGGCTACGATCAGGGCGGAAAGGATGTCCCGGCACCTTTCCTTGTTGTAAATCCACAGGAGGATCAGGCTGGCCAGAAAAGCGATCATCACGCCGTCCGAAATGAGCATGATTGGATCGGTTTGCACCCTTTCGCCTACGAGGTAATAAAGGCGCCGGAAGAAGGGGACGAAAAGCGGGAAGGTGAGCAGGTAGTAGGTGCTGAACTTGGGATACTTCAAGGCGGGAATCAGAAAAATCCCAATGGCGAAAATCGCAATTTCGGTGCGGGAGGGAATATTCACCATTTTATAGGCGAAAAGGATTCCCAGCGCGGCGATTAGGGGATAAATCCAGGGAGAATCGACTTTCACTTGCATCAGTCTTCTCCACGGTTTCGGCGTGAAACCGATGCATGGTAAAGGCTTTCGTATTCGCGCGCAATTTTTCCGGGCGCGAAATCGCGGGAACGGATTAAGGCTTTTTCCGCTACGTTTTTGACAAGAGTGGGCTCGGCTATCAACCGCTTTACCAATCCGGGGATATCTTCCTCGCTACCCAAATAGCCCGTTTCCCCCGGGGTGATTATTTCCAAAGCTCCTGGGTGTGGGACGGATACGGGTATGCATCCGGCCGCCATGGCTTCGATAAGGGAGACTCCGAAACCTTCATAGCCGGCAGTGGATAGGTAAATCCAACTCTCGGCATAGAGTTCCTCCAGCGAATTCCGGCTCAACCGGGTGTGGCAATACAGGTTTTCCCAAGGCGACATGCCATCCGTTTCTTTTCGCAGGGCCATTACATCCGGTTCCGGACCGATGTAATGCATGCGTAGCCGGGGGATAACCTTTCGCAACCGGGAGTAAATCCGTAAAGCCGATTCGCCGCGCTTGCGGGTAAATCGCGAACCCAGATAAATGAGGGTAGGGTCGGTATGTTTTCGGGGAATTCGATTCGGCGGTTCTGACGCAAGCATGCAGGGTATCACATGGGAAATACGGCTTAGGTGGAGCCGGACATGGCCGGAAATGGCCGTGCAAACCGGATATGCGCGCGCTTCGCGGCTCTCCATCCAGTACGAAAGGGACTGGGCCATCCTGCCCTTGATTCCGCGGGCATGGCGCGCCTCCTGGGAAGCGGTACCGTAAAAGGTACGGACGAAACGGGAATCGATACGCAAAAATGCCCCGTCGCCGTGTACATGCACGGCATCGAAGCCCTCCGAATCCAATCCGCGAAAAGCAATCGGCAGCAAAACCCGTTTACAGCGGGTGAAACCGGCAGGAATTTGCGGCAATGCGAGTACCGAATAATCGGCATCCGGCGGGCGCGGGGAGAGTGTGGCTACCGTAACGTCATGTCCAATGCCGGTAAGCGCATTCGCCAGGCGATGGACTTGCACGGCAACGCCGGTGTAGCTATCCGGCGGGAGGTCCCGGTGCAGGTGCAGGATGCGCAAGGGTTTCATGTGGCCAACCCCGCCATAAATTCCGCCGTTTGACGCGCGCATACCGGATGCGCGTAAATATCCGAGACATGCCGAAGCTGACGCGCACGCCAACCTTCTTCGTCACGAAGGGGGAGAGAAGCAAGCAAAGAGGCCAACGATTCCGGATCGTTCTGCTTGAAAAGCAGTTCAGGCAAGCCGACCACTTCGGGGATGCTGCCGGAATCGCTTCCCAAACCAAGGCATCCGCACAGGATCCCCTCGATGAGGGAGCGTCCCACCTGCTCCTTCCAAGCCGGAGTGTCCCTCGACGGCAATAGGACGTAATCCCCGCATTGGTAGAACCGTACCAAATCCCGACCTCTTAATGCGCCCCGCCAAAGGAAACGGGACCCGAGCATATCCTGCAACTTTGTGCGCAGCGGCCCGTCACCCGCCGTGACCAGAACGAAATGGGGAAACCGCGGCAATATTTCCGCCAACAAGGAAACCCCCTTGGCCTGTACTAAGCTTCCGGCATAGACGATTATTTTTCCGGCTTCCGCAGTCAAGCCCAACTCCGCTTGCAGACGGATTTTTTCATCCCGGGAAACAGGTGAAAAAAAATCCGGCGAAGCCGACAGGGGAATCCGGGTTAAGGGGCCCGTGAATCCGTGTTTCCTGACAATTCGACCCGCCTCGCTGGAAGCGGCGATTACCCCATTTACCATATGGGTGTTGGTGGAGAGGGCGATGCGATGACTCCAACCGTAGTAAGCGGGTTTTTCGAGATTCTGCAAGGCATAAGTGACTACCCGAGCCGTGGGCGCAAAGATTTTAGTGATGATGATATGCAAGGTCAGGTTCAGGCGATCGAGTTCGTCCATAAAATAAACCCTGTCTGGGCGGATGCGCAGGAGGTGCGCGGGCAATCCGGGAAGCAAATATTTTGAATCACCGGGCCAGAAGCGGGTGAAGTTCAGACGGTAAGACTCGGAACCGCTGGGAAGGCATTTCTTCCAATGGTATGGGACGGATCCATGCGTCCATTTTTTCGGCGTCAGGATGTGCACTTCCGCTTGGCCGGCAAGTTCATCGAAGAAGGTACGGTATGCCGGTACGATGGCTCCTACCCATACCACTAATATCCTCATGTTCGACCGCCTACGACCACGCTTTTCCATCTGCCCAATAACTGTAAGGTAAAACCGACTTGTTCCGCGAGGGCGACCGTGAGGGCTTGCATGCATTTCATTACCATTCGCGGTAGCGATAGGTCTCGTGGGGCTTCCGATGGAAGCGCCGTCCGATCTCGAAAAAAGCGTCGGCAGTCGCGAAAGGCCATCCAGGTCTGGCGCGTGCACCAAGTGTGCAGGGTGCTGCGGAAATCCGGATGGTGGCGCACCCGGGAATAGGTTGTCGGGTGTTTCCGATAAAGCCGTAGTTCGGATTCGACCAAGCGGGGAATATGAGTGAAGGCCTCCAACAGCGAACGGAAAAATCCGCGCGGGATATACGGGTGGATAATCCGTAACTCGGAACAGAAGGGTATGCTGCCGCCATTTTCCAAAAGGCGCAGGCCCAAATCCACGTCCTCCCGATAATTCGCAAAGGCCTCATCGAAACCTCCGATGCGTCGGGCTGCCTCCACGCTGAAAACCATATTGGCGGTGACGTACATTCCTCCCTGTAAGTTGGTCAGGAAGTGGCAGAAGGGAGGACGCAATCCAATCGGAGGGTGGACTGCGCCTTCGACCGCCGCGCAATCCGGAAACAGATGCGGAATATCCACGAGTTTTTCGAAATAGTCCGAATCCAAGCGACAGTCGGTGTCGGAGAACGCCAGCCAGGCAGTAGATGCGTTTTTCAGGGCATGATTCCGGGCATGGGCTATCGATACATGCGGGCAATGCAAGATTACCATATGGGGATTTTGTAAGGAATCCAGATAGTCGCGGGTTCCGTCGGTTGATCCGTCATTGACCACGAGCAACGGTACCTTACCCAGGGGACAATGCCTTAAATAATTTGACACGAATTGCCTCAGGTAATCGATTTGGTTGTAAGTGACCAAAGCCAGGCTGATATTCGGCATAAAATTCTAGTAGGCGCCCCGCCCGCACAGGACAGCGGGTAGCGTGGCCATCATGATACGGAAGTCCAGGCTCAGGGAGGGGTTCAGCGCATAGTAGACGTCGAGATCGATCATATCGCTGAAATGCAGGAGCGAACGTCCACGCACTTGCCATAACCCCGTCATGCCTTGGGGAACGCTCATGCGTACTTTTTGCAAGTCGTCGTATTGAGGGACTTCGCGCAGCAGCGGAGGACGGGGGCCTACCAGGGACATTTCTCCCATGAGCACATTCCAAAACTGAGGCATTTCATCGATACTGGTTCGGCGCAAGTATCTACCCACGGCGGTAATACGGGGGTCGGACGTCATCTTGAAAGTCACCGATCCGGCCTCGTTGAGGTTATCCAGATCCCATTGCCGCAAGTGGGCGCGAACATGCATGGTGCGAAACTTGATGAACTTGAAGCGCTGACCATATCTTCCCACCCGTGTCTGCACGAATAAGACAGGGCCACGCGAGTTCAATTTGATGGCCAGCGCGACGAAGGGAAACAGTAAAAATAGGAGGACCAGCCCGAAGAGGGCGCCTACAATGTCAATTCCTCTTTTCACCACCTGGTAGGTTGTGCGGGTCAGATTGCCCTCCGAATAGAGATAAGAGCCGGCGGTAGGCGATAACTTCGGAATAACGCGCATGGAATCGCTCCGCATGCTCCTTGGCCTCCGAGAGAATCCTTTCTCCGCTTTCTTGACATTCTCCTATTTTTTGAGCCAGTTGTGCGCTGTTTTCCGGTTCGAATAACCCGCCTGCCCCCGATTCGGAAATTATTTCGGGCATGCCGCCTACACGGCTTCCCAGGACATGGCAACCGCGCGAAAGCGCTTCCAGGGCAACGTAGGGGTAGTTGTCCATTAGCGTCGGCATTACCACGATGCCCGCCCAATCGTAATGGCGGGGTAAATCTTCATGAGGTATCGCTCCCAGGTATTCCATTCTGACACCGGGAATCCCTTGGGATTCGGCTCGCCGGAAACTTTCCAGGCAGCGCCGGTCCGGTTCGGTATCTCCGGGGGCCGGCGCGCCGATTATTCGGAGAACAAGGCCGGCTTGTGCGGGCGCAGATTCCAAGGCTTTGAGGAGAATGTGCAAACCCTTGCGGTGCTCTACGCGGCCGACGAAAAGGAGGTGATTCACCGCCTTGGAATTCCAGTCGATGGGCTGCTTCCAAAACTGCAAGGGATTGGGGGAATATTCCACGGTTCCTGAAAATCCCAGTCTGTTCTTCGCATAATTTCCAATCATATATCGACTGGGGCTCACTACCCGATCGGCTGCTTCGCATCCGGATTTCTGCCAGCGCAGTAACAAACGCGCTTCCAGAAAATTCGCTGGATATTCGTCCAACCAGGAAGAATGGATACGGCAGATTTTGCGCAAGCCGGATAAGCGCTGCGCCACCAGCAATCCCTCGGCATGCGTCTCCGGGTATTCCAACGCGTCGAAGCCGCTTAAATCGAATTGGGTGGTGACATACTCCAACAGGGTGGTTGCCCAGGTGCGCGTCTCCAAATACACGGGTAGGTATCGACGGTATAAAGATCGGAAACGGTACCAGAATCTTCCCTGGGGAAGGGCATGCGGTCCCATGGGAATTCGATGCACCTCCACGCCTGCCTGGATTTTTCGGGAACCTATTTTTCCATTGCAAAGCACATGGACTTCGTGGCCATGCCGGGCCAGCAATTCCGCGGCAATCCGGCTATAGGTCGCGATGCCTCCGATATGGGTTTCCGGAGGATATTCCCGGGAGATGATGGCTATTTTCATGGTTCCCGGGTATCCACTATTTCCCCGGCCAATGCGAAAAATCCTTGCACAGCCCGGCTCTGCCGATGGCCCATCGCTTTTTTCTGCAGCCGGGAATGTTCGGCATAGCCAAACTGTGGGCTTAAAACCGTTTCCATTGCGGTCGTCAATGAAGCGATATTACCCGGAGTCGCGCGTGGCGAGTCGCATTCCTCCAATATCGAACCCATTTCGCCTGTAAGTGTTCCGATGGAGACCCGTCCAGCGGAAATGGCCTCGAAAAAAACATAGGGGCTGTTTTCCCATAAGGAAGGGGTTACCAGAAAAGCATGTTCACCCAACATACGTGTCACCTCGGCGGGGGATTGACCGGGTAACCATTGCACCCGATCCTTTTTCCATGCGGGCCACCGATTCACCGATTCCATGAGGGTTTTCCCATAAAGGCTATCACCTCCCTCACCGGCAAGGGTCAACCGGGCTTGTGGCCGAGACTCCAGCAGTTCCTCGAATGCCGAAAGCAGGATATGCGTGCCCTTGCGGGGTTCCATGCGGCCAAGGTAAAGGAAAGTGTAACGCTCCTGGGGAGGGTTTGTTGGAGCAGGGTTTTCCGACTGGGGAGGGGGATTGGGAAGGTAACGGAAGTTCGGGAACCCGGGAAGTTTCTCCTGCATGAATGCTCGCGATGGAGCGGTCAAGGTCTGGGCCCGTCTTAGCACCCAACGTTCCCTGCGTGAACAAAGCATGCGCTCGCAAGAGCTCGCGATTCCCTGTCTACCGAAGGGGATCAGAAAGGCGGGGGTATGCACGCGAACCACGATAAATTTCCGTAGCCTTGAATTCCGTAAGGGAAAGAAGGCATAGCCCAGAAAATCGGCGAACTCGAAGAGAGTTTGGCCATCGCATAAAGGTAGGAGCTCTTCCCGCAGCCAACGCGATTGTTCCGTCAGCACCACCTCCGCATGCAGCCAGCGGTAGGCCGGCATGCGCAGCAGCCGGGGAAGGTAGGGGAGGCGGCCGATGGCGCGGGCATCGCCTGCATAGGCCTGGGGAGTATGCGAAAAAATGATGCAAGCATGGCCCGAGCGCAACAACTGACTTTCCATCAGGCGCAAATAGGTACGGATGCCTCCCCCGGTAGCGGTTGGAGGCTCTGGATCTATGAACACGAACCGCATGCTTTTCCTATGGCTTACGGATAAATTTTCGAATGGGAAGCCAGGGAATGGCTAGTTGCAGGGCATCCAATATTTTATCGTCATCCGCTTGGGGATGGAACATCATGAAGCATAGGCCGACGTAAAGCCCAAGCGATATGCAGCAGGCCAGGACCAAGCGAACGGCGCGCTTGCCTAGAAATACGTCGAATCGGTAACCGGTATTTTGCTCAAGCCAATTTTGCCAGGGTTCGAAAAGCCGGAAAAATTCCAAGTCGAGGCTGATTAGCAGCCAAAGGCAAATACCCATGGTAACGGCGTTAAGTCCGATTTTCAACCAGGAGAACCAGGGAACTCCGAATGCCATACTTAGCCGGGCGTAGATGAAACCGCCTACCACGCCCATGGTGGTTACGACGGCGTAACATACCGAAGCGCCCGTGGCGCCGTGTTTGGGGATAAGCCATATGTTCAGGGCGATGTTCAACACCGCGAGAAAGGAACCATATCGCAAAATGAAAGCCTGTCTGTTGGTGGCGTAGATGGCTGCGGACGAGGGTTGGGCCAGGGAAGAAAACAGCGCTCCCACGCAAAGAATCCGGAAAGAGGTTTTAACCGGAGCGTATTCGATGCCGAAAAGAATGACGACCAACTCGTAAGCGCAAACGAAGCAGATTACGATTCCGGGCATGGTGAAGGCGGCTGTATAGCGCAACGCGGCGGTATAGGTGCGGAACATTTTGGCGTTTTCGTTGCGGCCGTGTTGTTCCGAGGACAGCGGAAGCAGAATCTTCCAAACTAATCCCGGCAAAAAGGACGTGAACCGTGCGATCAGGTTTTGGGCGAGATTATAATAGGCGATTTGGGGAGCCTGGCAATAACGGCCCAGAAAATAATTTTCAGAACGCGACCAGACCAACAAATCGATGAAATGGATTCCGGTTACGGAACGGTTGAAACGGAAGAGTTCGCTTCGCCACCCCCCATCGGCTTTTACACGGCCGAGCCAGTCTTTCAAAAGACCCTCTTTTCGGGCTGCGAAAAAATAGAAAATCAGGTTCACGAAAGAGAAAAGCAGATTGCTCCAAAGCAGGGATTCGATTCCGTATCCCCCCAGCATCAACGCGATTTTCAATCCAAGTGAAAGCGGGGTGACGGTGAAGGCCTGCAGACTTTGATAGCGGAATACCTGCGCGCCTTCCAGCGCAGCCGAGAAGACGGCGGTGGCGATGCCCGGAGTAATCGCGAGAAAGGAAAGCTTGAACAGGAAGGTTTGATCGGGTGAGAAATAGTGGGTGGCGATGGCCGTGGCGAAAAACAGGAGGGCGATGGTTGTCGCCGCCGCCACCGCGACTTCAAAATAGAGTATGAAGCGAATGACCGCCGTCAGCGTGGCCGCATCTCCCTTGCCGCGGTATTGCGCCGTGAATTTGGTGACTGAGGTGATGAATCCCAGCGAGATGATTACGGAGACCGTCCCGGCAAACCATTGCACCTGGTGGAAAATACCCAGATCGTTGGGGCCGAGGGTACGGGCCAGGACAATGGAGGCCACCAGACCCAAGCTCAAGTTCATCGCCTGAGAGGCCAAGGCATGCCCTATGTTTCCGATGATTCTCCGGATCGCTTCCATGCGTTTCGCCTGGGACCCAGGCCCTGTTCAGTCCTTTTTGGCGAGGTAGTGGTGATAGTAGTTCTTATAGTAACCGTAAGAACCGCGGCCTTTATTCAGGTCGATGTCATTGAGAATGCATCCCAACACGCGCGCCTTGACGTTGCGGAGCGATTGCAGCGTCCTTTCCGCGGCGCCCATGCGGGTTATTCCCGCCCGGGTCACCAGCATCACGCCATCCACTTTGGTGGCCAGGATGCAGGCGTCGGTCACCGCGATGACGGGAGGCGTATCGAAGAAAATATATTGGAAGGATTTTTTAAGTTCGGCGATCATGAGATCCATTTTATGGGACGAAAGCAGTTCGGCGGGACTTGGAGTATGCGCTCCCGCGGTGATGATTTTCAAATTGGTTCCCGGAACCTCGCGTACGATTTCTTCCAACGTGCAAGTACCCGCGAAAAACTCCCCGAATCCGGGTCCTCGCTCCATTCCGAACAGGTGGTGGCAGACGGGTCTTCGGAGATCCGTGTCGACGATGAGAGTAGGCTCGCCTTGATGGGAAAACGACAAGGCGGTATTGCACATGGTGAGCGATTTGCCCTCGCTGGGACCGCTGCTGGTTATCAGCATGGTGCGCACGGGTTTGTCGGGACTCGCGAAGACGATGTTGGTACGCAGGGAGCGATAGGCTTCCGCGATAATGCTTTCCTGGCCTTGAGCGCGCATGATGAGTTCCGGATAGCGGTTTCGCAAGCGCTGGTGCTTCGCGCCGGGAATGCTGCGGCGGATTTCCAAATCGGTTTTCTTGGGGATGATATGGGGTATGGTGCCTAACAGGGAGAGCGCCATTTCTTTTTCCACGTCTTCGGGACCTTTCACGCTGTCGTCCATGAATTCGCGCAGCAAACCCAACGATACCCCCACACCCGTGCCGATAACCAAAGCCAGCAAATAATAGATGTAATCCTTTTTGGAAACGGGAGTGGTCGGGACGACGGCCTTGTCCACAACTTTGATCCCTCCCGATTTCGACTGCATGATGATAACGGCGTCTTCCAGGCGCTCGGTCAGGCGTCGATGGGTTTGGGTATACCGGTCCAGGAGGTTATCCAACTGTTGGACCTCCAACTCGTGTTTTCCCAGATCGGGATGGTTCTTGCGATAGCCCACGATTGCGCTTTTAAATGCCGTCAGGCGGGCTTGTTTCAGCATCAAGTCGCCTTCGCCGGACTGGATTTCCCTGCGTGTGGATTGCCATTGTCTCAGCATGCTTACGTCGGTGACCACATTGGTTTTGCTCAGCCTGACGATTTCCTCTTCGGCCGCCTGGATGTCCCGGCTCAATTTGCTGTCCGGAATGACAGGCACGCCCAGTCGGAGCATTTTATCCTTCTCCGTTTCCAAGGAGCGGAGCTTCTGCCGGAGTTCCGCCAGTCGGCCTTCGTTGGCGCTGTTGGAAGGCTTATTAATGGTCTTGTCCAGCGAATTGAAAAAAATCTTCTGCGCCTCCAGGCTGGCTTTCTCTAATTCGAATTTGACCAACTCCTGTTGATAGCTATGCTCCAAGGCCTTGAGGCCTTCCATGTCGCCTTTAACGCCTAATTTGGAAACGTCGGTCAATTGCCGCCGTTGCTCTTCAATCTCATCGCGCTTGAGTATGCAGATTTCAATTTGTTCCTGTATGGCCAGCACCGTATTGGCGGCCTCGTCATTTTCCACCCGCCGGCAGAAAACCACCAGGCTGTCGGTTGCGGTGATGGCTAGAGCATGGCTAAGGTTGGGTTGCGGCGAATCGGCCTTCACCGAAAGAAAGGAAGGCGAACTGCCCTCGGTAATCGTCAGGCGCTCCCTGACGAAAGCGGAGGGATTCCCTATGCCCGCATCCCTAAACCGGTCCTGCAATGGTGCTACGACCTTTTGGGCGAAGGCTTGGCTTTGGAGAATGGTGCGGTAATAGCTGAGATTCTTTTTCCCTCCGATGTTTCCCAGGGAGAGAAAGGTTTCCTGCCTGTCGTCCATCACCAATTGGCTGGTGGCGATATATCGGTCGGGAATACTTTGTACGAAATACCAGGTCGGGGCCGTAAAAGCGAAAATGGTGAAAAGGATAATCCACTTGTTCCGGGCCAGAACTTCGAAATAGTCTGCCAAGCCTAATTCTTTGCGGAATCCTCTGCTCATACTTAATCCAGCAATCGGGATATTACGAACCACGCGGTTACGATGGTGACAATGTCCCGTAACACCGTCAAACTTTTCGACCAGGTAAGTGTCTTATTATAGACGATTATAACATCGCCTTGGGACAGCAAGGGAAGTTTTTCGGTGCCCCCCTCGTCGATAAACCGCTGCAGGTCCAGCATAAAATCGGCTGACTGGCCTCCGCGTTGGCCCATAACGCGTACTTTCGTAAGGTTGGCGTCCGCGCTCGGCCCTCCGGCCAGATACAACATATCGAAAACCGAGGCGCTTTCGTTGAGTGTATAGAAGCCCGGCTTGGAAACCGCTCCCAGCACCTTGACGTATTTGGAACTTTTCGAGGCCAAAACAATGATTCGATCTCCGTCCCGCAGAGTAGGCAGCAAGGCCAGGTCTCCAACGGTGAGGAATTTCTGCAGGTTATAATAGCTGGCGCTTTCGTCTCCCTGATTCCTATGGACAACCTTCACCTTTTCCAGATCGGCATGCTCCGAAGGGCCTCCCGCGGCCTGCAACACTTCCTGTAAGCTCGCCCGCGGCGATACGCTTACCATTCCCGGTTTGGGCACTTGACCCAGTACGTAAATTTGTAGGGGAACTTCGGTGACTATACTCACAAGCACCAGCGGGGATTCGATGACCCTGGCCAACCGGAAAGTAAGAATGTCCTGTAACTCGCTGGTGGTCTTATCAATCACCGACACATCCTGGTAAAGGGGATATTCCAGGGTCCCGTTCTCCTGTACCTTGACGATTTGCGAAAGTTGCGGATCGTTTTTCACGATAATGTTCAGGGTCATGCCCGCCTTGATGACGGCGCCGAAGGCCGGAAAAGAACAGACCGCCAGCAGCGCGAGAAATCGGAACCAACCCATACTGAGTGTCTTCATAATGAACTCCTAAACCGGCCTGAACACGAATGGCGATTTTATTTCCACGGCCCCGCCCTGCGTGGTTGGGAATCTCCAATTGCGGATTCTCCGCATGAGCGCCTCGTGAAATGCGGTATCTTTGAGGGTCGTTTCTCCCGGAACGACTCGAACCGTCGAGACTCTTCCGTCCGCTTCGATCACGATTAACAAGGTTACTTTTCCTTCCATGGAAGGATTGATTTTAAGCCTCTCCTCGTAGAGCATCGAAATCGAGGCCTGTCTTTGATTGATGAAAGCGGACATTTGCGCCGGATCGCGATTGCCTCCCTGATGACCGGAGGTGAGGATTTCCGGTTTCTCGACCTTGAGGTCTCCGATTTTCTTCAAAGCTCCTACCTTGGCGTCCTCGAATCCCCGAACCAAATCGGTGAGGGTGGCGGCGCTCCCCTCCGTAGCACTGGGCCGGACGCCGTCCCGGTTTTGCGACCCCTGCTTGGCATCGTAACGGGTAAGCCCTTCGAGAGTCTCCAAACGTTTGTTCAAATCGTCCCAATCACCGAAGCCGGCCTTCTTCAATTTCCCACCGGCTTCGCCTCCTTTTTTGCTCGGGCCTTTGCCGGTAAGGATGCTCAGGACCGCCGCTTTGGTTACCCGTTCCTGGGCCTGTTGCATGTTTTCTTGAACGCTCTCGCGCGCCTTCTGTATCCGCACGGCCAAGTCGGCGGGAGCGGATTGTTTCGCCTTCGCTTCGGCCGCGAGTTTCGCCTTCCGCTCAGCCGCGTCGGGGGTCTTCGATTTCGGGGGTAAGATTATTTTCAAAACTCGTGGAGAAAGTTTTTGCAAATCGACTTGTTGCGACAACATGCTGTAATCCACCGATTTCACCCACACTATGAAGGCGATGAAAACCGAGATGCATATCAGCCACGATACCAGGTATGCGACATCCCAGCCGCTCTCGGAGCCGCTTTCCCGCTTCGGCAATGGCTGCTCCGGTATCATTCCTTTTTAACCACGGCCAGCGAAAAATTATTGTAACCCGCTTCTCCGCAGGTACGCAAAACCTTTTGCAGGATCCAATACGGGATTTTCCGATCGCCCTGAATGGTAATCTGCCCTTCGAATTCCACGCTTTCATCGAATTCAGAAATACGCAGCGTTTGCGCTTTTTTCTCCACCAGCCAATCCATAAGGGTGGGAATCAGGGGACCTTTTCGCGCGGATTCTTCGTCGACCCGGGCCACGGGAAAGCCGCCCGCCAGGATGTGGTCGCGGCTAATGCCGATAATCAGGGCGGGGACGGGCGTGCCAGCCGCCGAGCTCACCGGTAAATCGAGGTTTTTGTCCATGACCATGATTTCACCATCGGAGGAGAAGCTTTTGATGAGAAAAACCAGCAGGATGGTCAGGATGTCCACCAAAGAGGTCATCTGCGGCTTCATCGATTGCGGCGGTTTCCTTCGCCGGGGCTGGCTCATGGCTCAATGCCTCCCGAAAGCGCGACATTCGTGTAGCGCGATTCCCGGCAAATGTCCATGGTACCGATTAGGTCCTCGTAGCCTACGGCTGGGTCTACCAGTAATACGATGGTTTCGGTAAGGGGGTATTCCTGCCGCAGTTTTTCCAGGTACCTTTTCAGGATGGGAAAATCGAATGCACCCCGGTTTTTAGGGATGGGGTCCATTTTTTTGCCTTCGCCGATAATTTGGAACCCGGATTCGGTAACAACCAGGGTAATGTCCACGTCCCCGGGTGGCCTGGGCGTTATCTCCTCACCCGGAAGCGATTCCCCCTCCTCGGAAGGCAGGCTGAATTGTATAACGGATATTTGCGTGAAAACGGCCATGGTTACCAGCAACGGAATGAGAATCAGCATCATATTCATGATGGGGGTCAAATCCAGATTAATAGGCTCTAAGAGGGCCTTGCTGTTTTGCTTGGATAAGGAGGGTTTTTGCACGCTGTTATTCGCTTGGCAAGGGAGATTATCCCGGCGATCCGGATTGGTTGGAGACGAAATTCAACAACCTGGCCATGGCTTCGTCGATTTGTTCCAGCAGCGCGTTGGCTTTGGCGCCCAAATAGGAAAAAGCGATCATGGCGGGTATGGCGCCCATTAAACCCAGGGCCGTGGTATTCATGGCCATGGCGATGCCCTTGGCCAGCAATTTGCTTTTCTGGGAAGGATCGGCCGCATCCAGTGCCATAAAGGCTTCCTGTAATCCAAAAATGGTGCCCAGCAGTCCAAACAGGGTGGAAATGTTGGCGAAAAGACTGAGATAGTGCGTTCTTTTTTGCAGTTTGGGTATCTCGCGAAGGGAGGCTTCGTCCATGGAATCCTTGACGTCGCTTTGAGTTCCCGCCTGTTCTAATTTGAGCAGTCCGGATTCCAAAATGGCTCCCAGGGGAGTTTTGGTATTTGTGCACAATTTGCGTGCCTGGGTAAAGGATTGCTTGCGCAATAAGGCCATTACTTGGTCCAGTAGGCCCTTTGAGTTGAGCCTGCACCGAAAATAGAGGTACCAGATTCGCTCGATCATTACCGAAATGGACATGGCGAGAACCGCTAGAATCACATAATTGACCCAACCGCCTTCGTCCACATATTTGGCTAAGTGGGTCCAAGAATCGAACATCTTCCCATCCCTTCGCTTGGCTGAAAAACAGCCAGACCTTCGAACTCAAAGTTCAAAAAACCCTAAAATGAATTTTCGGGCGCAGAGCTATTATAGCCTTTCCAATTTTTTGGATTCAATCGCGGTATCGGGCCTGGTTCCATGAAATGGGGTGGATTTAGAGATTTTTAGGGGGGCCCCTTGTGTATTTCCCAATTCCACTATATATTGCTGATCAATTGCTCTTTACGGGCAGGTTAAAGGAAGAACTTATGCGCAAGACATCCTTCATCATTTTCTCGCTGCTCATGCTTGTTGGGCTGCTTTTCGCCAAAACCACCGAAGTCACCAAAATCAAGGCCGGTGGCGCGAATGTTTATAAAAGTGAGATGTCGGATCCGGCCGAAAAAAATACCGAAATCGGCGGGGACCAGGAAGTGACCTTTATGAAAAAGGGCAAGAACCGGTCCATGATCCGGACCCGGGGCGGAATTCGAGGATGGGTGGACAATGACAAGCTGCAAATCTTGAAGGTATCCGGCGCCGGACATCATGACCTCAGCAATGTGGAAGTGGTAGGCTGGCTCGATAATCCCGCGGCGGTTTACATTCTCGACAATACCAACCCCGATTTCAATGCGCTGCCGCTTGACCGCTCCTTCGCCAACGAAATAGTTGAACCCAAGGATCGCGAACAGGTTGAACGCGTTTACGACGAAAACTGACTTTTTTTGAGTTACCCTTGATCGGGGTGCTGGAGAAGGATGACGCCTGGCTATTTATGCAAGCCAGGCGTCTTTTTTTATGGGCCGGTTTTTTTCCACTGTGGCGAAAGTCACTTTCTTAAATTCTTCGATACCCTGACCTGTAACCGCCGAAGTCATAAGTACCGGTATTTTCAGCGATTTCGCCAAAGCTCGTGTATCGATTTCACGGAGGTCGGATTTATTCACTACCAATATGCGTGGTTTTTCGAGAAGGAGCGGGTGAAACTCGCCCAGTTCCTTCAAGAGCTGTTTATACTGCTTTTTTTCTTCCGCGCGGGCTCCATCCAATATAAAGGCCAATACCGAGGTTCTTTCGATATGGCGGAGAAATTGATGGCCCAGCCCCTTGCCTTGGGCGGCGCCTTCAATCAGTCCCGGGATATCCACCATCACGAAGTGGGAGCCCGGACCCAATGAGACAACTCCGAGGTTGGGGGCCGTGGTGGTAAAGGGGAAGTCGCCCACTTTTGGAGTCGCTGAGGAACAACGGCGAAGCAGGGAACTTTTTCCGGCATTGGGGAGACCTACCAAACCGCAGTCGGCCAATAATTTCAATTCCAAGCGGATGCGATGCGATTCGCCCGGTTCTCCTTGAGTTGTTTTACGGGGGGCGCGATTGGTGGCCGATTTGAAATGGGCATTTCCCAACCCGCCTTTTCCTCCTTTGGCAATGATGAATTTCTCCCCCGTAACCTGCAAGTCACAGAGCAACTCTTCCGTTTCGGCGTCTTTGACGAGAGTGCCTACCGGAACCCGAATCACCGTATCCTCGCCGTTCTTTCCCGTGCACAATTCATTGCCTCCGGGTTGTCCGCCCCGGGCCTTGAAGGTGCGTCGGCTGCCGATGTCGTGCAACGTTTGCACATTGTCGGTAGCCTCCAAAATGACATGTCCACCCCGACCCCCGTTGCCTCCGGCAGGGCCACCCATGGGGACGAATTTTTCCCTACGGAAAGCTTGGCAACCATCACCGCCTTTTCCGGCGGAAACGGTGATTACGGATTCATCGATGAACATAAAGCTTTTCCATTTTCAAGGGATGGGGGTCGCAAGGGTTGAGGTCCTAAAATTAGCTTTCTAACTTCGATGCCACGGCTCCTTTATCAAAAAAGGGCCGTTCCACCGGTCTGCCAATGTCAATGGTGGGAAGGAGACGCCGGAAATGGTGAAGAAACGCTTCGCGACTACGGGGGAAATCGCAAAAATCTGCGAAGTCAGCCCCAAAACCGTAATTTCCTGGATTGAAAAAAACCATTTGGCCTCGTTTCGCATCGGCAAGGGGCCCCGAAAAGTGATATTGCTGGATCTCTATGAATTTCTCTGCTCCATTAATTTCCCCATCTCCAGCCCGGCCGAGCTGGAAAGGATGTTGGAAACCTCTTCCGAAAAGACTCTTTCAGCCTCTTGAATTGCGGATCGTTTTGCCGGACCGTCGGACTGCCGGAGTGGGTTTCCGCTCCGGCAATCAGGCTTCCTGAGGTTTTGGGGAATCCAATTCCTTGGACCGGAGTCCCAACTTTTTCATGCGGTTATGCAGGGCGGTCCGGGTAATTTGCATCGCGCGAGCCGCATCCGCCACGTTACCGCCCGTGGCCTTGAGCCTCGACAACAGATAATCCCGTTCCAACAGCAACAATTGCTTTTTGAAAAAAGGGTAACTTAAATCGGCTTGGCCGACAGCGTCTTCCCCCGCAGATTCCTGGGAATGCAAGTGCGCGGCCACCTCGGCGGGCCCCACCGTGCGGTTGCTCGCGAAAGAGATGGTCCGCTGGATGATGTTTTCCAATTCCCGCACATTGCCGGGAAAATCGTAACGGCTCAATAACTCAATCGCCTCGGGGGTCAGCTCCACCTTGTAAGGACTTTTATTCTGGTGCTTGGCCAGGAAGAAACGGGTGAGGATGGCGATATCGCTGGGTCGAGACCGCAGGGGTGGCAGCCGGATGGGTATGACGTTCAGTCGATAATACAAGTCCTCCCTGAAGAAGCCTGCGCGCACGGCCTTTTCGAGATCGCGGTTGGTTGCCGCTACGATACGGACATTGGCATGTCGAGTCTGGTTGTCGCCTACGCGCCGGAATTCGCCTTCCTGGATGGCGCGCAGTAATTTGGTCTGACTATGCAGCGACATGTCTCCGATTTCATCCAGGAACAGCGAGCCGCCGTCAGCGGCTTCGAACAATCCTTCCCTATCCGCTACCGCGCCGGAAAAGGCGCCCCGCACATGTCCGAATAATTCGCTCTCAAGCAGCCCTTCGGAGATGGCGCAGCAATTCAGGATTACGAACGGATGGCTTTCCTTCTCTCCCGGAATGGCGATGGCCCGGGCCACCAATTCCTTGCCGGTACCGCTTTCGCCGCGGATGAGTACATTGGCCTTCGAAATACGGGCCTTTTCGATGGCGTGGAAAACCTTTTGCATGGGTTCGGAGGTGCCTACGATTGCCGCCACGCGAAATCGCGCCGCGGTGGCGACGTCGTCACCGCCGGTTACCGATTTCTCTTTCAACTTCCGGATGGCCAGGAACAGTTGTTCCACGCTTACCGGCTTCATCAGGAATTGATCGGCTCCCAGGGCTTTGGCCTTGCGGGCGGCTTCCGGGTTGCCGTGCGCGGTCAGCACGAATACCGGCAGATCCGGTTTCTTGACTTTTATGCGCTTGACCAGTGCGAATCCATCGATACCGGGCATGACCAAGTCGGTTATGACGATATCCAGATGTTGTTTTTCCAGAATCTCGAGGGCTTCCTCTCCGTTCTGGGCCAGGTGGACGTCGCATTCGAGACCGACCAGCAAATCCCGCAGGTAGAACGCGGTGATTTTCTCATCATCCACGATGAGAATCGAGGTACGGCTCATCGAACTACTTCCGCTCCGAATCCGGTTGGAAATTCTGCCAGTTCGCTTTGACGGCTGCCATCATCTTGGGGTAATCGTCCACACTTTGATTCTGATACGCAGCCATTCCCAGCCGCGGTTTGATGGAGGCATGCGAGCCGTCCGGCAGGGCGACATGATTGGCCGGGGCATCCAGCAATTTATGGGTTACCCTTTCGGCCTGTTCCTGGGTGGTCATGGGAAGCACGATGAGAAAGCGGTTAAAGGCCAGGTAGCCAATCAAATCGGTTTCGCGTAAATACTTGCGAATGTCCCCGATGAGGACGTTCTGCAAGCCGGTCAACTCCACGCCGGGGGTACCCCCTTCGGGAAGTCCCTCGAAGGATATCAAGATGACGGTGAAGGGTACATGATAACGCCGGGCGCGGCTGATTTCCATTTTAAGGTAGAAGTCGAGTACGTTTTTGACGTAAACGCCCGTAGGCAAATCGCGGGAGAGGTTGCGATGGCGCTTGGCATCCAACTGTTGTCGGGCTTTGGTCAGAATTTGTCGGGCCAAATCCTCGGCCATGCCTTCATTAAGAACCGACGATAAGACGCTTTCCTCCACCTGGTCGAGTTCCGATGCATCCGAAAAAATTTCCAGCAGCGAAGCCACCTTTTCTTCTTCCGAAGCGCCGGGGTTGAGCATTTGATGGGTAACCGCCCGGCCTTTCATTCCCGCGATGGTTTGTTGGAAGCGCAGATGCATTTTCTGCCGTCCCGCCTTCTTCACCTGTGGGCTTACCGTTCGGCCCTCAAGCTCCGCGTTGAGGGAGTTTTCCATTTGGCGCAGCATTCCCGTAAGTAGTCCTACTTCGTCGGTGGTCGCCGGAGTCGATGTCATGGCGTCGCCCGCGCTTTCCACGTAATTTACCAGGGCGGTAATCAGACTTTCTCCGCTCTGGTCTCCGCTCATCCGTTTTACTTCGCTCGCCAATACCAACAGCTTCGCCGCCTGGGCGGGATCCTTGCGCAATTCGGACAGGATTTCCTCCTGATCAATGCCCATACCTTCGCTCGCCCGCAGCAATCCCTGATAGGCCTCGTCCGAACCCAGCAAGATGTTCAGCTCTTCCAGCATGTGATAATATTCCAGCAAGGGAATACCGGCCCGCAGAAAATGTTCGCGCAGCAAAGGCAGTATGCGTTGGAGGTTGGCGCGGTCCGGAATGATGCGCTGTATGATGCGCGCGGTCTTCTTGAAGTTCCCTTGGGATTTCTGGTATTCGGTGAGAATCAGCTTGGCGGATGTTTGGGCGAACATGTCGTCGGCTGAGTCCACGGCGTCTGCCGAACCGGCGACGTTCTGCGTCAAGTTTTGCTGGGCCTTCAACGCCTTCAGCAACTCACCGCGCATATTATGCATTCCGAGAAGCAAATCTTCCACCGGAACATCCGCGCTTTCCGCCGACTCTTGGAACATACCCAATACCCGCGCCAGGCTTTGCTGGAGTACCTGAGGCTGCTGTTCACCGGCTTGCGAGCTTTGCTCCAGCATGGCTTGAGGCAAGGCGGTGGGGTTTTCCAATAATTGCAACAAAGAAAGGTTGGCGCCCATTTCGGCGTTGGTGAACTTTCCCATAACGGCGCGCATGGCCATTTCCGCGAAAGGATCGGTTGGACCGCTTTGCGGAAGCCGTGACGGGGAACCGGCATGGGGCGGAGCCGAACTGACGAAGTCTCCTTCCTTGACGGTACGCAAGGAAACGTCGTTAATACTCAAGCTGGTCACCCTTCGTTGCAGCAAGTATTTCATGAAAGCTTCCGCTCCGGCATGCGTCAGGGAACAGGCGTCGAGGAAAGCCGTAAATTCGGGCAACGAGGGTGGAGTGGAAAAGCTGATGGCTTCGATACCGAACCTTTTCAAATGTTCGGCGATACGACGATTATTGGGCTGATAAACGATATCGACCGTTCCGATGAAATACCCGAATTCCTGGAAAAGCAGGGACACTCCCTGGGTAGCCCATAACGGCTGGAAGGCTGCGTATACCTTGGGCACGAATTCCTGCACGGTTGGGTGGTCGAACGAATAGGAAATCGTACGGTTATAGTAGAGATTGAGCATGCGGACGGCATTTTCCGCCTCCGACCTTGTGAACTCCGGGGATGTTTGTGGCATTATCTGATCCTGGAAGGTAAAATACTTAAAAAGAATACTATAAATCGCCCGGTGATGCCGCATTCCGGTCTGTTTGGGGCGATATCAGGGGAGAGGGGAGAAATGGCCTTAGGTCAAGAGGATGATTCATCACTAATCGGTACCGGAAAGCGGCGGGATTTGACGGGAGCCGTTCTCGGCCACTTTACCTTACTGAACAAAATCGGTGAAGGCAGCTTGGGAGTGGTCTATCGTGGTTTTCAAACCAACCTGAAGCGGCCGGTAGCCATCAAGGTGGTATTCCGGGAGAAATTCAACCGTCTTTTCACAGCGGAACGATTTCGACAGGAGGCCGAACTCGTGGCCAATATCGACCATCCGGGCATCATCACCCTTTTCGAATTCGATGAGGAACCCGATTTCCTGTATTATGTCATGCAATTGGTAGAAGGCGTGAATCTGGGACAGTGGCTGCGCACCCGGAAAAAACATCCTATTCCGAGCCGTAGGCTTCCGGACCTGCGCGAGCTTGTGAATATTGCCCGGCAAACGCTTGAGGTGTTGGCTCATGCACATGCGGAAGGGGTGGTGCATCGGGATATCAAACCGGAAAACCTGATGTGGTTGGAGAAGCAGAAACAGATCATGGTGGCGGATTTCGGCTTGGCATGGGTTTATCATACCGTTCATAAGGAGGAGAAGAATTATGTGCTGGGCTCGCCGCTGTATGTTTCTCCCGAACAAGCGCGCGGCGAAGAGATCGACGGCCGGGCCGACATCTTTTCCCTGGGCTGTGTTTTGCTTGAACTCAGCGTGGGATTTCTACCCGTAAGGGTGGAAAGACCGGAGAAGGTATTCAACACGCGCGCGAAGGAGGACAGCGGCATGTTTACCGGCATGGTTCGGGATTACCGGCCGGGATTGCCCGTGGAATGGCACGATTTCGTGCAAATGGCCTTGGCCCCGTCCCGAGAAAACCGATTCGCCGACGTGGCTTCCATGTTGAAAGCCTTGCAGAAAATCGACCCCGGTTGACAAATTCCACTTTCGCCTTATCTTATGGGGTAACCAACCCCGTATGCCGCGACGAATTCCTTGCGGGGAGGCACGGACATTCCACCTGTATTTTTTGAAGGGCCACCGTGAATAAAGAGCACCTATTGGAACGCCTATTGACCGAATTGAGGAACGATAATATTTCCGCGCTGGCGGAATTCGATGCCTACCAGAAAAAGGAGATGGTTTTCTTCGATAAAGTGGAAATCGCGCATGAATTCCTCGATTTATTGACCCTTAAAATCAAGGAGTCGAAGTGCGCCATGGACAAGGTGGAATTGAGCCGATACTCCCTTGAGTTCATCCGGCGCACTTTCAAGGATTTCGGCTACAATCCCAAATTCGTGGCTACCCAATGCAAAGCCCTCATCACCTACTACCAGAATCAAAAGGAGGTCGACAAGGCCATTGAAGTCTGCGAATTCCTCATTCGCAACGGTATCACCGACGACGATGCCAAGGGAT
>JBGTHM010000099.1:0-93969 GCA_041746255.1 Fibrobacteria bacterium | reverse complement strand
TGCTTCATTGGAGGTATTCAGGCAGAAGGGAACCCGCTTCAAAGTGGGGGTAGTGACACCGCCGGTAACGATAATGGTCACAGGCATTCTACCATATTTTTATGCAAAAAGAAGCGGATTTTACGGGATGTTGCGAAAGTCGCGGGAAAGGGTGCGGGCAATGTGCCCGTTGATGAGCCACGTGGGCCAAAGCAGCCGCCATTCAGCTCGGACTGGACGATACTGGATTCGAACCAGTGACCCCCACCATGTCAAGGTGATACTCTAACCAACTGAGCTAATCGTCCAGTCAAAAATAAGGCACGGAAATGAAAATCCCATGATAGGACTCCCGATATCATCGCACCGTCAAACGAGCTGCCGGAAAACTAATGCGAAGAAGGCCCCTTGTCAATCCGCTCTCACCCGTGGGTTTCGCAAGGCTGGGGTAAAAGTCTCGAGGGGAAAATCTTGGGGGTGGTCGCAGCCGTCCGAGTTAATATTTTTCCCTACCCATGGGAAAAGCCGTATTCGTCACCGCCACCGGAACCGATCTGGGCAAAACCGCCTTCAGTCTCGCATTGCTGCTCTGGGCTGAGAAAAAGGGCATCTCCGCCCATTATTTTAAACCCGTGCAATGTGGTTTTACCATGGAACCCGGGCAGACAGCGGCTGGAGATTCGGAATGGATAGCCAGGATGGCGCCCTTTCCGATAACCACCAAGACCGGGATACGGTTCTCGGCCGCGGTATCGCCCCACCTGGCTGCCGAACGGGAGAACCAAGTATTGAACCTTGAGCGCTTCGGCAAAGACATTGAGAACCTGCGTGGCGACTGTGACTTGTTGGTGGTGGAAGGCGCTGGGGGGGCAGCCGTTCCCCTCAATCGCAAGCCGGATTTTCTGGTAGACTTGGCGCTGCAGGGAAATTTTCCCAGCCTGCTGGTTTGCGGGTTGGAACTGGGTACCCTCAGCTATACTTTGTCCACCCTGGCATTTTTACGGGAACGCCGAGTCCCGGTTGGCGGAATCGCATTCTCCCGAACGACACCCGAAAGGCCTGAGATAGGCGACGATAACCTGCGAACCCTGCTGGATTTTTCCGGCCTTCCCCTGATGGGAGAATTGCCTTACCAGCCTTCCCTGCAAATGGGAGCGGGCTTAAAAGCGGAGGACATTCCGGATTGGCTGGCGCCTCTGGAGGCTGGATTGGAAAAATGGTGGACCCATTGCCCGACCTGAATTTTTTCCGCGCACACCTGGAACAACTCCGTAGTCAAGGTCTTCTGCGTTCGCTGACTTCCATGGAAAGCCCGTGCGGCCTCCGCATTGAAATCAGCGGCCGCAGCTATCTCAACGTCTGCTCCAACGATTATCTCGGTTTCGCAAATCATCCGGTTTTGCGAAAAGCTGCGATGGAGGCTGTGCAAAAATATGGAACCGGTTCGGGAGGCTCGCGATTGCTCGGCGGAGGCCTGGATATCCATGCGGAACTGGAGGCCGAGATCGCAGCCCTCTTGCCTCTGGGCAAAGCCTTGCTTTTCAATTCGGGTTATGCGGCCAATCTCGGCATTCTGCAATCGCTGGGACCCTTATTCGCTTGCATCCTGGCCGATAAATTGAATCATGCCAGCCTGATCGACGGCATGAAGATCGCCGGAACGCCTTTCCACCGCTACCACCACCGCGACATGAACATGTTGGAGTCGCTGTTGAAAAAGTCCAAGGACGGATCCGATTGTCTGGTATGCTCGGAGACTTTATTCAGCATGGACGGTGATTTCGCTCCTCTGGCCGACTTGCTCTCCCTGCAGAAAAAATACGGCTTCTTTTTGGTGCTGGATGAGGCGCATTCGGCGGGATGCTATCCCTCTCTGATGACTGATTTCCAATCCGCCGTTCCCGACAGGCTGCTGCTTATGGGCTGTTTCGGAAAAGCCTACGGAGGCTATGGAGCCTATGCGGTCGGTCCCGGGCCGGTTATCGATTATCTGGTCAACCAAGCCCGGACCTTCATTTTCAGCACCGCCCTGCCGCCCGCGGTAGTCGGTGCGGCGCTGGCGGCCTTGCGGCTCTCACAAGCGGAACCGGACCATGCGCTGAACCTTGTGAAATTATCGGAATACGCCGCCGGTCGCCTGGAAGACTTGCGCTTGCCGACCGGCAATAGCGGAAGTCATATTCGACCGATTCTGGTGGGAAGCAATGCCAGAGCCATCGCGCTGTCCAAAATGTTGTTTCAAAAGGGAATACGTGCACTGCCGGTACGGCATCCCACGGTTCCCAAAGGAACGGCGCGAATTCGTTTCAATTTGCGCAGCGACATGTCTCACAAGGATTTGGATGAATTTCTTACCGTTCTCAAACAGGCCTACGCCTTACTTCCGATGGATGTGCCCTAGCCATGTCGCAAAATCTGTTATGGATCGGAGGTTGGGGTAGCCCCCTGGATGCTATGGAGAAGGAGATAGCCGCGCTGTACCCGGGGTGGCGCCATCAATTCATGGATGGAATGGAAGCCTCCCTCAATCCGGCGCGACTCGAAGAGGCCTTATTACCCCTATCACCTTCCGATTGGGTGATAGCGTGGTCACTGGGTAGCCTGGCGTTGCATCGCCTTCTGCTTTCCCAGTCGAATGCGCACAATCCTTATGGTGCATCCCTGCTTTCGCTGTGCCCCATAGTGGATTTCGTCAACGCTATTCCCCAGCGGGAGGCGATGTTGCGCGCCATGCAAGGTAAATTGCGCTATGATAAAGACAGAGTGCTGCATGATTTTTGGAATTCCGCGGCGAAGGATACGCCTTACGCCAACCGATTCGCGGCACTGTGCGCCCGGCGAATGGATGTCCTCGACCCCACTACCCTCTCCCAAGGGCTGGACTATCTCCGGGATGTGAAAGTTGACCCGCTGGCCTTGGTGAAAAAAAGGGATCAATTGTTTTTCCTAACGTCACCGGAGGACCCCATTTCTCCATGTCCATTTGCCCGTGAGCGGTTCGACGCCTCAGGAGCTCCACGGGAGATTTCCCGACGCATCACCTACTATGGCAAGGGGCACATCCCATTTTTGACGGAAGCGGAATCGATTGGAAAGCTTCTTTCTGGAATTTAGCCATCGACGTACGCTAAAGCTAACTTAGCCGGACCCATGGAATTCAGACATTTGCGATTCTCCCGCGCGGCGGGAACCTATAATCTCCACTCCCAAGTGCAACAGCGCATGGCCGACACGTTGGTGTCGTTATTACCCAAGGAAAGCGAATTCACTCGCGCGCTGGAAATCGGCGCCGGCACGGGTCATCTTACCCGGAACCTCTTGGGAAAATATCCCCGTATGGATCTGGATATTACGGATGTATCCGAGCCCATGGTCCTGGCGAACCGTAAATCACTCGCTTTGGAGCCCAAGGGGAAAATGCCGCGCTGGTATGTGCTGGATGCTGCGGGCAGCCGCGACGAAGCAACGGCGGCGGATCCAGAAACCTTCGACCTCATCGCCTCAAACGCCTTGGTGCAATGGTTTCCGGATTTACCCCTGCACTTGCACTGGGTAGCCCGGCGGCTCAAACAAGAGGGCTGCTATCTGGTGTCGGGACTGCTCGGAGACAATTTCTCCGAGTTGCAATCCATCCTCCGGTCCGCCCCTTTTCATTATGAAAATTGGCCCGGCCAGAATCGGGAGGAAATCGAAACGTCGGCGCAAACGGCTGGGTTGGCCGTCAAGGTATTCGCGGAAGATTCCTGGGAAGAGACCTATAAGACTCCGGAGGATTTATTGCGCCGCATCCAAGGGGTCGGAGCATCGTTACGCCCGTCCGAGGGGCACTTTCTGACACGGGAACGCCTGAAGGAGCTGTGCCGTCGATATGTCGAAGGCTTTTCCATCGCCGGGCCCGGTGTGAAAGCGACCTGGAAACCCTGGTTCGCCCTGTTGCAAAAAACCGGCTGAATCAATTCGTACTGAGCAGTTTTTCAAAATAGGCGATGGTTTTCACCAAACCCTCGCGTAAGGGAACGGTCGGTTCCCAACCCAGCTTTTCCCTGGCCAGGGAAATGTCGGGGCGGCGTTGTTGGGGATCATCGCTCGGCAGCGGCTTTTCGACGATCTTGCTCTTGCTTGCCGTTAACTCGATTACGATTTCACCTAATTCGCGGATGGTGAATTCTCCCGGATTGCCGATGTTGATGGGCCCCTTGCAGTCGGGGTGATTCATAAGCTTGACCATGCCCTCGATGAGATCGGACGCGTAACAGAAGGAGCGTGTCTGGGAGCCGTTTCCGTATACGGTGATATCTTCGCCCCGCAAGGCTTGCACGATGAAATTGGACACCACGCGCCCGTCGTCGGGATGCATGCGCGGGCCATAGGTATTGAAAATGCGCATGACGCGAATATCCACTCCGTTTTGACGCGAGTAGTCGAAGAAGAGGGTTTCGGCCACGCGTTTGCCTTCGTCATAACACGAGCGCAAGCCGATGGGATTCACATTTCCCCAATAGGACTCCCTCTGGGGATTCTCCTTGGGATCGCCATAGACTTCGCTGGTGGAGGCCTGCAGAATGCGCGCTTTCACACGTTTGGCCAGACCGAGCATGTTGATGGCGCCCATCACATTGGTTTTGATGGTTTTGACCGCATTGTATTGGTAGTGGATAGGGGATGCGGGACAGGCAAGATTATAAATTTGATCAACTTCAAGAAAAATGGAATTGGTCACGTCATGGCGAAGCAATTCAAAATTGGGGTGATTGCGCAAATGTTGCACGTTGCGCTTGGGGCCCGTAAAGAAATTGTCCAGGCAAATGACTTCATGCCCCAACGAAAGCAGTTTTTCGCACAGATGGGAGCCCAGAAATCCAGAGCCGCCCGTAACCAATATCCTTTTCATCGCTTGCCTTTCGTTTGCTTAAGCTTGCGCGAAAGTAGAAAATTGAGCCCCATCAAGGTCAAATCGGGTTCAACTCGTTGGATACTCGGGGCATGGCCCTGTACCAATGTGGCCAGCCCTCCCGTGGAAATCACCACCGGGTTCTTCATTTTTTTCTCCGCGAATACCCTTTTCAGCAAATACTCCACTTGGCCCACAGTCCCTTGTAAAATACCCGTGCGTAAAGCCGATTCCGTGGTTTTTCCCACCACGGTTTCGGGCCAGCGCAATTCCACTTCCGATATTTTCGAGGCGGATTGAGCCAGTCCCTGCAGGGAACTTTGCACACCCGGGCAGATTATGCCACCCCAATAGGTGTAATCACTGAAAACGTCGAAGGTGGTTGCGGTTCCGAAATCCAAAACTACACCGGCCTCGATGCCCAGACTCCAAGCCCCCAGCACATTGGCCAACCGGTCGCCTCCGATTTGACTGGGGATGGAATATTCCAGGCGCAAACCGCCGCAATTGGAATAGTCCAATATCTCCGGGGTCAAGCCAAAGGCCTTGTTTAAGGCGCGGGCCCATACGCCATCCAGCGCGGGAACCACCGAAGTCATGGCCAGGCCGTTGAGGGAGCGCTTCACTTTGGCGGGAAGCAGGAGGCTATGTATCCACCAAACCACTTCGTCTTCCGTGGTTTCGCGCCGCGTCGCCAAACGCCAGTTGGATACTATTTTCCCGTTCCGGAAAAATCCGATGACAGTATTGGTATTGCCTATATCGACGACAAGGTTAAGGCCTTGTCCGGATTTTCCGCTCTGAGCGGAAGGTTTTTGCGAATTCATCATCCCTCCTCGAATTGCAGGGATATATCCAAGGCCCTGACACTATGGGTTAAAGCGCCTACCGACACGAAATCCACCCCGATTTTCGCGATGCGGGCCAGCCGTGCGAGGTCGATGCCTCCGCTTGCCTCTAATTTTATATGGGGCGCCAATCCCCGCACTTTCTCCACGGCGCGTGCCATTTCGTCATCGGTCATATTGTCCAGCAGCACGATATCCACGTGTGCGTCCAGGAGGGTTTCCAACTCGGCCAGGGTAGTCACTTCCGCTTCCACCGGGTAACGGCTTCCATACCGGGAGCGCACCCTTGCTACGGCTTCGCGAACCGTTCCGCAGGCCCGGATATGGTTGTCTTTCACGAGAACCTGATCATAAAGACCCGACCGGTGATTCAAGCCGCCCCCGACCCGCACTGCATACTTGTCCAAAGCCCGGTAACCGGGAAGCGTCTTCCGGGTATCCAAAAGTCGGGTTGTACTTCCCGCCAGGGCCTGTACATGTTTGTGCGTTGCGGTGGCGACACCACAAAAACGCTGCAGGAAATTGAGTATGACCCGTTCACAGACCAGCAAATGGCGGGTATCCGCCTCAACCGTCAATAAATTGGTATGCGCCGCGACCTCGGTTCCCGCTGGTATGCCCCCCGTGTAACGCGCCGGGAACCCCTTCCAGTCGAACACAAGGGCAACGGTCTCCAGACCCGCCACCACTCCCGACTCCTTGGCGATAAAGTGGGCGGTTGAGCGGGTATTCTCGGGAATGGTTGCGATCGAAGTGATGTCTCCCTCGCCCTCATCCTCAGCGAAAGCCAATGGGAGCAATGCTCGCAGGGCATCGGCGGGAAATTCATGCAGGTCCGGACATTTTGACATGGAATTCAGCAATTCCCCACTTTCTTCGACACTCCGGGATAAAGAGCAACAAGTTAGCCTGGTTTCCCGGAATAATTCTTGCAAGACCGGGTAAAAATTAGATAATGTCTAGGACGGAGGGAGAAGGGGGTCGATTCGATTAAATCGACCCGGTCTTCTTTATGGAAAGCCGACGACCCTCCCCATTCTCAAGGAATCACCTGAAACCCGAAGGAGTTTGCGCTTGCCTGAATTGCACGGACCTTCGGGCCTGGGCGATTGGATTTCCGCCTTGTTTTTACTGGGGGGATTAGCCGCATTGGCATTTTCCCTTCCCGGATGGGCAAGTTACCGAAGAAATCGACGTTTTTCGTCTTCTCCTCTAGTCTTTAACAGCCTGGATAACCGGGGGATGTTCTCCCGCCTGCTGGCTAACCTTCCGGGATTCGCATACCGTTGCCACAATGATTCGGATTGGACTTCACAGTTCATCAGCGAGGGCTGCCTGGATTTATCAGGGTATTCCGCCCAGGAATTCCTATCCCATAAGACCAGTTGGGGGAACATCATCCATCCCGATGACCGGGAAAGAGTGTATAAGGAAGTGCAAGCCCCCTTGGAGCAGCACCGTTTTTTCAGAATACAATACCGCATCATTACGCGGGAAGGCACGGAAAAATGGATGTGGGAGCAAGGGGTAGGCGTCTATACCGAAAAGGGAATTCTCACGGCGATTGAAGGGTTTATCACGGATATTACCGAAAGGCGTAGGATCGAGGAAGCGCTGCGGCTCAGCGAAGAAAAATTCCGCCGAATCGTCCAGGCCGCGCAAGAGGGAATCTGGGTCCTGGACTCGGAAAATTTTACCAGCTATGTCAACACCCGGATGGCGGAAATGCTGGGGCGAAAAACGGATGAAATGCTGGGGCGGCACCTTTTCGATTTTTTGGATGAGGAAGGTATCCGCTTCATTAAAACTCGCCTGCAGCTGCGCCATCAGGGCGTAAGCGAGCGCTTTGAATTTCATTTCAATAAGGAGAACGGAGAAAAATTATGGGTGAATATTTCCGCTAGCCCCATTCAAGATGAGAAGGGAACATACCTCGGCGCCCTGGCGATGATCGCCGATATCACGGTTCAAAAAAAAGAAACCGAAGCCCGCCTCGAACTCGAAGATCAGCTACGCCAAGCCCAAAAAATGGAAGCCATCGGACATTTGGCCGGGGGGGTGGCGCATGACTTCAACAACCTGCTTTCCCCTATCATCGGATACGCCGAAATGGGATTGATGCAATTGGATGAGAATCATCCCATGCGTCGGAATTTCAGCCAAATCATGCGGACCGCCGAACGCGCCAAGGATTTAACCATGCAGTTGCTGGCATTCGGACGCAAGCAAATTCTGGAAATGAAGCCGGTAAGTTTGAACGATGAAATTGTACGGTTCGAAAAAATCATTCACCGTCTTATCCGGGAGGATATTGAACTCAAGTTTACCCTGGATCCGAATCTGAAGGCGGTACGGGCCGATGCCACGCAAATCCAGCAAATCCTGATGAATCTGGCGCTCAATGCCCAAGACGCCATGCCGAGAGGCGGGAGCCTGAACTTTTTGACGGCTAATCTGAAAATCGAGGGCAGGCGAGCCCGTAATTACAAGCATTTGAAATCCGGGTCTTATGCTCTCCTCGAAGTGACCGATTTCGGAAAGGGTATGGAACCCGAGGTTCTGCAGCGCATTTTCGAGCCATTTTATACTACCAAGGAAATTGGTAAGGGAACCGGCCTGGGTCTTGCCACGGTATACGGCATAGTCCGCCAGCATATGGGTGACATACGTGTTAAAAGCGCGCCGGGAGAGGGCACTACCTTTCAAATCCTTTTACCAAGCTTGGAAGCCGTCGTGAAATCACCCGAGGATGCCGCATTACCCAAAGCAAGCGCAGCAATAGGAACGGAAGTCATTTTGGTGGCCGAAGATGAGGAGGATGTACGCGAAATGGTTCGCGACATCCTGGTAATGCACGGCTACAAGGTGATTGACGCGCGCAATGGCGAAGAGGCGCTGAAAATTGCGCAGGGATTTTCCGGTGAAATCGATTTACTGCTGACCGACATGATTATGCCCAAAATGAATGGTTCTGATTTATACCGGAACCTGCGCCGGGTCCGACCCAAATTGCGCACCCTGATTATGTCCGGTTACACGGGGGAAATCCTGAAAAAACCAGAAGAAATTACCCAGGCTCCGCTCTTACTCAAACCCTTTTCGGTAAACGACTTGCTGGCGAAAGTCCGTTTGGCCCTTTCCATGGAACCGCCGGCGCCGAGCGGATCGGATCTCCCTCAAGAGCAAGTGTGATTTTTATTATCGGAGAAGATTCGCCCCACCGGCATATCCGGACTATTTCCGATTAAGCGCCTCCAACTCCCTTTGAACCAACTTAAGATTGTCTTTCACCCTATCACTGACAAAGATTTCGGGAAAATAAAGGAGACAACTTTCGAGGTCTACACGCGCCGATTCCAGCAACGCTTTTTTCCGTTCGAGGCTCTCAACCTTGCGATATTCGATGAAATTTTGCGAGGCTACGCGCCGTTTTTCCTCACAATAACGTCCTCCGAAACGCTCCCGCCTGGTTTCCAAGTCATTCACCTCCGGGGATGCCGACAGCAAAACCTTCCACCCTTCCAAGTAATGGCCTTGGTTGAAAAGCGTATCGGAAGCCGCTGAGAAGCCATGCGATTCGACCAATTGACGGCTGGATTCCGATAACCCCATATCCGGAGGCGCGGTTTTGGGAGCGGCCTTATCCACGCCAGGGCGCGGCTCGGACAAAGTCTCCCGACCTTGTTCCGGCATTTGGGAAGAGAGAATGCCCCCTTGGCTTCTCAATTCCGCTTCCAAAATCCAGGCGGCCTCCTGCGCCTTTTGCATACGGCCGGCGTCCAAGGGAACCGTGCCCTGTGCATGGCCCATCAGGTTACGATATCCGGAAAGCAAATCCAGAATCAGGGTATCACGAGGGTTTACCAAGGACTCACGTAGGGCGTTCCAATCGTCGGCGCCTACCTTTTCGGCACCGTCGACTGTCGAGTGTTTACCCCGATCAGCGGGCAATTTTCCGGGGCTTTGGGATGCGCATCCCATCAACAGGAAAATCGCTGCACCCAGTATCACAACCGTTCCACGATTCCAATTGCCTTTCGCCTTGCCTCTCGGCGTGCCGCTTTTCGTCATGCTTTTCACTCCTTTTTCATGAATATCGTGGTCAACACGGAAGGATCGGTCACGGGTTCCCGTAATTCCATTTCATGGGAAATATCTTCGCGATACTCCTGCCCCGACGCTTCGATAACGGCTACTTGTCGCGAATCCACCGGCATACCCGACTTTTTGGATACCACCCATTTCTCATACTTATGCGCTTCGAACATGGGAGCATGACCGGTCGCCAGGATTTCCAAATCCATAAAATCGACTTCATGCCGGAACTGGCTGATTTCGGAAACGTTTTCGGCGATGTCAATCCAGGCGGGTATTGCAACAGAACTGCCGGTACCCCGGAAGCCACGCCGGACCATAGGCGTATTATCGTCGAATCCCACGTAAACTCCGGTTACATAGCCTTCGCGGGTGTCGAAACCCTTTTTACCCGATTTCGGAGCGGCGAAATATCCAAGGAAGGCTCCATTGCGATAATCGTTGGTGGTTCCGGTTTTGCCGAAGGCGGGTAGCGGGAATTCCGCCCCTTCGCCCTTGAGGCGCACTCCCTGGTGGATGGCCCGGCCGGTGCCTCCGGTTACCACCAATCCCAGAATATTTTCCAGGCCCACACGGGTTTTTTCGCTCAATACCCGGATACGCTTGGCTTCGTCCTCAAACAAAACCGTACCGTCGCGCAAGGTTATCTTTTCGATGAAAAGCTGATTATCCCCGCCCTTCGTGGTATAGGCATAGCCGTCCTTGAAAACCTGGTAGGCGTTCACCGCCTCGCCCAACGTTATCACATTCACTCCGAGCGGAAAGGAGATAACGGCATCCAGAGGAGAACGAACGCCCAGCTTGCGCGAAAAGTCGACAATATACCGCAGGGCCGCCCAAGCCTTGAAATCCGCTGAGGCATATAAATTCTCCTTACTGTACGGATTGCTTCCCCCATCATCCTCGACCTGCTGCAATCCCTGGGATATTCTTGAAAGCGTGGCGATACTTACGACGCCCTCGACCATAAGCGAATCGTCGTCAATCCAATATTCGGGCATTGCCGTGGGCAGCCAGGGTGAAGCAGGCATTTTCTCGAAAAGCCCCACTTGGCCGCTGGTGGCATGGCGCGCCATGTGGAGGCCGGAACCGCCTTCCTGTCTGTTCCTCCAGAGCCTGACCTTGGCTACATAATTCAGGAAATGCTTACCCAGGATATCATGACGCAGGCGGGAGTCCGCATCTCCTTTTCCCTCGTATTTGCGTCGTTCCGTTTCGAATCCCAGCCCATAAGGGAGCGATTTGATGAAATCCGCTTCGGCCAGCTTACCCGAAAAGATCAGGTCGTAGCCGGCATCGACAACCAGCTTGTGAAACTCCAATTCGCGGCGTCTTTCATTATTGAATACCAACCCCAGGCTATCGCGAACGAACAAGCGAAACTCGGATTCCATATGGAAATTTTCCGGCGCCATGCCGATACCGCGGCAGACCTCCCAAAACCGGGCGAAATCGATTTTATCGAAAAGGTGGAAAAGCAGGTAGACACTGGCGATATTCTCCGAGCGCCGTCCCGCCCATGCCATGCTCACCGTATCTTCGGGCTCATGATCGGGTTTCGGAAAATAAAAAGTGGTGCCGAGCCGGAATAACTGCCGGTAATTCGGCAACGCATCGAATATATTCCAACCCAATTCCAAAGCCGCGGCGAACACCATAGGTTTAAAGGCCGATCCGATTTGCCGTTTCGCCTGGTTGACCCTGTCATAGCCGGTATTCTGGAAACCGCCCACGTTGGCAAGCACCCGCCCATGCCGGACCACCTGCGCTCCGCCCTGGATTAGCGGTATTTGTTCGATTCGCAACTCAACCTTTTTAGGCGCCGGTCTCTTCGAACCCGTTCTCATGGAATCAGGCTTTGCATATTCAACCGAACAGTATATAGGGGCGCCCAAGGGAAAAAGACGATTCACCAATCCAGTCTGGACTTGCGGTGAAGGCAAGGAGGCGGCTCCCGTTTCATGACGGTTCCAATCCGAAAAAAAGTCTTCCAAGGCCTTCCGGTTGACCCAGGCCTTGACGGCGCCGAAACGCACCTGCACGCCTTGGGGAACTCCCTTGTCGACCCGCAACGAACAGACTCGGCCGGTGTAAAAGGCTCCGGGCTCGAAAGCCGAGACGATACTGATAGCCGTATCACGGGGCGGTTCGTAACCCTTGAGGATTCGATCGAGCCGGGAAAGGTTCACATTCATCGCATATTCGGAGGCCTTTTGGATGTCGGCATCGAGGGTAGTGTGTATTTGCAGACCGGCGGACATGAAGTCCTCCACTCCGAATTCCGCCAGGAGTTTTTGCATTTCCGGCCGCTCCAATAAGCGCTGTACTTTCACCATATTGGTAGATAAGGAAAAACGGAACGCGCCTCGCTTGAAATGGAGGCCCTCTTGCATCGCATCTTTGTATGTGGCCGAATTGATTTTTCCCGTTTTTACCATTTGTCCTAATACATAAGCCACTCTGTCCTGGCCTCGTCGCAAGGCCCTCTCTTTCGCCTCTTCCGTCTTTTGAATAAAGGGATTGTACTGATTGGGTCCTTTCACCGAACCTGCTATGAAAGCAGCTTCCATAAGCGTAAGCTCGTGCAAGGGCTTGTCGAAGAAATAGCGCGAAGCGATGGTCACTCCGTGTCCGTTACCCGAGACGTAAAATTGATTGAGATAAAATTCGAGAATTTCTTTTTTGGAAAAATGCCGCTCAAGGCGATAAGTGTTCACCAATTCGAAGACTTTTCCCTTCAGCGTGCGTCCGCGGCGGTTGAAAAGATTCTTTGCCGCCTGTTGCGAGAGAGTGCTGCCACCGCGCTTGACCTTACCGGCCTTTACATTCACAAGCACCGCCGCCGCGATACCCCGGTAGTCAATTCCGCCATGGGTGAAGTAATTCTGGTCTTCCGCCGCCACCAGTGCGTCGACTAAAAGCGTGGGAATGGAGTCATAGGGCACATAGTCCCGGTGCGTCCCTTCAAAAAAAGTTCCGAGCCGGGTTTTTCCGTCGGAGAAGTAAACCACCGATTCGCTGGTCAGGATGCGCATGATCCCCGCGCGCGTAAAGGTATCGCCCGGAGCTTGCCGTACCGCAATTTGCAGGGCCAACAATGCGCCAAGACCAGCGGCAAGACTGCTTGCGGACAGAATCAAGGCGACCAACGCGGTCTTTCGCATCCAAGTCATAAGGCTCCATACCCATTTGGGCTACAGCGATTCGCGGGAACGGCGGGGTTGATACCGGAACTCCGAAAATACAAACCCGACGCGGGAAAATAGTAGTTTTTGCGCGATTAAGGCGGTTTTAAACCCAGGTTTCGGCCTCATGCGGGCTTATTCCCTGTGTGGCCCGAGATTCTTCCTCATACAAACGGCCCTAGCGGGGATCTTTGATAGCCCCACCTTATTAATTACATTCGGGGGCAGAAATTTGCTGATTTTATTGGTCCGGAGAGGTGGCCGAGCGGCTTAAGGCGACGGTTTGCTAAATCGTTGTGCTGGTAACAGTACCGGGGGTTCGAATCCCCCCCTCTCCGCCAATAAAATTGCATCGAGCCAATTCCCCAGTTCCAATTTTACTGTTGCACCCTATTCCAATTAGCCAAAAAGAACCGGCGGCATTCAGACCGAATGCCTCCATTTTCCGCCCGGTCAAATCAAGACCCAGGTAGCGGGCACTGCCAGGATTTTTTCCGAGACGCGAAGTAATTGCTCACCTCCGTGCAATACCAAGCCGAATGGTGACCCGTGGTCTTCTATAAAATGCGCCAAGCCTTTCACATCCCTGTATCCCAATGTGCCTTTCCGTTTTATCTCTATCGGAATCAAAAGGCCTCGATGCCGAATAACCAGATCCACTTCCGCACCGGCTGATGTTCTCCAGAAGTACAATTCCGGTCGGGGTTCCAGAAGATCGAGATCAGCCATCAGGTTTTGCAGGACCCAGCCTTCCCAACTGGCCCCGACATAAGGGGAGAGTAGCAAATCCTCATGATTTCGAAAGCCGAGCAAATAGTGAAGTAATCCGCTATCGGTAAGATATACCTTGGGCGATTTCACTAACCTTTTGCTTTGGTTGTTAAAAAAAGGACGCAAACGGTAGAGATGGAAGGTGCCTTCCAGAAGATCAACCGAGGCTTGCGCGGTATTGTAATTGAGGCTGAGCTCTCTCCCCAATTCTGATGCATTGAAAAGCTGTCCATGTCGGTGGGCTAACAACTTGAATAATAGGTTTAGCCGCGCAGGCGGTACGGACGCATGCATGGGAATATCTTTTTCCACCACAAATCTGAAAAAACTGTCCTGCCTTCGCCAGGCCCCCGAATCGCTTTCCGCCAGCAATATATCGGGATAGCCACCCCGGAACCAATGTCGATTCATGGCGTCCCTGGGTGCGTGTTTCGGATGCGCACCGAACCATTTAAAGATCTGGTCCGCCGTTTTCATCGAATTCAAGACTTCCAGCCAATCGCTCTTTTCCGCTCCGAGATATTCCCTCAGACTGATTTGACGTAAGGTTAGCAGTCCAATGCGGCCAGCTAAGGATTCGGATACTCTTTGGTTGAGAAGGGGCGATGCCGATCCTGTCAGAATATACCGGCCTGGACGGGGATCCCTGTCCAGTGAGATCCGTAATGCATCGAAAAGAGCGGGCCACCTCTGCGCTTCATCCAAGACAATTGCTTGAGGGTGGTCCTTAAGGAAAAGCTCCGGGTCATCTTGAATGGCTTGGAAAAGTGAAGGTGATTCCAGGTCAAAAATCCGGAATTCGGTCATTTCCCGGGCCAGGAAAGTGGACTTCCCAACTTGACGCGGCCCCATTAAAAAAATGGCCGGAAAGTCCTGCAGATAGGCGCGAAAAATCGGTTCTATTAACCGGGGGAAGTACATATACCTTGTATATTATAATTCTAATCGTTAATTTACAAGGTTAAATAGACTTATTTAGGGTATTTTGAGGTTAAAGGGAAGAAAAACTACCGTTTGCCTCCACTCCAAAAACCGGTTGGTCGTTAACCTGAGAACTCAAATTCACTTCGGTGTTCCGCCCTTCACCTCAACCCTGCAATGAGGAAACGGGGAAGCAAAGCAAGTTGGATTGCAACTTATGAATGGTGTCCCTACTTCGACCGCTGGGGCGCGCGAGCCTTCGACGCTCGGGTCCGTGCCAATTTCCTGCCGACCCGCTCCGCAGTGCGTCGCACCTTTTTCTCCAGCCCCGTCTCCTTCGCCAAAAGCTGTGATGTGTGGCGCACTAGCAGCTCATCCAGAATTTCCGGGTGTGTTCGAATTACCCTGAGGAACGTCTCTGCCGTTGGATTGATAGGGCATCGTGAAGACTCCCACCCCTGTAAAGTCCTCGGGCTTACCCTCAAAGCTTCGGCCGCCGCTTTCTGGGTTAATCCAACCGACTGCCTTAATTGCTTGAACTCAGCGGCCGCCTTCGGTTTGGTCTTATGTCGAGCCTGCATTTCCTCATAGGTCTCGTAGTGCACGGTCATGGCATTGGAAAAGGGATCAACCGTGGTGACCTTCATCCGAGTTTTGCCCGCCTTGAGATCCAGCAGTTCCTTTTCCAGGTGCTCAAAGCGATTCCGCTCCTGGGATTTAGTTTTGGTTTTCATTTTATGCCCCTCAAAAATTTGGCAAGTGTATTTTTTTCGCGTTCGCTCAGATGATATACGCGTGTCGCGTATAAAAAGCAAGGAATTCCGACATAAGTGGCCAAATGACCACCGTTACCCTCGCCTAAATACATCACAGAACCTATACCAGTCATAATAACCGGTAACAATAATCTCCCCTACTATACTTAGAGTGTCCAGATACCCATTTAAGGAGCGCCGATGGCTGTTAATCCTCTATTGCCGTTACTGCTATTCGCCACCGCTTCGCTCGCCATGAATAACCCCTTCCGATTGGGATATGCCAGCGTATCCGCGGGAAATTGGGACTCCTATCCAGCCGGTAATTACGAAAACCGGCAAACCTACGCGACCCTTCCCGCAGTGGACGCCTATTTTTCTTTATGGAAACTTTCCGGTCACCTCGGCCTATCCCTCAATTACACCCACGATAAGTTATTCGAAGCCAGTCGCTATACTCCCGGAAAAGGCCGCTTCTCCCTCGGATATAAGTGGGGAGCCTTGAGACTGCGCACCGGATTGGACTTTCCCCTCGGCTACGACTGGTCCGTCGAGAACTATCGGGTCAATGAAGTCTTCGTAGGCTCAGGCAATATCGATGGATTGATAGGAATGAATTTTGCCTTTCCTATGCTTACGAACCTTAAAACGGTCGGCATCTCCATGGACATGCAGGCAAGTACCGCCCTGAACAGCGCCTTGGCGGATAGAGGCAGTTGGCACAGCTTCTCCTATGTCGGTATCGATTGGCGGACTCACCCCCGCTTCAAACTCGGCGCCTCCTTAATGCTGATGACGGACTATTGGATTTGGATACCCACTTATTGGGAAGGCGACCGGGAATTCAAACTGACCCTTGCTCCCTCGGTGGGAGGCGATCTGAAGCTCGCGCACAAAACTTCCTTAGGGATGAGGATAGGACATTCGGTTTACTCCCTGAAACGATTGGAGCAAAGAGAAGAATGGCAACGTGTTCCCGGAGAGCGGGCTTTGTTCTACTCCGTAAGCCTCGGGCAGGCATTTTGAGAATCGCCAACCCAGGTGATATTTAAATTCGGTTCGGTGCGAACCACTTCCAAGCCACCCATTGCGAAAACCATGCGGCGATATTTCCCTGTAACTCTTCGAGTTCCGCTTCGGAACTTCTATCGGAAATCCGGGATAAGGCGACCTCCAAGGTCTCACCGGAATGGAGCAGGGATAACAGAGAAAACTGCACGGGAGTAAGCTTGACCCAGTGATGGCGAGAGGCCTCGCGGTAAAAAGCCCAGTGACTCCTTCCGTATCGGGGAGTGATGGATTGCTCCGATTTAGCGGTCCTTTCCAACGACAAGCGGCATTCCACCAGGTTCCAATCCTCTGTAAATAAGGCGAAAGTCTCTTGAAAGCGCAACGGTTGCTGCGGTAGCTTCTCCAAATCGTTTTCACTTAGCAACGCGGGATTGAATGCTTCCACCTCCTCCGCGCGTAAAGCCTTCCGGTAAATCGTATCCAGCTCGGCTGCCTGCCGATACAGCGACTGACCCCATTCCGATTCACGGGATAAAAAGTCGTTCCATCCATGCGCCAACTCCTGCAGGGACGGATGCGTAGAGGGAAACTTACCAAGATAAGCGGTGGCCAATTGGTTGAATCGGTAAGCGGTAAGCAGGGCTGTCAGCAAGGGAAAATCCCCTTGCAAGGTATTGAGGATTCTATACCAGTATTGCCGGTTATAAACCGCCAACCTTTTTCGCCCGGTCAATTGCGCCCGGGGAACCATCCGTCGCACCAATTCCGGGGGATAGGCGCCGATTTGCCGGCGCACCTTTCCATCCTGGAACCAAAAGGGCATGGTCAACACCTCGCCGAATTGACGTTGCATCTCCACCAGGGCCGGAGGTGGATCAACTTGCCGCATGGCCGGCCTTGATTTGGAATTCCCGGGCTTGCATGGCTTCCGCATGCGCTTCCGGGAAAGGCGGAATGTTGCCGTCCCGCTCCAGTAAAGTGGGAAACCCGCCGCCACGTCCCCACGCATATTCGTACAGTTTCCAGACCGGATCGATGATCGGCTGATCATGGGTATCCAGTATCGTACCATCCTCGTTACGGGTGTGGCCGGCAATATGGCATTGTAACACCCGGGAAAAATCCAGGGAGTCGATATATTGCGTGGGCGCGAAATCGTGATTGACCGAGGAAACGTAGACGTTGTTGATATCCAACATATAATGACAGCCCGAAAGTCGCACGACCGTATTGAAAAATTCCCATTCGTTCATTTCGGAATCCGCAAAGGCAACGTAACTGGAGAGATTTTCCAAACCGAAAGGCGCATCGATATAATCCTGGACGATTTCGGCTTTTTTAGCGATGAAGCGGGCATTTTCTTCGGTAAAGGGCAGGGGAAGCAATTCATGGTAATGCGCTCCCTGCGCCGAAGTCCAGCAAAGATGATCGGTGAAATAGGGTGCTTTCGTCAACCGGACCAGGCTTTTCAATTGCCGTAGGTAATCGTAGTCGAGGGGGTCGGTGGACGCGATACTAAGGGAAACGCCGTGGAGCACTACCCGGTAGCGATCTAAAATCCGGTGCAACCGCGCCAAGGGAAGGCCGGTTGCACCCAAGAAGTTTTCGGAGATAATCTCGAAAAAATCCACATCGGGCCAATACTCGAATATATGCCCGTAATGCGGCAATCGAAGACCCATCCCGATTGCAGTTCGCTCCAAAGGAATTACGCTGCGGGGTCGGCGCAATAGGCGCCCGCGCAATCATTGTGCTCTTTGCATTCGTGTTCCACCACCGTGTTGCCGCTTATTTGAATGCCGGCGCATTCATTATAGTCAGCACAGCTGTCGTTTTCCTTGTATACCTTGCCATTCGCTTCGCATTTCGCCTTCAATGCCGCCTTGGCGACGGCAACCGCGTCGGTTTCAGACGGATTACCGGAAGTTGGACTCTTTTTACAGCCGGTAAGCGCAATACCCCCGGCCAATAAGCCTCCAATTGCAAGTTTCATCAGGTTGTGGTGGTTCATATAATCACTCCTCGGTTTAGTGGACAATGCTGTGTCGCAACCCCACTCAGCAATGTTACATACAGTTTAAATAAATTTTCGGAAAGTATCGGCCGGGGGGCACATTTGGGTTTCTTGCAGCCGTTTGCGAGAGCAATGATTCGGGCCCTTTACGGTTTGCGACTCCCAAACTCAAATTGGGGTGGGATTACCCCAAGCTTTCCCCTTCCGACCCATCCGTTAGCTACCTATATTTACTCCTGAACCAAGGAGAATGAATATGCTATATCGACTCAGTACCATGGCAGTTTTGCTAACCGCCTCCCTCTTCGCGTCCCCTACTCGGGCGGAAAGCAATTCCACCCTATTGGCGGAAAAACTCAAAACCTCTCTCAACCAAATGGTCCAGAAGGTCCAGCAAGCCGAGAACCCGGAAACGAAAAGAACCATCCTTTCCGACTACCTCACTAAAATGGAAACGGGCTTAAAGGAGATCCAAGCCAAGCCTTCGATTAATGCTCAGGACAAACAGACCCTCGCGGCTCTCGAAGAAAAATTCCAAAAGCACTTATCGATACTCGAGGGCACTGAAGGTAATGATGCCGTGGTGGACGGTGATTTGGACGCGTTTGCGGGGTCTGTTCAGCAAAGCATGGAACAAGCGGGGTTCAGCGGCGGTGGCTTCTATATCAGTACCGGCGCGCTTATCATCATTATTCTGTTGCTGATAATCATATTCTGAAAGTGCTCCTTGACGCTGTTCGGCAAAAGCGGAATCGTATATGCCCTGGCAACCGCCGGGGCATTTTTTTTGCTGATGGGCTGTGCCTATTCTCCAGGTAGTGACTCGCAGGATAAGCCTGCCGCCCGACAACCATACGAAGGTAAGCAACCGCTCTTTCAATTGATTTATGTGATTCACGGAGATGCAAGCTATTCGTATCACGACCCACAAGGACGCCGCCATTACGCGGATCAAGAAGCCATTGCCCAGGCAATTGAAGTCGCCCACGCCGGTTTGAATGCCGAGATCTTTATATTTCACCAAAAACCGGCGCGTACCCGGTTCTTTTTTCCCGTGAAAAACGGAATTCTTTTCCACTTTCGTTTCGGAGAAAAAGTCCGCGAGGAGACTTACCTTCGCTATGCAAACGGAACCAGCCTGGGTTCGGAAGTCGCCCTCTATCGAACCTATTCTGCTTCAGCGCCTGTCCGGATTTTGCTTTATTTCGGGCATGAAATCCCGGAACGCGATGGACGAGGCTATTCCGCATCCTACCCCTCCAGAAATTTCTCTTTGGCCGAATTTACCCGGGGGTTGCAAGAATTCGCTTTAACCGGGAATGACGCTAGCGGCAGTGAAAAGCCCTTCGCCCTTCTCACGCTTTCGAGTTGCAAAGGGGGAAGCCCGGTAACCCTGGGTGCGCTTGGCGCGTTTACCGATTACATCCTGGCGTCTCCAGGCGACTTGCATCTCTCCTATATGGATACCCGCGCATTCATGGGAATTTTCCCGGACCCGAAACTTCCATTCGGGAAAGCGGAAACACGGTCATTGGCATCCGAAATGGCGCGGAACTCTTTTGACAAGCTGAAAGAGGCCACCCAGACGGAGATTACGGTTGGATTATGGGAGGACGGAAGGGAAAGGGTGGAATTCTTGCATCACCCTCCCCGCTTTGGTCCGTCTCAATTTAGTGAAGCGGATACGGGCACTTACAGGCGGAGCCCGAAAAGCCCCACCAAGCCGACCACTATCAAATAAATCGCGACGATATAATTGAGTAGCCTGGGCATTATCAGGATTAAAATACCCGCAAGCAAAGCCAATAGAGGTTGTAGCGCGATCTGAACATTCATCGATTCACCCCTTCACTCTCGAGCCGAACAATAGCATCGCTATTCCACCCACGGCAGAGGCGATACCCCCGATCAGGAACCCCATGGTTTTATCCGTAGGGGTACCGGTAAAAAATTCCGACACTTCGGAGGTGAAGGATTCCGAAGCTCTCACCCCATAAATAATGAGGATGATCCCCGCTACAGTGAGGACTAAACCCAAAATCCGAATCATAATACTTTCCTTCCGCTGATTATTCTCAAAAGGACAAGGACAATCGCTATGACGACAAGGATGTGTATGAGACCTCCTATCGTATAAGAAGAAACTAATCCAAGCAACCACAGCACAAGTAAAATAACGGCAATTGTATACAGCATAGCTTAATTCCTCAGGTGTTCTTTTTTAGAGATACTTTTATTTGAGAGGGGATCCAAAACTAATGAATCAGAATTTTACGGGTCATGTGCGGAATACCGTTTAATGCAAGGCTGGAAAAATGAATTCCTTTGGACAATCCCTCTGTCCGGAAAAGGACCTGGGTGGTTTTCCCCGCTTCGATATCGCCGTCGAATAACTTGGCGATTTCCTGCCCCCGCATATTTTTCAGGGTCAAGACGGCTTTACCTTTATGGGGCGCCGTAAACGAAAGGGTCGCCGCTCCGTTGAGATTATCCTGGCTTACGAGGAACGAAAAGTCGGTCGCCGCTCGCTTTTGGTTCACAATCGTGCTTGTCAATCCCGGACGGGTAATCGTACTGGAGGCTAAAGTGACCGCGGCGATACTGGCCAAGGCACGTCCATCCAGGGTAGCGCCGGTATTCATCGAAATCGATTGGTCGGCCATGATGGTCCCTTTGAAAACCGAAGTGGTTCCCAAGGTCGCCGAAGTGCCGACTTGCCAGAAGATATTGGCCGGTAAGGCGCCGCCTGCGAGAATTATTTTGATTCCGTTGCCGACTACGAGTTCGGAGGCGATTTGGAAAATCCAAACATCAGTGGCCGTGCCCGTTAGGGTAAGGTCCGAGCCGTCAATGGAGGCATCGCTGGTGAATTTATACAGTCCGGCTTCCAGGGTCATTCCACCCATGTTTCCCGATCCCGGGTTGAGGAAGGGACCGGAAGGAATCGGTGTCCGGCCAGCCGCATCGTTATAGGCCAGGGTCAAATCCCCTTGGGCGGTGGTTAATTCCGAGGCGGCGGTAATCGATCCCGCCGGACCCGTTGCGTCAACAGTGAAAATCGACCCCGTCACTTCGTTGGGGCCGAACCCGGTTATCATACTGCCACCGGCTGGGCTCAGCCCGATATCTCCGGTTATGGCCGATCCTGGAATATTGGAAATCAGGGAGCCGGCCAAAACGGCGAATTGGGCGGTGGACCGTAGATTGACGGGATCCTGGGGCTGCGCAAAGGTCGCAACCACGGAAGCCAAAAGGACTAATTTCAGAAGTGAGCCGGATAATCGTCCCGTAGGACCCGACGGTGAAAGCGATAAGGCGGAAACTGGGGAAACAGAATTCAACTCGGTATAAACGTTTCGCATATAACCTCAACTTTTTGTGTATGGGAATATTACCGCTGAATTGAATTGTTTAGAATCCGCCGAAAGGATGAAAAAGGGATTAATCCTTTCCTCGAATACTTCATCTTTTTTCTCGATTTTTCGAGTTGACCCGCTTCGACCCTGGGAGGATTCAAGGTTGGACAAAACCCCTGAAATTTGTTTAATTTGCCTTATTCCAAGCCTATTCGGGGCTCCCTGAATCCAGCCTCTTTCCCCTCATCACGCCGATAAAAAGCCTAAATCCATGTCAGAAAAAAAAGTTCGCGTCCGCTTCGCCCCCAGTCCCACCGGATATCTCCATGTCGGGGGAGCCCGCACCGCCATCTTCAATTGGCTTTTCGCCCGGGCTAAGGGGGGCGACTTCATTCTGCGTATTGAAGATACCGACCAAACCCGCTACGACGAAAAAGCCTTCCATTCCCTCATCGAAGATTTGAAATGGCTGGGACTTTCCTGGGACGAAGGCCCCGAAGTAGGCGGCCCCCACGCGCCCTATTTCCAGTCGCAGCGGTTGCCGCTGTATCAGGAAGCCGCCCGGCGGCTGATGGACGAAGGCAATGCCTATCCCTGCTTTTGCACCTCCGAGCGTTTGGACGAATTGCGGGAACAGCAAAAGAAAAACAACCTTCCTTCCAGTTATGATAGGCGTTGCCGCAACATCCCCGCCGACGCAGCCAAAGAGCGCGTCGCCGCCGGCGAGAACTATACCGTCCGGTTGAAAACGCCATTCCATGGTGCGACCCGCTTTCAGGATTTCGTCAGAGGAACCATCGAAACCCAGAACCGCGTGCTGGACGATTTGGTGTTGCTGAAAACCGACAAGTTTCCCACTTACCATCTCGCGAATGTCGTTGACGACCATGTCATGGAAATCTCCCATGTCTTGCGTGGGGACGAATGGATTCCCAGCACACCGCGGCACATTCTCATTTATCAGGCCCTGGGTTACGAGCCGCCGGTATTCGTGCACCTCCCCATTATCCTCGCCGAAGGCGGAGGTAAATTGAGCAAACGCAAGGGCGCGGCCTCGGTCGGCGATTACCGCGAACTGGGCTACCTACCTGAAACCCTGGTGAATTTTCTCTCGCTGCTGGGATGGAGCCCCGGCGACGACCTCGAATTCATGGAACGCGAAACCCTGGTCGAAAAATTCACTCTGGAGCGGGTCAATCCCAAGAGCGCCGTCTTCGACGAAAAGAAACTGGAGTGGCTTAACGGACAGTACTTCCTGCAGCGCAGCCCGGAAGACTTATTGCCGCTCGTCAAGGAACGCTGGCTTTCCGCCGGATTGGAGTTAAGCCGGTTCAGCGATGCCTATATCCTCACCGCCGTTTCCCTGCTGAAAGACCGCTCCAAACGGCTTCCCGACTTCGTGGATTTCGGACGTTACTTCTTCGAAGAGCCCAAGGAATACGAGGAAAAAGCCGCCCGTAAACATTTTGTACCGGGCGCCGAAGCAAGACTGGATACCCTGGCCGCCGCAATCGAAAAGCTGGATCCCTTCTCCATCGAAAATCTGGAAGGCCTCTATCGCGACCTGAGCGAAAAGTTGCAAATCAAAACCGCCGAACTCATTCACCCTACCCGGCTGGCGCTCTCCGGAATTCCTTTCGGTCCCGGCTTGTTCGAACTCATGGCGGCCTTGGGACGGGAAACCGTGCTCAAGCGCCTCTTGGCCGCCGCCAACTATATGCGTTCCGCCCAAACAACCTGAAACCGGATTAATGGATCAGGTTTAAATATGCTGCCCGGCTACCCGTTCAGAATCGGAGCCGCGCCCCTTTTCTGCCCCGCTTGCAAGCACTCCACTTTGCACGAACGTTGGGCCGAAGAAGCCTTGACCATCGGGGCCCAGGGTAACGCACCCGTTCCCCTCCTCTGCGTTTGCAATCCATGCGGACGCCAAAGAATGCTCCCCGCCGCCGCTTTCCGCGATTTGCAACCCCTGGAAAATCGCACCAACGGCTTTAAAATCGCCGGACTCAGTCGAATCGTCGCTGGCGACAAGGTTTACTTTCCCGAGACGCGGAAGAAAGGCAAAGTAAATGCCCGTTTCCGCCAGGAAGGCTCTGAATCCCTTTCCCTGCGGCCAGTAGAAGAAAACGAAAAGCCATTCGATGCCGTGCTGCTGCAACCGGACGCAGAGCTCTCCGTCGAACCCTACCGGCTTTTCCCGGAAGAAGTGGAAGCGATTGCGGTGGGTGATCGGGTTTACGATACTCATAAAAACCTCTCCGGCCATGCCATCGGAATGGAATATGCGCCTTGGCCCACCTTGACCGTAGCGTGGGAAAAGGGTGACATGGAAAACACCCCCAAATCCGGCCAACCCGCCAGCCCCGATGCGGAAATATATTCCGCCCTACGCGAATTAATGGTGATCCGAAACAAGCATGCCGGTTTAGGAAACAGACGATCCGATAAACGCACCGAAAAACGCATCGTCTACCGCGTACTCCATGGCATCGTATCCTTGGAAGGCATTTGCGAAAGCTACCGGGAAGGCTGCAACCTATCGCGACAGTGCCGGGAGATTCCAGGGGTGCTGGGAGTATTGAATTACTTGGCCCCAGCCTACCAATCTGGAAATTCGGATACGAAATTGCATTTCGATATCCTCGAAAAACTGGTGACTGGCCCGCTACCGATAGCCCACATCAAAGTTTCCGTAAAAAAGGGACGCGTAACCCTGACCGGCAAAGTCGTGGGCCCGCTGCACCAATCGCAGGTGGAGAGCCATCTTGGCGACCTGCCTGGAATGCGCAGTTTAGTCTGTGGCTTCGAAAGCGAAAGCGAAGCCGGAGAGTCCGACCGACGCAAAGAAACAGACATTCTAGCGGCGCTGAAGCGGGATTGGATGGGGATAATCGCCTTGCAGGTACATACTCTCCCGGACGGCCTCTGCCTCGACGGCCTTATCGCTTCCGCTTCGCAAAAACACCTTGCGGGCCTATCCGCGGCTTGGGCGGCACGGAATTTCAAAATCATCAACAATTTGACTATCGTTGACAAAGCATGGCATCCCTGAAAAAGCAAAAAAGCGCAGAGGCCCCCCTTCCCACGTTAAGCCGACGCATACTCGAGGTGGGCCGGAATTCCAAGCCCAAGCCGGGCCCGGGCAACAAAGCATTTAAAATCCATCGTCTGCTCGATTTGCTGCAAGCCTCGGAGCATGGCCTAACTTTGCAACAAATGGCCTCAAGCCTCGGGGTCGATGAGAGAACCGTCAAACGCTACCTATCCGAATTACGTAAATGGAATTGCGGGCTGGTCTACCATCAGGAAGGCTCCAGCAAAAAGTCCTTCTATTCCATCCAGTCGCGAGAGGATATGCCGAAGCGGTTCATCCCCATGCTCGAAAAAATCAAGGCGGAGCTTTACGCGGGCGGCAACCCCAAATATTCCCAGGCGATTTCGGGACTCGTGGCATGGCTTGAAAGGCGCGACGAGACGGCCGACGCCACTCCCTCGCCGGAAACCGAAGCCTATCATATCGATCACGGACCCTTCGCCGAAGCCGATCCGGCGCCCGGCATCTTGAAAATTTTGGAAAAGGCCGTTCTGGAAACGCATATCGTGCACATCCGTTACTCCGGATATACGCATGAAGAAGCGGAGTTCAAATTCTGTCCCTATCAAATCTGCCTGCGTGTCGGCACGCTCTATCTCATTGGCCGGGCCGAAGCCAATAAAGGCGCGGATAAAAGTCTGGTGATAAAGCGCATCAAAAGGTGCATCGCGACTCCCGCCACTTTCACGCGCGATCCCGCTTTTCAGATTCGTGAATACTATAAATATTGCTTTGGACAATGGCCCCGGCAGCCGGGAGAAGAACCGGAAAACGTCAGCCTGTGGGTGCGGGAAGGGTGGCTGGAAAAGTATTTATCCGAAAGCCATTTCAATCCGCCGGGAAAAATCGTCAAGCGCGCGGGGCGGACTTACTTTGAACTCAAGGTTTTGCTCAAACCCGATTTCATCAACTGGATTTTGTCGCTGGCGCCCGATCTCATTCCCGTTGCTCCCAAGTCGCTTCGGGAGCAGGTGCGTGAGCGAATTACGAAAACCGAATTACTTTGGAAAGATTAAGCAGATGACGCCGATGGCGTCTGCTTAATCCTGCAATTCTTCGCGGGCCCAAGCCGTAAGCAGTCTTGTAACGTCAGGAATAGTCGGGCTGTTGCCGGAGCGGACATAACAGCCCGAAGTTCCCACTCCCAGGTAGAGGGCCTCGCGCACCGAAAGCCCTCCCAGCAAACCGGCGCAAAAACCGCCGTTGAAATGATCGCCTGCTCCGGTCGACAATTTGGGCGCAGGACAATAAGGTCCGGCAACACCGGCATGCTCGTCACCCAAGCAGGCGCCGGCGAACTTGATGCCATGGACGACAACGCCCCACAGTTCTAATTTTCGGCAAATACTCACGGCGGCGGCTTCCACGCCCGACTCGGTTTCCTCTACGCTGTCGCTCAGACCCAGCAAGTGCCCGACCTGTTCCGCCTCCCGGAGGTTCAATCCCAAAACGCATTTCGCCTTTGCACCCAAAGACCGAATCAATCCAAGGACTTGACGTAAATCTTCCGCCAATCTTTTCTCCGGATCAGCCAAATCGAAAAAGAATTTAACCGGCGACCCCGGGGGAATCATGGCGATCAGCCGTTCCAAAATTCCGTTCATCTCGGTCAGCATGGTCCAATTGGTGCAAGCCACCAGGTCATTTCCCAGAATCGTATCCCGGAGCCGGTTTTCCCCCATCACCTCGACCAGCCGTTCCCAACTCATATCCACCAGGGTATTGAGCTTCCCCAGCATGATTTTCCCGTCGCTGAACTCGATGGCGTCCGTATGGCCGGGGTTACCTACTGAAACAGTTGATTTACAGGCCATAAGCAAGGGCTTGAACACCGGAAGGATGTCCGGATAGCCCAAAAGGCCGAGGCAGGTAACTTGAGCGCCCATGCCACATAGAGCCATGGACATCAAAGGACCATTGCCTCCCATTTTTTCGACTTGGGGGACCAACTCGATATTGGAAGATTTTCCGGCAGCGGAAGAAATCCGCGCCCCGAAATCTGCAATGGTTTCGACAGGGGTATATTCCCGGCTGCTTTGGCGGGTTGCGACCGGACGGTTTATCACATCCACGAACCCGTCGAACCCTACCAGGGAATGCCGCGAGGCGATGCTATCGCGGACCGCGTTTATTGCCTGTACGGAACTGAGAATAGCCTGCGCGTCTTGCAAAAGGAACGTCCTCTATTTTAATCGGGTTTGCGGAAATTAATCCGCATTTAGCGCCATCTCCAGGGTCGGAAAAAGAGGAACCATATCCGTGATGCCGGCAATTTCCAAAACTTCTACTACGTGATTGGAATGGCACACGATTTTGATCAGGCAGGAATTGTCAATGCCCCATTTGATAAGCCGGGAGAATTCTCCCAGACCCACGCTCGAGAGCATGGTAATTCCGGTGCAATCGATTACAACCTTATTTTGGGTTTGTTGCATCCTCAATAAGGCGAATTCGTTCCGCAACACATCTATGGTTTCATAGGTCAAATCGCCGGAAACCTCAACGACATAGTCCCCTCTTTTAACGAAATTGCGACTGAAGAAGGTCTTTTTGTTCATACGAAAAAATAAGTGCTCATGCACGAAACCCACTGAAGAGGATGTGTCCAATCAAAAGCCTATTGATCGGTGCTGACTGGGAAGCAATTAATCTAGATTAAAAAGCCCGTTTATATGCAGCGAATTATACGAAAACTACGGTAAAAACGGCATTATGGGCCTTTTCAGGGGTTTTTAAGGGCCGAAAAGTTTAAAAAAGCATGGGTAGATACAAGTTCCCCCCCAAAGTGAAGCTTATTATTGGCCTCTTAGGCGCCCGAAACAGTGAGATTGAAGGCGCTCGCCAAAAACTGCGGATGCGATTTGGCCCGGAAGAAGAGGTACAGGAGCCGATTCCTTTTGTATGGACCCAATACTATCGGGATGAACTCGGAGACTCTCCGCTCCGATCCTTTGTCAGCTATGAAAATCTGATAGACCGTGAAGACGTAGTGGATATCAAACGATGGACTAACGAATTAGAGGAGGAGATGAGCGTGAATGGAAAACGCTTGGTTAATCTCGATCCGGGGTATCTCACGTTAGGACAATTCTTTCTCGCGACGACCAAAGATCAAAGGCAACGTGTTTATGTGGGAATGGGGATTTACGTGGAACCCACCCTCTTTTACCAAGACGGGGCCTTTAAGCCATTTGATTGGACCTATCCGGATTACCGCAGTGAGCCATACCACGATTATTTCCAGAAGGTGCGCGCCAAACTCGTTTACCAAAACAAGCATGGGGGAAATCCCTATTCCCGCAGAAACGACGGCCCCCCAACCGGTCCCGGCAAGGGGAACGGGGGAGGGATCAGCATCGATGCGGCTGGATCGAGCCCGGTTTAAAGGACTTCGTCGCCACTTTCGCCGGTACGAATGCGCATGGCGCTATCTACCGACATGACGAAGATCTTTCCGTCTCCAATCTTTCCCGTCCTGGCCTTTTCCATCACGGCTGCTACAACGGTGTCGACGATATCGTCGGTGACCACCATTTCCAGCTTGACCTTGGGGATGAAGTCCGTATGGTACTCGCTACCCCGATAGAGCTCGGTATGGCCTTTTTGCCGTCCGAAACCCTTGACCTCGGTCACGGTCATGCCCGTAACCCCGATTTCCTGGGCTGCGGATTTGACTTCATCCAATTTGAAAGGCTTGATGTAGGCTACAATCATCTTCATGTTCAACCTCTTTTTCTGACATTCGCTTTAAAAGTAATGAAAAATTCGCCGTTCTGCTCAGAAGAGCGGGATTAGTCTCCCGATCTCCCTTGCGTCATCCATATCCTTGAATTCAGAAGGTGAACAGGGCCTCGGCGGCAAAGCTCGTCACTTCGGCATCAAGCTCTCTCTTGATTTCGGCCAAAACCGCCAGATTATCGGTTATGGCATAACTCGGGCTAAAGGTCACTTCGGTATCCATGTCGCCATCATCCAGAACAACTCCGCTGTAGCGCAAGGTTACGGCGGCCTTTTCCAGGAAGGCATAGTTGATCATTGCCAACCAACCATTTCCATTCACCCCATTCGCGCCCCAGTCCATGAGCAGATTGTATTCAGCAGCGACGGTCAGGGGACCGGTTTCGTAAGAGGCCCAAGCGTTCACCAATTGCTGCTGGTCATGGCCCACCTCATCGAGTATGTCATAGAGGTAAGCTACCTTGGCGGTAACCCCTTCAATGGGAGTGAGGGACAATTGCGCTTCGAAGCCCGGGGTTTTGAAATCCGTATTGCTTCCGTCCCAAACGCCTGCAACCACCGAACCATAAAGCGCGAACATGTCGGTGCCGTAGGATAGGGCTAAACCATGTTGGTACCCGCCATAAGCACATCCACCCGGTAGGGTACCATCGCAATTTTTCGAATAGGAATATTGGTAAAGGCCGGGCGCTTTCGCGGCTTCGAACCCGGAAGAGCTTAAAAACTTACCTGCGGTTACAGCGAAACCATCGATGGTGTATGTGACGAATCCCTGGACGAAACCGACCCCCTCGTCTACCGCAGAGATATCGGCACGTGCGGAAACGGCGCCATAATTGTAAAAGAACTCCAGATCAAACCGGTCGAATCCTCCGACGAATTCCTCACTTACGTCGTCATAGGAAGTCGACATGTCGATAAAGCCACCGACCCCTAAATTTTCGGTGAGCCGGATTTCCGCCAGGGGTGCTGAGGCGCCAACGCCCAACATGGTTAACATCAAGGGTAACTTCTTCAACTTTTTCATTAGAACTCCTCTTTTTATTCACCCAGACCGGACTGGCCGGGGCAGACTCTTTCCAACCACTTATCAATCCTCATGCCAGTGAATTGGAAAAGCCGGTTTTCCCTTTGAAGTTCTGAAATGCTCGGTTTCTGATGAAAAAGGACTGAAAGAGGTATGACATTTGATGACATTTTTAGATTTTAGCTGACAGATACTGACATAATTGAGCTTCAACTCCAAATGTGTCAAACCTGGCTTGGTTTTGTTAAGCCCTCCTAACAGATTTAGCCTGACTGTTTGGGGTTGCTACCCGCCATCCCGCAAGAATATGCTCGCGAATCTCAGCCACACCTTTTCCATGGCTCGCCTGGGCGAATATCACAGGCCCTTCTCCCCGCATACGTTTCGCATCCCTGTCCATCACCGACAAGTCGGCTCCGACAAAGGTGGCCAAATCGGTTTTGTTTATGACGAGCAGGTCTGCCTGGGTAATCCCCGGTCCGCCTTTGCGAGGGACCTTATCGCCCCCCGAAACATCGATGACATAAACGGTGTAATCGGCAAGCTCCCTTCCGAAATGAGCCGCAAGGTTGTCGCCGCCGCTTTCTACGAAAAGCAAATCGATCCGTCCCTTATGCTTGGCCATCATATCCTCCAGAGCGGCCATGTTGAGTGAGACATCCTCGCGAATGGCGGCATGCGGGCAGCCGCCCGTTTCCACCGCCGTGATACGGTCTTCGGACAGCGCTTTGTTTCTTACCAGAAATTCACCGTCTTCGCGAGTGAAAATGTCATTCGTCACCACTCCAAGACTGTATTTCTCGCGCAGCGACTCGCACAGTGCTTTTAACAATGCGGTTTTCCCGGAGCCTACCGGGCCGCCGATGCCGATGGTGAAGGCCCGACTGCGATAATCCCTGTCGGGTTTGGACAGTTCACGAAGGTTGAAATCGCCGGGAGAATCTAGTGGCTCATGGGTATGCCCGCCTTCGCCATGGTGATGCCGGTGCATACCGGTTTCCGGGTGATAATGCTCGTGGCCGTTTTCTTCGTGTTGGGATGAAGGCATGGAATTTTCTCCTTGTAAGCAATGGGGAAAGGGCGACTATCTACCGTCAGCTCTGAAAGAGACGGGAATACAATCTTTCGTGGTGATTTTGGGCCAGTTCCAATAATGGTGTGGATTTGACAGCCTGACGGAAATCGAGGCTTTCCGAATTCCGCTCCAGGGTGACACACAGGTTCACCTGATTCCGATGCAAAGCCTGGCCCTGCAGCGAACCCACGAGGCCCAGCCGGATAGCCGAACTGATCTGGTCCCTCAGGGAAATATGCAGAAACAAAGTGCGGACCTGCGACCCGGACGCTCCCAGGGCCGCCAACACCAAGGCGAAGACCGGGAGAAAATGGAACTGCGACTCATTCCCGGCTTGGGACAGCCGTTCACGCACCTCGGTTTCGGCGGCTGGGTCGAACACTTTTGCGAGTTGCAACCAAGCACGGCCCTGCGACAGACTGGCGCGGCGCGAGGAAGGCGCAGTCAGAAAGGCGTTCCATTCTTCGGCCACAATTGCTAGCGGCTCACCATCCTCGCCACGATAGGAACGCATAAAGGAATTAAGAAAAGCCAGCTCACCTTGCACAACCTGCTCCAGGTAACTTTGCAGATACGCTTCGAAAGCGGATAGCGAGGGCAATTGACCCAACTTGGCCAGACTTTCCAATCCGTTGGAAAAAGCGAATCCGCCGGCCGGCAAGGCCGAATCCGCCAGTTGCAATAATTCCATCCAACCCAGGGTCTTCACTTCGCCGCCTGTCATCAAAAAAAGGAATACAGTCGGCTGAGCGGAAGGCGTTCCGCGGGTTCGCAGGTCAGCCTCTCACCGTCGGCCTTGACTACGTAGGTTTCCGGATTGACCTCGATATGGGGCATGGCATCGTTAAGCGCCATGTCCTTTTTCCCGAGGTTTCGACAGCCCCGAACCGCAACCGCGCGTTTGCCGAGATGGTATTCGGATTCAACTTTCGGCAGCGAGGCTTGCGAGACGAAAGCGAGGGAGTTGCGGGCCGGCGCCTTACCCATCGCTCCGAACATCGGGCGGGAAAACGAAGGCTGCGGTGTGGGAATGGAGGCATTGGGATCGCCCATTTGCGCCTGGACAATGATTCCGCCTTTGAGCACCATTTCCGGTTTGATACCGAAAAAGGCGGGCTTCCACAGGACTAGGTCCGCCAACTTGCCGACCTCTACGGAGCCGACCTCATGGGCGATGCCATGGGCCAAGGCGGGATTGATAGTGTATTTGGCGATATACCGCTTGACCCGAAAGTTATCGCTTTTTCGGATCGACTGCCTATCCGATTCCAGCGCGCCGCGCTGCACTTTCATTTTATGGGCTGTTTGCCAGGTACGCAAAACCACTTCTCCGACACGGCCCATGGCCTGCGAATCGGACGCCATGATGGATATGGCTCCCATATCATGCAGAATATCCTCGGCGGCGATGGTTTCCCCGCGTATGCGGCTCTCGGCGAAGGCCACGTCCTCGGGAATATTCTTATCGAGGTGATGGCAGACCATGAGCATGTCGAGATGTTCGTCGATGGTATTTACCGAATATGGCCGGGTCGGGTTAGTGGAGGAAGGTAGCACGTTGGGCAATCCGCAAACCCGTATGATATCGGGCGCATGCCCCCCGCCCGCGCCTTCGGTGTGGAAGGTATGGATGGTCCGGCCCTTGAAAGCCTCGATGGTGGCTTCCACGAATCCCGATTCATTCAGGGTGTCGGTGTGAATGGCCACTTGCACGTCGTAAGCTTCCGCCACAGAAAGACAGCAATCGATGGCGGCCGGCGTGGTGCCCCAATCCTCATGCAACTTCAGTCCGATGGCGCCGGCCTCAACCTGCTCGGGCAAACCGCCGGGAAGCGACGAGTTGCCTTTTCCGAAAAATCCGAAATTGAGCGGGTAAGCATCGGTGGCGCGCAACATCATTTCGATATGGATTGCGCCGGGGGTGCAAGTGGTGGCATTGGTTCCGGTGGCCGGACCCGTTCCACCACCAAGCATGGTCGTTATTCCCGAGGCCAGGGCTTCGTCGATTTGTTGGGGGCAAATGAAATGAATGTGGCAATCGATGCCGCCCGCGGTCACGATTTGCCCTTCTCCGGCCACCACCTCGGTGGTAGGCCCCACCAGCATACCCGGAGTCACTCCCGGCATGGTATGCGGGTTTCCGGCTTTGCCGATGGCGGCGATCCGTCCGTGCTTGATTCCGATATCGGCCTTGTAGATTCCGGTATAGTCCACCACCAGGGCGTTGGTGATGAGCAAATCGAGCGCGCTTTCCGGTATCGCCCCGGCGGCTTGCCCCATGCCGTCGCGCAGCACCTTGCCTCCGCCGAATTTGCATTCTTCCCCGTATACGGCGAAATCTTTTTCGACTTCGATGAATAATTCCGTGTCCGCCAAGCGGATACAATCCCCGGTGGTGGGGCCGTACATATCCGCATAACCTTGTCGATTGAGCTTCATTCCCTCCCCTCCTTTTCATGCCGGAAGCCCTGCTGTTGCGCGGCATCGGCCAGTTTCTCCGCATCCTCCGCATTCCAGGCGCCTTGAATCAAACCATTTCCTCCGTAGATGAGCCGTTCACCGGCCAAGGCCACCAGTTCCACCTTTTTGGCTTCACCCGGTTCGAATCGAACCGCCGTCCCGCTGGGAATGTTCAATCGAAAACCCAATGCCCGCGCCCGATCGAAGAGCAAGGCCGCATTGACCTCGAAGAACGGATAATGCGATCCCACTTGAACCGGCCGGTCGCCGGTGTTGGTAACAGCCAGGCTTAGCACCTCGCGCTCTTCGTTGAGCTCAAGGTAGCCTTCCATAAGGGATTGATCGCCTGGCACTGTTTCTAAACCTTCCGTTTCATTGTAGGCTCCTGAATAGCGTTTTTCGAAAGTTGTTGGGTTCGGAATCAAGCCCGAACCATATAATGCCAAGTCAAGGTCGCCATTATCGGTACAAATCGGAAAATGCACGGTAACCAGCTTGACGCCGTCGGGAAAGGTGCCTTCCACCTGCACATCTTCAAGCATATCCGCCACACCCGGCAGTACATCCGCGAAACCCAGCAGGCGCTTGCCTTTTTCCATCAGCTCGGCCACTGTTTCGCCGTCCCGGATAAACTCCAGCAATTGAGTGGCCAATAAAGCGGTGGCTTCGGGATAATTAAGACGCAAGCCTCGCCAAAGACGCTTTTGCGCCAGAAAGCCCGCGCCATGCAGCATCAATTTTTCCAGTTCTTTGGGGGTTAGATGCATTCTTCTCTACCATTTCCTTTCCAGGGGATTGAATCCTAAGAGTTCCGGCCTGGCCAACTGCGCACAAATCAAGTCCGCCAACGGATCGAGATCGGCTTTCGCGATGCCCAGGGCGCGCACTAAAAAAACATTGGGACGAAGCGCGGAGAAAGTCACCAACAGGCGGGCTGGAGATCCCGGACTAACCGGTCGGTTACACGCAAGCAAAGGCCCTTCAAGCTCCCGCATATTTCCGCACAACCTATCCCCCACTATATAGATGTTAAGCATTCCTCCGAATCCGCCGAAATGGGCCGGACTTCGCGGGTTTTGCACCCCCGGGCGAAATTCGAAGCGATCATGAATGACCAACTCCCCCGCCAAACGAATCGAGGTATCGCTTGTGAACCTTTCATAGCGGAACCTTTCACCATTGGCTTCCCGTCCCGGTTGCAGCCAATCAGCCGCCAACAAATTGCCATCCGACTCAACCCGCCAAACCTGGTTTTGATTAAACCGACTTCCCGCATAGGGAACGATTGGATCTGGCCAGGAGACTATCAGTCCGGCAGCATGGACCGTACCGTGAAAAGTTTGACCGCTGGATCGCTCGGGAGTGGGATAGATTTTAGTAGAGGATTGCGTCCCCAGAAAAACACCGGCTCCCACGCCGCATTCCAACTCTACCCGCGCATGATCCCCCTGGACGATACCGCCGCCATAGCTGCTTAAAACGATCCGGGCGGCTCCGGTACGGTTCCGCGGAGACAAGGCTTTGACGGGGGGCTGCTCGCTATGGAGTACTAGACGCGAGAGTCCCCTTACTTTTTCAACCCGCAACCGCGTCGCTTTCGGAAGGGTTGCCACTACCATAATGCGATGAGTTGTTGCTTATTCACTATCTCATCGTTTGCAAAAATAGTGCCAGATAATCCCAACCGGAATGAGTGACTTGCTGAGTTAGGGCCCCCTAAGCAACTGCGGGTGCTTTCCAAAAAGAGACATTTACTGCCAAGAGATGATACGACGTTACAAGCCCTGCCACTAATTTACACTCTCGTCCATTCTCCTGGAAATTGTTTGCCACTTGTACGGAAATTCGCTGCAATTGTGCAGGCAGAAATTTTTCAGTCCGTGGCACTGGAATTGCTGTTTCTTGAAGAGGATTTCAGAATCGTCATCACATTCCACTCAGGAGGAACACCTATGTTAAATTGGAAAACACCACTATTTCGAACCGCCCGCGGGTTATCGCTCATCGCGGGCCTGGCCTTGCCTTGGGGCGCCCAAGCTGAAAAAAAAGCCGTAGAAAAAGTCAAGATTGGAGTGCTGCATTCCCTGAGCGGTACCATGGCAATCTCGGAAGTTTCTTTACGCGACGTGGTTTTGATGGCCGTGGAAGAAATCAATGCCAAAGGCGGCGTGCTCGGAAAGCAAATTGACCCGGTGGTGGTGGATCCCGCTTCGGATTGGGATTTGTTCGCAGAACAGTCCAAACGCCTGCTGTTACAGGACAAAGTCTCCGTGGTATTCGGCTGCTGGACCTCGGTTTCCCGAAAATCCGTGCTGCCGGTTTTCGAAAACAATAATGGCTTACTCTTTTACCCCGTCCAATACGAAGGAGAGGAATGCAGCCGTAATGTCATCTATACCGGCGCCACTCCCAATCAACAGTTGATTCCCGCGGCTGAGTATTTGATGAGCAAGGAAGGAGGCGATTATAAACGCTTCTACCTTTTGGGAACGGATTATGTTTTTCCGCGTACAGCTAATAAAATCTTGAAAGCCTTTTTATTGGCTAAGGGAATTCCTGAATCGGATATCGTGGAGGAGTATACGCCCTTCCACCACCAGGATTATCAGACTATAGTACAGAAGATCAAGAGATTTTCCGCTGGCGGAAAAACCGCGGTACTCTCCACCATCAACGGCGACTCCAACGTTCCCTTTTATAAAGAGTTCGCGAACCAGGGCCTAACCTCTTCCATGGTGCCCATCATGGCTTTTTCGGTAGCCGAAGACGAATTGCGTTCGATGGATACCGAATTTCTCGTAGGCCATCTCGCAGCTTGGAATTATTTCCAATCGGTAAAGACTCCCGAAAACGCCCGCTTCACCAAGAATTTCAAAGCTTTCGCGGTCAAGAATAAACTTCCGGGCGGAGCCAATCGCGTCACAGGCGACCCGATTCACTGGTCTTATGTCGGAGTTTACCTCTGGAAAGACGCCGTCGAAAAAGCCAAATCCTTCGACGTCGACAAAGTCCGTCCCGCTCTATACGGGCTCATGAACGACGCCCCCGGCGGCAAAGTTCAAATGGATGCCAACAATCACCATTTGGCCAAGCCCGTTTATATCGGTGAAATCAGAAAAGATGGGCAATTCAAAGTCGTATGGAAATCCAAAGGGCTGGTCAATCCGGAGCCTTGGTCGATGTATACCAGCCCCGATAAAAGCTGCGATCACGTGAATCATCAAGGAACCTATACCAAAGCCACTAAATAAACCTCCTCTTTTCCACAGTGTACCGCCTAATTACCGGGCGGTACACGATTGCACGGGGCCCACACCATGTCGCCGATGATCCTTATATCCCTGGCCTGGGTAATCCTATTATTCGCAGGCAACCCAAGCATGGCCGGGGAGAGTTCCTTACTCCCTAGCGGGAATTCTTCGCGAACTTCCCATATCGACTCCATCTTTCAATCCTTGCATGGTGAGGAGGACCAGGCTCTCGGAGCCATCGAAGACTTGTCCGCAATGGGAGACCCCCAATTACATCCCTTTTTGGAAGCTGTCTATAAGGGATCCGTTTATTGGTATTCGCCTATTGAGGGTGATGCTCCGTTGCTGGTCGTTGCGGGTGCCGAAATGATCCAGGACGATGCCCTTTGGGTGCCTCTTTATATGCCCTACCCCTTCACTCCCATAACCGCATCGGACGGAGAAATTCTCCTACAAGCGCCCGATGATTTGGTGGAGTTCGAAACCAATCGAGCCATGAGAGCGGTAATTCAACCTTTCCTGACTTCCATGCAATTACGCAGCCCAGCATCCGATTTGCGTAAGCAGGCTGCCCGCAACCTGGCTTCGTTGGGCGAGGCACAAACCATCCCCATGCTTGAAGATGCCCTGACCAGGGAAACGGATAAATCCGTGGCGCATACCTTGCAGGAATCCCTTTTCCGGCTGCGGCTTGCTTCCGAAAATCCCATGGAGCGCCTGGCCGCGGCCGAGGGTCTGGGAAAAATCCACGCAGTGCATGCCGTTTCCGATTTGAAATTTCGAGTGACGCAAGACGGAGAGGGGACCTACCCTGAAGCGGAAAGCGCGGTGCGTGATGCGATAAATCGCAGTCTTGCCCGTATCAACTCATGGACCCAGGTTACCGGTGCGATACAGAATTTCTTTTCCGGAATCAGCCTCGGTTCCATCCTCATACTCATGGCCCTGGGATTGGCCGTGATATTCGGGCTCATGGGCGTAATCAACATGGCGCATGGCGAGTTTATGATGATAGGAGCGTATGCCACTTTTGTTGTACAGGAGTTATTCACCCGCTACCTACCCGCATCCTATTCCGGGTGGTTTTTCCCCGCCTCCCTACCCGCAGCTTTTTTGGTGGCAGCCGGCATGGGCATGCTGGTGGAATTTCTCATCATCCGACGCTTATATGGAAGGCCATTGGAAACCCTTCTGGCGACTTGGGGAGTAAGCCTATTATTAATCCAGGGCGCGCGCCACATCTTCGGGGATCTTACCTCCGTGTCAACGCCAGCTTTGTTGTCACAAGGCTGGGAGATTTTTCCCACCGTAGTCCTTCCCTACAATCGCCTTTTCATAATCGCATTAACCGCAACCATCGTACTCTGCATGGCCATACTTTTCTATCGCACCGGGCTAGGCATGCGCATTCGCGCCGTCACCCAGAATCGCGCCATGAGCTCTTGCTTGGGCATTCATACTCGCCGTATCGACACCTTGACTTTCGCACTGGGAACCGGTATCGCGGGCGTTGCGGGCTGGGCCATGACCCAGGTCGGCAACGTGGATCCGGGAATGGGGCAAAACTATATCGTGGATTCGTTTTTGGTGGTGGTTACCGGGGGTGTTGGGAAATTGACGGGAGCCTTATTTTCCGGACTGGGAATCGGCCTTCTCAATAAATTCATGGAGCCCTACCTCCAAGCCGTATACGCCAAAGTCACTTTGCTGGTCTTGGTCATTTTTTTCCTGCAACAAAAACCCTCCGGCCTTTTTCCGGCGAAAGGGCGATATGAAGAAGGCTGAATATTTCACCCTGTTACGCGCCTATCCAGGTCCCGCCTGGATGGTGCTGATTTTCATAGTCGCGCTTCCCATCGGAAATGCGCTAGGCCTCGTTTCCGATTTAACTCTGAATCTATTGGGGCGTTACCTTTGTTTCGCCATCGCCGCGCTGGGGATCGATTTAATCTGGGGATTCACCGGCATTCTCTCGCTCTGCCAGGCGGCCTTTTTCGCCATGGGGGGCTATGGACTCGGCATGCATATGCTGCTCGAAACCGGCACCGAAGGGGTTTACGGCATCGCCATACCGGATTTCATGGTGTGGAACCAGGTCGAGAAACTTCCCCTGTTCTGGCAACCGTTCCACAATTTTCCCCTGGCGATAATCCTATCCATCGCCGTGCCCGGCCTCTTCGCATTGATTTTTGGTTTTCTGGCATTCCGCAGCCGCATTAAAGGAGTGTATTTCTCCATCATTACCCAGGCTTTAGCCCTTGCGCTATGGCTGATTTTCCTGCGCAACGAAACCATGCTCGGTGGCACCAACGGACTTACCGATTTCAAAACTCTACTAGGCTTCGATCTTTCTTCGCAAGGCACAAAAAAAGCCCTGTATTTTGTCAGCGCAACTGTTTTAATCCTGGCGTATATCGCCTGTCGAGCCGTGGTGGGATCAAAGTTGGGACGATTGCTTATCGCTATCCGGGACAGTGAGAACCGCGTCCGCTTCACCGGTTATTCGGTCACGAACTTCAAGGTTTTCGTATTCGTGTTTGCGGCCGTATTAGGCGCAATTGGCGGCATGCTCTATGTTCCGCAAACCGGAATCATTACTCCCGGCCGAATGGACGTAAGGAGTTCCATCGAAATGGTGATTTGGGTCGCCGTAGGCGGCCGTGGAACCCTGGTAGGCGCGGTGGTGGGGGCGCTGGGAGTCAACCTCTGTTATAGCTACCTCACGGCACGCTTTCCGGGAACCTGGCTTTATTTTCTAGGGAGCCTGTTTATCGGAGTCGTGCTCTTCTTTCCCCAGGGAATTACCGGCGTGGTTCGAAAAGTTTTTCCCAGGAAAAAATCTCCGCTCGATGGAAAGGAGGAAGCGACCCATGAAGGAGTTACAGCTATACGTTGAAAGCCTTTGCGTATCCTTCGACGGGTTCAAAGCTTTGGATATCGATACCTTCGAACTTTTTGAAAATGAATTACGTGTCGTTATCGGACCCAACGGAGCCGGTAAGACCACTTTTCTCGATGTGCTGTGCGGAAAAACCAAACCCACTTCCGGAAAAGCCGAAATGGCGGGGAAGGATTTGACGAAATTAACCGAAGCGGAAATCGTTTCCCTGGGCGTGGGGAGAAAATTTCAGACTCCCACCGTATTCGGTAGCCTCAGCGTTTATGACAATCTCCTGTTGGCTCATAAGGATGCAAAAGGGGTTTTCTCCACTCTGTTCTCCCGAAGCGCCTCAACGCTTCGCAGTAGCATCGGGGATATCGCCTTCACCGTCGGATTGGCCGATTCCCTGAACCGGCAGGCTTCCCACCTGTCACATGGACAGAAGCAATGGTTGGAAATCGGAATGCTGATAGCCATGGATCCGAAACTTTTACTTATAGACGAACCTGCGGCGGGAATGACGGACGAGGAAACAGAGAAGACCGGCAGGCTGCTACTGGATTTGTCGGGGAGGCATTCCATCATCGTTATCGAGCATGACATGGAGTTTGTGCGACAACTGGCCCGCAAGGTTACCGTACTTTGCGAAGGGCGAGTATTGACCGAAGGCAGCCTGGAATCGGTACAGGAGAACCCAGAAGTGATTGAGCGTTACCTGGGCCGCTCCACACGCGGATAACCCTGCTCCAACTCAAGGCGAAAGGTAGAGGGATCCCATGCTTAAAATCGAAAATATCGACGCCTACTACGGGGAAAGCCGCATTTTGCGTGAGGTGAACATGGAGTTCGCGCCTGGCACGGTTACTGCCATTATGGGACGAAACGGGGTGGGAAAAACCACTTTACTGAAAACCCTGATGGGCTTATTACCCGCGCGCAAGGGTCGCATAACCTGGGAAGAAAAGGATATCACGTCCTTTACTCCCTATAAAAGAGCGAAGCTAGGCCTCGCCTATGTACCTCAAGGCCGAGAAATTTTTCCCAAATTAACGTTGTTCGAAAACTTGCAGTTAGGCCTCCAAGCGAGGACCGATGGGTTGAAGAAAGTGCCCGAAGACGAGATTTACGATTTATTTCCTTTTTTAGGAACTATGAAACGACGGCTGGGTGGAAACCTGAGTGGCGGACAACAGCAACAATTGGCCCTTGCGCGCGCTTTACTGGGCGATCCCAAAGTTTTGCTGTTGGACGAACCGACTGAGGGAATACAACCTTCCATCATATGGGAAATCGAGAGCGTCCTGCGAAAATTGAAGCAACGAGGCGATCTCGCCATCGTACTGGTGGAACAATTTTTTGAATTTGCCAAATCCCTGGGAGACGGCTACCACATCATGGATAGAGGCGCAATTCTCTTAAGCGGTAATACCTCCGACCTCACTCCCGAACTGGTTAAACAACACCTCGCCTTCTAAGCCCATCCAGGCTTAATCCGAGCCGGCCCGATTTTCCAAACCCGTCATTTGTCACTGTCTGCCAATATTTGTCATTCCAAAAATGACACTTTCAGCAAATATTGACAATCTCTTTTCAATATTGGACCGAAACCTCCGATTTCTCCGAATTGTCGCAGTCTAGATGATTGGCACAAAGAGTGCTTTGGTAAGCCGACAGATGCAATAGGTGGCCCCGTGGGGGAACACGAAGGACAAGTCATCAGAAAAGGGTGTATTATGCCGAAAAGAATTAATCAATTAGTCTTCAAGCTACCCAGGGCCGGAGCGCTGTTTTTAACCGCGCCACTCCTATTGGCGGGGGCGGTTTCCGCCCAGGAGGCCGAGGCGGCGGGTGTCAGCGCGGAAATGTTCACAGCCAACAACATCTGGATGATGTTGGCCGCGGCTTTGGTGTTTATCATGCATCTTGGCTTCGCCTCGCTCGAATCGGGATTGACCCAGGCGAAGAATACGGTCAATATCCTTTTCAAGAATGCCCTGATTCTCCCCATCGGAATCGTGACCTACGCTTTGGTGGGATTCAATCTTATGTACCCTGGGTTCGCCGAGGATTCCATGGGGATATTCGGTTTCGCCGGTTTCGGAATCACTACCGACGAGGCGGGTATAACCTCCGCCTACAACGAAGGCTATACGTACTGGACTGACTTTTTGTTCCAGGCCATGTTCGCAGCCACCGCTGCCACCATCGTTTCAGGTGCTGTTGCGGAGCGTATCAAATTGAACTCCTTCCTGGTTTTTTCCACGGTTTTCGTGGCCATTATCTACCCCATCCTGGGATCGTGGAAATGGGGCGCCGGATGGTTGGACGGCATGGGTTTCTACGACTTCGCCGGATCCACACTGGTGCATTCCGTGGGCGGATGGGGCGCCTTGGCGGGGGTAATTCTGCTGGGACCCCGTTTGGGAAGATTCGTCGACGGCAAAGTCCGTCCCATTCCCGGACATAGCATGCCCTTGGCCACTATCGGTGTTTTTCTTCTCTGGCTCGGATGGTTCGGATTCAACGGCGGTTCCGTTTTGAGCGCCGACCCCGGAGCGACTTCCCTGGTACTGGTAACCACGGCCCTGGCCGCATCGGCGGGAGCGATCGGAGCAATGTTCACTTTGATGGTAACCTCCAGGAAGCCGGACCTCACCATGATACTCAACGGTGTTCTCGCAGGACTGGTCGGCATCACGGCTGGCGCGGACCAGATGGCCATGGGGTCATCCATCGCCATCGGCTTCATCGCCGGCGTGATTGTGGTCTTCTCGGTGGTTTTCTTCGACCGAATCCGTATCGACGACCCCGTGGGAGCGATTTCGGTTCACCTCGTATGCGGAATATGGGGAACCTTGGCTGTCGGGATTTTCGGAGCCAAAGCCGGCCTGGCGCAACTGGGAATCCAGGCGGTGGGTGTGCTCGCCTACGGCGTCGCGACCTTCGCCGCAGCGCTGGTAATATTCGCCATAGTGAAGGCGGTCATGGGACTTCGCGTCAGCGCCGAAGAAGAATTGGGGGGATTGGATATGGGCGAACACGGAATGTCGGCCTACGCCGACTTCACGATCTCGACCACCAAGGGATAAAGCCGGAATATCGGCCTCAAGCCGAGAGGATGGAGGGTTTCCTTCCATCCTCTTTTTCCGTTTTTATAGAGTAAACCTGTAGGTTACGTATTTTTACATTTACCTTCTCTTTGACACTTTGATCCAATCCGCGACAATATTACTTTTCCGCCTTTCTTTGGAAAAGAAATGTCAAGAAAGGGATCACAAATGTCCGGTTACAGTAAATTCACGACCTCGGCTAAAACCTTCTTCCTATCGGTACTGGCGGGCGCCGTGCAACTCTCCACCGCGAAGGAAACCGAGGCCGTTTTATCCATCGATACGGGCGACAACGCCTGGATGATGATAAGCGCGGCCCTGGTACTCCTCATGACCGCTCCTGGGCTGGCGCTTTTTTACGGCGGATTGTCGCGACGTAAAAACGTCCTCTCCACCATGATGTATAGTTTTTCCGCCATGGGCATTGTTTCCGTATTATGGGCTTTTTATGGATACAGCGTTGCCTTCGGGGAAGGAAACGCTTTCTTCGGAAATCCTTTTCAATATTTCTTGCTTAAAGGCGTGGGAGCCGAGCCCAATCCGACCTATGCCGCGACCATTCCCCAACAAACCTTCATGCTTTTCCAGCTCATGTTCGCCATCATTACGCCGGCCCTCATCAGCGGGGCCTTCGCGGAAAGAATGAAATACGGAGCCTTCGTGCTTTTCACCATTCTCTGGTCCACTTTCATCTATTTTCCGCTGGCTCACATGGTGTGGGGAGCGGGCGGTCTGTTCAATTGGGTCGACGGCGCGACCATCCCCGCCCTGGATTTTGCGGGAGGCACGGTGGTACATATCAGCTCCGGCGTTTCCGCACTGGTTTGCGCCCTGGTCCTGGGAAAGCGCCTCGGATATCCGACGGAATCGATGCTGCCCCACAACATCGTTTTCAGTCTAATCGGCGCGGCCCTTCTCTGGGTGGGCTGGTTCGGCTTCAATGCCGGTAGCGCCCTGGGCGCAAGCTCTCTTGCCACCAGCGCCTTCGCCGCCACCCATTTCGCCTCCGCCGCCGCCGCCCTGGGTTGGATGATGGCAGAAAAATTCATCAACGGCAAAGCGACGGTTTTAGGCGCCGCCTCGGGAATGGTAGCCGGACTGGTGGCCATAACCCCCGCCGCCGGGTTCGTAACCGTACCCGCGGCGATGCTGATCGGATTGGCTTCGGGAGTGGTGTGTTTGTTGGCGGTATCCAAATTAAAGCACGCCTTCGGATATGACGACAGCCTCGACGCCTTCGGTATCCACGGCATCGGCGGAATCCTGGGAGCCCTGGCCACCGGGCTGCTCGCCAGCCCCCTTGTCAACGAAGCCATCGTATCCACCTATGAAGTGGACGGGGTGGCCATGTCTCTGGCCGGAAGCCTGTCTCAGCTTATGCGCCAAGGGCTTTCCGTAATGATCACAATCGCCATCGCGGCTATCGGCAGCTACATCATCCTGAAAGTGGTTGACGCCACTATTGGGCTGCGCGTCACTCCGGAAGAGGAGAATAACGGTCTCGACCTCAGCCTCCACGGCGAAAACGCCTATATACCTTAAGCTTAATCGATGCCCATTTTCGGATGGGCTTCCGGCGCCGCTGGACTTGTTATGCCGGTCTTGGTGTACTAAATTGTCTCCACTTCGACCGGTTTCCCGCACGGGAAACAGGCGGTACTTGCAAAAGCCGACACCTTTTTCGGGTTAGGCAAAGCGAAATTGCGGGTGAATTTCGGGATGTGGCTCAGTCTGGTAGAGCACTTCGTTCGGGACGAAGGGGTCGTCGGTTCGAATCCGGCCATCCCGACCACTCTAAGTTGTTGTTGGTCGGTAACTTGCATTTTTTGCTCCGCGCTTGTCCCAAATAGGTCCCAAAAATATTTACCGGGCTTATCCGGGGAAAAGCATGCAGCAAGGACGGGATTCTGATTGTCCCATGGGGTCGTCGCATGTATACTGGGATAAGGTTACCCAAACACACCATTTCGCCATAAATTGCACATTTACCCATGTCCGAACCCGTTTGCTACTGTCGCGATGTCCAAAAAAGCGCCGTCCTGGCTGCTATTGAAGCCGGATGCCTGACTGTCGACTCCCTGAGCCGGAAACTGGGCGTATGCACCGGATGCGGAAGTTGCCGACCGGATATCGAAGCCCTACTCCGCTTTGCCGCCGAAGAGAAGCGCTTACAACCCCAAAGCCCTGAACTGCCACTCGAATAGGCCCTATCGGGGTGAACTCCCCCACCCTTCGACGAAAAAATGTGCAGGAATTACCAATTTCGGTTAAATTGAGTTTCTGAAAACCTGACCTTAGGAGCATCTGATTATGTCCGATTATTTCAGTGAAATTCCCGTTATCCAATTTGAGGGACCCGATTCCAAGAATGACATGGCCTTCAAATACTATAATGCGGAGCAAAAAATTCTCGGTAAAACCATGAAGGACCACTTGCGTTTTTCGGTGGCTTATTGGCATACCTTCCGTGGCATGGGTGGCGATCCTTTCGGTCCCGGCACCATCAAACGTCCCTGGGAAGACGGATCGGATTCGGTGGAAAATGCGATTCGCCGCATGCAGGTTAACTTTCAATTTCTGAAAAAACTCGGTGTGGAATACTATTGCTTTCACGACCGGGATATCGCCCCCGAAGGCAAATCGCTGGCCGAGAGTAATCGGAATTTGGACGCCGTGGTTCAAGAAGCCAAAAAACTCCAGGGCGAAACCGGAATTAAACTGCTCTGGGGCACCGCCAATCTCTTTTCGAATCCCCGGTATATGAATGGCGCATCCACCAATCCTGACGCCCATGTCTTCGCATACGCCGCAGCCCAAGTGAAAAAGGCCATGGAAGTCACCTTGGAACTCGGTGGTGAGAACTACGTTTTTTGGGGTGGACGCGAAGGGTACCAATCCCTGCTGAATACCGATATGCGCCGCGAACTGGATCATTTTGCCCGCTTTTTGCATATGGCAGCCCAATACAAAAAGGAAATCGGCTTTAAGGGAACTTTGCTCATCGAGCCCAAGCCCAAGGAACCCACCAAGCACCAATACGATTTCGACGCGGCTACGGTAATGGGATTCCTCAAGCAATACGGCCTGGATAAGGAATACAAGCTCAATATCGAAGCCAACCATGCCACTTTGGCCGGTCATTCCTTCGAACATGACCTGGAAATCGCCTCTCGCTACGGTCAGCTGGGATCCATTGACGCCAATACGGGCGACCCGCAGTTGGGCTGGGATACCGACCAATTCAACATGGACCATCGCAGCACGACCCTGGCCATGCTGATTGTACTCAATCAAGGTGGATTGGGTACCGGCGGACTGAATTTCGACGCCAAGGTTCGCCGCGAGTCCACCGATGTGGAAGACCTATTCCTGGCCCATATTGGTGGTATGGATGCTTTCGCCCGCGGGCTGATCATCGCCGCTAAAATGAAGGAAGACGGAGTATTGGCCGACCGGGTCAAGCAGCGCTACTCATCTTATGAAAAGGGTATCGGAGCTAAAATCGAGGAAGGCGCCACCAATTTCAAGGAATTGGAAAAGTGGGCCTTGGAGAATGGTGAGCCCGCCAAAATCTCCGGCAAGCAGGAGAAATTCGAAATTCTTCTCAATTCTTACCTGTAACCTCAACATCGGGTCGTTGTTTCTTCGGGGGGCTGAATGCCCCCTTTTTTATAGTTTGTGCACGCCGCTTTCGCTAAAAAGGAGGGTTCTCTTGCAGAGTATCTTGCGAACATTTTTTTCCGGCGCATCCCTCTTTCTGATTTGTTTCCTTCCGCTAGCCGGGCAGGAGACGCTTTCGTCCGTACAAAGGGAGCTGGACCGTGTAGAAAAGGAAATCGCGCGGGAAAAGGATTTACACCAATCCGAACTGAAACGGGCGCAAGCATTCGAAAAAAGCAAAGCGGAGAAATTCGCGGCCATCAATCGACAATTGGTCTTGAGCCAGAATAAAGTCGACAGCTTGAAAAAAGAAGTTGCGAGGTCTGGAGCACGGAAGAATGCCCACAGAAACCAGATCGCTCTTTACCAACGCAAGCAGGAGGAGTTTAGGGCGCACCTGGTTAAAGAAAGCCGGGAGCTGGCCTCCTTTTTTCGGCAAGACTTTCCCTATCAGCACGAACGTCGGATTGCCGAATTGGAAAACCTGAGCCAGTCACTCGAAGCGGGTACCTTGGGAGTTGAGGAGGGTTTGTTTCGTATTTTTGGAGCGATCGAAGAGGCGGTTGGATTCTCTCGCGACAGCGAAGTCTATGCGGGAGTGCATCGAACCCTTGATGGCCGCAATCTGGACGGAAAATTCGTGCGGCTCGGTGCCGTCTTCCTGGGTTTCGTCAGTCAGGACGGAAAACATGTCGCCCATTTAGCGCCCTCCGATTCAGGTTATGTTTGGTTGGACACGGATGTTTCACCCGAGGCTCGCAAAGGGGTGGTCCTGGCCTTGAGCGTAGCCGAAGGCAAAACCCCGCCGGAACTGGTTTCCCTGCCCTTTATCGCGGTCCAGCCAAAATCATCCGGTAAGCCCAAGGTTACTCCTGCTGCAAGCGATACCGCAACCGCTCAGCCCATCAAAGCCGCTCCGGCAACGGGAGGTCGACCATGACCTACTCGCGGCTTCACAAATATTTCCCCATGGTTTTCGTTGTCCTGTCCGCCATAATGCTTACTCTCCCCGCCCATTCCCAGGTTCGCGCCGACGATAGGGCTGACCAGCTTGAGGCGCTTAAAATCGAACTGGAGGAGGCGAAACGCTTACGCGATCGCATCGTTTCCAAAAGGTGGGAAGACCGTCGTGTCGACATGGAAGCCCGCGAAAAGTTCAATCAGGAGTACGATGAAATCAAATTGCGGGTGGAAACCCAGAATTTCGAAGGCGACAGGTTGCACGAGGAATTACAAGGCTATCTAAGGGATGCGGAAAGATGGGAAGCGGATTTGGAATCGGAGCAACGCTCCTTCCTCGCTCTCAATGGTCTCATGCTGGAAAGAATGCAAATCTTGGCGGCTCAGTTGGATAAGGGATTTCCCGCCAAGATGACGGAAAGACTCGAGCGCCTAAACCGTTTGCGTCAGGCCGGGGACATCAAAAAGGATTCACCCCATGAGGTTTTACGTGCCTTGCTGGAATTCGAGAAGGCTGAAATCCGTCTCAGCCGTGAGGTTGTCGCCGAGCCCGCCAGTTTCGTAGGGGCGAACGACATGCCTTCCCAAGGCACCTTGCTGCGGCTGGGAGCGATAACCAAGGCCTATCGCGACCAGGAAAGCGGACGCGTCGGCTTGTTGTTAACCTCACCCTCCGTGTCCGGAACGCGATACGAATGGCGGGAGGATATACCCATATCCGCCACGGAAGCCTTGTCAAAAGCCCTGGATCAAGCCGCGGCGAGAACCGGCGAAACCTTTCTGGTACCCGTCGATTTGCTCCCCAATCAAACTCAGGGAAAGGGGTATACCCAACAGGAGAAGCTGGGATTTTGGGGTGGGTTGATCGCCGCCATCAAAATCGGCGGAGTATTCATGATTCCGCTGCTGATTTTACCGGTTGTAATTGCAATACTTTTCACCCGAAAAATCACTTACCTCACCCGTCGGCGTTCCGCCAACCCCGACGTTTACGCCAATGCCATTAAAGCGCTCGAAGCCGGAAACTATGATGAGACATTAGCCATATGCGAGAAACGCCCGCATAATCTGGTAATGGGCCTTATCAAAACGGTGGCTTCCAATCGGGACAACAGTAGGCAGCAAGCCGAAAAATCGGTGCAGGAAGTCATGCTGCGCGAAATTCCGGCCTTGGAGAAGCATTTGACCACCATTTCGGTTTTGGGTGCGGCCGCCCCTCTGTTGGGACTGCTGGGAACCGTATCCGGGCTTATCGCCATGTTCCACTCCATCACCCAATTCGGAGTCAACGACCCGAAACTTTTGGCTGGAGGCATCGGCGAAGCATTGATTACCACGGAAGCGGGTTTGATAATCGCCGTACCGGCGCTCTTGGTCCATAATTATCTCGCCAATCGCGTGGACAGAATCGTCAACGAAATGCAGCTCTTTTCGGTTAAATCGCTGAACGCGCTCTGGCCGCAGGATTAGCCTTGCCTTCGATGGGTGCCATGGATGAAAAATGACCGACTTTGAATTCGCGATGCAGGAGATTTGGCATATCACCCGGCAGGGTGGTTGGATTATGCTGGCCATATTCGTCCTCGGCCAGGTCGGGTGGTACCTCGCCTTGGAACGCTGGTGGTATTTCCGTACCGCGGAAGCGCGTATGCGACGCGAACTGGAACAAACCCTCGCCGCAACCCATCCCTTGGGCGAACAGGCTACCCGCAACCGCGCCCGCGAGAGCCTCCACAAAAGCCTGCCCGCCTTGCATGACCGACTTTCCACCATTTCGGTGATAGCGGCGGCGGCTCCCTTATTGGGATTACTGGGAACGGTTTCGGGGATCATGGCCACCTTCCACGTGATTACTCTGTATGGCGCCGGCAATCCCGCCATGATGGCCGGCGGCATCGCCAAGGCGCTCTTGACCACCAAAGCCGGACTGGTGGTGGCATTTCCGCTCATTCTTTTACATAACCACTTGCAGAACCGGGCCGACGAAATCGAAAGCGATTCGCTGCGAACGGCATTGGGCATCACCGGCACACCTGAGGGAGAGGTCTGGGCATGAAAGAGGCGCAGCATTTCGGCATTGTTCGCCGGCCGCGGCGAACCGCGGAACTGAATCTCATCAATTTGATCGACATGCTTTTTTTCCTGCTTATCTTCTTCGTGATAACCAGTACCTTCACCGAGGAAATGGGCCTGGATATTAACAAGCCCAAGGCCAGCACCTCGCAAATTCTGAGCAAACAGCCCATTCTCATCGGGATTACTCGGGAGGGTAACATTCATGTCAATGAAAGTCCCGCCACCCTGAGGGGATTGGGAACCATTCTCAAGCGATATATGGCGCAGGACCCCAATCGCGCGGTGGTTATCGTGGCCGATAGGGAGGCTTCCATCGCCACAACGGTAGACGTTCTGGACGAGTGTAATCTGGCCGATGTGAAAAAGGTTTCCATTTCTTCGGTTAAGGAATGAACATACGCGTACGCATCGTCCTTTTTCTGTCTGCCCTGGGTATCAACCTGGCTTTGATCCTGTTGGTACCCGCTATCCATGCCTTCCTAAGGCAAGATGAGGTGAAGGCTGCTCTCAACAAAGATGTCGAAAGGGAAATCGTCTATACGCCCCCCGAGAGGCAGGAAATGGACAAACGCGAGATCAAGGAAATCAAAACGGTGGAGCCACGGCAGCGGCCCGAATCCGCCCCTCGCCCCATGTCGGTGGGCGGCCTGAAACTGGATTTAAGTCCGGCCGGAGGTTCGGGTCCCGCCTTGGCCCAGGGTAGCGGCAGCTCAGGCACCATCGGCTCGGGCTCGGGCCCCGGCGTAATGACTTATGATATGGGCGCCACCGATACCGACGCCCAGTTGGTCAACCGTCCCGGAGACCCGCAAGTACCGCCACGAGCCCGGCGAGAAGGAGTTGGCGGCCGGGTTGATCTGCTTTTCGTGGTGAACGAGCGCGGGTTCGTAGAAGAGTTGCAGGTTCTCGAAGAAAACCCCAAGGGGTACGGTTTCGTGGGCGAAGCCCTCAAATACGCGCGTAACCTGCGTTTCCGTCCCGCAACCCTGCAAAATGTTCCCGTGCGTCAGCGCTTCAAACTTCCGATTATTTTCGAGGTGAACTGACATGCGCAAAATCTTTGCATCGTCCGGGATTACCGCGAAGCTCAAGGCGACCGCTCTTTTCCTTCTGTTATCCTATGCGTTTTCATCATCCAATCCGCCGGCGCCAAACCTGCCGCCACTGCAGCGCGGCAACCAGCTTTATGAAAAAGGCGATTTCAACGGAGCCGCCGCCCTTTATTACGAGGCCACCAAAACCCCGCAGAACCGGGTCTTCGCCTGGTTCAACCTGGGGAATTGCCATGTACAAAACGGAGATTATCCCAAAGCCGTAATCGCCTACCGACGGGCCATCGAAGAGGCGCCGGAATTTTCCCGGGCCTGGCTCTTGCTCGGGGAAGTGTTTTACGAAATGGGCGCTTTGGGAGATGCCGTAGCCAGCCTGACCCGGGTACTGGAAATAGACGGGCCCACCTTGTCGGCCTACCGCATCATAGGCGAATCCGCACTCAAAGCCGGAGACGCCACCGAAGCCTTACGTAATTTCGAAGCCGCCCTCAAAATCGAGCCGGACCAGGTCGACATCCATTTCGCCATGGCGGAAGCCTACGCGAAGGTGCGTGATTTCGAAAGCGCCCAGAAGGTAATGGAAGACGCTCTACTCATGACCACGGCTACGGCCCAGGCCTATTTTTACCTGGGCCATCTCTATCAATCCGACGGGAAGGAGACCAAGGCGGTGCGGGCCTATGAAGAAGGCCTTGTCATGGCGCCGCAAAGATTGGAATATTACCTGCGCATCGCTTCCATCCATGAAGGCAGGGATATGGATTATCTGGCTTTGCTCGCGCTGGAAGAGGCCATTCGGGCAGGCATCCGTAAGCCGGACGTCCATTTGAAGCGTGCCATTATCCTTTTTCGCCAAAAGCGCTACGAAAATGCCTTGGAAGAATTCACCGCTGCGTTCAAGTTGGGAAGCATGCAGGGGCGTATCGGCGTGGAAAATATCGCCGCGGTTTATTACAATAACGGCGACAAACGCAGAGCGGAAGAGGCGCTCGCCTTCTTGAACAATCAGTGATTCGAAACATAAAAGTGCTCTTTTTTATCTGTACCGTGGGAATTCCTTCCTGGCAGCGCGCCCCGATGGCGCAGCCCATCGAAGCCGGACATCCCGTCTATCCCTTTTTACGCTCATTGGAGGTAAAGAAGGCCATCCCATCTCTCCCACTCGGAAGTCTGCCGCTATCCAAGCGCGAAGTATTGTCGGCCCTTCGTATTGCCGCTGAGACGGAAGCCTCCCTTACCCCTTGGGAAAGGGCGAGGGTTCGTGATTTTCGCCGGGAATTGGACGATTCTTTGCGCATCACAAATTCACCCCTGGCATGGAGCGCTGGTGAACAGTCCTTATTGGGGTCGGTTCGTTACTATACCGGCATTTTCCATCAGGACTCGGTACCTCATGCGGACACCTATGGATTCGGAACGCTGGGCGCTCAGGTGGATGGCTCCCTATCGAATAACCTGTCCTTCACCGCCGGAGCCTTTATCGGGTCCGAACGTTCCTACCATCCCCGTTTCAAGATGAATTACGATCCGCAGCGGGGTTTACCCTACAATGCGGAACAAGGCCGTAATGGCGATCCGGATGATTTGGACAATGTCAGCACTTTCGACGGCTATCGTGCCGTATTTTCCTACAAAGCCACCGGGTTCAGATTGGACGCAGGTTACGATTGGAACCAATGGGGATTCGGTCAATGGCAACACCCCTCCTTTTCCACAGCTCCCTGGTTTTGGGTCAAGGAATCCCCTGCTTTTGACGAAGGCAGTGGCTACAAAGGAGACCCCTTTCCCGGCACATACCGCCGAGGCTACGAATATCCCGGTCAGGGAGCACCCATGTTGCAAGCGCGCACGGTATTCGAGATGGGACCCTTTCGCTATACCAAGTTCTTCGCCAAGAGAACGGGACTGTTCAGCGATTCTTCCGCTTATGTTTCCGCTCACCGCCTGGAGACGGAACTGCCACGGAACGTCAAATTGGGCATTTATGAAATTGTTGTTTACAGTCGTCCATTTGAGCCGACCTATGCCCTGCCGCTGGTTCCCCTCTTCGTGGCTGAACATTACCTGGGAGACCGCGATAATATCGGAATGGGATTCGACGCGAGTTGGGTTCCTATGCGTGGGATTAGGATGTATGCCGATTTATTTCTGGACGACTTGCTCAATCCGGCCGAGTTGCTCGGTGATTATTGGGGTAACAAGTACGCCTTTTCGGTTGGATTGGAAACGGTGGATTTATTTCTGCCAGGAGCCTCTTTGGGAATGGAATATGCCAGGGTGGAACCGTGGGTATTTGGCCATCATACGTCGGATAACCAGATGCAGCATTTCGGGCATTTGTTGGGAAGTTCGTTGCCGCCGAATTCGCATGGCATGAAAATTAGCTTAAGGCAAACGCTGACCTCGTATATGCAAATTGGACTAAACTATACCGTTGAGCAAATGGGGGCGGACGCCAGAGGCGCCTCCCTATTCCATATCCACGACGCCATGATTGATGGAACTACCAAGGAGTTCCTATCGGAGGGAACCGCAATCCGGAATGATTGGCGCTTGGAATCAACCTTTTCCCACGGATATTGGGTCTCATACCGATTGGCCGCAGGCTGGTCATTCATCGATAATGGACGGGAAAGTCCAAAACCAAAATTTAGTACTCCCGTAGTTTCGGGGGAGTTCGTAGTGAAATATTTATGAAAGGCGGACCCGCATTGATGACTCAGCGCATTTACATGCCCCTGGCGCTGATGGCGCTTGTTCTTACATTGCAAAATTCGAGTGCCCTCGATCTTTCTTCCGCCATGAAAAAGCGCATATTCGGAGACTTGGGAGCGACAGGCCAGGGGATGAACGCGTCAGCAACCACCTTGGACAATTCCATTGATCCGGAAAACTATATCGTGGGCGGTGGCGATGTTTTTCAAGTATCCATAGTCGGAATGCCGAGTCAACAATATTTCGCGACGGTAGATCAGGATGGAAATCTTTATATCTCTGATTTGGGATTGATAACACTAGGAAAAATTCCCTTAATCGAAGCGAAAAATATCATAGCCCACCAAGTTAAGGGGATATTGAAAAAAAACCATGAAATTTACGTCAATCTCCAAGCTCCGAAAAGCCCGGTTGTGACCGTGGGCGGTATCCTGTCCAACCCAGGTACCCACCGCTTGGAGGGCACCAAGCGTCTGCTTGACGCCATAACAACGGCCAATTTGCAACGAGTGCCGGATATCAGAGCCTATAATTTTCGCGAAGTCAAGATCTCCAATAGGGATTCCACCCAGATATTCGATCTACTACGCTTTATGGTACGCCATGATCTTTCCCAGAACCCCTATCTCTATCCCGGAGACAATATCACGCTCGAATCGGTCAATCGAAGAGCAATGGTAACCGGGGAAGTAATCGATTTCGATGCGGAGTGGATACCTATAAAGAAAAACGAAACTTTAGAGGATATTCTCGATATCGTACGGTTGAAATCCTCCGCAGACACCACCTCCATCTATGTCCAAACCCAAAATGCGAGGGGAATGCCCGAAATCATGAAATACTCACTGGCCCAAGCACCGAGCGTCCTCATTCCCAACAATTCCGTAGTAACCGTTCCGGGAAATAGCCGCCCGAATCGAATTACCGTAGTATCCATTGGAGGGAATGTCGCCCGACCCGGAAAGTATCCCATAGTCGAAAATGAGACCACGGTGGCCGACGTGTTGAGTCTCGCTGGCGGCCTGGTTGGCTCCGGAACCTTTGAAAATGCCTATGTCCTCCAATCCGCGAAAACCGTTTTCAACTCCGAAAACGGTGGGAAGAATCCATTCATTGATGAGAATTATTCCCAGGAAATTTCCTCCCGTCAACAGATGGATATGGCTTTGATAAATTTGCAGAAATCCAGACCGGAAATTAATGCTTCCCTTTTCGACCTACATAAAATGGGCGACTATCGCATCGTGGAAATAAAAAACCACCGTGGTCACATTAAATTGAGTGATGGAGATGAAATTTATTTCCCGGAACCGGAAAAATTTGTGCACGTGAGCGGAGGCGTTGAGAGACCCGGAGCATATCCCTATGTGAAGGGAAAGACCACCTCGTATTATATAAAACAGGCAGGAGGATATTCCAGAAGAGCGGACAGGCAGAATGAATTCCTAATAGGGAATTACCAAAAGCTGGTTAAAATAAAAGGGGTGAATGAACTCGCGGCCGGAGACATCATCGTAGTGCCTTCGTCAATCGAATTTAAACGGTATATGTCGGTTTATATGCCAATTATTCAAATGGTTCCGGCAATTTTAAGTCTGGTTATCACGATTATGATTTACCAAAAGTCCCCATGAGGTTTTTCGAGGGGCGCGTCGGACTCAAAATTACAACTTCCAGGTCATGAAGGTATAACTATTGTAAGTACCGTAACGGATATTTTCTTCAAATTGTGAGATTTCAACCTTTACAGAATAGCCGTTTGAGCGAAGAAATTCGAGTAAGTCATAACCGAATCGGGAATAAGCCGGGATTTGCCCTCGAATCGGATCCCCATGGTATTCAATGGGACCAATCGGCTCATAGCTGCTTTCGATTCGGCGAAATAGCGATTCGGTCTTTCGGTCGAAATAAAAGGGAATGGAAAAAATATGGCATCCACCCGGCTTTAACACTCGATGGACTTCGGCAAACCCCCGGGAATAATCTTTAAGATGCTCAAATACATCCTCCGAAATAATCAAATCGAAGAAATCGGAAGGAAAAGTAAGGTTTTCCAAATCCTGGCAAAGCACTCCGCCCTGGTAATCTCCGGGAGACACGCCTTCGAAAAACTCGGCCCTCACAATGTTTTTCCCCTTACCCAAAGCGTCGCTTATGATGCCTCCGGAAGCCGTATGGAAAACCCGAAGCTCCGGGCGTCGGGAAAAATCGGACAGGCGGACGATACCCTTTCCGCGAAATTCGTCCAAAATGCATTTGGCGAGATGACGATTCCGGGAAGCGCTTCGACAAAACACGCACATGGCATGATTTCTGACAGTTGCCGGAGGATCCGGAAAGACGAACAAAGTGGACCGTCGGCACACGGGGCAAAATCCCTTTTTCGCTCCCGTCAGGAGCCAAAGGTTTTTGGGCTTAAGGAGCTTTCCGAGCCTACTCAGCATTTCAATCACACCCTTTTAAATTTTGTCGACTGACCATGCGCATTGCCTTGAATGCATTGACCCTTCCGGCAAACCTAGCCGGGATCGGATATTACACCCGAATGTTAACCCTGGCGCTGGCTGAAAATCCGGAGATTCAATCGATCACCATTTTTACCAATTCGACAGCCGCGGCCTCTTTGACCCCTTTGCCTGAAAAGGTGCGCATCAAGCACTTTCCCGTTAAATCAATATTGGGAAAAGTAGCAATCTCCCAAGTCATTCTTCCATTTTTCCTATGGCGTTTCGAGGTGGTGCATTCGGTGGGAAATGTCGCTATCCTTTTTTCCCGTAAAAGGCAAGTCGTGACCATACATGACTTATGCCATAAAGTTTTACCCGCCCGATTCGGACTTCTCAAACGAATCTACCTCGGTTTGGGAATAAGCCTCTCTTGCAGAAAACCCATAACCATCCTGTGCGATTCCATGAATACCATGCGCGACTTGCAGTCGCATTATCCATCGGCACGGGGTAAATCCCGCGTCGTGCACCTCGCGTGCAAATTTGTTATTTCCAGGGAACCTGAATCGACGGAACGAGGAAATTTTCTGGCAGTCGGAACTTTGGAACCCGGTAAAAATCTGGAACTGGCCATCAGGGCTTTGCATCGACTCAAAGAAAAATACGGGATAGCCCAGAATTTGGATATTGTCGGTGCAAAAGGCTGGAAACAATCCCATCTAGCCCCTTTAATTGCTCACTTGGGTATGGAAAAACATGTGACCTTCAAAGGGTACCTTTCAGATGATGAACTTCGGCTACTTTACCGACAAGCCGCCGCACTGATCTACCCGTCCTTATATGAAGGGTTCGGGTTTCCCATTCTAGAAGCCCAATCCCAAGGTTGTCCCGTTATTTCCGCGGCTAATTCCAGCTTAACCGAAATCGGGGGATCGGGATGCCTCTATTTTGAAAATGGAGACTTGGACGGCTTGACGGACTTAATGTCTCGATGCCACCGAGGCTCACTGGAATTTTCCGCGATAGTAGACAAAGGATATAGGAATTGCGCCCGCTTTTCCTGGGAAGGCACCGCTCGGGAAACTCTCTCCGCCTATCGTCAATAAGTCGTCTGCAAGGGCTTTTCCGCGATTTCCTGTTGCCAGGTTTTCCCCTTACTGTTGGTTTTTCGCAGTAGATAGACTTGATACACCGCGAATCGGGGAAATAGCGCGGACAACCGCTTCGACAAGGGCGGCGGGAAAGGATAAAATCCCGATCCACGGTATTCCACCACTTCGAACAGGTTATTCAAGGTCAGAAAATCCCGGGTGGCGGATGGAGTGAATCCGCGAACATGAGCATCGAATAATTTGATGGTACTCGGCTGAATTCCCAATAGCAGTTGCAATCGGCAATGCAATGCGGATAGATTGGGCACACTGAATAGGAGATGTCCACCAGGCCTTAACACCCGGTGGATTTCCGATAAGGGCCTGTAAATTTGCTTCAAATGCTCAAAAATTTGGTTGGCAACCACTATATCGAAAACGGCATCATCAATGGGAAAGATTTCCGCTTCCAAATCGCATTTCAGCACCTTCACGCCCCGGCCTTTCGCTTTTTCGATTTGTTCTTCGAAAAAGTCAATGCCATGTAAATCTTTAATCCCAAGCCGGTCACCGTAATACCGGGTTGACTCGCCATCCCAACAGGCTAAATCAAGTAAATTCTCCTTCCGAATGCAATTTTTCTCAATCAAGCTCGCAATCACATCCTTTAAAAGCCGGTATTCTTGCTCACCAAGGTATGCACGGAAATCGGGATAATTTTCCCGATTGATATTAATTTCCAGACCCATGGTTATTCCTCAACGTTAAGTGTTTCGACAAACGCAAGCAATTTTTCAGCGGAAACTTCCCAGGAGAACCGGAGAGCGTTCGATGAAGAGCGATGATTTACCGTATGTGATTTCAGTATGGATTCCATTTTATCGGAAATGTCCGCCGGAGACGCCGGATTAAAATAATCCGCATAATCACCGGCTACCTCTCGAAATACGGCAATATCGGAACATATAATTGGGCATTTGAAGCGCATGGCATCCAGCAAGGGAATTCCAAACCCTTCGTTCAAGGAAGGAAATACCAATGCGGTAGCATTCCGGTAAAGCCATGCCAATTCGGAATCCTTTACAAATCCTAAGTTTCGAATACCCGGTAATTCCCCGGCATAACCCTCAATGAATCCTTTATCTCCGGTCAACATCAATGCGACATTTGGATTCTCGATATACACTCGATTAAATGCGCGAATCAATGGCTCTAGGTTCTTCCTTGGGTTGGTAAAACCAATGCCAAGGAAGAACGGTGTTTTCCCATCCACACCGTCTGGACGAATCTCCAATTCCAAGTTGCTGTGGGACGGAGTGATAATCGCGATTTTCCCCGGGTGAATTCTTACCGCACTGCCTATCTCGCGACGTACCGACTTGGAAATGGTTAAGATGCGGGTGGCGAAAAGTCGACTGATCACCAAATTGGCGAAAAGAAATAGTCTGTATTTAAAACCATACGATCCTTTGACCTGCAAAAAAGAAATATCATAAATAAACGGAAAAGTCCTGATTCCCGGGTGAAAAATCGGCGCCCTTCCTTCCAGAGATACAAATCGCGTATACCCGAAACGATAACACAACCAGGGAATCCAAACCTGTTCGAACAACTCCGTCAGCGGATGATTCCGAATATCGACTCCGGTGTGAAATACCGTTACGTTTTCGGGTAGTGCGAAGGACGGCGCATTCTTGCTGAGAACGACCCCGATAGGTCTGCCCGTATCGCCTAAAGCACGAATCAAGTTCAGGGCGAAATTTCCCACTCCCGTACGCTCTGGCAAAATCCATCGGCCATCGAAAAGAATCTTATCCATGCAAATGCCTTAACAAGTATAACGCATGTCGCAAATGCGCCTTGCCTTTGAGTTCCACCAGTGGATTCCGTTGAAGTTGACTGTATCCAACCAGGACTATTCCTCGAATCAAAGACCGCAGTATAAAATTTTTCCGTAATAGCAAAGAAGAAAAAGGACCATGCCACTTTTTCCAATAAGCCATCCTCCCGTTATCAGTCAGTAACAACGTCTGTTGGATTGATTTTCCCTGGCTGCCTCCGCCTAAATGCACAAGGCTTTTTCCTGGGGCATAGAAGCAGGGTATTCCTTGAGAAAGGCTTCTACGGCAGAAATCAATGTCTTCCGCATACATGAAAATGGATTCATCCATTCCCCCGACACGCAAATAATCTGTTTTCCGGACCATCAAAAATGCGCCCGTCGCCCAATCCACTCGGTTAAGGGCCTTGTCCAAGTTTAATTGAAAACGAGTCATATCTCGGGTTATTCCCGATGTCGTATGGAAAATTTCTGTGAATGCCGAAAAGAGCGTGGGAAATCGAAATACTCCCGGTTGCAGAGAGCCATCGCTGTTGTTCAAGCGAAGGGCGAGAATTCCAGCCCCTGGCATTCGTTGAAAAAGGCTCAGACATTCCGGCAATATCTCCTCGATTAAGTAGGCATCGCTATTCAGCAAAAGCACGAACTCACCGTTCGCCGCCTTGACGCCGATATTATTCGCGTTTGCAAAACCCACATTCTCCCGATTTTCCAGCACCCGGACATCGGGGTAGCGGGAACGCAACAAGTCCGCCGTCCCATCGCTGGAGGCGTTATCCACTACCAAAATTTCATAAGGTACGGATACCTCATGCTTGATCACGGATTCCACCGCGGCCAGAGTGAGATCCCGGGTATTCCAAGTTACGATGATGATCGATACGACTGCTGGCATAGGCTATTTCGAATCGCTAAAAATACATTCCGACCGTACGCAAATTCTGAAGCCGTTTCACTGCCGATTCGGAAAATCGGGTTCAATCCCGCGCCAAAGGGAATCCGCCATTGCTTCTTGGGTATAAAACTCTCGGATACGGTGGTAATTAAAATCGGAATCATTTTCCCATTCATTGGGGTCCTGTAATTTTTCCACCTCCGCTAATATTCCGACCTCATTGTCCACTTTACGGATGCGAAGGTCTTCCATACCCTCCGCGCCTAATACGGTGGAAACGATGGGCTTGCCATATGCAGCGGCCTCGACCACTTTGGTGCGCATTCCACGACCCGTCCGGATGGGGTTGATAAAAATTCCGATGTTATCGTAAAAAATGTTCAGGGATTCGGGGCTTTCCATAAACTCAACCCCATCCCGAACCGCATGATGCTGAATCAAATGCTCGGGTATATAGCGACCGGCGATGATTAAACTAAGGTTTGGATGGTTGCGGTGCAGATAAGGGAATAATGATTCGAGCAACCAAAGCATGGCGTCCAGATTCGGTGGGTGCTGGAAATTCCCGATGAAACCGAGCCTGGCTCTCTTCGCGTTTTTCATCCGTTCGGGAATCTCCGATTTTGGTAACCCATATTTCATCACGATTGTTTTGATGCCGGGGAAATCCTTTTTGACAATTTGCTCCTCTTCCCGGGAAATAGCCACGAACGTCCGCACCTCTCGAAGCCGTTTACGATAGTAGGCGTACAATTGAAGGTACCGAAGGTATTTATAAATCCGTTTCGGAAGCGGATTTCCGGAAGCGAAATCCTTCCGATAAGTTTCCAAAGGCAGGTCGTCTTCGATATACAACCTATTCGCAGGCAATTTAACCAATCCCTTTTCCAGGAAAGACAAAGCTGCGGGATAGGCCAATACTACGGCATCGAAAGAGGTATCGACGTATGGAAACCATGTTGCTTTGACTTTGTCTAATTTTGGTGAAAGATTTATGGGAAGGCTGAGGGAGAAAAAACCATTCTTTTCATTAAAATCGAGGGGAATTGAGTATAAGTTTGCAAATTCGGGCCCAAAACACGCTGCCGCCTCGCTTTCGTGACAAACATCCAGGCATAATACATGCAACTCCGCTCGTTTCTCCAATTCCTTAGCCAGATAATAAAGTCGCTTAGCCCCCCCGAATCGACTCTCACGGAACAAAAACATGGAGGAAATGAACAGGATTTTCACGGGAGCAAAATGTCCGTATCCAGCAGGGGAAAATAGCCCAAAGAATAGTTCAAGCCGCGATTTCTTTCGCCTACTTTCTTGGCCGGGGCACCTACGGCGATTGCGTAGGGTTCGATGTCGCAAGTAACCACGGAACCGGCACCGATTACGGCACCCTCACCGATATTCGATCCGGGGAGTACCATGCCCCGCGCTCCAATCCAGACAAAGGAACCGATGCGGACGGGTTTTGCGACGGTGGAGAAGACGGGAGATTGGGGGTCATGGGAAAGGGAGAGTAGGTAGGTATAGGGAGAGATACTGACATTCTCGCCGATTTCCATTCCCGCACGGCCATCCACATAACAGCCACGGTTCAGAACTGTTCCGGCTCCAATCTTGACCAGCCTCCCAGTGAAAAAACAGCCCATATGCACCGCGACAGTAGGGTGTATCGACATGCTCAGGACACGGGTCAGGTATATGCGCCTGAGGTTATAAAAGGGAAGCTTGGTTACAACATGATTATAGAGGTAGAAGGCCCAGGCCGCACTCACTGCCTTAAGCCATCCAAAGCCGGGGGGGATTTCCATATCTCTGGAATTTTCCTCAAAATAAGTAAAATAACACCCTAACTGTCATCAGACAAGCTGGCTTTGTTCATTAAGCCTTCATTGTCTCGTTTTGGTTTTTTTAGGATAGATACTTCCATACCCTTAATCCAGTCGGGGAAGTAGTTTGCATTCGAACCAGAACTCGGCAGAAAATCCCCTCCGATTGGAAAAAGCATCATATTTAATGGTATTGACAAAGGTACAAGTTTGCCATAATTTGTAATCCTTCACGCTAATCGGAAAAAATATGAACGGTAAAAACAGGTTATTAGCTATTTCGTTCCTTGTACTTGTACTTGCACTTGTTGGTTGCGAAACCTCTCCCGAAGAAGGAAAAAAATCACAGTTGTCGATTTTCTCCGTTTCCCCTGGGCCAAATTCAGAAATCGGCCTTGGAGACACCTTAAAAATATGCTTTTCTGAAAAAATTTATATCGACAGTCCATCCCTATACGGCTATGATGGTCCGATTTCGATGATGTATCTGGACTCAAATATGTATCCCGGAGCATATGTAAACATGCAGAGTCGTTACTCCGATGTAGACAATTGCGCATCCCTGACTTTCCTCCATACCCTCGGCATGACTCTACCCAGAGAATTGATTTTATCCATCAATAGTAGCGGAATCTACGATAAAAATCGGAGAAAATTGGATATAGGTGAATTCGGAGATTCGTTACATTCAATTGGTAAACTCAATTATTCATTAGTCGAATAAGGTAGATGTCCAAGTTGTTTTAAATGGAATTTCTTTTTTCGGCTAAGCTTTATTGCATCAAATCAAGATAGTAGCGAGCCAGGAATGGGTCCCAAAACGTTGAGTAGAACGGATTTGAAATCTTCGTAATCAAATTGGATAGTCGTGTGAAAACCCTCAAGGTTCCTTAATCCTACTGATTCCGCCTTGAGGATTGGAACTTTTTACACCCTCGCGTTTTGGCCATCCCGATCATCTGCTTCAAACGTCTATACCTGGCTCATAATCCGATTTTGTCTATTATATGCAGAATTTGTATCTTTTCGGGGCGGTTTCCCAAATGTAATCCGAAAATATACGCCTTTTCCAGGTATACTTGCATATGCCAAAAATCTACTAACTACTGGAATAATCCCGCCGTCCCCCCGATGAACTTTCACCCGATGTATTTTCACAATTAATTATGACCCTGGTATACTTATCCATACTATTAATAGTCATTTTTAGTGCGATTTACCTTAGACAGGATCTGGTCTCGCCTTCACGCATATACCTTGGCGTCTATTCTCTGCTCTTGGTTGTATACTCCCTCAACCTCAGCAGGTTGCAAACTCCATGGTCGACAACCTCTTCAATATTATTCTATGGGGCGACAGGAATGTTCCTATTCGGCAACATAGCCGGATCTCTGGTTGCTTCGGCCCAAAATACCGGCTGGACGTTTAGTTTTAAAGAATTAAAGGATCGGCTGCACGCCGATGCGGAGACAGTCGATTGGACCTGGGTTTACAGGGTCTTTTTCGTTTCCTTTTCCATATTCATCATAAGCTTTCTCGTATCCTATGCGATTACCGGGGAAATCCCCATGTTTTCAAGTAACCCAGATAAGTCTCGAATCCGTTTTTTTCTGGCAACCGGGCCAACCAGCCATGGATTATTCTTTGGCCCTATAAGCATGATGATAGCAGCGCAAATATTATTCTTGGGTCGAATTTCCAAGGTGAAAAAACGAACCTGTATATTCGCATTCACGCTGACGCTTCTGCTATTCCTTACCTTGGTGACACGCTTCGATTTGTTTCGGTTCATCATTTTCTTTGTCGTAATTTACCACTACGCGTCTAAAAATTTGAACCTCAAACATATCGTTTCCGGCTTCCTTGTATTGCTTATCCTTTTCCTGGCCGCTTTCTTCGTACGCGCCAACCTGGATGCCGTGGGCACGTTTAATGAAATGGTTAAAATAAAACTTCCGAAAAATATCGCGTGGGCCTCGAACATTTACGCCTACGTGGCAAATAATTTCTGGAACTTCGACTTTGCCGTCAGGAAATTTGTGGAAGGAGACAATTACTATCCATTTCAATACGGCGTAGGATTGTTTCGTGCCCCGTTGTACCTTACCCGCCTGGAGGGTACGCTGGACCTCGGTTACGGCTTTGACACCATTATGAACGAGTCTATTCAACTCGTAAAAGGATTGAATACCACCATTTACGTCTGGCATTTATACAAGGATTTTGGAATCACCGGCGTATTCCTCCTGTCCCTGTTTGGAGGTATTTTCCTATCGATTTTTTATCAGAATTTCATCAGGCAACCGTCCGTATTTCTTCTGGGCATCTGGGGTATAATTGTCGGAATAATCCTTTTGAGCTACCATGTGCCCCTTTGGGAGTTCTGGTACATTTATCTTAACCTCTTAATGATGGCCATTACCTTTAAACGAATACGTCTATTTTAGCCGTATTATCCAGTACGGGAGCCCGATTGAATTCATTCCGGAAATTGATCAAAACTTACCTCAAAAGTAAAGGCATTCGGGTAATGCCTTTTCGCTCCAATTACGATCAGGATGGCCTATTTACTTATCATAGCGATGCATTCCGAACTGATCGCAGATTTCGGCAGGCTTACGAAAGGGGGCTCCAAACCACTCGTGGGAATGACCCCATGCATGAATGGCGAATCCATATTGGAATATGGTGCGCCGTAAATGCCTCAAAAATTCCTGGTGATTTTGTCGAATGTGGTACTAATGTCGGCTTCATGGCATCGTCGATTATGCAATACCTCGACTGGAATTCTATCGACAAAAGGTTTTACCTGATAGATACTTTCACGGGGCCAGTACTTTCCCAATTGAATACCCAGGAAATTGAAGATGGCCGCAAGGAATTTTTCGACAAGCTTCGGTCTTTGGGAGGCCTGGACTATACATTTGAGGAGGTAAAACGCAATTTCGCTGAATGGAAGAAGGCAATCGTTATTAAGGGAGTGATTCCAGATATCCTGGACTCGGTTCCTGCATCAAGCGTGGCCTTTCTCCATATCGATTTGAACTGCGCCCTTCCCGAAGTGGCCGCCCTCCGTTTTTTCTGGCCGAAACTTTCGCCTGGAGCTCATATATTACTTGACGACTTCGCATATTCGGGATTCGAACCACAAAGACTAGCCATGTCCTCGGTTGCGGATGAACTTGGAGTAACTATCGCCTATCTGCCCAGTGGTCAGGGTTTACTGATAAAATCCGGCGCGGAAACTTAGGTTGTTACGCAACAATTTTTCGTTTTATCACCGCGATAACCTCCAACATAATATCGTCTCTGGCAAGATGAAGAATCGCCAAGTAAGTGGCTATTCCGACAGAAATACATATTCCCAGCGAAAAAAGACCTGCCGGGAGCGCATACTCGCATCCCAGGACAGCGCCGACCATTAAAGTTGTGGCTAAAAAATAACGTAGCGCCTGCCGGCCAAACAGTGTGAAGGGCAGGTTTAGCTTTGAAACTACCCGCAATAATAAAAGAAGCACGATCAATTCCGTTATAACCGTGGCGATTGCGGCGCCATTATTAGCGTATTTAGGGATCAAAATCAGATTGAGCCCCAAATTGGAAATTGCCGCAACAAGGGCGGAATACAATATGGCTTTTTCACGTCCAATGGGAAATAAGACTTGAACACTTAAAAAGCTTGTCAGCCCGACCAAAATTATGAGCGGTGCGCAAATTCGCATTGTTAGTGTTGATTGCGCGAATTCTTCGCCAAACACTACCTGAACGATCGCCGGAGCCAATACAAAAATACCGGCCATTGACGGTAAGGCGACAAAATAAGTTAATCCGACAGACTTTTGCGATAGTGCGGCGAATTCCCGTTCCATTCCGCTCTTCAAGTAGAAGGAAACCCGCGGAACAACAACTGCGCCGATTCCCAAAAGTAACATCACCACTACCTTATTTGTTTTAACGGCCACATTGTACAACGCGACACTTTCTGGGTGGGACATCAAACCCAGCATCACGCTATCAAGATTGAAATAGGTGTTGATTGTCAGAGCCAAGCCGAATACGACTAAAATACGTTTGAAATGCCTGCCCAAATTAAGCCCACGCAGCTTCATGCGAAATGGGAGCGAAAAAAATCCGTGGAGATTATAACCAAAATGGGCTATCACAACGATTCCCGCATAGATCAGATAATCATCCGGATTTCCCACCAATAAAAAAATCAGCAGCAGGGAAACTGATTTAGTGATGAAAGCACGAAAGGCGGGATTCGCGTAATTCTCGATGCCATGAAATGCAAAATCAACGGAAAAGATATTTGAAATCAACATTATGGATAAAATTAAAATTACCGTGGAATGGTCGCTAAGTTGCGGAATGTAAATAGCAGCCAAGGCCAAAGTTGCGAATGCCAGCAACGAAGAGCAAAGATTTATTAGAAATAATTCACTAAACAAACCGGCAGCGGCTTCCAGATTAGCTCGAGTCTTGGCAATTTCCCGAGAACCATAAATCGGGATACCCAAACTCGCGCCCAGCAGGAAATAGGCTACAAGCGCATTGGCGAAATAGAACTTCCCGAGATTTTCCGCGCCCACAATCCGTGCCAGGAAAGCAAGGGTTATCAGGGGGTATCCAAAATTGAGGAACGAAGAAAAGAGAGTTAGGATGTAATTTTTTTTTAAGGAGGGAAGTACTCGCATTTACCCTCAATTACCTGGAATCGGACCTTCCGCCATATTCTTGATCTCACGATCATTCCAGGCTGCCGCTACGGCTCTCGCATGTCCGCTGAAGTAGGCCGCATGAGCCTTCCTTTTTCGCAATAGGCAAATCACGAATTTTAACTTAAAAAAGACTGAGAGAGTCCATTTCATTAAGCAAGACTGGATATTGCCGGAATGCTTTAAAAGATAACGCCGCCAGCTCCTATAGAAGACTTCCGTCAACGGACCGACAGCATGACCGCTGGAACTTCCGCCTCCGAGATGCACCGCGTTTACATGAGGCAAATAATGCATCCCGTATCCTGCTTTTTTTGCACGCAATGCCAAATCGGTCTCTTCAAAATACATGAAGAATCCATCATCCATGGGCCCTACCTGATGTAACAATTTCCCATTGATTAGGAAAAATGCACCACAAGGGGAATCGATCGTATGACCTGCCTCGCCTGGAGTTGGGGTCCTTGCTCTAAGGCTGTTAAACCGATTTCGCGAAATCTCCCTAAGAACGGTAAAGATTTTTGGAAAGTCCCCATAGGAAACACCCACCGTACCATCCCTATTCAGAAGCCGGCAGCCGCATCCAAATACATTTGGATTGCTGTCGAGGAAATCCATCGCCTGCACTAGCGAACCGTCGATAAGGAATGCATCGCTATTCAACAGAAGGATATATCGGGACCTGACCTTTTCGAGTCCGAGGTTATTCCCTTTCGCGAATCCCTGATTTTTTGAAGAGAACACCAATTTTAATTCCGGCTTCCCTTCGGAATAACTTCGGAGAAAGTCGGGACTGCCGTCCTGCGAATTATTGTCCACTACTATGATTTCAAATGAAAGCTTTCCAAGTAGGTGCCGGTAAATACTTTCCAGGCATTCCTCGACGAGATTTTGGGTATTGTAATTGACAATGATGATACCCAGATCGTACAAATCGGGATCGGGTGGATTCGGCGCAAATTGCACTTCTTCATTTCCAAAATTTGAAATGCCCGGCCAGTTGGGCGAGCTTCTTATAAGTCTCGGTTTCCGATGCCCGGTGTCTCTTGAGCCAATGCTCCCCCAGCACATATGTCGATAATCCCGTAAGCCCGATGAAAAAGGCCAGGATACAGAGCACCATACGCTTCGGCTTGGACTGCCTATCCGGCGCCTGAGCCCACTCCAAAACCGTCACCACGGGCGAATCATTCGCTTCCCGGAACTTCGCCTGCTCATACATCTGAAGCAGGAATGCATAAAGCGTCTGTTGGATTTTCAGGTCTCGATAAAGAAGCGAGTATTTAATCCCTAATTCCGGGGTCTTTTTAAGCGGAAGGATAAGTGAACCACTTCCTTCGTTCATATAATTCTCTATGCGTGCCTTCAATACCTGCTTTTTCTTCTTGATCTCATCCAATCGTTGATTGCTGGAACCGAATTGGCTGGCCAGTACTTCATGCTCGATTTCCGTCGCCATCAATTCCCCTTCCACCACAGCCAGGGCTTCGATGGTCGATTTGACCTGTTGATCCATATCAATGAAATTGTACTTGATCTGGAATTGCGCAAATTCAGAATGCACCGAATCCAAGGTTTTGTTCATCATCCGGATGCGTTCTTCGAAAAACATTCTGGAACCGCTCGCGCTCGACTTGGCCAGATCGTAGCTGATGGAGTCAAGCAGTTTCACCACATAGTTCGCCATTTCCGCCGCCATGTCCGGCTCATCGTCCATTACCACAATCTTGATGTTTTCCAACCCATCCTCGGAAATCTTGAAATTCTTGTAATACTCTTTTAATACATGCTCGAAATAATATTTTCTCCGTTTATCGAATTCATAACGACTCACTAAATTAAACCGTTCTATCATTTTTTCGGCGAGTCGGCGGCTTTCCAGAATTGTGAGAAACTTTGCGTTATCATTCTTATTGAAGAGGTCGAATGATTTCAGCAACCCGCCCATTGGGAGGTCCCCCATGAGCGACCCAATAGGCGAAGAAGAATTGTTTTGGCTGGACGGAAGGATAATCGCGGTAGCGGTATAGGTTTTCGGAAGCAATAAAACCGTTATCACCGCCGTAACCGAAACGAACAGCAAGCCCCAGAAAATAAGCCATTTCCGATTCAATAGGATCAGAAGGATATCGATTATGCTGATGGAATTCTTTTCGCTCACTTTTTCTCCAACTCACCGCAGCGGAACCCGCACCGCCAAGACATGCACCCAACTCGCTCCCTGCCATAACTGAAACGCATAATCCAACTCCGCCACCTCAAACGGCACACCAAATCCCCCCGCTAGCTTAAGGGCGTTCCCGCCCCTGAACTCCCCCGGCTTCTGGTCGGCCGCCAACAAAAGCAGGTGTCGGATCTCCGGGTAGTTGGCCCGGGCTCCCACTCTCCCAATCAAATAAGGATTGAACTGATGCTGTAATGCCGCGCTTACCAAAGGATAATCGTGCCAGGGAGTTTCAACATCCACCGTAAGCCGGGTATGCGCCCTGTTCCCTAAAAAGTAGAACATACCGGCTTTTAGCGAAGCCGGAAGCGCCCCACCCTTTTCTCCCCCCGTAATCTGGGAGCGAATTTTGGTACCCACATTCAAGAGGCTCACGCCCAACCCGATATTCCTACGATTGGGTTGGAATTGCAAGCCCAAATCCACCCCCCAACCCAATCCGGTCTGCGACTCCTCGAAGTCACCCAGATATTCCTGCAAGACCTTGATGGTTCCTCCCACATGCACCCGCTCTGAAACCGCCCCGGCAACGGTAAAGGAGGGATTGAAGGACGACGGCATGATGGAATTCCCCGTAGCCCGCCCGTCTTCGGTCATCTCCTCGATACTTCCGTAATTGATATACGCCCCCGACAAAGCGTATTTCAGAGAGCCGGAGCCGGGAAAAGCGTAGGTGACATTCCCCGAGGTAATACCCAGCCAATGGTAACGTATGGAGGCCGCTACTTGCGAGTAAGCGGTGCGGCCGACTCCGGCGGCATTGTACCCTACGGCTTCTGGACCTTCCGCCACACTGGTATAGGCGCCGGCCAAACTCGCAGCCCGGGCGTGCACAATCGACTCGATGTATTGGAATTCGGCGGTACCGGTGCGGGAACCGATATCTTGGGCGAAAGCGTTCCCGACCAAGGCTACGAGAACGAAAAAATAGTGCGGAGCCGCCCACAAATGGTTACCCCGACGTATAACCCTGCTATTTGCCATGCGACTTGGCCCCATGGAAATACGCCTAAAAGGAAGGGGTTTCACGGCTACAAGGTACTTAAACGGTTTTTAAAAGCCAATCAGGCACCCTCTACAGCCAAAGGGATTATTAGTCCTGCCATAAACGCTGCAAACCTTGCCCAATACTTCCCCCCGTATTATCTTTCCCCACTCATTCCTTGAGCCGTTGGAGGTTAAAACCATTAACGGTATCGGGCTAGTAGCTCAGTCGGTAGAGCAGCGGCCTTTTAAGCCGTGGGTCGAAGGTTCGAATCCTTCCTGGCCCATAAAAGGCCAGACCTAAGGGTCTGGCCTTTTTAATTTCCCACCCCCGACAAGGGATTTCATTCATGATGCCTGTCACCGCCCAATTTGTATTTTTCCGGCCTGTTTCAAAATATCCCTCTCCCTAAGGCCGATTCCTGAAAGCAACTCATTCCATGCAGTCTCTTCCCGATTTATTAGAGACAGGGGTCTTCCCCTCATTCGATCCCATTGAAGCGCGCCGCGAAAATCCCTTCCATGTTTCGGGTTTGTCCGGATCCGCCACATCCCTCCTGGTGGCCAGGCAATTCGCGCGAGCCCCGGGAAATCTCCTCTACCTGGCAGCCGATGTCAAATCTGCCGAGTCCCTTGCCGAAGACCTGGAAACCTGGCTACAGCAGGACGAAGTGCTGTTATTTCCGGGACTCGACCTAAAGCCCTACGAATGGCGCCGCCCCTTCGGCCATATTCTGGAACAACGCCTGGGCTGCTTCGAATCCCTGTACAAGGGCAAAAAAAGCGTGGTCATCGCCACCGTCTCCACCTTTTTACAAAAACTGAGCAGCCCGCAATCCCTGCATCTCGAAATCCTCAACCTTAAAAAGGGACAGGAATTAAATCTGGCGGATTTTCGCGACGCCGTAATCCACATGGGCTTTACCGAAGAAAACGCGGTGCAGGATATCGGCGAGTTTTCCGTACGCGGCGAAATCATCGACATCTATCCGTATCTTCTGGAAAATCCCATCCGCATGGTGATGTTCGGCGACGAAATCGAATCCATCAAGGAATTCGACATCTTCACCCAGCGATCCCTCCGCGAAATCGAGAGCGTGGATTTATTTCCTCTGGATGAATGCTGCTATAGCCGTAAAGATTTGGAAGAAGGTCTGCTCCGGCATAGTGACGACTTCGCCGACGACAAAGCCTTCGATTCGGAAAACCACAAGCTGTTGGCCAAAGGCGATTTGACCGGCATCCATTGGCAAAAGGCGTTTTTCAAGGACCTCAACTATTCCCTAATCGATTTCCTGGGCAAAGACCCCCGGCTCATGTTGGAAGAAACCGAGGCGCTTCCGCAAGCTGTCGATACGCTGTGGTCGCAGGCTCTCGAAGGTTTCGAGGACGCCCGGGGAAAAGAACGCTGGGTATGCCCTCCCGACTCCCTTTACTTTTCGCAATCCGAAATCGAAAAACGTCTCGCCCAGGTCGCACGTACCTACCTCAGTCGCATCAGTTGGAAGGGCGAAAGCAGCATCACATTGGATATCACCGAACAATCCCGCGGCGGCGGCAGCCTACAACAGGTGGAAGAAGTGCTCTCCACGTTGCACAGCCAAGGCATTACCACTTATCTGCTGTCTCCCAGCGCGGGTCAGGCGGAAAGGCTTCAGAAGCTCACCGATGACCTGCCTGTGGCCGGTATTCTGGTCGGGCATTTGCGTTGTGGGTTCGTCTCCCGCGACGACGGCATCGCCATCCTCACCGACCACCAGATATTCAATCGGTTCAGCCGCAACGTAAAAGCCCGCAAGCACAAAGGCGGCGGCGTCACCATCCAAAGTTTCGAGTCGCTGAACCGCGGCGACTATGTCGTGCATCAGGACTACGGTGTCGGGCAATTCGTAGGCGTCAAGCGCATCCAGGCCGGCGATCACCAGGTGGATTGCATCCTCCTCGATTACCAGGGCAGCGACAAACTGGCACTGCCGGTAACCGATTTGCGGAAACTGGAAAAGTACTCGTCCAAAGAAGGTCACGAACCCGGCTTGTCCAGGCTGGGTGGCAAGTCCTGGGATCAGCTCAAGGAAAAAACCCGTAAGGCCGTCATCAAACTGGCCGAGGAGCTCATCGAACTTTATGCCCGGCGATCCGTCGCACCGGGCTTCGCCTTTTCGCCCGATGGTCCCCTGGTCGATGAGTTTGAGAAAAGCTTCGAATACGATCTCACACCGGACCAAGCCTCGGCCGTGCGCGACACCAAGGCGGATATGGAATTGCCCAAACCCATGGATAGGCTCATCTGTGGAGACGTGGGCTTCGGTAAGACCGAAGTGGCCATGCGTGCCGCCTTTAAGGCCGTTATGGATAAAAAGCAAGTTTGCATGCTGGCTCCCACCACCATTTTGGCTGCCCAGCATTATGAGCGATTCAGCGAGCGCTTTGGCAGCTGGCCGGTGCGCATCGACTATCTCAACCGCTTCAAAGCCGCCAAGGACCAGAAGGTAACCGTACAGGAAATGTCGGAGGGTAAGGTCGATATCATCATCGGCACCCACAGGTTAATCAGCAAGGACATCCGATTCCACGACCTGGGCCTCATCGTCATCGACGAAGAACAGAAATTCGGAGTGAAGCAAAAGGAACGCCTCAAGGAGCTGCGCACTCAAGTCGACGTACTATCCATGTCGGCCACGCCCATCCCCCGTACCCTCAATATGTCTCTTGTCGGCGCGCGCGACCTGTCCATCATCGCCACGCCTCCGCGTAACCGCCTGCCCATCGATACCCGGGTGATCTTCCCCGATCCCGTCCAAGTCCGCGACGCAATAGAATTGGAATTGGCCCGGGGGGGGCAGGTTTTCTATGTGCATAATCGCGTGGCCGACCTCCCGGAGATCACGGCGCGCGTCGAGGAATTGGTACCGCATGCGCGCGTGGGCATGGCCCATGGTCAGATGAATGAAGTCGACCTGGAACAGGTGATGTCCGCTTTCATCAACCGTGAATATGATGTTCTGGTATCCACCGCCATCGTGGAATCGGGATTGGACATCTCCACCGCCAATACCATTATCATCAACCGGGCCGACCTGTTCGGCCTTTCCCAGCTCTACCAGCTTCGGGGCCGCGTGGGCCGCTCCGCCACCAAGGCTTATTGCCTCCTTATCGCCCCTGATGCCAACAAATTCACGGACGAGGCCAAAAAACGGCTTTATTCCCTGGAAAAATTCACCGATCTGGGCAGCGGCTTTCAAATCGCCATGCGCGACCTCGAAATCCGCGGCGCAGGCAATATTCTGGGCCTGGAACAAAGTGGCCATATCGCCGCCGTAGGCTTCGAGATGTATACCCGCATGCTGCGCGATGCTGTAAAGGAGATGCAGGGCGCGAAAGTGCTTCCCCCTCTCGACCCTGAAATCGAATTCCCGGAAAACGCCTTTATACCGGAGGAATACGTGGAAGATGGCTTCCAAAGGGTGGGGTTATACCAGAAAATCGCCCGTTGCACGGAACTTTCACAGGTGGACGATATGGAGCGGGAACTCACGGACCGCTTTGGACAGTTGCCCCTTGCCGCTCGCATCCTTTTACATACCATGTCCGCCAAAATTGTGGGACAGAAAATCGGTTTCCGCCGCATCGCGGTACAAAAAAACCTCTTACAATTACAATTTTCGGAGATGTTCGAACCGGAAAAAGAAGCATTGGGCGAATTGGTTCCAAAATTCAAGCGTCCCATGCGCTTTGTCTACCAAAAGCCCCTGCAGATAGTCGTGGAGCTTTCGGGGCACAATCCGGCGGAGCGCATCACCCAGGCCAATCAAGTCTTGCGGGACCTGGTATAAGCTTTCGTGAATGTTATATATTGTTGCACCTGACGCCGCCCCCGGGTCGCTGCGTAAGAAGGAAAGGAATAATGCCAAAAATCTTGCCTATCCTGGTCGCGACGGGCCTACTTTCGCTCGGACTCCTGCAGTCCTGCTCCCGAAGCCAAAGCAAGGGAACCACCCTGGCCGAAGTCGGTGATACCGAACTCACCCTGGAAGAAATTCGCCATAGCTTCCCGGCTGAATTCGAACACCTTCTCAAAAAAGAACAATACCTCGATTTCGTCAAACGCTGGATAGAGGATGAAGTCGTCTATCAGGAGGCTTTGAAGAACAAACTCGACAAAGACAGTTCGGTGCAGAAGAAAATCGAGCGCATGAAGCGCAAAATCCTCATCGAAGAATATTTCTCCGCTTTGTCGGCTTCGGAAGGCTACGAACCCGATGACGTTACCCTTAGCCAATATTATGAGATGAACAAAGACCAGTACCGGAGACAACGGCCCGCCATCAAATTCGCGCATATCCGCTTCAAGGACCTTGCAGAGGCGCGTCGACTGCGTTGGCAAGTGAATCCGGAAAATTTTCTGGCCATGGCCGCAGAGCACTCCCTCGATCCCGTTCCCGAATCGCTGGAATTCGTTGCGTTTAAAGCGCCTTCCGAAATTTCCTCCTGCCTGATTGATGCCCTTCAGCCTCTCCGTGCGAATCAGAGCTCAGCGCCGGTAAATTGTCCGGATGGAGTTTACCTGCTACGCGTGGTAGAAAAGGCCGATCCTGGCGATATCATTCCCTTCGACGAGGCTAGGGACGACATCAGCGCCACCCTGGTAATGAACCGCAGGGAGAAGTTGCTGCAAAACAAGATCGCGGACCTCAAGCAAAATGCCTCCATCACCCTGAATGTTGAAAGCATTCCCGGAGCTCTTGCGGATGCGGAGCCTCCTCAAGAAGAATCCGCCCTTCTCGAATCCGAACAGGTTACCCAATCCGTTCCTAGGCCGGTTCCATCCTCCCAACCTGCGCAATCCGCGCCGGCCAAGGCAACGACGCCGGTACGCCCTACCCCGGTCGAACCCGCTCCGGCCCGACTAAGTGAACCCGATGTCAATACGTATCCAGCACCCGCGGCGCAGGAAAGCCCTCCACCGCACAACCCTGAGACAACCGAATGAGTCTTTTCATGAAAAAACGTTTCCTACGTCTGCCGACTTTACTTCCAGCCTTCGTGGCCGTTCTCCTCGGCTCAGCTTCCTTGCGGGCCGAACCCATCGAAGGAATTGTCGCGGTTGTCGGCGATGAAATCATTTTGCTTTCGGACCTGGAGGAACAAAGAGCTTTTTTTGAAAACCAACCGGGATTTCAAAGCCTGCCTCCCGCGGAACAGCGACGGGAACTGCTCGACCGGCTTATCGATGATAAAGTCCTGCTCCTGCGAGCGAAAAAAGACACCACCATCGTGGTCACCGATAAAGAGGTGCTGCCACGCGTCGAAGAGCATATCGGAAAGCTCGCCCAACAACAAGGTGGGGAAGAAAAACTCTCCCTGCTACTCAAGCAAACCGGCGGAATGACCTTGTCCGAATTCAAAGAACGCCTGGTGAAACAGTATCGGGAGCAGGCATATAAGCAGAAAGTCCAAATGAAATATGTTCTGGACGCCGATCCTTCCCAAGCCCAAGTCCAACAATTCTACCAGGAGTACAAAGACAGCCTTCCCGTGCAGCGTAACAACGTACGTATTTCGCATTTGCAGCATAAAATCCGCGCCGGAAAAGAACTTGAGGCCAAGGCCTATGCAAAGGCGGACTCTCTAATCAAATTGCTCGATAAAGGTTCCGAATTCGCCGAACTGGCCAAGGAACACTCCGAGGATTTTTCCGCCAAAGACGGAGGCGACCTCGATTATACCCGTAAAGGTACGCTCGATCCCGATTTTGAAAGAACCGCTTTCAGTTTGGCCCTGGGCCAGCATACACCGAGGCCGGTTCGTACCCGCTTCGGATTTCATGTAATCAAGGCTACGGGTAAAAGAGACAACTCCGTGCGGACATCGCATATTCTCATCCGGCTTAAACCCGGGGCAGAAGATACGGTACGTGCACGCGCCTATCTAGACTCCCTGAAAACCGTTGCGGAAAAACAGGCGAGCTTCGCCGAGTTGGCCAAAACACTTTCCGACGACAACAAAACCCGGGCCAAGTCGGGAAGCCTGGGCTGGTTTACCGAAAGCCAATTGGATCCGGCCTACGCATCGGTAATCGATACTTTAGCCTTGGGCGGTATCAGCGACCCCGTGCTTATCGACGACAGCTTCCATCTCTTCCGTTTGGATGAAAGAGTAGAGGAACGGAAATTGAGTCCTAAGGAAGACTGGATCCAAATCAGCCAAATCGCCAAAAGCTATTTCGCGAACCAGAGGCTTTCCTCGTTCGTGGAAAGTTGGCGCGAAACGGTGCATATCGAAAACAAGCTTGCGAACTTCGAACTCGCCTCGGGGCGGACAAAAACCGAGGGCGAATCCCTGCCCAAAGACGACTCAGGAAAGAACTAGGCAACCGATCGCGGGCCTTAGCCTCACTAAAGCGCGGCGACACGCCGAGGCCCGGACCGACCATGAGCGAAACCCCACTTTACTCCGATATGGCGCCCCACTACGACTGGTTGATGAACCATGTCGACTACAAAAGGTGGAGCCGCCACATCGCCCGGCTGTGCCGCCATTACGGGCTTGAACCGAAATCCATTCTGGAAATTGCAGCGGGTACGGCCCCCTTCCGGCAACTGCCGCCCTTCCGAAATGCCCGTATGCTTGTCAGTGACCTCTCCCCCGCCATGCTGCGAATCGCCCGTAAGGACGAAAGCACCCCCAATCGCGATTTGGTCGCTGCGGACGGCATGGCCCTGCCTTTCAAAGGGGGCTTCGATTTATGCCTCATGATTTACGATTCCATCAACTATTTCTTGGACGAGGAGGAAGTCTCGCTCCTGCTCAAGCAGGTACATGGCCAACTTGAACCCGGCGGCCTGTTTATTTTTGACGCCACCACGATTTCCAATTCGAAGCGGCATTTTCGTTTCGCCACTTTTTTTGATGAGCAGCCTGGCTGCTCCGTGGTACGTGAAAGCGAATTCGACGAAGAACTGCGCCTACAGCACAACGACTTCACCTTCTTTCTGGAGGACGCGGACGGACGTTACAGGCGGAAGGTGGAAAATCACCTGCAAAGGATCTATCCTTTGGAAGAGCTGTCCGAACTTTGCGAAAAAACCGGCTTCAAAATGCTCGGCTGCCATGCCAATTTCGGCCTGAGGCCCGCAAAGGAGTCGGCGGAACGAGCCCACTTCGTGGCTCAGCGGCAATAAGAATGAAAAGCCGGACTTAAAAGAAAGAATCGCATCCCGAATCATGATTACCTTCAATCACGTCACCAAGATTTATGAACGGAGCTGGAAGGCCCTCGACGACGTGCATTTCCGCATCGACCGCGGAGAATACGTCTTTCTCACCGGACCCAGCGGCGCGGGAAAAACCACCATTCTCAAACTCATGTATATGGACGAGCGTCCCGATAAAGGCGAAGTGCTCATCTCCTTCAACCGCGACCTCACTTACCGTTCCCACGAAACCCCGCAATCGCGCATCCAACTATTACGGCGTCGGCTGGGTATCGTCTTCCAGGATTTCAAGCTGCTCTCCGATCGGAACGTTTTCGAAAACGTGGCCTTCGCATTACGGGTGGGCGGCTATCCCAATAAGAAAATCAAATCGCGGGTATACGAAGTACTGGGACTGACGGGGATTTCGCATAAGGCCCGCAACCTCCCCCATCAACTCTCCGGCGGTGAACAGCAGCGGGTTTCCATCGCCCGGGCCATGGCCAACGAGCCCTATATCATCCTGGCTGACGAACCCACCGGAAATCTCGATCCCGACACCTCGCGCGAAATCGTCAAAATCTTCCAGTACATCAATATTTCCGGTACCGCGGTGCTGATGGCCACCCATGATTTCGGACTCATCGAATCACTACCCTATCGCCGGTTGACCTTGAATCGCGGCGGCCTGCGCAACCGCGACTACATTTGAGCCGAATTCCCGGGCATGGATTCAGCCGGGGTCGATGATGGGCCAATTTAATACTTTTACACTATGCCGATTTCCGCTTCCGCTGCAACCCTCACGCTTCCCCCCAGCCGCTTCATCGACGGTCATATCCGCCCACCCGGCTCCAAAAGCATAAGCAATCGCGTTCTTCCCCTGGCCGCCTTGGCCCATGGAACCACTCGGATTCACAACCTGCTGGAAAGCGATGACGTCAATTATATGCGCCAGGCATTGGCGCAATTGGGAATCTCTCTGCAATTCAGCTCTGGAGAAGCCAAAGTGGTCGGTTTGGGCGGCCCTATCCATTCTCCGACCCCCCAATCCCTTTTTGTCGGCAACGCAGGCACAGCCATGCGAATTCTTTCGGCCCTGCTTTGCGCCGGAAAAGGCGAGTTTCTCCTCGATGGAGTGCCGCGTATGCGCGAGCGTCCCATCGGCGACCTGGTAAATGCGCTGACCCCCTTGGCGGGAGCGACCCGCATCTCTTATACGGGCCAACCTGGGTTTCCACCCTTGTCCATCCATGCCCAGGGATTGGAAGGGGGCCGTACCTCGATACGCGGCTCCATTTCCAGCCAGTTTTTGACGGGACTCTTAATGGCGCTCCCCTTTTGCCGTAAGCCTGTCGAGGTGCATGTCGAAGGCGAATTGGTTTCGCAGCCCTATGTTAAACTCACGCTGGCCCTCATGCGTCGATTCGGAGTGGAGGTGGAGCAGCATTCCTACCAGGTCTTCCGGCTAAGCCCTCCTCAGGCCTATCATTCAGTCGGAGATTTTTACGTGGAGGCCGATGCCTCCTCCGCCTCTTATTTTCTCGCTGCGGCAGCCATAGCTCGCGGCATTATCCGAGTGGAAGGCCTGGGAAAAAACAGCTTGCAAGGCGAAGCGGGATTCGCCCGCGTATTGGAACAAATGGGAGCCCAAGTCCGATACCAAGAGGATGCCATTACGGTGTCCGGGGCGCCCTTGCGGGGAGTGGACGTGGATATGGACAGCATGTCGGATACCGGCATGACTTTGGCGATAGCCGCCCTTTTCGCGGAAGGGCCCACCACCATTCGCAATATTGGAAACTGGCGCGTAAAGGAAACCGATCGCATAGCCGCCATGGCTGCGGAATTGCGTAAGGTGGGAGCTACGGTGGAAGAAGGCTCCTCCTACCTGACTATCCATCCCCCGGAAAAATTGCTGCCGGCGGTAATCGAAACTTATGATGACCATCGCATGGCCATGTGCTTTTCGCTAGTGTGCCTGGGTGGCGTTCCGGTAACCTTGATAGACCCGGACTGCACTTCTAAAACCTACCCCGGTTATTTCCTGGATTTTAACTCACTCTTGCAGGCGGACCCACCTCCATGAAAAATTACCTGGGAATTTTCGCTCTCCTCTCTCTAGCTCCGGGAGTTTTCGGCTATCAGGGTGCGGCCTCGCCCCTGCTCCTTAAAGATTTGCTTGAGTTTGCCCGGTCCTCCAAGGTGGATGGCCGGCTCGGCATCAGCGTATATTCGACTCGCCATGACCGATTTGAAGCCTCGCATAACGATACGGCTTTCTTCACTCCCGCTTCCTGTCTTAAGTTGATAACCACCGCAGCCGCGCTTGACGCCTTTCCCGGCAATTATTTTCCGACAACCACCCTACACCTGAATGGAGTCTTAAGCGAAAAGACCTTCAGGGGCCGGGTCGTAATTCAAGGCGGCGGAGATCCCAATGTTTCCGGACGTTTTTTCCCCGATGAAATGGCTCCGCTCCGGCCCTGGGCCGATAGCCTTAAAGCCTTGGGAATTGAAGAAATCATCGGGTCCATTGTGGCATCGGACACTTTCTTCACCGACCCTCACCGGCCCAAGAGTTGGAAACCCCATCACTTCGAAAGCTGGTACGGCGCCGAGGTTTCCGCGCTATCCTACAACGATAATTGCTTTAACATAGTGGTATCCCCCGGAAATAGCGGCGGCCCGGTAGCCATCAAAGTGGAGCCCGAGGTCGGATACGTGGAAATACGCAACCAAGCCAAAACCGTGGCCGGACGCGCACGGCGTATTTACGTCATCCAGCACCCTACCCAAAGCCTGATTACCATAACCGGCACGTTGGGCGTGTCGGCGGGCGATCAACGTTATACGCTTCCGGTGCGGAATCCGCCTGCCTATTTTCGCGCAGCGTTGATAACCGTCTTGGCTGACGCCGGAATCACATTCAAGCAAGACCCCAAGTCCGGCGTCGATAACCCCAAGGATACCTTCATTCGGAAATTCAGTTTCACCACCGCGCCCCTTATCAACGCTGTGGAAGAGGTCAATCAGCGCAGCCAGAACCTGCACGCCGAGTTGTTGCTGCGCCATCTCGGAAAAAAGGTGAAAGGGGTAGGCACTGCGGTTGCGGGGTTTGCCGCCGAAAAAGAATTCCTGGCTCGTATGGGCCTCGATTCCACGCATTTCCTATTGGCTGACGGTTGCGGCCTCTCCGACCGCAACCAGGTGAAACCCCGTAGCCTGGCGCTGTTACTGGCGGCCATGACCAAACATCCGCAGGCCCGTGATTACGTAGCCTCCCTGGCATCGCCCGGCCTGGACGGAGCCACGGGCAGCAGACTGCGACCCTATGGGCCGCTGGAGGTCATCAAAATGAAAACCGGATCCATCAATTCGGTCCAAGGGTTGAGCGGCTATGCCTTCGGAATCGACGGCGATACCCTGGCCGTGGCCTTATTCGTGAATGATTTCAGTGGGCCAGCCGCGCGCGCGAGCGCCTTACTCGACTCCCTCTATGCCCGGATAGCGATGTGGTACAACAAGGAACGCGAAGCCGTGCAAACCGGGCAAGTTCTCCTCGCAACCCAGAATGCCCCGGAAAACTATTTTGCCAGGCTCCGTCACTTTTCCGAGGCGCTGGAAGGCCGTCCCTATTTTCTGGGACCGACGGGTGAAGGGCGCTTCGCCAAACTGGAACCCAATCCTCTGATCGACTTAAGCCGCTTCGACTGCGTCACCTATATGGAATCCGTGATGGCCTTGGCGCGGAGCCGTCGTGGTCCGCAATTATTGCCGAACATCATTGCGCTACGCTATGGCTCCGATACCGTTTCCTATTCCACCCGTAATCATTTTTTCGTGGCGGACTGGCTGAGAAACAACGCCTCCCGGGTAAAAGTCATGCGTATGCCGGGCGATACGGTGCTATCCAAACCCATTCACAAGAAGAAGTTCTATACTGCGAAGAATATCCCGGGACCTTCGAAAGATCCTGTGGAAGAAATCCCTTTCCTTCCCTATGAAAAAGCGCTCGACTTGATACGGAACTGGAAAATCGGGGAGGCGTTTTTAGGAGTGGCTTTCGTCACCGACATTGAGGGCCTGGATGTGACCCATACGGGATTCCTGGTGGCGGACAGGGGAAAACCTCCCCAACTTCGGCACGCTAGCTCTTTGGAGCCCAAAACCGTAACCACCGTGGATTTCCACGATTACCTGGTTTCGCGAAAAGGCAAGTGCAAAGGGGTGCTTTTCTTCGAATTCACCGACTCGGCAGAGAACCCATCCTCTTCACCCGGAAAACCCGCGCGCCTTTAGTATTTTTTCCCTATGGCCGACAAAGAGAAAATTTTCCCGGTAGCGCTCAACCTCTATTCGGAGTACTTGAAGAAGAACAAGATGTTCTTCACCAAGGAAAGGTCGATGCTCCTGCATTTCATTTTCGACCAGACTGGGCATTTTAGCGCGGACGAACTGCTGTTCGAAGTTCAGCGATCCAATAAAAAGATTTCGCGGGCGACTCTTTATCGTTCTTTGAACCAATTGGTCGAAGTGGGAATTTTAAGCGAATCCGACTTTGGGCATGGCCATACGCATTATGAAATCACTCTCGGGGAGCGGCCGCATGTCCACCTTATCTGTACCGACACGGGACAGGTACGTGAAGTGCATAGCCGTAAACTGGAGCAGACTTTGACCGAATTGGCCACCCGCGAAAATTTCAAAATCAAGCAGTATAAAATCCAGATATTCGGCAAATCGAAGAACTGGAAACAAGAAAAATAATGGCGTATCCGTCCACTCCAGAGTACGGATACTCACCCCATAAGCTTATTGCATGACTTGAATCCCTCCCTACTGGTTTAAATTCATAGCAGTTTAACCGGGTTGAATTGCCTTCTTTGAAGGAATTAGCCGTGTAAGTAGGGGTACCTTCCATGTTCGTGAAAAAATGTTCACGGAAATTTTCGATTTCCGCTGGCTTAGGGGGAATTTTCTTTTTATTGGCTTTTTCAATAACCCCCGGGTTGGCAGCTCTCCCGGACGGAGTCACCCTGAAGCCCTATCTCACCCCGTCCAGCACCAATTTCAGCAAAGTGATTTCCTTTCATGAAATCCCGGGCAAACCCGGATCCTTTCTGGTGGTGGAGAAGGAGGGCAGAATTGTTTACTACGAGCCTAAAACAGGTAAATCCTGGGAATGGATGCAACTACCCGTTTTTACCAAGTATGAGGAAGGTTTATATACCATCGCCTTCCATCCGGATTTCGAGACGAATAGCCGCTATTTCCTTTACTACAATCCTCCCAGCAACAGCACGGCGAAATTTCTGAATTACGGCCATCCCAGTACCTACAAGCAGGTCCTGGCGGAATTCAAAGCCGATGCCAAACATGAAAGGGACTCCGGGCAGCCACGGAAAATTATTCGGGAGTTCTGTTGCAAGGATGGTCCGGGACACAATGGTATGTACCATGTATTTGGGCAAGACGGAATGCTCTACCTGGCCTTCGGCGACGGAAACTCGGACGGACGTCATACCCAATCGCGGCAAACCATCCTGGGAACAGTGCTTCGAATCGATGTGGATAATCCGGATCCCGGTTTGAACTACGGAATTCCCAAGGACAATCCCTTCATTGACGATCCCGACCCCAAGGTGGTAAAGGAAATCTGGGCCTATGGTTTCCGGAATAACTTCAAGATGGCGGTGGACCCTCACACCGGCGCTATCTGGGTAGGCAATGTGGGCGGTTGGAACGAGGACCATATTTCCTTGGTTAAAAAAGGACAGAATTTCGGATGGCCGATTACTGAAGCCTCGGAGTGCTTCGATAATTCGGTGACCATGTTTCAATATTCGGCACCTTTGAAGAATTGCAACCGTACGGGCATTACTCCTCCGACCATCACCTTGCGTCATCCCGATCCAAGGGGCAAAGGGAACAGCACCTGTATCATCGGTCCCATCATTTATCGGAGCAATTCCAACTCCAAATTCTTCGGGGCGGTATTTTACGCGGACTATACGGGAAAGCAGTTTTTCGTGGCGAGTTTGGACGGGAACGGCATCATGGCGGAAAAAAAGAAATTCGCCCCGCCTCCGGTGCCGATTGTCCACTTCACCCAGGCCAGTGACGGCCGAATTCTGGCCATGGGCCACGGGGGAAACAGGTTTTATTATCTGGATCACCCGGAATTGCTTCTTGAGCCAAATACCGTTGCCATCAGCCGGACCCGATTGAAATCAACCCTCGTGAATAAGGATGGCCAAATCTATTACGATGTGGCGGGAAAGCGCTTGATTCACATGCCCTTTTCCCCGCCAGAATTCAGGATTAAGCGATAACCTGCCGGAAAATTCCGGGCAAACACTCACCCGAGGAGGTCTTGGGATACCATCGCAAGGCATTTGGAATTAGTGATGCCAAAAAAAAATGGTCCGAAACCGGACCATTTTTTGTGACTTATTTATGACTTCGGGCTTGTTGCATCCCGCCAATTCTTCTTGCTTACTTCGAGTAGTATTCCACCACATGCTGCTCGGCGAGCTTCACGGGAATCTGGTCGCGTAAAGGCTTGGCAGTGAGCTTGCCTTCCATTTTGACCTTATTGATTTCGTAGTATTCCGGAACCATGACGCCTGCGGAGTTGGTAAGCGACTCTATGATTTGGGGATGGCTCTTGGATTTCTCGACGACGGAAATAATATCGCCCACTTTGAGTTTGTGGCTGGGGGTAAAAATGCGTCTGCCGTTGATGCTGAAATGGCCGTGGCCGATATATTGTCGGGCCGCATAAATGGTCTTTGCGAAGCCTAGGCGAAAAATCGCGGCATCGGCACGGGTTTCCAAAAGACGAAGCAAGGCTTCGCCCGTTGATTCATGGGAGTGCGCGGCGGTCTCGTAATAATGGCGCAGCTGCTTCTCGGAAACATAATAAGTTTGACGAAGCCTTTGCTTTTCAAGCAACTGTAATTTATAAGTGGAGGGGCTTTTCTTACGCGCCAAGCCATGCTGGCCGGGAGTGAAAGATCGCCTTTCCATGATACGCGCGGCTTTGGAGGTCAAGGCCAGGTTCAAGGCGCGTGATATTTTGACTTTGGGACGTGAAGTCATGCAATAACCCTATCGTTGCTTTTCAATTCAACCGTTTTGAACGGCGGGCCAATAAATTAGTTAAAAGCGACCAGAATTCAAGGATTAGGGGGTGGCAATTTTCGGCCTCCACCTACTCAATTTCCTATATTTGGAGCCAAATTGGAAGAAGGAGCCCCGATGCAAGATGAAATCACGGTGCATGAACTGAAAGAAAAGCTGGAAAACAACCCTGAGGCGGCATTTATCGATGTGCGGGAGGAGGAAGAGTTCAATGAGATCAACCTCTCCGCCACGCTCATTCCCCTCAGCGAACTTGAGGGGCGCTACGCCGAAATCCCCAAAGATGTGCCCGTTTATATCCATTGCCGGTCCGGAGCACGTTCCCGCAACGCCGTCGAGTTCCTGAAATCCAAGGGTTACGGTAATTGCTTTAACGTGAAGGGCGGGATTTTGGCCTGGCAGAACGAAATCGATCCTGAGGGACGACAAGCCTAGCCAGGGCTTAAATCGAACCAAACGATCTCCCGAAGCGGGCGGCCGAGTTCGGGAGATCGCGGGTTTTTTCTGTTATTTACGGCAGGGTCAAAATTTGCAAATGCGTCGATTGGCTAAATCCGGCTTTGATACCGCCCCCGGGCATAAAGATTTTTTGACCTTCCAAAACCGGGTACGAACCATGCACCGCAACCGGTAGGGCAGGGCCCAAGCGCCAGGTATTGGTAACGGGATTATAGATATCCACGCGATCGTAGGTTTTATCTGCGGTTGCGCCGGCTCCCGTGGAAGTTTCCCCACCGATGACATAGAATTCTCCCTCGGTGTAAACGGCCGTCCCCATGCCTCCGCGGGCTTGGGGCAAAGGGGCCAAATTCGAGCCCGCATCATCCGAGTTTTCCCAAGAATTGGCAGCAATATCGTACACCTGTACATTGGCAAAGCCGTTGGCGACGGAATTCCCGTCACCGCTACCGGGGCCACGTCCACCGAAAACGTAAACTTTTTCTCCGTCCGTCTCCGCAGCGGCATGATTCCGACCTGCGGGCATAGACGCTTTCATTTGCCAGCTATTGGTGGGGAAATCGTACATGGCGCATAAATTAGTAGTAGCATTGCCAACGATTCCACCACAGACGAGCGCCTTTGCGCCCAGCAAAGCGGTAATCGAAGAACCTCCCGACCAGGGCATAGGTTGACCGAGACTCCACGAATTGGTAATCGGGTCAAATATCTGCACTTGACCTCCGGATCCCGACGCCAAGCCCCCGAACAGGTACAGTTTATTCTGATACACTTCTGAAGGATGATGGTGCCCGGGATAGGGACGGGACATTTGCGGAGGTAGCCAGGCCTGGGCATCCAAATCATAAACCTGGGTAGCCGCGTCCACCTGGCCCACGACATAAAGTTTGTTTCCAATTATTCCGGCGGCGTTTTCACCCAGAGGAACGGGGAGGTTGGGTCCCAGGCTCCATTCGGCTGTTTGCACGATGGATTCGGACAAGTAGAGAAAGGCCTTGGGCAAATAGGCGGTTATCCCATTAGTCATAACCGTAACATTCAACAATTCTCCCGCGAGGTACGACGGCGCGATTGGGAGTTTTCCCTTGATACGCGTGGGGGTCACGGATAAGATTTCCGCGTCTAGTCCACCGATGGTGACCACGGTATTGGCCAAAGTACCGAATTCCTCCCCCCCGATTTCGAAATGCGCCTGATGGTTGGTGACGGCGCGCCAGGGAAAGATGTCGTAAACCCGCGTTCCCGTCACGCTCTCCAGGGGCTTGGCGATTTGCACGTTTTTACCGGAATAGTTGAATCCGAAAATGACTCCGCCCGGCCCCGTGGAAACATCGAGGCTGTTCATATTGCCCAGAGTACTCAAAGCCGTAACTTGATCACCCGCTTCATTCAAAACAATGCGGTAAGTCTCTTTGTTTCCGGTATATCTTTGGGCCAGCAAGTGACCGCGCATCGCTCCGTTAAGGGTTTGCGCACGATATTCCACCAACCCGTTCACCGACGAAGGAAAGGACACCAGGGCCTGATCGAATTGTCCCGGTATGGATGGATCGGTAAGGTTCTTGTAATACCATTGACGCGGATCATCTGCGGCGCGTACGGGATTGGGGTGACCATGATAACTTCCTTCGTAGATCAGGTTCAATTCATCCACATGCCCGACTCCGTTCGTGCTTTCAAGATTGGGTCCGATGTAAGCGGTTCCGAAAGTGCTGTTGGGTCCGTTATCGGTGGTGTATAATTTCCCGGTGATTGTCAAAGCCAAGTCGTATGAGTTGCGATGGCCGGAACTGAAAACCGATACATCGACACCCTCCGCAACGGTTACCAAGTCACCGTCAGCCTGGTCCATGTTCACGAGGCCCGTCGCTTTTTCCACGTAGACGATGTTCCCGTTAAACCCAGGTTTGTAAATCGGGGCCTTGACTATGGCGGCGCTCAAGGGTGGCTCGGGTAATTCTCCCATTTTGCAATGAACCGGACCGGCATTGGTGTTGCCGCCTACCGTAATAAGCAAGTTTCCCTGATTATCAAATTCCATGCCGTTTATGCCGTGGTCATGATTGGAAACGGGGAGATTGGTGACAAGGGGCTCTACGACATTGAAGTCCGGCCCAGTCAGCCGCGATACCTGTCCCGAATAGGGAACCGGTTGTCCGGTAAGGCAAAATCCCCCATCGGCGAAAAGCTTGGAATGGGCGACATAAATCTTCAATTCAGAAGGGGGATCGAAGGGGCTGAAGGCGATACCCAGTATCTCCGGATTGGGTAGAGACTTAATAGGTGCGATGACCTGTTCGGATACGACTTGATATTGGTCGTTTAAAGTGAAGGCGTGGATTACGCCTTGCCGCGTTCCGAAATACAGCCTACCATCCGGACCCCAAGTCCCTGTGGTGGGAGAGTTCGGGCTGCCGGTAAGGGTACTGAATGCGAATTGAATGGGCAGCGGCCCCATTCCGGAATAAGTGAAGGTACGGGAATTACTTGCTCCTTTAGCGGTATTGACGGTAACTGTAACGGGTCCGTTCGTTCCCGGGGGGGCGATGAAAATGAGTGATGTGGGCGTAACCTCCTGCATTTGAGCGGTGCTTATGGTTTGACCGCCCCAGTTTACGTTTAGCCCGGTCGTGGGGAAAAATCCGACGCCGGTTAAAGTGATTTCATTTCCGCCCGTGAAATTTCCTACGTCCGGAGTGAGGTATGTGAGAATGGGAGGCATATTGGATAAGTCATGCCATACACCCGGAGCCGTCAGAAATGCCGGATTTCCGCTACCATTCGACATAGTCACGGAGAGGGGCCATTGCGTCGCAGCGGAAACCGCGAAGCGCGTTTCCAGCGTATGCGAACCCACCGCCAGATTCACGGGTCCCGTAACCAAGTTTCCATTTATGAAAATCGACTGGTTTCCGCTCCCGCCTAGAGCGGTAAAGGTATGGCTCGCCGCCTGGGTAACCTGGAAGGTCCCCGTCATTTGCATTAAGTACCCTTCTTGGAAGCCGGTAGCCGCATTTAATTGGCTTTGGTCGATTTGAAAGGCTCCGGTTGCTGCGGGCAGGGGCCCAGTGAGCAGATTACCGGGATTGGCGGACGGGTAGGCTTTGACGAGCAAGCCCGGAATGGCATTGGCAGGAGACACCGTCACCAAAAGGGAATCGCTAAGGCTTTCCGCCGGTACTTTATTGTCGGTAATCGTGAGCTTGACCCAATGACTACCCACGGGAATATTGATGTCGGCGTTGACATTTGTCGACACAATCGCTCCACCGAATTCCCATGCATAGGATGCGATTTCATAACCGAATTCGTGGGTATGCGATCCGCCCCCTTTTAAAGGGACGACTTCCGATCCGCTTCCATTTTGATCGAATTGAATCGGTGGTGCGTCTATGACTACATGCAAGTATGTGTCATCATGTGGCGGCGAAGTCTCCCGCGTAATTGCCACTTCGCTGAAAGAGACTTCTGTCAGGGCCGCATTGGTATGTGAGGTAACAGCCAATCCCGCGAAAAAATGAGAATCGAAAGCTATCTCAACTGCCGGACCAACGGGCGACCAAGTCGTACCGTTTTCAGAGTGAAAACCTTGGATGGTATTGCCGACTTTCGAGAGTTTGATGTATTCCGGAGCGACAGCTGGGGTTTTGGTGGAAACGGATATATTTCCATCCGCCAAGCGCCTTTGGAAAGTGACGCCATTTCCAGGTGTCACGGCGATAAAGGCATTGCGACTTCCAGGCGCCAAGCTGTTGCGGAACATAATGCCGCCCTTGGCCCAGATATGCGAATTTTGAATGGACTCCACTTTGGCGACAATCTCCAGATTCCCCGCTTCCTCACCATAGGCGAAGTGGAATTGATCGGAAACACCCCAAATATCCGCTCCCGATGCCGTTATAACCGCCGCATGATTGCCCTCCAAGTAACTGCCTGGAATAGCGACTGGGCCAATATCCTGATGGTTGGAGAAAAGCGGTACATGAGAAGACACCTGTGCGATACGTAAGCCTTTAATCGCGGGGTTATTGGCGATATGGGCGAACTCAACATTCAGGATATCGTCCGATTCCACCAAGAAGGTCTTGACCAGTCCTTTATTGGCGCCCACTTCGGCAAAAATATCCAAATTATTCAGCACCATCGTTCCTTCGAGGAATACGTTGAATACCCGTGCCCCCACTGTGGAAGTGCCAGGATAAATTTCGGCGAAGTAGAGAGATACTTCATATGTTCCCGGTGGCACGGGGAAACTCCAGATCATTTTCGCGCCTGCAACGGGGTCCCATCGCTCCGTTTGGAAAATGGAGGCGGGGGTTCCGGCTGGAACGGAAGGATGGCTCAGGTTGATTAAATTTGTGGTGGTGTAAACCTTACTTCCCGAGGCGGCCACGTTAGAAAATGTACCGTCATCCAGAAGCCAGGCTTCGCTTGCCGCGATGGCGGGCCCACCCGCATTGACGAGAATGGGCTCAAATTCCGGCGCTGGGGGCTCGTGGTGTTCATCCTCCTGAATATGCAGAATCTGAATGGCTTTGACGGCCGGGTTTTGCACCACACGCTGAAAGTCGATATTGATGGCTCCGTCCGTGATTTGGAAGGTGAATGTTTTGGCAATTGCCTTGTTCCCGCCTACTTCGGCGAAAATGTCATAGTTTGGCAACACCAAGTTACCTTCGATGGAAACGTCGAAGACACGGGCACCTACGTAAAAACCCTTGGTCCAAGTTTCCGCGAAAAGCAAAGATACCTGGTATTCTCCCGGCTCCACGGGAAAGGTCCATTGCATTTCCGCTCCCGTTGGTGAATCCCACCGTTCCGTCTTTAAAACCGAAGTAGGCGTGCCTACAGGTACAGAAGGATGACTCATATCAATTACCGAAGACGTAGTAGTGGTTTTGCTTCCCGATGCGACAATGTTGGTATAGGGCCCGTCCACATCCCATCCTCCACCCTCTGCCGTGGCCGCCCCTCCAGCATTGATTTGATAGACAACCGTGGATTCATGGCCGACTGCAAAGGCGGCCGCGAAAATGATAAATAGCGGAACAATAACGCGAGAGGTGAGCGACATGGTATTTCCTTATGAATTGATACGGGTAATTTGAAATCGCACCGAGAATATTAATAAGTGTGCCAAACAATGCAACTTATTTTTTATTTCTTTTCGATTTCTTTCTATAGTCACAACCAATCAATAACCTTATAAGGTTGGTCAAGTGGCGGGATTTAAGAAATTCCGGTTTATTTGATCTTGGCGAATGCCGAGGCGTTGAAAACGTCATCGAAGGCTGCCATATTGGGATAGTCGTATCCCATTACCGAATTCCACATAGGAGCATGCTCCATGCACAGGTATTGAAATACTTGACCCTTCCAGGGAGAAAGGGCTTGCAGGGCATTACGGTATAGCGCTTCGCGGATATCGAAGGCATAGGTGATTTTACCGTCCGGCGTGGTTTCGGTACGCATTTGCAAAAGTTTCGACGATTGGAATTTGCTCCGCAACTCTTGGGCGAACCCCTTCATCATCGTAACGCATCCCAGTGAAACCCACAGGACTTCTTCGGGACGGAAAAGCGAAACGACTCTCTTAATCAAAAATTCGTATTCATCTTCCCATCCCGAGAAATAAAACATCGGATGAAAATGGAAGCCCACCTTTATCCCCTTGTCCGCCACTGCCCTCGCTGCCATTAGTCGGCGCTCCAGGCCGGCGGTTTTATGCTCTTCGTTGGAGATGATGACTTGCGGGTTGAGGGACCAGGACGCGCAAACATTCGGAGGGACGGGATTTTTGAGAAGCCAATCCACATTTGCCGATTTGGTTTTCAGCTCCAGGATAATGTTGGGATGCCTTTCCGCGAAGGCGGAGAGATCAACGAGTATGTCGTTGCGGTTTCCCCAGAGCAGAGAATCGGAATATTCGCCGGTGCCGATGCGGTAGCGTTTGTCGGGATGGAGCTGAATCTCGGCGAGCTTTTGCTTGAGGTTGGTGGGAACTGCGATTTTGGCTTCGTCGTAATGGTTCTGCAGTACGCAATAAGAGCAGGCCATGGCGCAGTTGTCCACGATGCTGAGCGTTTTGAGATTACAGCATACGGCGCGCTCCGAAGCGGCCGGGCAAAGCCGCAACAACCGTCCTTTCAATTCCTTGTCAACGAAAGTGTGACGGGGTAGATCTTCGCGGGCGCCGTCGCGGGGGTATACTTTGGCTTCCCCCGCCAACTCGGCGTGTACTTTCGCCATGCGTCGAAAAAGGCGTTCGCCGATTTGTCCCGGGTTTGCGGGAAGGGAATCAGCTTCGCCACTTGGGGACGCCTCCAAATCGGCCAGCAGCTTTTTGGCTTCAAGCAGAAGCCGGGGCTCTTTCCACATACGCACGTCAATCAGCCACTCTCCCGTCTGTTTTAATTGCTGAAAAGAAAAGCGCCACTTTTCCTCGCAGGCTTGCAGGAACAATCTGTCTTCAAGGGGCAGTTTGGCCTGAAGGCGGGAATCGAGGGCTTTATTGAGCTTGGTCGGGGTTGGGAGAGTCGTCATGAACGGGAAAAGTAGGAATTTAGGCCATCCGACCGGATTGGAATAATCGAACCTAAAAAGATGTGAAAAGTTGGCCGCCACCGGGCAGCAGGGAAAGACGGACTTGTCGATTTTGAGGTTTTCGCGGCAGATGAAGCCAGGGAAGGTAAAACCCGAAAAATGAACCCATGGCCGCTCCAGCCAGAACATCGGAGGGATAATGTTTGCCTGCGAAAACCCTTAACGTGGCGATGGCAGAGGCGGTTCCAATTCCTCCGACCCAAATCCATTTGTTCCAAGGGGAATCGGGAAAACGGACCTGATGGACATAGCCTGTAAACACCGCGGTCATGAAGGCGGCGCTGGCGTGGCCGGAATAAAACGAGCCGGCCGCTTCGGGGCGCTCCCGCAAAGAAAGGGGAGCCTCTTCGCCGAACACATAAGGACGAGGGTGCAAGCCGAAGGAACGGGTCCAAAGGTTGAAGGCCGAGTTGAACAAAGCCGCTTCACCCAGTACCAGCAAAGTTACTCCCAATTCAGGAGCAGCCAGCGAGCCCGCGAGGGTGTGGGCTCCGAACACTAAGGCCGGCGTCAATGCCGCATAACTCAACAAGTCGCTGGCGAAAGCAGCTTCGGAACTGTATTTCCCCGCAACCCAGGAATCCCACGGTAGAAGTTCGTGGCGGCTGACGGGTCCGCTGCCGACAGGTTTTTGTGTGTTCAGGCGATAGTTTCCGAAAACCTGGGCCACGGTCCCGCTCCAGAGCAATCCCGCGTCAAGATTCCAATTGAGCTGAAGCGAAGACCCTTCCGCGCCTTGAACCGGGGCGGATGTACAAAGCAGCAAAAAAGCCAGGACCTGCCCTTTCAGCATAGTGGGCCGCGCTTATTTCCAGGCCTTTTGGAATTGGGTCTCGTCGAATCCTACCGTGGTATGCACTCCGTCTGTGACAATAGGTCGCTTGAGAAGGCGTCCGTTAGAGGCAAGCAGGGAAAGGATGTCGGTTTGCGATAGGGTTTTGACCTTATCCTTGATATTCAACTCTTTGTACTGCAAACCGCTGGTATTGAAGAATTTTTTCAATTCGGCGCCGCTTTGCCCCACCATTTTTTTCAAAGCATTTTGAGAAGGCGGATTTTCGGTGATATCGATGAAGAGATAGTCTCGCCCCAATTTTACCAAGGCATTCTCAGCCTTACGGCAAGTCGAGCATTTCTTATAACCGTAAAATTTCAACATGGACCGGACTCCGGATTTAATTTCGGGTAAAAATACTAATTCTGGATGCATGCGCTGGCCACCTTGGCCTACGCCGTACCTTCCCGACCCGACTCCTGCGCAAAATGTAAATTTATGCCCTATCAGCTTTCGGAGTATCATGAAATCAGGCACTATCCGCAAAATGCGCACGGAAAAAGGCGAAACCGTGCAATATCACCTCCCCATCGGCGGTGAATTGCTGCATATGAATCCCTTCGTGGGCAATTCGCTTGAGCTCCGTTTCACCGGTAGGATTTTCTGCATAGCCTGCAATACCCCCACGCGCACCAGCTTCGCCCAGGGTTATTGTTTCCGCTGTATGCAAAGCCTTGCCGAATGCGATATGTGCATCATGAAACCCGAAACCTGCCATTACCATTTGGGAACCTGCCGCGAACCGAAATGGGGCGAGGCCCATTGCATGATTGAGCACACCGTATATCTAGCCAACTCTTCCGGAATCAAGGTAGGTATCACCCGTTCCCACACTACCCTGACCCGTTGGATGGATCAAGGCGCGGTGCAGGCCATACCCATTGCCCGGGTAAAGGCGCGGCGCGATTCGGGATTAGTGGAAATGGCCATGAAGAATTTCGTGGCGGATAAAACCAATTGGCGCAAGATGCTGCAGGGAGAAGGCGACGCCCTGGATTTACGCGCCAAGCGCGACGAATTGTTTTCCACATGGAATCAGGCCTTGCCTGGCGAAAAGGTGCCGGACGGGGAATTACATTCGTTCCGCTATCCGGTGCTGAAGTATCCTGTGAAGATTGCATCACTGAACCCCGAGAAAACCCCCTCGGTAAGTGGAACCCTTATCGGCATCAAGGGACAATACCTGATTTTCGACACCGGCGTCATCAATCTCCGGAAATTCGCCGGCTACGAAGTGGAAATTCCCCAGGTGTGAAATTTCCTTTGTGAAGGCGATCCGGCTACTCCTAATCATTTTCATTACCGGGACTTTCGGCTGGGCGTTCCTTTTGCGATACGTACCACCGCCACTAACTCCTTTGATGGTAATTCGCAGCTGCGAAAACATCGTGAAAGGCGATTTCCCCCGCATCCGCAAGGATTGGACGCGCTTGGATGCAATATCGCCTCATGCTTTGCGCGCCTTCGTAGCGGCTGAAGACCAACTCTTTTTCGAGCATGCCGGCTTCGATTGGAATTCCATACGGGACGCCATTACCCGAAAACGTAAAAACCATAAGCGGCGCGGCGGAAGCACCATCACCCAGCAAACCACCAAAAACGTTTTCCTGTGGCCGCAAAGCACCTGGCTACGCAAAGGCTTGGAAGTTTATTTCACCCTGCTGGCGGAATTGATGTGGCCCAAGCAAAGGATACTGGAAATATATTTGAACATTGCGGAACTCGGCCCTGGCATTTACGGCGTCGAAGCCGCATCCCAACATTTTTTCGGAATTTCCGCGCAGAAACTGAACCGAAGCCAGGCCGCCCTGCTGGCCGCTGTGCTACCCAATCCCAGACGCTGGTCGCCATCCCGGCCTACGCCCTATATCCGGTCACGCCAGGCCTGGATCCTCCGGCAAATGCAATGGGTCCATATTCCCGAAGAAAAATAAAACCCTCGAACTACCGGGTTAGTAATTATTGCTTGAGCCCCTCACCGATCACCGAAGTTACGGTTTGCAGCAGGCTCTCCCTCTGTTTTTCATCTTGGGCGACCTCCCCTAGTGCGCCGGAATGCAGCAAGGCGAACAGGCCATGCACGGTGGACCAAACCGTGACGCTGAGTTCCAGCGGATTCCCGGGTCTAAATTGCCCGTTTTTTTGGCCCAATAGGATTATATCCACCAGATGTTGGAAGGCCTGCCCTCCGGATTGAATGAGCTTTTCTGGACATTGGTCCGCCCGAAAAACACCTCCAAACATGAGGCGGGTCATCTCAGGCTGACGTAAGGCCAAATTCACATAAGCGCGTCCCCCTGCGGTTAATTGGCGGCGGGCGTCGTGGCCCGAAGCCTTTTTGGCTTGTAATAGGGCCTCACTGAGATTGACGAAACCTTGCGCCGCCAAGGCTGCCAACAAATCCTCTTTATGCGAAAAGTGCCGGTATGGCGCCGCGTGGCTTACCCCGGCGACTTTGGCCAACTCCCGCAAACTTAACGCCTCCATGCCTTTCTCTTCCAGCAACCGGGCGCCGACGGAAAGCAGAACGTTGCGCAAATCGCCATGGTGGTATGAATCCGAGGCTTTTTTTCCGGTTTTTTTCATGCCAAGTTAAACGTAAAAAATATGTTGACACCGGAAACATTTACCATTAATTTAATGTTGCAGAATCCGGTGAAAGTGACCGGGCGATCCGGTTCAAAGTGACCGACAGCCACCCTTGTCATAGCCGGTCACCATGGACCGGATTTCAACCGATTAGAAGTTACTCATTGCCGGTCACTTTGGGTACGGATTTTGGG
>JBGTHM010000098.1:0-5765 GCA_041746255.1 Fibrobacteria bacterium | reverse complement strand
AAAATCCGTACCCAAAGTGACCGGCAATGAGTAACTTCTAATCGGTTGAAATCCGGTCCATGGTGACCGGCTATGACAAGGGTGGCTGTCGGTCACTTTGAACCGGATCGCCCGGTCACTTTCACCGGATTCTGCAATTATCAGCATAGGGATCATGGGCTTTAGTCTTTTTCCGCATAACCTGTCGGATGCCTCCCAAAGAATCAAAAGAGCATGTTCTACATCGTCGCCATAACGGCGCATTCGCCTTCTTTCTAACGGGAGTTTTGCAACTTCGGTGGTTCGTAGTAACCGGATGGCGTGCTTGCGATGGTAGCCGGATATTTCCACAAACTCATTCAAAATCAATCTCTTTGCCTCGCGCGATCCTGCCCGATACCGTTCACCAACAGCACGCACTATTTCTCGACGACTTTTCACGCCTACGGTTCTTCTCATGGAGCACCTCTTGTATACCGAAATGGGTAGCAAATTAAATGAGGCAACGGATCTTGTCCAGTAACATTTAAGGTGATGCAATGCGAACCGGATAAATAAATGTCGCTGATCATTGGTCATTGTGGGCTTTTTTTCAGGTTTAGGATTGGTTCCATAAATGGCTGCTGAACTCAGCTGGATTCACCTGCACAACGAAAGGGGTCTCTGGCCCTATAAGTTCGGGAATCCTCGCCCTTGAGGGCGAGGAAGATATTTATACAACCCGAATAAGAAAGACACCCTTAGTTTGGTCTTAGATGCCTCGTGATGAAATTCCCGAGGCATCCATTGTTTTCAAAACCTGCCCGCACGACAGGTCATTGTTAGTCGTTGACCCATGCTAGGGAATAGGGCGTATTTGTAATTCTATTATGGGTGTAGGGGTAAAACCCAATCCAATAATAGCCTTCTTCCAGATTGGTAAAACGGATCGATTCAAAGCTGTTTGCCCAATGATAGCTCCCGCCCACCCTTACATTTGTTCCCGCTCGTATCACTACCAGGTCAAAGTCATAAAAGCGGCTTTCAGATCCATCCGAATTTGTCTGCGTGGACCATGCCGAAACAAATCTTATCGGTCCACCCTTATGATGAATCCCTATCCATCGGCTTCCCGTTTCATTGTATTTATACGTGCCATAATGGAAGCCCGCATTACTAAGGGCCCACGGGTAACTCAAATAATTTTCACTCCAGGGTATATAGGTGGCTCTCCTTGCAGCATCCGCATTTGGCTGCCCAAGTCCAGCTTTAAAATCATTCCAAGCTCCTGTTTCATCCGATACGGGCTTGGCGGATGCCAGAACAATTGCTTTTGATGCTTCAGGCCAGTCACGAAGAATAATTTTATCATACGCATGCATATCCGCCACAAAGCCCGTCACGGCCGCCGCCGAAATACTAGAACCTGAGTGGTACATCTGATTTACATCGGGCGCAACGTCTTCCAAAACCTGCGTTGCATTGGTTAAGGCAACTATATGTGGCAATTCCTGACCATTAGATGGATTGCGCCAGCTACTCCGAGGGTCCATTGTTGTATTTGAACTATTGAATCCCACAACTAGATTATTTCGACCCTTATGCACAACATAGGTCAAACCTGTTTGACCATTATTACCGGCGGCTTGAACCATCAACAAGTTATGGTGCATTGTGCCATAATCCGTAATCCGGTCGAAAAACGAATCAGAACCCTGCCATAATTCCTCAATAGGCAGCCCATTATATGTACCTGCACCAAAAGAAGTCATATGCCATGACTGATTCATAAGCCTTAAGCCGTTGTTAATAGCCCAATCGTAGGAAGTCAGTCGGGCCACTATATTCTTACTTTCGCCTAGATTGTTAGAGGTATGATTTGCTATAAATATTTGTACATGTGGAGCAGTACCCGTTCCGTTGGCCGAAATGGAGCGGCGATTGGCAATTGTACCAACCATCATAACCAAGTGAATATTCTGCTCTCGGCAAGTGGTTCCATATAGATCCAACAGGGATTGGCGAATTATCATATTCCCCGGAAGCTGAGGCAAATAGTTTCGGTATCCAGGTCCTCCACATGGGGTGCCTTCAACGTGGTCAGAATGCCATACGCCAACCCTCGCACCCCCGCCGAACCAGTCATAGCTCTGGAATCCACTACCAATGTTAAGCGCATTCTGGGTTTTAATTAGGTCATATTCGGTTTTGCCGGGCGGCAAGAGTTCAATGCTGTTTACGCCCTTTTTATATTTGAGTCCACGAAGCTGTTCCGGACTCAATTTTCCGATAAGGATCGGCAGATGATCAAAGCCACGCAGGGAATCATCTGCATTGCTCGAAGGCATTCCGTTCGGTACAGTTTGCATAAGTGCATTTTGAAGCTTCACCCTTTCATTTTTCAAAAATTGGGTTTTGCGCCTCTTCATCGCTTCATTTTTCATCCTCCATTTGGACAAAGGCACTTTGGCATTGGGTCGGAAGTCTGAACCCTCCAATTTGAAAAATGGACTTTCATCGATCCATATGGCAACAGGCAACAATGAATCATCCGCCGCCCCTTCAAGCTCCAGCGAAAGTCGGAGGTCTAATTTTCCATGCCTCTCGTTCTTAAGAAGCCTTTCCTCCTTCATCAGGGCTTGAAAATCAAGCCGGCGCCCTGATAAATCCCATGCCGAAAACCCTCCTGGGACAGTGAGATCCTTTTTTGTATGGATTTTTTTTCCCAACTCAGCTAGAGTAATTTCATGGGCAGGAGCATCGTCCACCACGACCTCAGGGTCGATGGGAGGAGGAGATATTCGATTCTCCATCTTCTCAAAATCGGCTCCTAAGAGTGGCAATGAAGCAATCGCCCCCGCAAGTCCTATCCGTTTCCATTCCGTCATATTGTTCATCCTTTCCTTTATGTGGTCATTTGCACTTCCCAAAAATAGGCTATTTATCAAACTATATTGAGTTTTATTTGAATATTATTTCTGCGAACCGTCAGCAGTACGACATTTGTTACAGCTTGGATAAAACAAAAAGGACCACAAAAACTACTACATTGCGCTCTAGCTCCAAATACCCTCTTCCCTTCTTGCCTGACGAAACATCAGATTTGGACGACAAGGTGCTGTATAAGGGGATGAAATGCAGGGGCATTTATCCAGCCCGTGCCGTTTAACTTTGCCATGAGATGCATTAGGTTTTTGCGGTTCAGCGGGAGGCCGTGGGATCATCTTCCTTTGCGAGCTCTGACGAAGCGGTATGTGCCAGAAAGAAATGGGACAAAACCTATTCTAAATTTAGAGTAGAAAGGATCCCAGATGTCCGAAGAAAATTCCAATCCGGCGCCCCGTTCCGAGAGGGTCAAAGAGCAGCCCTACCGTCGAAAATTCGCCCCCGAATACAAGCTCCGCATCCTCCAGGAAATTGATTCACGCCGCGGCGAAGGTCGGGGTGTGATTGGTGAAATCCTGCGTCGAGAAGGCCTTTTTGCGAGCCAGATAGCCTCCTGGAAAAATTCACTGGAGGAAGTGATTGCAAAAGGCCTACCTGAGAAAAAGCGGGGACGAAAGACCGACCCCACAACTCAAATCCGCAAGCAGATGGAAAAACTCCAGCGTCAAAACAACCGACTGCAAGAAGACAACCGTCAGATGCGACTCATTATCGCCGCTCAAAAAAAATTGCGGAGATGTACCCGGACGAATTTCGGGAAACCGAGGAAGAAGGAGAGACAGCCTGATGCTGGCTCAATCCCTAGTATCCGAAGGATGTCGGCCGACACGACCCTGTGCTGCTATTGGAATTCACCGTTCCACGTTCTACCGGTCTTTGAAGCCCTCATTCCAACCATCGGCTTCAAGAAGAGTTCCACCGTTAAATCGGATTCCGGATGCTCATCGTAAACATATAGTCGAAATTCTGAATCAGCCTCGGTTTTTAGATAGAACGCCTTGGGAGGTGGTCCCTACCCTTGCCGATGAAGGCATCTATCTGTGAAGCATTCGTACTTTTTATCGGGACAACCAAGTGTGGGAACGCCGGCTACAAGCCGTGCACATCAAGCGTTCGGCACCTATTCTGGAGGCTAATTCGCCGAACCAGGTGTGGACGTGGGATATCACCCGAATCGCGGGGCCATATAAGGGAAATTATTTCTTTCTGTATGTCATGCTGGATATCTTTAGCCGATATGTGGTGGGTTGGATGTTAGCGGAAAGGGAGAATGCCAGGCGAGCCCAGAGCTTCATTCGAGAGACGGTAGGCCGTCACCTTACAGCTGGTGAAAAGGTGACTATCCATAATGATCGCGGAAGCCCCATGAAAGCCGGCGGGACGCAAGAGCTAGTACGATTGCTTGGGTTGGAGCAGAGCTTTTCGAGACCCAGGACTTCTGATGATAACCCTTTTTCGGAAGCTCATTTCCGAACCTTGAAGTACTCGTCCAGTTTCCCTCCATTCGTGGAGTCCTTGGAGAAAGGTGTAGTGTACCTGGAGCCGTGGTTCAAGTGGTACAACCACGAACACCGCCATGTGGGATTGAGTCTTTTGACCCCTGCGACGGTTCATTTTGGAAATGTGGAAAGCGTGGTAACCCAAAGACAGAATGTAAGGGCTGAAGCATACCGATTACACCCGGAGCGATTTTCCAAGGGACGTCCCCTTGTGAAACGGAATCCCGAAGTGGTGGGAATTAATCTCCGATTCAAACCTGCGCAAACAATTGAAGTGGAACAAGAACAAGGAGTGGCCGCTTGAACTCGCCGGCAGCCATTTCTACACTAATTGGCGAGACGAACCTGTCCCAAATCCCCTGGCACATACCGGCCCCACTCCGCTCACCTCCTCGCGTATCTCGCATCCCTTATTCATTCCGCGAACGTTGCGCCAAATGACCTGTCACCCCCCAACCCCCCTCACAAAATCCCCAAATTTGTCAACTTGTTACCCTTTGGGAACAATATTCAGAGCTGGTTGCCAGTTGATGCGGAAGGCCGGAAGTAGGATGGAGTATGGGTCTTCTAAAAATGGACGGGAAATTTATGAGACTGCTCCTATATCGCCTCACATGGGTTTGTTTCTTCTTTTCCGCCGTCATGGCTTCACTTTCAATCATCCGGGTGGATTCAATACGGCCAAGGAGCTTGATTTTATCAAACAAAAAGTGAACGCCGGCGATGAGCCCTGGAAAAGCGCCTTTGAGAAGCTCAGGAGTAACAATTGGGGCGGCATGAATTATTCCCATAAGGCTTATTCCGAGGTGAAATGCGGAAGCCATAACAACCCCAATGTCGGTTGCAATAACATGGTTTACGACGGGATGGCTGCGTACAATCAGGCCTTGCAATGGTATATCACCGGCGATAAGAAGCATGCCGATAAGTCCATCAAGATATTGAACGATTGGGCTTCCACCTGGAAGAAAAATACCGACTTCAACGATAAGCTGGTGGCTTCATGGGCGACGCCATGGTATGTCAATGCCGCGGAAATCATTCGGTTTACCGCCGCGGGATGGTCCGCCGGCGATATCGAGAAATTCAAATCATTTGTGGAAAGACTTTATCCTTACACCACTGCAGGCGGTTTTTCAAACAACGCTTTGCAATCCCAATTCGAAGGTCAGATTGCCGTAGGGATTTTCCTCGATGACAAAACGATATTCGACAACGCCATCTCGGAGTGGAAAACCTATACCCGAACCTATATCTACATGAAAAAGGACGGTGCTACACCGAATGTAGGGCGAAAGAAGGATATGAATGACGCTTGGAACAGAGCGACCATCTTCGTAGAGGGTATGGCCCAGGAAACCT
>JBGTHM010000097.1:0-93301 GCA_041746255.1 Fibrobacteria bacterium | reverse complement strand
CTGGATTGAGAAGGACGAAAACCGGTCACTTTGAACCGGATTTTCACCCTCGGGTCAATCGTCCGAACCGGTCATCTTGAACCGGATCGGCCGGTCACTTTGAATCGGATTAGCCGGTCACCATGAACCGGATTTTGCAGCGGTTGCGGCGGGGCTGAGCATTTCTGCGGCGTTGTTGGGATCCTGCTTGTCCGGTGATGGGAGCGACGAGAAAAACAGGGATCAGGGGATTCAGGTGGGAGCCGAACAATTTCCGGATCCGGCCATACAATTGGGAAGACAGGTACAAAGTGAAATTTTCACTCCCATATGTACCCAATGTCACATTCAAGGGCATATCAGTGGCATGAGCCTGCAGGCTTCATTTGTGCTGGCTTCCACAATCAATCAGCCCAGCTCGGGGAATTCGGACAGGATAAGAATCGTGCCCGGTGATCCTGAAAACAGTTATCTCGTCTGGAAAATCGAAGGCCGTGACGGAATTGCAGGGGAGCGTATGCCTCTGGATCAGCCGCCGCTGTTGCAGGCAAGAATCGATTTGATTAAAAGCTGGATAGAAGCCATGGTGGAATAGAGGTTGCGATGAAGCTGCGCAACCCTATACCGCATTGGAGAATCGCATTTTGGGTGTTGGGGTTTCCGCTTTTGGCGGACGCAGAGCCTTTTTTGGCCGTACAGAATGGATTCAAGTGCTCTCAATGTCATGTCAGCCCTACCGGGGGAGGCATGCGTAACGATTACGGATATATTTACTCCCGACACCTGCTTCCCCGAAAAGTCGTTTCCGATGACACCTTCCAAAGGGAGCTTGCTGCGGGTATCAAGACCGGGGCGAATGTCCGGTTCGAAAGCATAACCCGCTTTGCCGAAAGGTCAGAGCCCTCATCCTCCGGGTTTGGTATGCCCGAAGGGAATATTTACGTCGATTTGGAATTGATCCGAAAATATTTCTCGCTTTATCTAGATCAGCGAGTCGCGCCGTCGGTCGAGTCCCGGGAGGCGTTCCTTTTCGCCAAGGCCCCCAAAATTAACGGCTATCTCAAGGCTGGTAAAATGTTGCAGCCCTATGGTTGGAGAGTGTATGACGACGCGACATTTACCCGTCTTGTCACCCAATTCACCTATGCGACCCCGAGAGTGGGTGTGGAAGCCGGTTGGGAACCGATTGGACCCTTTGCGACGGTCGTCAGTCTAGCGGAATTCCAGGCCTCGGCCCTGGCATATTTACTGTGGAACGGCATTCCTTATGTGAATTCGTTAAGAATGGGCGTCTCGGGTTATCGCATGCATGAGGGTCCTCACAGGGTTTTAGCATGGGGAGACAGCGACCAGGTGTACGGGTTCGGGATTTTCGGAGGAATCGGCCTTGGAAAATTCGCATTGCTGGGAGAACTGGACGCAAAAAGAACTCCTGGAAACGGTGGCGGGATGTGGCAACAATTCGGTTTGCTGGAAATCGATTGGATGGCATCAAAGGGTGTGAATCTCAGGCTGGGACTGGACTGGCTTAATCCGGACACACAATTTGCCTTCAGGCGTAATGGTCAAAGCCGGGTAGTCTCCGGTTTCGAGATTTTCCCCGTCCAGTTCCTGCAGGTTGGCGCTTATTACCATTTCCGCCAATCCGTTCCGGCCAAAGTTCTAGACAACCAAAATGAGCTTAGGCTGCAGGCACACGCATTTTATTGAGACCAGAGGATCGGGAAATAGATTATATAACCGGGATATGTCCTGCCGCTACCTTCAGGTCATTTAACGCTGCAGTTAATGCCTTATCCAGAAAATTTTTGTCGAAAAATCCGAGAAGCGAGACAAGCCACCCTTCCATAGTTTCGGATGTTTCTACGGTGGTTGATCCGCCGTTCGCCGTTAGCAACCAAGTGTGCCACGCCTTAGTTCCAAGTGTTTTTCCCGTCCACACAATTTTATTGGGCGCCTCAATCTCTTCGACGGTGGATTCGATCGGCATTCCTCCCGAAGTCCAATGAAACACGGCTCCTACTTTGAGTTCGGATGGCGCGGTTGCTTTTGAAACAGCCTTTTGCCACTGAGGCCACTGCTCAATAGTGGAAAGGATTTTCCATACCTTCTCGATGCTTGCATTAACGGTAATACTTTTAGAAGAACGCATTAACTTGTCCTCGTAGGTTTATTTCCATTCCGCATTCAGAACGGGCAAAAAAAGAGACCGTAAAGACGGTCTCAGTATTGAACTTTGACGGATTTTTTTAATTCCAGCCGTGTTTCTCGCGGATTTTCAACATAGCTCCGAGAATGTTGTTCCAGGTGCTTTCCAGTTCCATCACGCTGTTGGGGAACATGCAGCCGTCCCAACACATATGCTTGATGTCGATATGGTTACCAGCTTCATCACGCAGCCAAAAACCCGCGTGGTAGGGGATGTCCAACTTGCCGTTCTTGTCATCCGCCAGGCAGTGACGGCCGGTTTTGTCGTGCGAACCGGAACCGAATACGGTGGCGTCGTTTTGAGCGACATGGAAGTCTTTCACCCAAGGTCTCAGTTTGTTTGTGAGTTCCTTATAACCCTTGTCGTAGGCTGACTTTTCCCAATTGAAATCCTTGGGAACCAGCGCGTCTTCTTCCGCATTATAACCCAGCATGAACAACAAGGTGTGCGCCATATCGGCTTGGATACCGACGGTATTTTTCATGTTCACGCCTTCCAGCAACTCGAGCAGCGAACGCCAGCCATGCATTCCACCCCAGCAGATTTCGCCTTCGATGGCCAGTTTTTCGCCAAAACTTTCGGCTATTTTTGCGGCTTCTTTAATCGTCTCGATATTCCTTTTTTGGTTGCCCACGGGATCTTTGGCGAAGTTTGCCGGGTTATTGGCGGTGTCGATACGGATGATTCCATACTTACGGATTCCGATTTCTTTTAATTTTTTACCGATGGCGCAGGATTTTTTAATGACGTCCAAATAATTTTTCCGGTCCTCATCGGTACCGAATGCGCCGCCGCCGCCCCAAATGGGAGCAACGAGTGAACCGATAGCCAGATTTTTCGACGCGAACTTGTCCGCCAATTTTTTAAGATCGTCATCACTGGATTCCAAATCAACATGGGGAGCGGCCAAAAACAAATCCATACCATCGAATTTGACGCCATTCACTTCGGCCTTGGCGGTCAATTCCATCATTTTGTCTTGGGAAATAATCGGATCAGCCCCGGGTTCCTTGCCACCTTTACCAACTAATCCGGGCCATGCTGCATTGTGTAATTTTGGGAAAGCGTTTGCCATGTTGATTCCTTTATAAAAGAAAGTGGATTTCGAGCCGAAAAAATAGCAATTTTAAAAGGTGACTTAAAGGAACCCCGACTTTGAAGTGGGGTCCGCTCACCGAATATTATAGGCCGGGATTGGACAATCTCCGGACAAATTAGGATAAGCTCCTTTTCCCATTTCGGCTGTATATTTCACATGAATTCCAACGAGAGTGAAAGGAATTCGGCGGGTTTTTAAAACTTTTTCCGCATCGACTGGCAAAAAACCGCAATTCGTTACTTCTTATAGCATATTGGTACGGTGCCATACGGCGTTTTTGGCGGGAATCACAAAACCGAGTTTCAGACACTAGTGTCTATAACGGCAGGTATTTGGTATTTTATTCAGTCTTCTGCGTCGGGCGCGAATTGCTTTTTCGTAGCTCGTATCTGTTTCAGGATCTCTTGCATTTCACCTGCTATCCTCCGCTTCCCATGAGTCCTTATTTTTCGCGGCGTTACGGTAGCCTCAAGGTTCCCATTGGTGAAAATCAGATTCAAGTTTTAGCATTAGATAAACGATACGAAAGTAACTTATGACTTTACCCGGGATGTAAGACTCAGTAATGCAAAGCGCTGGAGTTGGAAAATCAATCGTACCGGGTGATGGATCGGCATCCGGAAAAATGACCGGGTTGAAAATGGCGAGACTCGTTGTGATTTGATTACAGGCGACAAAAAGTTGAATTCCTCAAAGTTATTTTTCGACAGGGCATAAGCCTAGTAGGCGGGATTCATCATGGGGATCTTGCTTACTGAAAAGTCCTTTTCTCCACGGATGTTCAGGAAATGGAGGCCGGGCGCGAGCGACTCGTGGTTCCATTCCACCCGGACCTCGCCGGCGGTGAAGTGGCGACTGGCGATCGGGGTCTTCCTGCCGTTTAGGGAGACCAGGAAGATCTCCAGGTTTTGGTCCTTGGCGAGACTGAATTCTGCAGAGGTAGGGGACAGACCTCGAAACGCATAGCCCGAAGTGAGTCTGGGACCGTCCTCGATATGCACGGCCACGGGAATATCGATCTTGGAATCCCGGTATTTGCTGATGGCCAGAGAGCGGGATCGGATCATGCGGGCATTGTCCCGGGAATCCTTGATACCTGTAGGGTCGCCGTTGTATTTGACGTCCGGATTAGAGAAGTATCCCAGGCGGGTGCAGCGGCCGCCATTATCGCATTTGGCATAAGACATCACGGTACGCCAGCTTTTCGTGTGATTAATATAGCCATAGTTGTATCCGGATGGATTATTGAATTGCTCCCAGGCGTGCTTGGCCCCCATATTGTGGCCCAATTCATGGGTGAAGGTTTTGTTTCCCACCGCGCATGAACGCTTCGTTATACTTGTACCGCCTCCGCCGGCTGTGCCGCAGGCATCATGGGTTTCGAGAATCATGGCCACCAGATCGGCGCCGTATTTGTCCCGTAGGCGCTTGATTTCCTCATCCTTTCCCAGCCAGGACAGATTTCCCCTGCCATTAATGCCCGAGTTGACGAGTTGGTGATGGACCAGGCGAACGGTTTGCGGGATATCGCTGTTTTTGTAAATCTCGTTGGAAAGCTCGATAAGATTTGCGACATAAACGTCCATGTTACTGATCTTGTCGGCGGCGGCCTTTTCATAGACCACCATCACATCAATTACGATGTTTTCCTTATCGGAGGCAGGGGGGGCATCGTCTAAAAACCCGCCCAGATCTTCGGCGGCGGCCTCCTGATCCCCGCAAGCCTCGGGATTGTCGAGTTCGTCTTGAAGGTAGCGATCTTGATCCATTTCCAAGATTCGGTGGGATCCTCCAGCCAGGCTTTCGATTTCAAAAACTCGCTCCCCGACTTGGATGCTTCCATGTATGGCTTCTTTGTTCACCGCCAAGACCACAACGTCCTGGCCGATGCGTCCCACCCAGGTGAAGCGGTCGGCGCTATACCAGGTTAAGCGGGTGCGCTCGGCGACGAAGCGCGCGTCTGGGAGAAGGTTGAGATTGAGAAGTTTCGCAATGGCCTCCGGCGAGTTCTGACCCTGGGTTTTAGAAACCGGGTTGTACAAGGAGCGCCAATCGATGGCGACATAGCTTTCCCGCTTTGCAAATTCAGCGGAAGCGATTTTGGCCAGGGCAGGCGGCGCGATCTCACGGAAAAGCGGAGGCGGGGTTTGGGCCATTGAAGGGAGCGCGGATAGGAAAATTATCGCCGTTACGCTAAGCGAAAATGGGTATTTTCGAAAAACCATTGGATCCCCCGGTTTCAATTTTTCATGCAGATAATAATATGCTGGCCGATCTCGCAGCATTGCTAATTTCTTTCCCGCAGGGAGAAAAATCGTTTAAATAACCGAACACCTTCCCTGAACGGGAAACGGAGGATTTGGGGGAAAATTTTGCCGAAGGGAGTGGGATGGCTGCATTCCCCAAAATTTATTTAGCGGAATGCAATCCAATGGAAAAGAGGGATTACTCGGTCAGGTGGAAGAGCACGCCGACCATCAACTTGATGTCGCGGGTCATGTAATTATTTAAAACTAAGGATTCATCAATTATGTTGGAAAAGCCATGGGAATAGCGGGCGTCGGCAACAAGAAAAACAAAGGGGGCGACTTGGGCCGAGGCGCCCACCCCGATATCACCGGCAAAATTAATAGAGGTGAAATTATCTTCATCGTTAAAGGTAACTCCGGCGAATGTGGCTTCCGCCGTCAGATTGAACCCGATATTTGGACCGGCAAACACATAGGCGTGAAGGTCTTTTCTCCCAAATTTTGCTTTGACTAGAATTGGAAATTCCAAATAACTGAGCTCAGCTTCGCCGTTAACCGAGGCGATTTCGGTTTTCGCGCCGGTTTGGGTATACAAAGCTTCCACCACCAGGCTGAAGGGGCTGGTGACGCCGAACTCAACGAAGCCGCCGGCTGCCAGACCGAGACGCCCTGCTTCGATGTCTACTTCATCCCCGTTCGCGGTTTCAGCCGCGGCATTTCCGAAATTGACTCCGCCTTTCAACCCGGCCCCAAAGGAAATCGCTCCGTGGCTCAGAGAGAGACCCAGGGATACGACAACGCCCATCAGGGCCAAGGAATTTACCGGGGATAATTTCAACTTCTGCATGTTTTCTCCTGTTTTAAACGCACCAATGACGGTGGCTTCCAAGTTAAAGATATGTAAATTCAAGCTGCGACCTAATTTTTTCCACACTTGGAGAGTATATGTTGAGTATCCCGCATTTTCTGATTTTGGTCTGTTCGGTCCTCCTTTTCGGTTGCGCCGGTTCGGAGAAAGATTTCCATAAACTCGAAGCCCGCTTGCAAACCATTGAGTCCAAGCAAGATGCCTTGATCACCCTCCTGGAGGGCATGCAGGATAAAAATGATTTCATGGCCACCCGTATGGGATGGCAACCGCCTCCCGATACCTCCGCTCAGATAATCCCTATTGGTAACTCACCTGTGGATGGGGCTGCCAATCCGGTATTGACTATCGTGGAATTTACCGATTTGCAATGCCCCTATTGCGCGCAAATCGCTCCTATCCTCGATTCGCTCACCAAGACGTATCCACAAAAAATCCGGGTGGTCTTCAAGAACTTTCCCTTGAGCTTCCATCCCCAGGCGCCGGGCGCGGCTGCGGCGGCCTTGGTTGCGGGAAAACAGGGACGGTTTTTCGAATTCCGTTATCTCGTGGCTCCGCATTTTCGTACGTTGGGCGATTCGCTTTACCTGGCGTTGGCCGGGCAAATGGGTCTGGATATGCAAAAGTTCAAATCCGATATGGTGTTGACTCCCGAAATCAGTGAAATCATCGAAGCCGATATGGAGCTGGGCCGAAAGTTGGGGGTGCAGGGTACACCTACTTTATTTGTCAACGGACGGTTGGCACAGGATAGATCGTTCAACTATTTCGTGGGACTCATGCGCAAGGCCGAAGGCCAATAGGACCGCGAGCTAACTGAAGGTGTGGACGTGGCCGGCCCCAACTATACCGAAATCCATACCCAGCTTTTAAAAAACGCCGACCCGGTAAAGGCGGCGTTCTTTCCCCGTTTTTTTAAAACCGGCAAAGGGGAATACGGCGAAGGGGATTCTTTTCTCGGAGTCACGGTACCCAAAATCCGTAAAGTGGGGCGCGAGTTTCGCTTCCTTTCCGGTCCACCCTTAATAAAATTGCTGAGGTCGCGTCATCACGAAGAAAGGCTGCTCGCTCTTCTCATTCTGGTAGAGCAATACCGCAAGGGTGACAACCAAAGCCGCGAGCAAATTTTCCAACTCTATATCGACAACAAAGCGTATGTCAACAATTGGGACTTGGTGGATTCTTCCGCGCCCGCCATTGTGGGTGGCCACCTGCTTGGACAACCAACCGTCGCTTCCCAAACCCGGGGCGAAAAGGTGCTCGTTAAAATGGCACGCTCCAAAAGGATGTGGGACCGGCGCATTGCCATGCTCGCCTGCTTTTATGCCATCCGCGCGGGCGAGTCTGCAACCGCTCTCCGTATCGCCCGCCTATTGCGCGACGACAAGGAAGACCTCATCCATAAAGCCGTGGGTTGGATGTTGCGGGAAATCGGGCAGCGCGACCGAAAAACTTTGCGAACCTTCCTGGACGAGCACGCAGCGTGTATGCCGCGCACCATGCTCCGCTACGCCATCGAAAAATTTCCGGAACCGCAACGCCGGGCTTATTTAGGCATGGCGTCTACCCGTTTATCCCTCGCTTAAACCCTGCTCCCGGCGTATGGCTTCGGCGCGCTGTTCGCTCTTGACCTCGGCGTCGTGCTTGCGCTTGGCGGCGATAAACCAAATATCCTTTTGCGCGTACGATGGGTGGGTCGGAATTTCTCCAGGATAGCCATCGCAGAGATTGCGCATGGGAATATATTCGTCTGGGGCGCCGAAGGTAAGTGCGGTGCCGGAGCGTCCCGCCCTGGCCGTGCGTCCCACGCGGTGCAGGTAATCCTTATAGTTTTGCGGCACGTCGTAGTTCACGATGAGGGAGACCTGGGTAATATCCAATCCCCGCCCCGCCAAATCGGTGGCGATCAGCACGGGAAGTTTTCCGTCGCGGAAACTTTGAAAAACCCGCGCCCGCTCCTTCTGGTCCAAATGCCCGTGCAAAACGGCGGTGTTGATTTTGCGCAAGCGCAAAAGGCCATGCAGGTGATTGGCCTTCTCACGATTGCGGACAAACACCAAAGCTTGACCCGGGTTTTCCGCCAGCGCTTCCAGCAGCAGTTTTTGCTTGGTGCGCGCGGTTTTCAAAAAATACACGCGTTCTTCCATCGCGCTTACGCCGGTATCGGCTGCTATTTGAAGCACGGGAATATTTTCCAACCCCAGTCGCTCGGCTAAACCCGCATCGGCGGCGGTGGCGGAAAAGCAAAGCCTTTGCCGGGCGCCCGGCAGGTGTTTTAAAAGGACTTCAATCTGTTCGGAAAATCCCATGGAGATGAGTTTATCGAATTCGTCCAAAACCAACAACTTGATGCGTTCGGTGCGAACCATTCCGGCTTCCAAAAGTTCAATGAGCCTGCCGGGGGTGGCCAATAAAATACTCCACTTGTGGGCCAACCTCTCTTGTTGCTTTTCCAGAGGGTGGCCGCCAATGGCCAAGGCCGTTTCGTCGCGCAGCGAAGGGTGCAATTGCGAAAGCATTTGCGAGACCTGGTAGGCCAACTCCCGCGTAGGCACGACTACCAGCGCCCGCCCCGTCTCCTCCAGGGCTTGACGCCATAAAGGAAGCAGGTAGACCAGGGTTTTTCCCGTACCCGTAGGCGCGATGGCGAACAGCGATTCGCCGCGCCAGGCTTTGGGCAGGGCTTCACGTTGCACACGCGTCGGAAGGGTGAACTGCAAACGCTGCAAGGCGGAGCTGTATTGGGCGGGTAGCAAATCGTCGAAGGAAATGTCGCTTTCCGATCCGCTCATGCCAGGGTCTGCTTGGCGCGATGGCGCGCGGCCATGGCGTGGATTTCGCGCGCGTCCTTGATGATTTGGGCCAGCACGTCGGGTGTCACCGCTTGCTTGGGGTCGTCTCCGATTCCCTTGATCGGGTTGCAATGGGTTTCGATCACCAAACCGTCCGCCCCGTATCCCGCCGCCGCCAGGCAGGCGAACGGCACATAGGTCGCCTTGCCTACGCTATGCGAAGGATCGACCATGACGGGCGCCCAGGTTTTTTCCTTGAGCAGCACGGTTATGCTTTCGTCGGGATGGTTGCGATAGCCTTCCATGGTGGGGAGAGTGCCGCGTGGGCAGAGGATGACGTTGGGATTGCCCTGGGCCACCACATATTCGGCGGCGAGTATGAACTCCGTCGGGTTTCCCATATGCATGCTGCGCTTGAGCAGCACGTTGATGGCGGTGTCGCGCGTCAAATCCCCCACTTGTTGCAGGAGCCGGTAATTCAAGGCGCTGCGCGCTCCGATTTGCAGACTGTTTACCCCCGCTTCCACGCAAAGCTTGAGTTGCTCGAAATCCATGACCTCGGTATTGACCGGCATTCCGGTGCGTTCTTTCGCTTCAATTAAAATTTCCAGGCTTTTCGCGTCGCCTTGGAAAGAATGAGGCGAGGTGCGCGGCTTCCATACGCCTCCCCGTAACATATCCGCACCCGCTTCCTTGATGGCATGCGCGGATTCGAAGAAAAGCTGTTTCTCAGCGGGATCGATGGTGCAATGCCCGGCAACCACCGCGAAATCGCGCCCCAAAAGACGTTTACCCACGCGCACCCGATGGTTCGAAAGACTGCTTTCCCGCGACATCAACTTAAAGGGAACTTGAATCCTATCGATGCGATCGATATAGGCTAGGCCTTCGATGCGGTTGAGCATCAGCTGGGAGGTTTCGTCTCCCAAAATGGCATAAATCGAACGCTCGGCCCCATGTATGGGTTGGATGCGCACTTTGAAGGCGGAAGCGATGTCTTCCAATTCCTTGAATTCCGAATCGCTGAGGCGAGGCCGAAGAGGGATAATCATGAGTGGCGTCCGTCCTATGGGCCGCAGCCGGCAGGGAGTTGTTGCGGGCCGGGGCGGTGGTTGAGGGAAAAAAATCCAAAATTAGCCTTCGCAGCGGTACTTTGCCAATTCGACTAGACCGCAGGCCCCTTTACCCCGGGTAACAGGACATTTTCGGGTCGGTGCTAGTATCTTTTGGGGGGTCCGGCATTTTCCGAAAGTGAGTTTTGCATTCGTGGCCATCAGCGCAAAAGAAACCCAGGACATCATCCAGCAAATCGCCCGTTTTTCCAGCCGAGGAGAAATTACGCCCTACCAACTCGATCCGCGCGAGTCGGGAATGGCAACGGGCCCGCGCTATCGGCAGCGCTCCTTGTTGCGACCGGATGCCAAGCTCGATTATGTGCGGCCTTCGCAGGATAGCCGTGAGGAATTGAACAAGCTCGACGACGATATCTATAAGTTCATTTACTTGAGGCGCGAGCAATTCGGCCGCCGTCAAGATCTGCTGTCGCATCAATTCATCTGGGATGTGGAAGGAAAATTACGTTCGCACGCCCCCGAATACGAAGTGGGCGCCTATTTGGGATTGTTGCGTATGGCCGCCGATTTGGATCAAACCGGTCAGACGCATGTCACTTCTTCCGAAAAAAACACCTTTCACGCTTTTGGCCGCCGGGCAACCGTAGGCCGCGGTGAAGGCGAGATATTCGATGCAAGCCTCATTAACCGGTATCAGGCTTTATCGCAATCCCAGAACCCCCAATCGCAACGGGCCCTGGCCGATTTGTTCCGCCTGGTGGCGCGGGCCGCCCGTCTCCCTCTCATAGGTAACATGCAGGAAGCCTCGTCCGCCGGCATAGGCGTATTGTTGCGGGTTATCGAACTGGCGGGCGATTTCAATTCCGATAGCCGGGGTGGAAAGGGAGGCGCCTTCCAACTCGGACCCATGGATGTTTTCCTGGCCGCCCGCGCCGTACTGGCCAATCGAAGCGTTACCAATCCCACTTTGACCCTGCTTACCGACCTGGTGCTGGATGAAGGCGGGCTTTACCACGAAGACTTGTTGAATTGGTTGCGCGACATCGCCTCAACCTCCTCCGACCATACTTTACTGATACCCGATTCCTTGTCCCGGCAGAGCTACCGGTTGGGTTCGCAGAATCTCACGGCTTTGGAAATGGTGTTGGCGGGGGGATATCGTCTGGCCAAGGATGGCCGGAACCGCTCCGACCTCATGGCCGGCATCAGTACTCTGGGCGATGCTTTGCTGCATCAGGTGCAGATTCAGGATACGCACAAGGATTTGCAAATCCAGAAAATTCTTCACAATTTCAACCGGCTGTTGCGGGAAGAGCGACGTTCGGCCATGCGCATCAACGAGGATAGACAAGTCGAACGGGCCGAAGCATCCAACTTGCGACCCGTGATTGCGGAAGGCGCCGTCGAATTTCAAACCGCCGATTATGGTCCCTATCTCACTGAGTGGGACGATTTGGTGGATGGGATACGCAGGCGGCTTACATCCAAATCGCCGGCATTTCGAAATTTGGTGGCGCAATTGGCCGTTGTGCGATCCCTGGATACTTGTATGCTCTATGGCTTGACACCCCCCGGCAGCCGTTGCGTAAGCCGGTTGGCCCGGCTTTTCCAGGATGAGGAAACCCGGGAACGCCTGCAAATTCGCAGCGAGGACTGGGAACGGCTCGAAGATAAGCTGGCGGGAGGGCAGGCCGGGCTGTTTTCCTCTCTGGAAGCTTTACTCGGAGCCTTATATGGATTTGAACCCGTACTTCACTCTACGCGTTTTCGACTCGCGGATCGAGTCAAGGATCACCTGAACGGAAGCATCGCGCATAGCGATTCAGCGGCAACCGTATATCTGGAGCGGGACTCGACCAGACAGGCCGGCGCGGGAAGGGAATACTCCAACGGCGACGAAGGCGATGGATTGGACGTCGCTTTGCTGCGAGTGGTCGCCGAAATCCTTTTACTCCAGGATGTAGCTCAAAGCAACGGTTCCGACGAGGTCGACGATCCCTATGGAAAATTTCTCGCCTATCTGCTTATCTACCGCGAGCAAATGGGACGGACACCTTTCAATGACCCGGCCACCCTGGTTCGCCGATTGAATCCCCTGCCTCCCGTCTGGGAAGACTCGCTGCAAGCCCATTATCTCGCGATACAACAAAAGCACGCACAGCGGCATCTCATCCCCTCTCCCACCCACATCAGCCTACCCTCAGGTTGGAGGAGAGGCTTCGAACTGGGTTATATGTCCGAAATAAAAACACTTTTCGATGAAGCCCTCCCCGAAGATTTGCACCAGAAGCTGCTGGATCATATTACCGGCAGGCAGGTTTTTCTCGACAAGGCCTCCCAGAGATTGGCGGAGATCAAACTTCGCCTGGCTCGCGAGCGCATGGATTCGATTCTGGGTGGGTGAGGCTTTATCACGCCCTATTTATGGCGTGACAAGCACCGGGACCAGCGGTTTATTGTCAAGTCGGTAGTAATACACCCCTGGGGCCACCGCTTTGCCCGCTCCATCGCGCAAATCCCACTTGATTTCCTCCTGATTCGACGTGAATGTCAGGGAACGCACGGCCTTTCCGTTTTCTGCCAGTAAGTCCACCGTAAAAGGAAAGGTATGGTCGAAGGGCAATGCGAATTGCAGAGCCCCTCTGGCCCGGGTCACGGGGTTAGGGTAAGCGAAAAAGCCAGGCGGTATTGCCATCAGGGAAAAGGCGGCACTTTCCGACAGCGAGGCATTTGCCACGATCAAATAGCGCTTCGAGAGCGGCGGTTTCGCCCTGGCTATGCTGAAATGGAGCCCTCCCGGGTGGATGAATTGCGAGCTGTCTCCGCCGGCCAGCAATAGGATTCCCACTGCCGAATCGCTCTCAAGGGTAGCGGCTAGTGCCATCCCGTCGCCCTCATCGAGGCGGATGGCCTCAAAGGCCAGCGGGGGCAGGGTTTGCCGGTAGGGAAGGGCCGACATGGGGCCGAGATCGAGCACCCTTACCGGATGCCGGGGCCATTGCGCGACATCGTCGCTGAAAAGCGGTAAAGGTTCCGGGATGTCTTCGCGCGACGCAATCAGATGCGAGGCGTATTCCGGGTAAACCTGGGTCAGGGAACTCCCATATTGCGACAGCATGACCCCCAGGGCCCCCGGCAGGTCGTCTCCGTTTTTACCGAGCCTGTCCCAAACCGCGACGTCGAAGCGCTCGTCCAGGGCCCAGCCCAAATACATATGGAACAGTCCATGGCCGTATACCGGATACTGGTTGCAACCGGCCGGCGGTTGCCTCGGTCCGGGTATCATGGAGGTCTTGGCATGGTTCGCGAAAATGCAGGGAAGGTATTGCAGGTAGTCGTTCACCTCGGGTGCCAGACGCTCTTCCATTCCCACTGCCGAAATTTCGTACCAGCTATGGTAACCCCCGCTGGGAAAAGGAACATAGGAAAATTGAATGGCGTGATAAAACTCATGGAAGGCCGTGACTTTGATTCCCAATTCCCATTCAACCGGATAATCGCGAATCACTTTTCCTTGCAATCGGCTCTGTATGCTGCTTCCCGCCACCCGGCCTTGGGAATCGAGATAGGCGCTGTAAATGAAATCGTTTTCCATGGCAATGGAGAGATCAGGGGGAGGATAGGTTATGCCGTAGGTTTCGCTCCCATAAAAGTCGGGATACAGGGTTCCGATATCCCCGATATCCACCGCGAACTTGCCCGATGCGGGTTTCCTTACGCGGTACCGGAAGGAAGATAGCCGGGTTTTGGGCGCCTTCATCTTAAGGGTTTCGACATAATAGCCCCAGGCCTGCTCGAAATACTGGCGCTGCTTTTCTATAAAACGGGGGTGCGGCGCTCCCACCTGATCGAGGTCCGCGTAAACGGCGGAATCGCGGGAACCGGCGGGCAGGGATTGGTGTTTGGCGAAAAGGGAGTCGATTAAGACGACCAGCCCGGCGTCTTCATCCACAATTTTGGCGCCGTTGATTCCTCCCAAGGTGTAATTAAAAGCGAAATGTTCCGACTCCAAGGTACGGGCATGGAGTTGCGGTGTTGCGAGAGTTCGAAATGAAGTGCCGCTCCAGATTCCCGGCTTGAGCTCAAAAATCCGCGCCGTTCCGCATTTGCCGCCCATGGCCTTTCCCAGTCCGATGAGACCCAGTAGAATCGGTAGGGCGATCCGGAGACGGTTTTTCACGGTACACATAATACTAAGACTACACAAAGGAAGGGGGTTTTTACCCGAGTCTAAAAGCGGATGCGGAAAGGGGACATTCAATTTTTATTACTATTTCGCCCCCAAGCAGCAGGCAATAAAGTGGGCGAAGAGGGTTAGGCATGGCTGAAATTTTGGATGGGAAAAGGACAGCCTTAGGCCTAAGGGAAGGTTTGCGTACGCGCGTCCAGGCCTTGACCGCGAAGGGATTTCCCGCTCCCGGATTAAGCGTGACCCTGGTGGGGGATAACCCGGCTTCCAAAGTGTACGTCGCGCAAAAAGATGCCGCCGCCCGCGATGTCGGTATTATCGCCCATACCCATTTGCTGGCCGCCGATATCGATGAAAGGGAGTTGTCTGAGCACCTGATGGCCCAGAACCGCGACGAATCGGTACATGGCATCTTACTGCAACTGCCCCTGCCCCGGCATTTGCACGAAGAAAAACTGCTCGATTTGATATCCTTTGAGAAGGATGTCGACGGCTTCCATCCCACCAATCTGGGTAATCTGATGCTGGGTCGGTCGGGATTCAAACCCTGCACACCCTGGGGAGTGCAGGAATTGTTACGGGCCTACGGCCTTTCTCCTGCAGGTAAGCACGTGGTCATCGTGGGGAGGTCGAATATTGTCGGCAAGCCCCTGGCCAATCTGCTTTTCCAGAAGGGTGAAGCCGCCAATGCCACCGTGACGGTTTGTCATAGCGCCACCCCCGATTTGGCTTATTTCACCCGACAGGCGGATATTCTTATCGCTGCGCTGGGAAGCGCCGGGGCGATAACGGGAGAAATGGTCAAACCCGGGGTAATTGCCGTGGATGTAGGTATCAACCGCGTCTCCAGTCCCGAATCGAAAAGCGGCTTCCGATTGGTGGGCGACCTGGATTTTCCTTCGGTAGCCGCCAAAGCTTCCTATATCACCCCGGTACCGGGTGGAGTGGGACCCATGACCATAGCCATGCTGCTCTCCAATACGGTCCTTTCAGCCGAAAAAGCGGCTTTTAGCCCTCATTCCTAGTGTATAACCGACACCAGGAAACCCTATTAGTTAGTATCTTTGCAAGCAAGTGATGGTCACCGACACGCCCAGCGACAGTATCACGGTAGAAGAGTATCTCAAGCAAGCTTCACTTCAGGTGAACGCCGCGTTGGAGAAATACCTTCCAGCCGAATCCGAAGCTCCTTCGGACCTCCATAAGGCGGTTCGTTATTCCGTTTTTGCCGGTGGAAAACGTTTACGCCCCGCTTTGGCGCTGGCCGCCTTCGAAGCCTGTCGAGGAGAGGGAGAATCCATTTGGCTGGCCGGAGCAGCGTTGGAGATGTTCCATACTTTCAGCCTGATTCACGACGATTTGCCCTGCATGGACAACGACGACTTCCGTCGGGGACAACCCACCAGCCACAAAGTATTCGGGGAAGCCCTGGCCGTATTGGCCGGCGACTCACTTTGTGTTTTCGCTTTTGAGATTCTGGCTCAGGCCGGCAATGCGCAGGCCGTAGCCACCATCGCCCATGCCTTGGGTACCCGCGGTATGTTGGGCGGCCAAGTGGTGGATATCCAGTCCGAAGGCAAGGCCGTCGATTTGGAAACCGTAAATTTCATCCATACCCATAAAACCGCAGCCCTTATCGATGCTTCGCTGGTTATCGGGGCGCAGATGGCGGGAGCTTCTCCCCAGATTATTGCGGGACTTAGCCTTTTCGGGCGTAAAATCGGGCTGGCTTTTCAGATAGTCGACGATATCTTGGATGTAGAACAAACCACCGAAGCCTTGGGAAAAGATGCCGGCTCCGATATTGAGCGTGGAAAAGCCACCTATCCGGCCGTATTGGGTCTGGAAAAGTCGAAGAAAAAAGCGCGGGAATTGATTGAAGAGGCCCAGGTCGAATTGCGGAAGCTGCCCATAGACGGGCGTATGTTGGAGTTGATTGCAAATTATATTGTGACTCGTGTGAATTAGTACGGGTGAAAGAGGATTGAAGTGATGCTCGAAAAGATAAAATCACCAGCGGACTTGCGGACGCTTTCCATGGGCGAATTGAAGGCGCTCGCCGATGAGATGCGCGAGGTGATCGTAAGGCAGGTCGCGCAAAAGGGTGGGCATCTCGCCTCCAGCCTGGGTACCGTCGAATTGACCTTGGCCTTGCATAAGGTATACAACACACCGGAAGACAAATTGGTGTGGGATACCGGTCATCAGGCGTATCCGCACAAGTTGGTGACCGGGCGTTATCCCGAATTCCATACTCTCAAGCAATATGGAGGCCTCAGCGGTTTTCTTAAAAGGGAAGAAAGCGAATTCGACACTTTCGGAGCAGGGCATGCTTCCACCTCACTCGCCGCCGCGCTGGGAATGGCTGCGGCCCGTACCCACCAGAAAAAGAATTTCGACGTGGTGGCCGTAATCGGCGACGGTGCGATTACGGGCGGCATGGCTTACGAAGCCTTCAACAACGCCGGGGAAACCGAAGAGAATGTCACTTTCATCCTCAACGACAATAAAATGTCGATTTCGAAGAACGTGGGGGCCATTTCCAAGTATCTGAACGCCATCATTTCCAACCCCACCTACAATAAGCTGAAGGACGACATTTGGGATTTCGCGGGCAAGCTCCCGCGGGGCAAGGATTTACAGCACCTGGTCAGCCGAGTGGACGACGGATTCAAGCGCATACTGCTTCCGGGAAGCTTTTTCGAGGATTTGGGACTACGCTATTTCGGGCCGGTTAACGGCCATAACCTCGAGGATTTGATTCATATTCTCGAAGCCGTCAAGAAAATGCCGGGCCCCAAACTCGTGCACGTCGTAACCACCAAAGGCCATGGTTGGGAACTGTCGGAAAAAGACGCCATCAAATGGCACGCTTCCAACCCCTTCGATATCACCTCGGGTCAACCCAAGGCCGCGCCCGCCAAAACGCCCACCCTCACCAAGGTATTCGGCGAAGCTTTGTTGGAAATCGCCAAAGAAGATGAACGCATCATCGCCATTACCGGCGCCATGCCCGAAGGCTGCGGCGTGAACATCATGGCGGCCGAGCTGCCCGACCGGGTATACGACGTCGGAATCGCGGAACAATATGCGGTGACTTTCGCGGCGGGAATGGCTTGCGAAGGCATGAAGCCGGTGGTCGCCATCTACTCCACCTTTTTGCAAAGAGCCATCGATCAGGTCATCCACGATGTAGCCATCCAGCATCTCAACGTGATTTTCTCGTTGGACCGGGGCGGCCTGGTGGGTCTGGACGGCCCCACCCATCACGGCGCTTTGGACCTGACCTACTTGCGCATGATTCCCGGAATGGTGGTCATGGCTCCTTCCGACGAATTCGAGCTCCGCAATATGCTCTATACCGCCTGCCGCTACGACAAAGGCCCCATCGCTTTCCGCTATCCCAGGGGAAGCGCCCAATCCAGCGAAGTGAAGGGCCCCTTCCAGGAGCTCACCATCGGCCTTCCGCGCATGGTACAAAGAGGAGAGCGCCTGGCGATTCTCGCCGTGGGCAGCATGCTTAAAGGCGCGCAGGTAACCGCCCAAATGTTGGAAAAGGAGGGCTATAAACCCACCGTGGTTGATGTTCGCTTCGTGAAACCTCTGGATAAAAGTTTCTACACCGACTTGTTCACCAACCACGACGCCTTTCTCACTATCGAAGACAATGTGGTCGCCGGCGGTTATGGTTCGGGCGTTTCGGAATTGATGGCCGAACTCGATTTCCAGAATCTACCCATCAAGCATATGGGCCTTCCGGATGATTATGTCACTCACGGCGAAGTGCCGGTACTTCAGAAGCTCATCGGGCTGGATGCGGAAAGCATTTACGCCAAGGCTTCGGCTTTACTCAATCTCATCGATTCGCAAAGCGGTAATCTTAAATCTTCCAACCGCAAGCTGAGTCCGAATGACGCCACAGTCGCCTGATACCGATCCCCCCGATAAGAATCCTGAGAATACTCCCGAGCATTCCGCCGGCCGCGCCCGACCCGCGCGGCCGCCTCGCGAAGGCGACGGAGCCAAACGCTTCGAACGCAAACCCGAATGGGACAGGAAATCGGAACAGCCCCGTCGTTTTCAGCCTCGCGATTCTCATACCCAAGGAGAAGGCGAATTCCGACGCCGCGAAATCCGCCCGGAAGGCCGCCCCCAAAATCGCGCCCCAGGGCGTAATCAAGATCGGAATCCCGTTCCTCCTTCATCGGGTCGAGCCGATCCCCGGCGGTTCCAAGGATCGGGACAAAATCCGGCTCAGGGTCCGGCACGGGAGCCTCGGCAACCGGCGGGCCGCGCCGCGCCGCGTCAAGGCAACTATCCCAGGCATATCAAACCCGAAAAGCCGGAGGCCGAACGTTTCGCCGCCCGGGTTACGGCGCAATCCACATCCCCTACCGTACGCGCCTACCGCTCCCTGATGACGGAAAAGGGCCGGCTGAAAGAATCGCAATTTTTGCTCGAAGGCGTACGCAGTATCCGTGATGTTATCGCCATCTCTCCCTCCATCGTGAATATGCTGCTCATTGCCGACGATTTTCAGGATCTCGAATTGTTGGACCTGGCCCGGAAACACCGGATACAAACCACCACGGTGTCCAGCGCGGAAATCGGTGACTTGAGCCAGACCGAAACCCCCCAGGGGGTTATCGCGGTGACCAATTTCGCCGCACTCAAACTCGACTGGTCACTGGTGCGGCATGTCACGCTACTTGACGGCGTGCAGGATCCCGGAAATGTCGGCGCGATTTTCCGCACCTCGGTGGCATTGGGAATGGATGCGCTCGTGCTGGGCAAAGGAACTTGCGAAGCCTACAATCCCAAGGTGGTGCGTTCCACGGTGGGTGCTTTGATGCGGATCCCTTTCGAAAGCGGCGTCGATTTGCCTTCGAAACTCGCCTTTTTGCGGCTAAAAGGATTTTCCATCGTAGCGACATCCTCCCATGCGCATGGAACGCTCGATACGGTCAAATTGCGTAAAAAAGTCGCTCTCATCGTCGGCAACGAAGGCGCGGGAACCGACCAACGTATCATGGATTTGGCCGATACTGTGGTTCGCATTCCCCTTAAAAACCAGATTGAATCGCTCAATGTAGGCGTGGCTCACGGGATTTTGTCCTACCAGCTGCTGCATAATCGGGACTAAGTTGGGTAAGGGCAAAAGCACCTTTCGACTCCGCTACAACGCACCCGCGGTCTTGACTTTTACCTTGCTCGCATGCTTGGTAGCGGTCTTGGACCACCTCTCAGACGGATTGTTCGCTCCTTCTTTTTTCGCCGCCTATCCCGATTTTCATTTTAAAATTCCGCTGGAATATTTCCGCCTGGTTTCCCATGTGCTGGGCCATAAGGATTGGGAACATCTCATCGCCAACCTCACTTTCATTCTGCTGGTGGGGCCCATGCTCGAAGAGAAATACGGTTCTTTGGCCATGTTGAAAATGATGCTGGTTACCGCTTTGGCTACCGGCATACTCCATGTCCTGTTTTTTTCCACCGGTCTCATGGGCGCCAGCGGTCTGGTTTTCATGATGATCCTGCTGGCCTCCTTCGCCAATTATAAAAGCGGACAAATCCCCCTCACCTTCGTTCTGGTGTTGGTGGTCTTTCTGGCCAAGGAGTTTGTACAATCCTTCGAAGTCGACGGCATTTCGCAATTCGCTCATATCGTGGGAGGGCTTTGCGGAAGCATATTTGGTTTTTTCAATTGGGGAACCTCACGCAAATGACGAGAACCATCGTGGTTTTGGGCGCCTCCCCCAATCCGGAGCGTTACAGCAACATGCTGATACGCCGCTTAAAGGCGAAAAACTACACCGTCTATCCGGTTCACCCGGCCTTGCATGAAGTGGAGGGGATCCGGGTCGTATCTACCCTGGACAAAGTGCCCGGTGGCGCCGATGTTTTAAGCGTCTATGTGCGCGCCGAGCGAAGTACTCCGCTGTTGCAGTCCATTCTCGCGACGGGAATTCCCAAAGTCATCTTCAATCCCGGCGCCGAAAATCCGGAATTGGCAACCGCCCTGTCGGAAAAGGGAGTGGAAGTGGAGAATGCCTGCTCGCTGGTCTTATTGGGCATGAATGCGTTATGAATATGTCGGAGTTATAATGTTAAATTTTCGGGAATCCGCGGAGATGGGGAGTTTCCCCCCTCTCAAAGGTTAAGGAGAACCGGTTGGAGGATTTTTCCCTCGCTGATAAGAGAGTTCTCGACGGAGTAGTCTTCCTGTTCTCTTTCATAGGATTCGCCCTACTCCCAGCGGGCCTGGGCCGCAAAATCTGGTGGGTGTTACTGTGGTTTTTTCTCCTGAACATCGTGTTTTTGCTGGGGATATGGGACTTACCCATTTGGAGCAACGGAATCTTGTTCACCGCGCTTACTTTGTGGCCCGCGATTCTCTTTCTCTTTTTGCTGGGGCGGCGGCAGATTTTGACAATCCCTTTGAAGGAGTACCTGCTTTTCAATGTGTTCCGGCTCATGGGTTTGCATTTCATCCTGGCTATCCTGGGCGGGTACGCTCCGCAGGAATACGCTCTCGAGGTCGGATTCAGCGAAATGCTTACCGGACTGGCCGCCTTGATGCTGGTGGTTTTTTACTATCCCGAGAAAAAAGGATACCTGCTCCTGGTACTTTTCTGGAACGGATACGGCCTTACTTCCGTCGGTACCGCCCTTTACAAGACCTTTTCCGCCAATCCTTACCTAAGGCTCAACCAGCATACGCCCGAGATTTATCATTATCTCAGCGTGTTTCCCCAGAATTGGGTGCATTTTTTCTGGTTTCCCCTGGTATTGGCTTTTCATCTCGCCCTCTTCTATCGGATTATCGCCGGGCAATTCCGCCTCCGTACGGAGGAAACCAATGCCGACCCCAAAGGACTCATTCATGCGCATAAGTAATCGTATCCTGATACCCATTTTGTTCACCAGCCTGTTACTGGTGAAATGTTCCTGCGATTTTTTCGGGACAGCGGGTTCGTTTCTGGTTTCAGATGAGGATGAGGCGCGACTGGGGGCTCAATTCCACCAGACGCTTCTGGACAGCTCCGCTCAATATCCGATATTCGTTCCGAAGAACGCGGAAGAGGTGGAGTTCGAAAATTATGTGCGCGGACTTTTCCAAGAATTGGTGGCTATCCTCCCCCAGCGGGACATTCCCGAGGCAGGATTCACTTTCACCATCATTCGTGATTCCATTCATAACGCCTTTGCGGTTCCCGGTGGGTACGTTTATCTGTATACGGGTATTCTGTCGGGTATGGAGAACGAATCCGAGTTGATGGGGGTGTTGGGACATGAGCTGGCGCATGTAACCCAGCATCACTTCCGGGAACAAATGGTGAAAAGTACGGCTGTGGTATTGCTCATCCAGGCGTTGCGAGGCGGAAGCGAGAGTCAGACGGCGGAAATGGCGGCAGGGGCGGCGGCAGCCTTGTTACAGCTTAAATTTTCCCGGTCCAACGAAACCGAGTCCGATGAGGTGGGCACCTACTACCTCTCGCAAGTCGGACGGAATACCCTGGGGATAGCGGAATATTTCAGGAAAGCCCAATCCGCCCAGTGGTTTCCGGAATTTCTCTCCACGCATCCTTCCCATTCCAACCGGGTGGAAGATATCCGGAAACTGGTCGATTCCAAACCGGAATTGAAGGCCTTGGCCGAAGGCAATTTATACCGTGACCGGTATTTGCAGAAAACGGCGGTCGTCCGGAAGTGAATCGGCCCCGGGCCGTATATCTGGATTTCGACGGAGTCGTGATGGATTCCATGGACTTGAAGCTCGACGCTTATTGCCATGCCCTGTCCGACTACGGGTTCGCCCGCGAAGCCTTGCGCGAAATCCAATTGGCATCGGCGGGACTTTCCCGCCATCAGGTTCTTCCACTCATGGTCGAGTCGCTTGCGGGTAAAGCCCTTTCCGATTCCGAATTCAAAAAGGTGCTGCAACGGTTTCATGAAAAAGACGAGGCCTTGCGACCTCAAATGAGGCCCAAACCCGGAGCCATGGAATTTCTGCGATGCGCCCGCGACCGGGGACTACCCCTTTCCGTGGTGACGGGCACTCCCCAGGAAGTCATAGATGCCACGGTCCGCCATTTCGACTTGGGGCGGTTTTTCCAAAAAGTGTGCGGAACGCCCGGAAGCAAGAGCGGATATCTGCGCCGGCTGCCCCATGAGTCGGGTATATCGCCGGGTGAAGCGGTTTATGTGGGAGATGCCGTTTTGGATGAAGCGGCTGCTCAAGATGCCGGGATGCCTTTTATCGGGCTGGATAATGGTGATCATCCCTTCCGAGAGCAAAGCCAAATACTTATCATCGAAAGACTCAGCGACTTGATTCCGGTCTTTCGCTTGGTGGCGGCTCCATCATAGGGGTTTTTATAGAGTTGCTGCTTCCGGGGGATAGGCTTTGAATTCGTAATTCAAGGTGCGTCGGGCGGGTTCGAATCCGGCCTCTTCAATGAAGCGACGCGCGCTTCGTAAGGTTTTAAGTCCATAGGATCGCAGCACATTTTCTTCGATAACGATGCTGTTGATGTCGTTGGCTCCCGCATACAGACCCAGCTCCGCCAGCTCGCGACCCATTACCAGAACGCTTACCTCGATATTGGGAATGTTATCGAGGAACAGCCGGGACACGGCCAAAAGCCGTAAATATTCCCATCCCTTCACATGGCGCACCTTGAAGCGTTTGGTTTGCGGCTGAAAAACCCAGGGAATGAAGGATAGGAAGCCTCCGGTGGCGTCTTGCTGGGTACGGAGCAGGTCAAGATGTTCGATGATGTCTTGTGGTGTTTCTTCGGATCCGAATACGATATTGCAGGAACCGGGAAGTCCGACTTGGTGGCATTCGCCCATCACATGACACCATTCCCGCCCCGAAAGTTTTTTCGGCGACAAGATGGCGCGCATGCGTTCGGTGAGGATTTCGGCTCCGGCGCCCGGAACCGAGCCGAGCCCGGCTTTTTGCAAGCGAACCAGCAAATCCCGTAAAGGCATCCCCTCCTTGGCGGCCAAGCGGGCGAGTTCCACGGGGGAGAAGCCGCGTACATGAACCTGGTATTTTTCCGATAACATTGCGAGAGCGTCGAGGTAATAGGCCAAAGGCAGTTTGGGATTGACTCCGCCTTGCAAAAAAATCTGGTCGGCGCCCAGAGCCAAGGCCTCCTCGGTTTTGGCTGCGATTTGCTCGAGGGTCAAGGTATATCCTCGGTCGCTTTCGATTTCGTCCTTAAATGAACAGAAAGTGCAATCGACATCGCAAAAGTTGGTGTAGTTGATGACTCGATAGGCCGTGAAACTCACTCGCTTGGCGGGGTGCATGCGCATGCGCCGGTCATGACCGGCGGCCACCAGCCGGGTCCAATCATCGCATTCAAGCAAGGCCAAGGCCTCGTCCGGTAGGAGGCGTTCGCCGTTTGCGGCTTTTTTCAATACGCCATCGATTTGTGCTGCGGATGCCATAGACCACTCCTGAGGCCGATCGTGACCCTTAAGTGAAACATAAAAAATCCACCCCAGGGCGTTGCCCGGGGTTCCGCGATGCGGGGTCTTTTCGGCTCCGGGTATAGGGTGGAGGAGCATAGGGAACATCGGTGAGACGTTGATTTCCGGTTATGCGGACCCCTGTCGGTCGAGGGCTTGAAACCGGGCTTTTCGGGACACCGAAGGAATTTATTTCTTTTGCCCTTGAAAAGTTTATTTTAAAATGAAAATCCTTGACAGGTGTTAACCTATAGGTTAACATATCCGGAAACTGAGGGGTTTGCCGGGGGGAAAGGATTCGAACCGGTCGCATGGGAAAGCAACCGGATTTTCACACATAAAGGAGGCCAAAATGGCAGCAAAAACGAAAAAGACCAGGATTGCCAAGAAGACGCGTAAGACGCCAGCGCGAGCATCGGGAGGCAGAGCCGCCGCCCGTACCGCCGGAAGAGTCGCCGCCGGTAAAATCCGTATCGGCGAAATGCTCCGTAAGGCGCGGGAGTCCAGCGGAATTTCGCAAGAAGAATTGGCCAGCCGGCTCAAGACCAAACGAACCGCCATATCCCGCATTGAAAACCATGCCGACGACATCAAGCTCTCCACGCTTGAGCGCGTGGCGCATTCGTTAGGTAAGGAACTGAAAGTCAAAATCGGCTAAGCGGGATTCGCACCGCATCCCGTCCAGGGAGGCCGGTTTTACCGCCGGTCTTCCTGGGAATTGCTCCCGTGGCGTCGCCGTTCTCTCTGATTTTTTGCAATTTCGACGATTTACCCCCACCTTCTCCGGCAATGATTGCCATTGCGGGTTGTCTTGATTTACAATTCCAGCCATGCTGTCCATCAAGCGAAAACCAGTTTCTTCTTTCTCCCTCCGGGTGTTCTATGCCTGCGCGTTGTGTGTGGCGATTTTGCCGGTACATGGCGAACGCAAGGCCGTAGCCTATGGTTTGTTAGGGGGGCTTAGCGCGGCTTCGTTCTGGGGCGAAGATGTGAATGAGGTCGATTTCGAATTGATGCCTACCGCCGGCATATCCCTGGCTTTTCATTTACCGGCATTTTTGGGAGTGGAGGTGGACGCTCTTTATTTAGTGAAGAGCGGGGCGCTTTCAAGTTCGGTTGGCGATCAAACCAAGGTCGACCGTTTCACGCTCCATTATCTCGAATTTCCGCTGTTACTTAAGATTTCGGCGCCGACCGAAAGCGAAGCCCAACCCTTTTTCCTGGTCGGCGTCTCTTTGGCGCGGCTGGTCATGAAGGAATCCACCTCCGAGTTCATTCCCCGGGCGGGCATCATTTCCGGTGAATTTACGGACCCCTTGATTCCAGAGGATAACCTCCGGGACTACCAGGTCAATGTTTCTTTGGGCGGAGGCCTGGAATGGGGTTTGGGAAGCCTGCAATTGCGTCTGAGTCTGGCCCGGAACAGCATCGATGAGACCGATCAAGTGGATATACGGAACGTGGTGCTGGCGGTAATGGCCGGGTTCATTTTTTAGCCGTAGGCTTTGACTCACCTGGCTTCCGGTTGCGGAAGCGGGCCATCCAAGCCGACAGGGGAACGAGAGCGAGCAGGAGGCCGAATAGGGTAAAGCCTCCGCTCACCGTGAGGCTGAGAAGGGGACGAAACAATCCGTCATTTCTTTTTTCCAGCATGGAATAAGCCGGATTCTCCCGATCGAAATAAACGGGAATCCGGTCATCAACTCGATATTTTTCCAGGCGTTTCACCCAATATTCGCGTGGTTGGGCCTTTTCCTCCAAGCTGAGTCGCCAGCCCCAGACACTTTTCCCATCGATGAAATATTCAAAAAGCATGTCGGGGTAGAATTCATCCTCTGCGCCCGAGGTGTCGCTGCGTACTTCCGCTTTGAGCACTCTCCCTTCCGTTTCAAGCAGGTCTTCCAGATTGGTTAATTGCCTCATTCCTTTCCAGTCCTGCCGGAGCGAGCCTAGGCCGAGTACGATAAGCACGATGCCGACGGCGAATGCCAGAAATTGCACACCCATTGGCGGCGGCCTATCCGAGGAAGACTCGGCATCTGGATTTCGGGGCCGCGGTAGTTTCATACTTCCTCTTGGTTTCGCAATGTTACAATATACATGTACCGTTTAGCCCACGTGTGGGATCCGAACTACCCTCTTGGGTGTAGCGCGGCGAATGGAAAGATGTATATTTTGACAGAACCTAATGCCGTCGCAGGTTGGTAAAATCGCTCCCCGGAATTCGTTTTTCTATCTCATGCTTTTCGGGCTATTGCTGTTTGTTGCAGTGGCCGGGTTAGCGGTATTTGAAGCGACGACTTCGCGTATACAAGCCTATTTCTTCAGCGAGCAGACGCGAAAAATCCATTATACCGTAGGTCCCGGCGCGAGTTCCTCCATCCGGTTTCCCGAAAAAGGGCCTTCGGATATCCGCCGCGGATACACCAATATCCCTTCCTACACCGAGTCTTTGCTCCGCAACAGTTTCCAAATCGAAAGCCAAAGTCGTTTCTCACCTCGAATGGTCGAGTTGTTCGATAAAGGGGTTTATACCATTTATCCGGAAAAGACGCAGGCGGGTTTGCGGATTCACGACCGGAATGGATTGGTGCTTTTCCATATCAATTATCCCATGAAGGTTTTTCCCTCCTTCGACGACATTCCCCACGAAGTGGCGAACACCCTTCTTTTCATTGAAAACCGAAGTCTGCTGGATCCCGCTAAACCGTATAAAAATCCCAGCGTGGAATGGACGCGATTCGGAATGGCGATGCTTAACATGGGAAAACGCATGGTGGGAATACCGACCGATGTGGCGGGCGGAAGCACCCTGGCCACCCAACTGGAAAAATACCGGCATTCCGAAGAAGGGCGCACCGTGGGCCCTCGGCAAAAAATCGAACAAATGGCTTCTTCCAGCCTGCGTGCCTACCGGAATGGAATGCATACCCTGGATACCCGTCGCCAGGTCCTGCTCGACTATATCAATACCGTTCCATTGGCGGCTTTGCCCGGTTATGGAGAAGTCAATGGCCTGGGGGATGGACTGCTCGCCTGGTACGGAAGCTCGCTGGATAGCGTGGCGCGGCGGCTGAGCTATCCCGAGGCGGGACGGATGGACTCCGCCCTGGTGGATACGGGAGTGGATATGCAGGCGATGGGAAATGCCTACCGTCAGGTACTCAGTCTTTTTATCGCGCATCGCCGCCCCACAGCTTACCTGGTGGGAAACCCCAATGCCTTACACCCCATCACCGATGCCCATCTCCGCCTGCTGGGCCGCGAGGGCGTGATTTCACCCCAACTTCGCGACGCAGCCCTGCAAGCACGGCCGGAACTGATGCGTCGGGCGGTCGCGTTTTCACCGGTGGCCTTTGTAGAGCGGAAGGCGGCCAACGCCATTCGTTCGCGTCTAACCACGCTTTTGCAAATTCCTGGGCTATATGATCTCGATAGGGTCGACTTAACGGTGGAAAGTACGCTGGACAGGCGCGCGCAGGAAGGCGTCGTTCGTTTTTTCAGAAATTTGGCCGATACTACGTATCTGGATTCCCTGGGTTTACGCGGGTTTCGTCTGCTTGATAAGGGCGATCCCGCCAAGGTCATTTACAGCTTCACACTTTACGAACGGGTCGGCAACCGGAATCTTATCCGGGTTCAAGCCGATAATTACGACCAGCCGCTCAACATCAACGAGGGTGTGAAATTGGACCTGGGGTCCACGGCCAAGCTGCGAACCCTGGTCAACTATTTGGAGATTATCTCGCGACTGCATACGCAACTCTCTGAGAAAACGCCTGTGGAAATCCAATCGGTTTCCGTGACCCCCAACGATCATCTGACCCGCTGGGCGAAGAACCACATGCTGACCGTCGAGGACAAGTCGCTGGAAACGATGCTGCGTGCCGCGATGGACCGTACCTACTCCGCCAACCCGGCGGAGCGTTTTTTCACGGGCGGAGGCTTGCATACCTTTTCGAATTTCAACACCAACGACGATAGGAAACAGTTGACGGTATGGGAAGCCATGCAGCGGTCGAACAATCTGGTATTCATCCGCCTAATGCGCGATATCGTGAACTATTACATGTTCCAGATTCCGGGATCCACCGCTCTCTTCCTGGATTCGCTGGATTCGCCGCAAAGGCAGAGCTATTTGAGCAAGTTCGCAGAAAAGGAAGGACAGGTGTTTCTGTGGAATTTTTTCAGCAAGTACCGCGGCAAGAGCGACAGTGCCGCGCTCGACTTGCTGCTCCACAGCGTAAGGGCTTCGCCTACACCCCTTTCCGTTGCCTACCTCTCGGTTCATCCCCGCGCCGACGTCGACCAATTGACGGCCTTCTTGCGCGAACGCACGGGAGACAAGTCGTTGCCCCGCGCCGATGTGGAGCGTTTGCATACCCAACTTCTGGTGGCGGACCACAATTTAGCGGATAGGGGTTATCTCGCCGGTGTGCATCCTTTGGAAATTTGGACCGTGGCTTATTTGAAGCGCCATCCCAAGGCTACGTGGAGCGATGTCAAGGAATCCAGCAATAGGGAAGTGCAGGCGGTTTACCAATGGCTTTTCCGAACCAAACGCAAGCATGCCCAAGACTTGCGCATACGCGGAATTCTTGAAGTGGAGGCGTTCCTGGAGATCCATAAGGCCTGGCAACGCACGGGTTATTCCTTCGGATCGTTGGTTCCCTCCTACGCAACGTCAATCGGTTCCTCCGCAGACAGGCCCAACTCGCTGGCGGAACTGGTGGGTATTCTTCTCAACGAAGGAGTCCACTATCCTTCCATTCTCATCAGCAAGCTGCATTTCGCGGAAAACACGCCCTACGAAACCCTGGTCCGCAGACAGGAATCGGAGGGAGAGCGAAAGCTCCCTGCCGAAGTTGCACGGGTCGCGCTGGAATCCTTGCAGCGCGTGGTTCAACAGGGGACGGCCATTCGCGCCGCCAAGGCGTTTCCCCTTCCCGACGGAACTTTTCTGGCGCTGGGGGGTAAGACGGGAACGGGCGATCAACGCTACGAAACCTATGGAAGAGGCGGCCAGGTACTCGAATCGAGGGTGGTGAATCGCACCGCGACCTTCGTCTTCTTTTTGGGAGAAAGATTTTTCGGCACGGTCACGGCCCACGTGCAAGGTGAAAAGGCCGCAGAATATTCCTTTACCAGCTCGCTTCCCGTCGAAATAATTCGGCAGCTTTCGCCCGCCCTGACTCCCCTGCTTGCGGAACCTACTCCCAGCAAGGCCCTTTTGCGGTAACCCGAATCCGCATACCGCCAGAATTTGTGCGTACCCTTAGGCGGGTGCGGTCTTGCCGCGGTTGCTTTTTCCTTGCGGCCGGCATAAGGGGTCTTTTATTTTGCTGTCATGGCGGATTGATCCGCAGAAAAAACCATATAGTCGAATTTTCCCACACAGGCGGTGGTATGATGACTAAAATCACGGAAATCCGGGAGAAAGTGGTCTCTCCCGCTGCTTCTTTCGCAACGGGATTCGGATCCATCCGTAAGCCTTCGGAAGTGACGTCCCCCGTGACCAGACGTCGACGTCGGATGATGGTCGCAGCGGTTTTGTGTAAGCCGGGAAAATTTTCGTTCAAACGGGTAGCCATTCCCCGCCCCGGTGTTGGTCAAGTGCTCGTGCGGCTGCAAGGTTGCGGGGTTTGTGCATCCAATCTAGGGCCCTGGCAGGGTAAATCGCGGTTTCGATATCCCTTGGGGCCGGGCGCCTTGGGTCATGAAGGTTGGGGGATAGTTGAATCGCTGGGGCCGGGCGCGGCGGGATTCCTACCGGGCGAAAGGGTGGCGCTACTCTCGCAACATGCGTATGCGCAATACGATATGGCGCCCGCACGGAACCTGGTGAAGCTGCCGGAGCATCTACAGGATCATCCGTTTCCAGGGGAAGCTCTGGGCTGTGCCATGAATGTTTTTTCGCGGAGCGGAATCCGTCCCGGGCATACCGTGGCCGTCATAGGAGTAGGATTTTTAGGCGCGTTGTTAATACAGTTGGCGGTCGGATCGGGCGCACGCGTGATCGCCGTAACCCGCCGCGCTTTCGCCCGGAAAATAGCCCTACGCATGGGGGCGGCGGAAACCTTTTCCTACGAAAATCCCGTCGAAATCATCGAAAAAATAAAAAAAGACTCAGGAAGCCGGTTATGCGATGTGACTTTCGAAGCCGCGGGACAGCAAAACACGCTTAGTCTGGCGGCCGAGTTGACGGGTGCAAGGGGACGCCTCGTAATCGCCGGATACCACCAGGATGGGGTCCGCCTGGTCAATATGCAAATGTGGAATCGACGCGGATTCGAGGTAATCAACGCTCATGAACGTGATGAAAAAATCTACGTCAACGGAATGCGTCAAGCTACGGCGGCGGTGGCGGCCGGCCGCCTGGATCCTTTCAGTCTCTTGACGCATCGCTATCCGCTGGAGCGGTTGGGAGAAGCTTTGGATGCGACCCGGGACAGGCCTGATGGATTCATGAAGGCTTACATCCAATATTCCGTTTAGTGGTTGGGAGGAAGATTAAAGAAAGACTACGAGAGGGAATGGGAGGTCTCGGAATGAAGGGATGTGTCTGCTCGGAGAATTTTCTTTCATGAGGGTGCTCATGACGGCCGATACCGTCGGAGGCGTATGGCCATACGCCATGGAGTTGATCCGGGGATTGGGGTTGCGAGATACGGAGGTGGTGTTGGCCACCATGGGCAGGCCCCTTTCCTTACGGCAAAGTCAGGAGGCCGCGCGTCTCAAGGGACTGGAGATTCGTGAAAGCGATTATAAGTTGGAGTGGATGGACCATCCCTGGAATGATGTGGAAAACGCCGATCAGTGGCTCCTGCATTTGGAGGAGGAGTACCGTCCCGACATCGTGCATTTGAACAATTTCGTGCAGGGAAAACTGGCGTGGAAAGCACCGGTTCTTGTGGTCGGTCATTCGTGCGTGCTCTCCTGGTGGCGGGCCGTGCATGGCTGCGATGCGCCCAGGGAATGGTTCCGTTATCGGTTGGAGGTGGTGAGAGGTCTTGCCGGAGCCGACTCCGTAATCGCGCCGACGCTGTGGATGCTCAAGGCGCTGGCTTATTACTATGGATTTCTTCCGCGCGCCGGCGTGATCCCCCATGGGCGCGATCCGGTTGCATACACTCCCGGCATCAAAGAGCCATTCGTTCTATCGGCGGGACGGATATGGGATCCCGCGGAAAACTTCACTTGCCTGGAAAAAGCCTCTGAAGGGCTCCCCTGGAAAGTGAAGCTGGCCGGGGAGGAGGGTTTGGTGGACGAAACAGCCGACTACCACTCCAAAGTGGAATACCTCGGTTGGCTATCGCATCGGGACATGCGCGACCAATTTTCCCGTGCGGCCATTTGCGCCTTTCCGGCTTTATACGAACCATTCGGACTGTCGATTCTCGAAGCGGCCTTATCGGGTTGCGCACTGGTTTTGGGAGATATTCCCGGGTTGCGTGAAGTATGGGGGGATGCGGCCTTATATGCCAATCCGCGCGATCCTCAGGCCTTTCGCGATACGATCGCAAGTGTGATGGCTGAAAACGAAATGCGCATCCACTTCGGTGCGCGGGCGCGAAAGAGAGCATGCTGTTTCAATTCCGCCAACATGGCGTCGGCCTATCTCACCGAATACACGTCGCTATGCCGAAATATACGGAAAAGCCGACAGACCGAAGAGGTGATTTCATGAATCCGGAGCCGATGAACATCGTTATCCTGGGATTCAGCCTCACCTCTCGCTTGGGTAACGGACATGTTACTTATTATCGGGGATTGATCCGGAGCTTGTGCGCTCGCGGCCACCAGATACTTTATCTGGAGAGGGACAATCCCGGGTATGCGGCAAGCCAAGACCTATCGAATACTCCCTCCGGGAAGGCGGAGCGTTATGCAAGCTTGGAGGATTTACGGGAGCGCTTTACCGACGAAGTGGCCGGAGCAGATGCCGTCATCGTGGGTTCGTTCGTTCCCGAGGGAATTGCGGTCGGGGCATGGGTCCTGAAAACGGCGAAAGGGGTAACGGCTTTTTACGATAGCGATACTTCCGCGACTTTGTCCCACTTGGCGGGTCGGGATTGCGAATACTTAGATCCCTACATGATTTGCGAATTTTCCCTTTACCTTTCCGTCACGGGCGGCCCCACTCTTGATTATCTGGAAACCAAAATGGGATCCCCGCGTGCACGCCCGCTCTATTGCGGCTTCGACCCGGATATCTATTACCCCGACCCGGCCGCATGGCGATGGGATCTGGGTTATTGGGGGAATTACGCCGAAGACCGTAAATCCAGGTTGGAGACGTTACTGGTGGAACCTGCGCGCCGGCGGTCTTCCTTCTCGATGGTTGTAGCCGGCTCGCAATACCCCGCGGATTTGCCTTGGCCCAAGAATGTGGAACGAATCGATAGCCTTCCACCCGAAGCCCAGAATCGATTTTATAACTCCCTCAGGTTCGCGGTGAACGTTTCCCGGGAGCCTAGGAAACAGACAGGTTACTCTCCCGGCATCCGGCTTTTCGAGGCTGCGGCCTGCGGGGTTCCCATCATTTCGGACGGGTGGGAGGGACTCGACGAATTCTTCTCCATCGGAGAGGAAATCATAGTAGCCAGGGATGCCGAGGAAGTCCTGGAATATCTCGACGGCATGGGGGAAACGCAAAGGCGGGAAATCGGGGAACGGGCCCGCGCCAGGGCGGTCCGGGACCATACCGTGGCCGGACGCGCGGAAACCCTGGAGGGCTATTTGGCGGAGGAAATGGGGCCACACCGGAAGCAGTCTCCGGTATTCGATTCGGAACGGAAAATCACCACTCCGTAGGCCCAACGCTCCGGCGATGCCTTTCGATGCGTTCACGGTTTCGAAACGGAAATATAAGGACTACACCCGCGAGAAAGCCTCCGATATGTGCCCAAAAGGCCACGCCTCCCGTTTCCCCGCCCACGGTGGGAACGGCTCCTATCACCTGTAGCAAAAACCAATAGCCCAGCATGACATAAGCGGGTACGGCAATGCGCGTGATATAGAAACCCAGGAAAACCAACAGGTGAACAGGAGTGCGTGGATAGAGTATCAGATAGCCTCCCAGCACGCCTCCAATCGCTCCGGAAGCACCCACCATGGGCAATGGACTGTTCATGCTGAAAAGGATTTGTGCGCCCACGGCGGCCAATCCGCAGAGTAGGTAGAAAATCAGGAAACGAAAACGGCCCATCGAATCCTCGACATTGTCGCCGAAAATAAAAAGGAACCACATGTTGCTGATGATATGAAACCATCCTCCATGCATGAACATGGAGGTTATCAGCGTATGCCATTTGGGATCAGGTTCGATAATGCAGGCGTATCGCTCCGAAATGGGAACTTGGGTGCCGCTTTGCACGGTGCCTAACAATTCACCGGGAATGGCACCGTATTCACATACGCTACTGGCCAGCGAGGCCTCGGTTCCCAGACCTTGCAAGAACACCCATGCCCCTATATTCAACCCGATGAGGGTAAAGGTGGTCAGCGAAGGATTGAGAGTAGGGTTTTCGTCCTTTAAAGGAAACATCTTCCCTTTGTATTAGAGAATCTTGAGAAGGCCGTTTTTCTTAGAAAATTAATCATTTTAGGGGCTTCAGTGGGATAAACCCTGGGGCGGCATTGTGAAGGTAAGGAAGACAATCTAGATTTTGGCCTAACCACGAAAGGGTTACGATGGTTCGATTTTCTGCATTGACCATGTTGGTGCTGCTGGGATTTTTTTCGCCGGTTCTATGCCAATCACCGGTTTCCGGCGCACTCCCTCATGAAAAACTGCGATTGCAATATAATGAAGGAAATTTCGAGGAAGTCATTCGGATTATCCAGGATTTCCAGAAAGCAAACTCGAGTTATTCGCGGCAGGACAGCATCGTTATCGCGAAACACCTTTCGGTAGTCTACACCGCCAATCCGGCCACACGGGAATTGGGTCAAAAGTATATGCACGACCTTTTGCGGATGATGCCTTCGGCCGAATTGGTGGATATGTATGTCAGCGACGAAATCTACCGGATATTCGATCGAGTTCGCAAGGAGTTCTCGCTTCGCCAGGCTGCGGACGACGAAATCTCAGGAGCACCTGAACCCAAGCCCGTTTCCACTACCCAAGCTGCTTCGGAAAAACCATCCGGCTCCATCGATAATACCCCCGGCACCAGCGAAAAAAACTCCAACGCCAAATATTATTGGATCGCCGGCAGCGCCGCCTTGGTAACCGCCGGAGTCACCGCCTATTTGCTTTCCACCGAACCGGAACCGGAGGACAAAATCCATGTCGTTCCCATCGATTAAACATCCGATTCTGCTGCTTATATGCCTGGCCTTTGCGATGGTCGCCTTTATCTCCTCCTGCCGGGTCGCCGACGAGGGTGATACGTTTATGGAAGTCCGGATTGATGAGTCCTGGCTGGAATATGACAGTCTTCGGGTGGAGTTGAGAGATGGCGACGGAAAGCTAATCAAGACTCTCTTTCATGGGCCGGTCGAATCGGTTGACGATCTAAAGAAACTTCCCGCCCAAGAATACGATGGCGGTAAAATCCACGTAGTCATTACAGGATTCAAAAACGGCGAAGCGGTTAAAATCGAAGACAGAGTCTACGACGGCAAATCGGGTAAAAACGACACCGTGGTGTTGGTCAAGGATCCGGACGCTCCGGTTCCGGGTGACACCACTCAAACCGAGATTGCGGCCCTTTCTGCTCTGTCGATTTCCGCCTGCGATCTGGTGCCGGCATTCAATCCGGCAATCAAGTCTTATGCCTGTAAAGCTTCCATCGGTGCGGGCACGACTACGGTAAAAGCGAAAGCCAACGCCGGTAGAACTCTTAAATTGAACGGGAAGGAATTGGCTTCGGACAAAGACAGCGACCCCATGCCCTTGACCCTGGGAGTTACGGTATTGCTCATCGAAGTAGCCGCCGAGAAAATGGCATCCTCGACGTATGAGGTGGGAGTGGTGCGGCTTGATGCTGCCCAGAACAATGCTTTGGTGGGACTGCAGGTATCCTCGGGTGTTTTGGAACCGGCGTTCTCCCCCGATACGCTGAAGTATTCGGTTATCCTTCCCTTGACGGAAAGTCAAATTGGCGTATCCGCCGATGTCGCTGAATCCAGTGCCGAATTAAAGATTAACGGTATCATCGTGGAGTCGGGCGCCTCCCATATCGTTGCGCTACCTGCGGGCCAAAGCCAGGTTCCCATCAAGGTTGAAGTAAAAGCTGAAAATGGACAAATCCGGAATTATGATATAAACGTATTACGCCTTTCTGACGACGCCGCCTTGGATACGCTGGAATTGTCTGAGACCACTACCCCGGCTTTTCACCCTGATTCTTTGTCCTACCAAGTGGAGGTGGGAGAGACTATCACCGAAGCGACGGTTTTTGTTAATCCAGGCACAATGGAGAAGTCGCTTAAAAACCGTATCGTGATCTCCGTATCTCCACGAGATTCCTCCGCCACCATAACCGTTAAAGGCGCGGTCGTCTCCCCGGGCGAATCCTCTGCTCCGATTGATTTGCAAATGGGTTTGAATAAGATCGAAATCGAATTAACCGCCGCAAATGGCACGGCAAAGCGAACTTATACCCTTAACCTGACGCGCATCGACGATATTCCTCCTTCGAAACCGGTGGTTACGGCCCCCTCCGTTACCAACATCGCCCGGCCGATATGGTCCTGGACTTCGGGGGGTGGCGGAAACGGTACCTTCCGGTACAAACTCAACGATTCGGTACTCGTGACCGGCGCCACGGAAACGACTGCGAAGGAATTTTCCCCGACCAAAGACCTTCCCGACAGCGTGCACACACTCTATGTGCAGGAGAGAGATTCGGTGGGTAACTGGTCCGCTACTGGACTTGCCTCAGTTGCCGTCATACTCGGTCCCGTTTCCTGGTATAAATTCGATGGCAATGGCCTGGACGCCGGTATCAACGCCAATCATTTGACGATAAGCGGAGCGACTTTCGTGGCGGACAGGTGGGGCACCGCCTCCAGGGCGCTCAATTTCGATGGCATCAACGATTCCGCCCGCACACTGGGCAAAGCGGCTTTTCCCACCGGAAAAAATCTCACGGTGTCGCTTTGGGTCAAGTTGCCTGAAAGTCCCACCGGCCTCAGATACTTCATCCGGACGCCCGGCATCGGCATCTTCATGGATGGTGCTTCGGTGGGAATGGCGATAAGCGTACCGACCACCAATAGCGCCAAAGCGGCTGTATCCACTACAAGTTGGGTTCACTTTGCCGGTACGTATGATGGAATTACCATTCGCGCTTATTTGAATGGTGTTCTTCAGTCTAGTACGCCCCATACCGGTACGCTGACGGGCGATCTTTCCAATATTACCCTCGGGTTTTTAGGAGGATCCTATTGGAAGGGTGCGATTGACGAAGTTCGCTTCTATAATCGCACTTTGAATGCGACCGCCGTTAAAGAAATTTACGACACGACTAAACCCATTATCTTTATACCCATCAATCCCAAAATCGAGACCACTCCCCTCCAACCCGTCTTAAGCCCCTAGGGCCCTGGGTCTTCCGGGGCCGCCTCCTGTTTTTGGATGTACAATACCATGACTTCCCGCTCCCGGTAACCCATCGGGATATCCATATGCACCAAGTCGACCTTATCACCTACTGCTAAGGCAGGGGCGGTTGACGAGTCGACTTTATAAACCAGGGTTTCCGGATAATTTTTCGCAGCGATCTCGTAAGCGATGCCTCCTCTTGATTCGATAGAGCGGATTCTAAGAGTATGCAGGCCGGTGGAAAGCAGGTTGACTCTTTTTTTTGTGCTGGGCTCAAAACCATAAATCCGCGTAATGTGGCCCTGGTCATGGATTTCCGGGCCGGGCTCAAATTGATCGGAGCCGTTCCTATTGGCCAGGTAGATCACCGCCCAGACCATGGCCAAAATCGCACCCACGTATTTAACGGAATTCGAGGTTAAGAAAGACATGCGAGTATCCCAGGTTGGAGTTCAGGGCCAGCCCCGCGCCCGCGAAGCCCAGCCTTTCGTCCCGAAAAATACACTCTGGTGCGGGGTATGAGGGATTGACGGCAATCACACGAAACCGGTCGGGGATTGATTAAATTTGACCTATGAGTACTGCCGCGCCCAATCCCATCGAAAAACGCCTGGAACGGATGGTCGAGCAATGGGATGCCTTTATTTCCGACCCTGAGCCTCGCTTATTATGCTGGCAGGGAACGGCCGAAGAGTTGCGCATGGTGGAGGTTTTCGAGCAGGCCGAATCCTTGGAAACCAGTGAAACCCCGGAAATGTTTTTCCGTTTGGACGCCGCGTTTTCCGATCCCAAAACCCATGGATTCGCTTTGGTTCAGGAAATCGAAGCGCAATACCAGGAGGTTAAAGCGGGAGTGGAAGCGGATCGGATTAAGGCCGCAGAATCCGTCGAAGACGACAGTGTAAAACCGGAGGATAAAGCAGCCCTGCAAAATGAGATGGAGGCCTATGCGGGTATGGAGTTTGATTGGATGTGTCCTCAGGCTCTCCCGGATGAATCCGATCGGAAATACCTGGTTCGAGTCGCCGAATCTTTTTTAGCGCATCACTCACAAGGGTTTCAACATGTCGTGTTTCTATTGACTCCGGTCGATGTCGCCGATGGGGACGCCTGGCAGCGGTGGTTGTTCCACTTGGTGGAAAAAGACACGCTACCGGAAGGGGTAAGGGTTGTGGTGGTGGACTCTCTGCAATCACCCACATTGGATTGGCTTGCGGCCACGGGTTCGTCCAAATTGGGGTTTGTGCCGTTGAATCTCGACATGAAAGGGGCGGCACAGGAAGCCGCCGAGGCGGTAGAAGGAGAGGGACCCGGAGATGAATTCCGAAAACTGTTCACGGCCATGACGGCGGCTGCGGGGGAAGGCGATTTACCGAAAACCCAGGCATTGGGAGACAAGGCTTTGGCATTGACGCAGGCGCAGAATTGGCCGCAATTGGAATTCGGGGTATGGCTGGCTTTAAGCGCCGCTTATTTCGGCAAGCAGCAAGGGGAGAAAGCCTATCGAGGATACGTCGAGGCGGAGAAGTCGGCGCTGAAGTTGAAGACGAGTGAAGGCAACGATATGGCCGAGAGCGCGGAAAAATTCCAGGTGCAGGCGCGCTTCGGTCAGGCGGCGGTAATGGTAGAGCAAGAGCGATGGGCCGAGGCGGCGCTGCTCTACGAGGAGACCGCGCCGATTGCGGAAAGCGCCGGCGATGCTTTGATGCTGCTGGAATGCTGGCGCATGGCCGCCTATGGATATGAGAGGACGAAACAGTGGCCTAAGGCGCTGGAAGGCGGCCGCAAGGCCGTGGCCGTCGGCGAGGGAATGAAGCCTGAAGAGCGGAAGCACTCGACGCTGGCTTACGCGGGGGAAGGATTGTTACGCGTAGCCCGTCCGGACGATGCGTATTATCTGGGTTACCAGATAGATGACAAAATGCGCGAACTTCTGGGGCCGGATTGGCGCGAACGCGCAAAAGGTTGATGCGAACTGAGCGTGTGGACGGTTATTTGCTTTTGGGTAGCACCGCCAATTCCATTATTTCCCTTTTGGTTAATGCCCGGTTGTAGATTCTAATTTCGTCCAGGGAACCCATGAAAAATTCGGTGAGACCCTCCTGGTTGCCAAAATGCAAGCGATTCCCCGTCGCCAGCTTTCCGGTGGAACCGGGTCCCGTGGCGACCGGAATTCCATCCACCCATAATTTCAGGGAATCGGCTACTTTCATTCCCGTCACATGATGCCAACTTCCGTCGGTCAGCCCTTCGGGACTGCGCAACTTCCATATTTTTGCTTGGTCCAGTCCCCGTACCACGAATTCCACCGTCCCGTTAGCCAACAAGCGTAACCCATAGCCTGATGGGCAGCGTTGGGATCGGGAGTCTATCAATACGGTTCGCTTCGCTGCCCCGGAGTCCCCGCTGGTGCGGAACCAGAGGGATACGGAAAAATCGGAGTCTTTGTCGATTGCGAACATCGCCGATTTGGATTCGGGGACATACACCGTGGATTGCCCGGTCAGGTCAAGCGCTGCGCCCATCACCCCCGGCCCCCAATTGGACCTTTTCAAATCCACGCGTGCAGTGCTTCCATGGGCTTCCGCTGCCAGCGGACCATCGCCTCCGTCGAATGTCCAATGCCCGATCAAACCGTTGGTCAGACTACGCTCCACGACGAAATTGGTTTGGGTCGCTTTCTCCGGCTCGACCTTTACGCCGGATTTTTCGCGGGAAGCCAGCCCCGCTTCAGCTGCAATCGCGCGCAGGTTCAGATTGCCGGCGGGTAGGGATTGCAGTTGATAAAACCCGTTCCCATCGGTTTCGGTAGCCCGCTCCAGGCCATAGACGGCTACCCAGGCGCCGGCGATTCCATCACCTGTAGAATCGGTCACCCTTCCGTAAACCGATCCATGGGGTTTCATTTCGGCGGAAATGCGAACCACACCATCGAGGTCTTCGTCCCGGATGTTGCCGACCATCCCCCAGTCCAAACCATCGTCTACTTCCAGAAGGTATTCGCCGGGTACTAAACCATCCGCACGGAAACGTCCCGATGAGTCGGTTGCCAGGTCAAAGCGCCATTCGCCCGCTCCTAGGGTCGTATCCGAATCCAAGGGTAGGTAATCCCAAGGTCGGATGCGGACCCGAGCCGAGCTTGCGGGCATACCCGTAGGATAATACGCGACTCCTTCCACTGTAATGCCTTCGACTTCACTGCCTCCGCCTCCGGCAAGCCGCTCCGGTTGACAACCGGCGAAGAAAAACCCGGTGGAAAAAATCGCCGTCAGAAATTTCATCCATATGCTCATAAGTTTTTTCCTTTCGGCACGAAACGCTGTGAAAGCGGAAAAGCATGAAGCTGTATCTGGTAGACCCGATCAGGACTTTCGTCCTTTTTCGCCAGATTCAGAATGCGTTTCCGAAGCGTCCGGATTTCCTCGCGGATAATCCCGAAGGTTTGTGAAGAAATCGATAAAGTGGTAGCGGATAACATGCGTTCTTCCCGGGACATTCTGGCCAGAGCGTTACGGGCCAATTCCAGGGATTGGTCGAGGAATTCATTGACGGTTACCGCAGGCGCATCTGGCCCCGAGGAGAGCAGCGGCTCCACCCTCCGGTGCACGCCTTGCGCATTGCGTACCACCATCCCCAAACGGCAAAGCAACGCTACGGATTTGCTCGCCTCTTCGGGTGTGATGGAGGGCTCAATCATCCGCGCGAGCGCAGCATAATCGTCCCGGAATGGGATGATAGCCAGAGCCTCCCTCACGGCGGAATGATGCCACTTCGCGAAAAATTCGTATTGAGCCGGTTCGATAACCTGTAGCCGGAACTCCTGAAAGGAACGCATTCGCTCGAATTGGCGTTTTTTTTCGTCGAATCCCTTGGCTTGATTATACAGAACCAAAGCCTGGAAATAGTCGGTTTCCTTTTGGTTCATTTCCAGAATGCGTACAAACCGATCCAGCAGTCTCAGGGATAGATTGGCTTTGCCGCCAAGGATGAGACTGAAATGTCCGGCTGACTTGAATCCCACCAGCCCGGCCAGTTTACGATAAGAAAATTTCGGATCTTTTTCTTTGCGTAACCGATACCACTCTTTCAGGAAAGCGCGGAAATCGGTATAGCCGAACAGGGAAAGTTTGGGGGAATCCGACCCGGGAGGTTCACCCTCCGGGCCAGCTGATTTCTGGGTATCCATGCTAAAAGTTAAACTATACGGATGCATACTATTCAGTTGCCGGTTTTTGCGTGCAAGCGATTAATTCCTTAAACGATAGACTCAAATACGGGTAATTTCTAAAGAGGATTTTCGCCCGGAATAATGGCGCGCCAGGGAGGTGGGATTCCCAACACCAGCGAAGTTCGCTGCGGGACTGAGGCCTGGTGGGCAAGGATATCAAGGGGATGTCATCTCCTTTGTTTGGACTCTCTCCGGGAGGCTGATATTTCAACCGGATCCGGGTAAAACTTGGAGGGTGCCGCCACCGATCCCCGGTGCATGATCCGGGGTTGGGCCGGAATATTGCCGTCAATCACTTTCAAGTCGATATCCTGGGCGATTTGGTGGAAAGCCGCGAACCCGAGATAGGAATAGCCGAAATCCACCGTGGTCACCGGCAGGCTTTGCAGGAACCATTGATTGTCGAAGGAAATCAGGGAGATTTTCTGGGGTACCGCGATACCCATGGCTTTTAAGCAGTAGTTGAGTTTATGGCCGAGAAAGTCATTGGGTGCGATTATGGCTGTAATAAGGGGGTTTTCCAAAATGGATCTCAGCAAGGGATAGAGCATCACCAGCCAGGGCAGGTTGCGGTAAGAAGGAAACAGTTCCAGCAGGGGGGGTACGCGATGGGGGTCGGCTTCAATTTCTTCCAGTAACGCCGCCACCCCTTGCCAAGGGTCTTCGCTGTAGGCCGTACGGATTTTCCACGGCAGTTTTTCACCGTTCTCATCTTTGAGCTTGGCCAGCAAACGAATGGCTTTCCGGACCGCGGCCGGAACGGTTTCCGATTCCGATACGGCCTTCAAGGCGGCCATTCTTTGCGGCATCGGCCCTTCCAGAAAAATTCGGGAATCTTTTTCCGCCAGGTGCAATTCACCGCCGGGAACCCTCTCCCGCAAAACCTGCCGGATAAGGTCTCCGCGATAAGCGGCCCATTTTTCCCGACTCAATGCGGCATACGCCATGTGGCGGTGCCCCAGGCCGGTAAGGAAGGTGACCACCTGATCCACGGCGCGATCCTCGGCGCTATGGCAGCGGGTAAATTGGCTGGAGCGGGTACGGAATTTGGGGTTTTCTTTAAGGCGGTCGAACCAGATTACCGGTCGATTGAACCGGGAGAGCCCTTGTACCCACTTTTCCAAGTCCCTCACCTCTTTGGCGGCATTGAGAATCAAAGCGCCCCGATAGCGTGTCCCCAAGGAGCGAATCAAAGTGAATACGGCAATCTGTCCTGCCGGAAGGCCTCCTCCCGCTTCTCCGCGTTCGGAAAACAATGCGGGCATCAATTGCACGCCGGCGGCTTCCATTTCGGCCTGAAAACTGCGGCAGAAGGATTCGAAAAACGGGCGCTGAGCCGTGTGAATCCAAAAATCCTCATGGGATTGTAGCAGCACAATTACGGGTTGCCTCAGAAATTCCGCTTCCACTTTGGGCGGTCGCGGACCGGCCATCCAGAGCCGGCCTTCTTTACGCGCCAGATTTTCGGTTTCCAGACGACGATAAGAAGCCGTAACGGCATGGTGCGAAAGATTTTGACTGGAAGCCAGATAAGCCACCTTGGGCAGAGGTTTGCCGATGGGATAGACTCCACTGCAAATCCGATCACGAACGAATTGATAGATGAATTCGCGAGAAGTGGGTTTGGGACGCCACTCTAATTCGGCGCTGCTATGTCGACCCTGAATCCGGATTTTCCCGCCCTGGTAGACCTCCACCATTCCCAGGCTTTTCAGACGGGCAACGGCTTTGTGAACGGTATTCAAGGAAACCCGGTATTCTTGGGCTAAAGTTCGCATGGGCGGCAGAACGGGACTGGAATCGTCCTGGATTCTCCGTTCGAGCACTTGTGCGATTTTTTCAGCTTGGGTGGGCCGGATCACGAGTTCTCCTTCCCGAGTTGGGGAATCGGCTTTAACGGTGGGGGACCGTCCTGACAGGATTCGTCGCGTTGTTTTCATGCCATAGCCAATAATAGTTTCCCGGAGTCATGGAGATCCATTTCCCTTGGGAAAGCACTTCTCCATCGTACCGCCCAAAAGTTTTTCCTCGGGAGTCCGAAAGAATCCAGGTGCCGACTGGGGATGGGGCGGTCAGGCGGGTCCATCCGGGAGTTGCGGAGCGGATCAATCCGTTTTGGGTGGCTTGGAATGCCAGGCCACTGGAAGGCTTGTCGGGATAGATATGAAAGTCGTCGAAATAAGCGATTTGTTCCGATGAAGGAGACCAGGAGTTATCGCTGCCTCCGAAGAAGGTGGAAAAGTAGACCTTGTTGATTTTCAAGGTTGGGACGGAGCGAAACTTCACGAAAGCTGTGCGTAACACCTCTTTACCATCCAGCCAGACAATGATTTGGCCGTCTCTTTTGTCCGGGGTGTTCATTTTAATGGATTGCTTGAGATGATGCCAGCGGCCGGTCTCGAATCGCACATTCGCGCCGGAAAGCTTCAGATCGAGTTGGTCTCCGTGGTTGGTCCAATTCATGTGATAAAGATAAAGGATAGCCTGCCCGTTCTCTCTCCACATATAACGCGCGCTCCAGCCGTTGGCCCCGGTTGGATTCTCGTCTCCCGTGCTGCAAGTCCCACCGCATAAACCGGGAAGTTTTCCGCCTTTGGTCCATTTGAAACCCGCCGGAAATTTGACGCGGTATTCCAGGGTGGCGGCGTCTGTTGCCGTGAAATTCCCCTGGAATTGCACACCCGCTTCGGGTCCGAATTTTCCACCCAGGTAGCGGACTTCCAGCGCTTTGCCGGCATAGGCGTTTGCGCCATCTACGATGCGGCCGCGCCCTTCCCCCAGGCCGTTGTCCCAGTTTTCACCGGCCCATTCAACGCGCATTTTCGAGCGCGTATAAGTTCCTAAATTCTGGTTGTCGAAGGATACGTCCAGCTTTTCGGCGGCTGAGACGATTCCCATCAGGAGGATTCCGAACAAAAAATATTTGGATATCATTGCGAATGATCCTCCATATTCAATCTATCCTGAGGCTCCAGGTTTCGCGTTGCATTTTCCCTCTCAACCAAAGCGTCGGTTTGGAAAACCCTGGTTCCGGAACTTAAGCGTTCCTTAAGCTGGAATTCGTAAAGTGAAGGAGGATCCAATGCTTCACCCTCTGGGCCGGGTTCGACCCATTGGAGCTCCGGCAAATAGGTATCTCCATAATCCTGCAAAATATTTTGGGTACCGGTACCCACACGAATGCCGGGAGCGACGCCGATCAAATAGCCTCGATGCCATGAATTCAGGTACACCGCTCCGGAGCCTTTGAGATTCCACAGGGTCGCCTTGGCGGTGGTCCACCATGCACCCTGGCTTTTATCGCCGCGGTTACCGGCAGTAAGCGAATCCCCTTCCAGGGTGAAGTTATCGAAAAGATTTTCGGTGGAAAGGAATTGATGAAAATCGGAACGCGAATAGGCGGAATAACTGTCGGTGATAACACATCCGCTGGAACTGTAGTGCAGGGCGAAATTATGCCTTCCTCCAGAAGCTCGGCAGCGCCGAAACAGAATTGCGTCGCTGGTCACGGGGTTATAGAGATATCCGTTGCCGCCCACGCCTTTGTTCTGAGGGTCTTGCATGGAGCAATCCTGGACGGTAATCCATTTGCATGCGCGCAAGGTGATACCATAGCTTTGCAAATGAGCGCTGTTTTCGTCGCGCTGGTAAGATTTCACCCCCCGAACCCACCCGTTCATCACGTCGTTCATATAAATCGCCGCCGCGCGGTTCGTGCTTGCCATTCCTCCCACGCCATCTCCTTTCGCGAAGCCGATGGAAAAATTCTCGATTCCCACTTCCTGAAGGAAGGCCGCGGGAAAGACATGGGCTCCATAACGGACATGGAGGGGATAGCGCAGGGGTTCGGTAAATAAAAGCGTATCTCCGCGTACATCGCGAATCATCCGGGCAAATTTAATGGCGGTATTATCCAGGCTCGCTGGCCAGAATTTGATGCCGTCCGCGCCATGCGCGCGCGAGAATTCCCGTGACGGCCATTGTCGAACAATCACCATTTGTCCGGGTTTAAAAGTGTCGGCGGTTTCTACCCGCACGAAGGTGGCCTGATCGGGCGGATCCTCCAACATTTTGGCGCGGTGGGTTCCCGCCGGGATCCGTTTCCATTCCTCTGAGGAGGGTCCGGAAACACTGATGGCCGCCTTGCGGGCGAATTTCCGGGAATTCACATAGAGGAAGGTTTTATCCGCGCCTTCACCGGCCAGTATGATGCCGGAATGGAAGATGCGGATTTCATCCCCGATTTCCCAGGTACCCGCTTTGAGAAGGAGTTTGCCTCTTATCCCACGCGAATCGGTCGGAAGCTTGGCTAACTTGCGTATCGCATCGTTGATGCGTTTGACATTATCCCCAGTCTCCGGGGACAAGGTGATATCCGGTTTCCGGTTGGGAAGGGAATCTTCTCCCGCCCGGTATCCGGCAAAGGAGAAATCCGCCAGACGGAAATCCAGGCTGTCCCGTTCAACCACTGCTCGGGTGAATCCGCCGCCATCGGGTAACAGCAGTTGGGAATTCCAACTCCAGGCCGTTCCGGCAGCCAGCAACAAGGGTAAAAACAGGCCCATCAGGCCTCTTCCTCGATGGGAACCGGGGTTACCGGAGGTGGAGCGGGCTTAAGGTTATACTTATCGCGCCGCGAAGCGAACCAGAAAAGCAAACCGGTCAATCCGATAAAACCAGATACGAAAAAGAACAGGCCGATTCGGGACGAACCCGGAAGAAAGCCGAAAATCTGGATGAAGACAGCCAGCACCATGCAGGATATACCGATAATGCGAAATTGTTGGCGATCCACTGAACCGCCCACTTCTTCTTCGAAATTAACGGGGGTATGCATCCGTTTAAAAAAGGCCTTTGTGCGTTCCCGATAAGCGTCCCGGGCCGGGTAAAACCAGGTACCCAACCAGTAAACCACTGTGCCTAAAGCGAAGTTGGTGAAAATGATGGTGGGGAATTTTTCGTCCGCACCGAATTTGATGGGATAACTGTCCCAGAAAAATTCCAGGAAGATTGAATTCGTAAAACCGAAGGCGGCGCAAACCAAGGCAATCCACTGGGGTGAGTTCCGTACGAAGAGTGCCCAAAGCAGAGGCACCAGCTTGGGAATGGCCACTAAGCCGCCAATTTGCATCATGGTTTCGAAAATGCCTTGGCCGCTCCGACCGGAGAAGTACAGCGCCAAACTGATAACTATCGCTCCGCATACCAAGGTGAAACCTTGCCCAATGCGCAATTGCGATTCTTCCCGCAAATTCGGGAACATCAAACCTTTCACGATGTCGCGGGTAAAAATAGCGGCGTTGCGGTTAAGGCTGCTGTCCATGGAACTCATGGTCGCGCCGAGCACCGCCACCATCAATAAACCGATCAGGCCGGTCGGAAGGAGTTGCATTCCCGCTACCGCATAGGCAGCCTCCGCCGGATTTTTCAGGGGAATGCCCTCGACCAGGTGGGAATATTTTAAACGCGCCACCACGGGAGGGATGAACCACAACAAACTGCCGGCGAACATCATGCAGCCCGCCAGAGCCGCAGCTTTACGCGCTTCGGTGCCATCCTTAACGGCGAAATACTTGACCGAGTCGTTTAGGCCGATATAGACCATGAGCTGTTTCATTATCACCGCAATGCAATAGATTAAGGTGAATTTGGCCATTGGCCCGGTTTCCACCAGCACCAGGTGATTATCCAATCCCGCGGACTTCAACGATTGGAGCAAGCCGGTAAAGCCGCCAATTTCAATAAGCGATAGGATGGCTACGAGAATGGTGAGCGGGATGAGAATGAGTGCCTGTACGAAATCGGTGGCCGATACGCTCCAAGCGCCGCCCACCGTGCTATAGAAGACCACAACGATGCCCAGCACGATGATGATATGCTCGACTTGGAAACCGAAAATGGCCGAAGCGAAAATCGATACGCCCCAAAGGTGCAAGCCGGCCATCAGGTAGGAGAAGATGACTCCCAGCCAGGCATAAACCTGTTGTGTGGCCTTATTGAAGCGCTCCCGTAGAACTTCTGGAAGCGTGGTTACGCGCATTTGCCGGTACCATCCCGCCAAGAATGCGGCATTGACCAAGAAGCCGAAGGTATTGGCGATGAAAATAACCGCTACGCTGATGCCCGAATTGTAGGCCGCCGATGCCGCTCCGGTAAAGGTCCAGGCGCTGAAGGCGGTCATAAATGAGCTGGCGCCCACCATCCACCAGGCCGTGCGGCTGCCGCTACGGAAATAGTCGGTGGAGTTTTTGTTGAAGCGTTTGAAAATCACACCCAGAGACAACATCAGGGCCATATAGCCCGCAATGATGGCATAGTCCAGGTTTCCGACCGTGGCCAGAGTGCTTTCCATCAATACTCCGAGCTTCCGGCATCGTCAAAATCCTCTTCGCGGATGCCTCGTTCCAAATGCCGGTTGGATTTTAGCTGGGGATATTTGGGGGGCCGTGTGGTCGAGGCTCCGGCCGAGTCGATACCCACCAGGGAGATGAGGTCCAAGTCCAGCCTGATTTCGGTACCGGCATCCCTGTCCTGATAGGACGCCGTGGTAAAAATCAAACTGATTACCGAATCGGCCACGTCTTCCCAGGTTTTCCCTTCGCGCCGGTATGGGGAACCTCGGGGAACGCGAAAGTCCTTGGTTTCCAAATCAAAAACCTGCCACTCCGGACTAACGATGAAGTCATGCTCGAAATTGGCATTGGGGGTTTGGCGCGTACTCCAAACGTCCCGAATTTTAAGCCGGAAAGTTCCCTTGCCGCGAGCCAGAAAGCGCACGCTATGCACTTTGAGAAAATCGACGGGTTCCCGGAAATTATCGATATTGAATCCGATGCCGGCGAAGGGATAACGATAGCCCGAACCTATCTTCACATGAATCCGGGCGCCGCGACTGCCTCCGTAACCTGCCGTATCATGGAATCTGAAATTGAGATCGGGAGGAAAGATCAGTTGGGAGTTGGCATCCTGATGGGACTTGGCGTCCAAAATCAAAAACCAGTATCCGCCGGAGCGGGCCTGGTTGAGGCGCTCTCCCTCCATGTCGTCCAAAAGGACGTCCGAGAAGGAGAGGGCAGACCCCAATACCAAAAAGGAAAACAGTTTCGGAAAATTCACTTGGGTTCAACGTCCTGACAGTGAAGAATGCAAGGAGGTTTTTCCCTCATCCTTGTTTAGGTATAGCTTAGGCAAAGATGCGGTTTGACTGAGAGAACCATGCTTTCCTAAGAACCGACCGTCCAATGCGAAAATATGCGATTGGGGCGTGGGCATCCTGTTTGAAAAAGAAATGCCTCTTGACAGAATGGAGCTGCCTCCACTACAGGCGCCGATCTCCGCGCATTGAGCCGGGGTAGGCTTCACGATGGATGCGCCAATGGAATTTTGAGGTCCCAGAAAAATGATGTCGGAAATCTGGATCCATGCCTCGGTACCCGCATCGGCGGAAGTATAGCCATCGGTTTGGATATAATATTTCCAGGCGGTCTTAAGCACGTCGCGCTTGCTGATTCCTTTTTGGGTCAAAAGGAGGTTCATGGCGCCGACATTGGACGAAAGTTGCTCGGGAGTTATCACCACCCATTGGAACTCGGTGGAACTCAAGCCGGTTAAAGAATATTTCCATGCGACCTGATCCTCCTTGCGGCCCAAATCCGCGATGGCCAAGGAATCGATGATATTGCATTTGATTTTGGTGCGCCAAAGGCCCACACCGCGCACGCGCAAGGCGATGCCGGTTAGCCAGCTCAAATCCAGCACCGATTTGGGATTGTCGAAATACATGCCATAGGTCAAATGGGGGAAATCGCCCTTTCCGCCGACAGTACCATGCAAATAGGTGACTTTACCGGCACCGGGAGCCGGTCCGCCATCGGCCAGGTTCCAATAGGAAAAACCGATATCGGGATAGGTCCAGGTAGAGCCGCCCGCGGTGTCGGCCACTACGAAAATGACGCCGCCGGCGGTGTTACGATTCCCTGAGCCCTGCATATTATCCAGAACCACATCGGCCGTGGCCGCGCCCGTCAGGCATAGCAATGCCAAGGCTTGTAGTTGTATGATGCGTTTCATAGGTCACCCCTTTTTTTGTGATTGTAGTCCATGTATACGGTAATCCCGGCTCCCACCAGATGGTTGTAGTATTCCCGACTCAACATTTCCGTATCCGGTCGGTTACTGTTGCGCATATCCAGGAACATATGGGCCCATAGCGCCAGATTCCGCCATACCGGCAATTGTCCCCGCAAACTGACGGCCACGGATTGGGTAGCCAGCCGGGTCGCCCCTTGGTAGCTAATGTCGTAAATGTTCCTGGGATTCCCGAGTTCGTCGATGGTGACGGTTTTTACGGGCGCGCCGTTGTTGAATTCCACTTGATTGACTCCGCGTGGCGCCCAGTATTGCAGGTTTGCCAACAATTCGTCATAAGTACGCTGGCTCACCCTCATGGCCAATTCGATATGGGCCAGACTCGAAGGCGCGTAAATCGTCGAGGCAAACAGGCCTCGTTGAGTATACCCGTAAAAACCCTGATAGGGATCGGTTACCTTTAACCATTGCCAGCCTACCTGCAAACGCAAATGGTTGACATGTGGGGGGTCGTATTGCAAACCTGCATAGGCGCGGTATTCCGATTGGGAACGCTTGGGATGTCCCGGAGGCGGCATAGTGCCAATCACTACGCTGTCCGAGTTGTATATCGGAATCACGGGAATGTCGCCCATATCCACTGCCGGAACCCGGGTGGTGTCCTTGATGAGTTTAGCCAGCATGTCTGAATAATCGCGTTTTATCAAATCGAATGACACGCGTGAAGAAAACCCATGGCGCATGCCTTGAATATGACGCAGACGACCTCGCCATTGCAGGTAATCCGCGTTCAGGGTGTCGTTGAAGTTAAAGGCGTTCAGTAGTGGGCCGTCTTTTTCAATCAGGAGAATCGAGTCGGCCATCCAGTATGGGACGTTCTTGATGGAAGGGGAATACTCGCGGTGACGGGCCTGAAGCATGAGGGAGGCCTGTCCTCTTCCCAAACCCGGCGGAGCCGGTGTATTGGCCAGGTATTCGACCGTCGCTTCATTATGGAGGAAATCTTCACCATTGCCCAGGGCCGCGCGGCCGAAAATGTCGGTGTTCTTCGCATAATTACGGTCCATTTGGAGTAAGGTTTGTTGTTCCAGCCAAGGGAGTAGGTTCCACCGATGCTGCATATAAAGGTTCCAGGAGGATTTGTCGGCCAGCGATTCGAGCAAGCCGTTGAATTTTCCGTCGTCCAGAAACGCTGGCATATCCTTGCCGGGAACCCGGTAGTTTTGCGCAGCGGCCATGAAGCGCAATCGATGTTGGCCTAAGTCCCAGTTCATCTCCGCTCCGGTAGCGGAATACCAAGCTGTGCCATCCTGCATCATATTCACCGACGAGGGAAACTGGCGGGCTTGGTTGGTTCCCAGGTTGCGGAAATGATTCGGACTATCGAACAGGTTACTCTCATAAGCATAGCCTGATTTCAAAAAGAAACCGAGAGCCAAGGGGCTGGCGGAGTTCTCTACTCCATATACCCAAGGCGATACCTTTTTGCCGTCGGTATGCAACTCGATGGGTCCCAATTGGGCCTTAACTGGAAGTAAACCGCCTGGGCCGAGCACAAGGGCGGCGACCACAATAAAACGCGAGCAAGATTTTTTAAGCATGTGCAACAGAAATTAGGCGGGATGTCCGCTCATGGAAGCGGGTTTGAATGCCCAAATGTCCCAACTGTTCGATTGTTTCTCCAGCCATGGGGAGCCTATACTGCCCAATTTTAAAGGTTTCGCCGCCCTTCATACCGGGCCTGAAGCCTTGGTTGGGAAATCCATTTAACAATTTCTGAGAACAATTGGAACACTTATGTAATCTGGATTCCGAAGCAAAAAACCGGAAGCACGCAAATCCGTTAACTTATGCCATCTATACTACAAATTTCCGGTTACTTGAAAGGAACAAGACATGAAGGATAAGCAGACATTTGTGCAGAATTTGGTCCGGTCCATGACCCTGGAAGAGAAAGTGGGTCAATGTATCGTGGTCGGCATGTCTGGCACTGTTCCTACCAACGATTTGCGCGAGGCGATAACCCGCTACCATTGCGGCGGCATCCGGCTGTCTCCTTTCGTGCGGATTTTCCGGTATTTCAGCGATTCGCGGGCCAAGTCCATTGATATGGGGCCGGGATTCATCCCATCCATGCAAAAAATGGCGCATCAAGGCCCGGCTCCCTATTTAAGCCCCGAAGAGTATGCGGAAATGCTGAACGGGCTCCGCGAATTGGCTGCCAATCGGCGCGTTCCCATCCCGCTGCACATGGTGGTGGATCAGGAAGGCGATGCAAGCAAGGATTATACGCGCGGCGGAGTGGTGCAATTTCCCTCTTCCATGGGATTGGTAGCCGGAGGGGATCCAGAACTCGCTTATGACGTGGCCCGCGCCGTAGCCCGGCAACTCAAGGCAGCCGGATTGGATATGATCCACTCGCCGGTGGTTGATGTTAATATCAATCCGCAAAATCCCGAAATAGGAAACCGTGCTTTCAGTGATGATCCGGAAGTAGTGGCCGAGTATGCGGAGGCCATGGTGCGCGGATTCAAGGAGGAGGGCGTGATAGCCGCGGCGAAACATTTCCCCGGTCGTGGCGATTCCGCAGTCGATGCGCATCACGACTGCCCGACTCTCGACGTTGACCGATCGCGCCTGGAAAATATCGAATTGCTTCCGTACAAGCGTCTCATCGAGGCGGATGTCGATTCCATCATGATCGCGCATTGCATCTATCCGCAGCTTGACCCGGACAATATCTCCAGCGTATCGCGCAAGATCATCACGGGGCTTTTACGCGAAGAAATGGGATTCAAAGGCCTGATCACCACGGACAGCATGACCATGGGCGCCTTGATCGATAAGTTCGGCACGGCCGAAGCGTGCGCACGTTCTCTGGCGGCCGGCTCCGATGTGATTTTGATGAAAGCCGAAAACAAATGGCGTGGCGAAATGTTCGAATTGTGCACTCGCTGGGTGAAAGAAGGCCGTATTCCCGAAACGGAAATCGACGCCAAGGTGGAGCGTATTCTTTCTCTCAAATACGACTACGGTCTGTTTGAAAAAATGGGGAAGGTAAACCCGGCCCAGGCCGCCGAGCCTTTCAGGGATTCCTTCGTAGTCGATACCGCGGAAAAGGCGGCTCAAAACGCCATTCTCATCGCCAAGGACGAATTGAAAGCCTTGCCGTTGAATCGCAGCAAAAAAGTTTTACTCATCAATCAGTTAAACTCCATCAAAACCCCGAATGATAAGTTCGACCATCCTTCGATGTTTCAAGAGCTCATGGAAGAGGGTTGGCCGGAACTGGAAACGTTGGAAACGGATTTCGGACATAACGACGCGGACGAAACCACGGTTCTCAATTGGGTGAAGGCGAATAAATATGACCTTATCCTATGCACCAATTTCTATGATCGCTCCCATAAGGCGCTGAAATATCCGCGTGCGCTGATTGAACAGGGGCTTCCCGTGGTGCTTATCACGAATACCCCTTATAGCATCCAGGGTCTCGGCGGTATGATTCCCGAAGCCCCGAGCATCGTTCTCGATATGAACCTCTCTCCGCAGGGCCTGCGCATGTTGCGCGACGTATTGCTGGGAACCCGAAACCCCAAGGGCAGTTGGCCTATCAGCAACTACAATCCCCTGCGCCTTCCCATCGTGCAGGCGAAAACCCAACGGGCACAGGTCGCGGAGGTTGCACGATGAAACGTCTGCAATTTCTCGCGGAGCAGGATGAAAAATCCTCGCCTCTGAGCGGCTTCACGCGCAGGCATTGGGAGGAAGCGTTCTTTCAACTATTCCTGCCGATTCTGGATGGCGCCTCCCCGGGAAAGGCGCGCCAAGTCATCGAAGGGCCCCGCAGCCACCATGGTCGACAAGCGGATGAAATGGAGGGGTTCACCCGTTCCTTCATTATGGCCGGACCCTGGCTTTCCCGCAGCGAGGCGGGAACGTTCCAGTGGAAGGGACGTAGCGTCGATGTGGCGGGTTTTTATAGCGAAGGCATCCTGAACGGCACTGATCCGCGGCATCCCGAGTATTGGGGCGACATCGTCGATCACGCCCAGCATCTCGTGGAATGCGCTTCGTTGGCATGGTCGCTGTGGCAGTCGCGCGAAAAAATCTGGGAACGTTATTCCTCCGCCGAACAAAAACAAGTGGCGGATTACTTATTCCAGTGTACTCAGGTAAAATATCACAACAATAATTGGCTGCTGTTCAACGTCATTGTCAATTCGGTGTTGAAGCGACTGGGTATGCCGCATGTGCAAAGCCAAATCGACACCCATCTGGAAGTTTGCGACGCCATGTATATGGGACGCGGATGGTACCGGGACGGCAATTTGAACCGCATCGATTATTACAATGCCTGGGCCTTCCACTATTACTTTCTCATGTGGGCCGTGCTGGACGGAAAAGAAAAGCCGGAATTTTCCGCAACCGTGCAACAGCGGTTCGTGGAATTCGCGCAGGATTTTCGCTATTTCTTCGCCGCCGACGGCGCCGCGCCCTGCTTCGGCCGCTCCATGATTTACCGCTTCGCCTATTTAGCGCCGTTCGCATTGGCCCAGGAATTGGGATGCATCGGGGTTTCGGCAGGCGAAGCCAAGACGATGTACAATCTGGGTGCGAAGTGGTTTTTCGATCGCGACATCCTTACCGATTCGGGACATTTAAGCTTGGGATTCGTGGGCCCTTGCCAGGACATTCTGGAACATTATTCCTGCGGCGGCTCTCCCTATTGGGCCGGTAAGGCTTTCAACATTCTCATGCTGCCCGAAAACGATTCGCTATGGCAGGCGGTTGAGGCTCCGCTACCGATCCACAAAGGCGATTTCTGCCGCAGCGTGCCGGAGGCCGGTCTTACCTTAATCGGTGATAATAAGTCCGGGCATGTTCAGCTCATATCCCAAAAGTCATATCACAACGATGCCGACTATAACGCCAAGTATACCAAGTTCGCTTATTCTTCGGAATTTTCCTACGAGGCGGGCAAGGTGCATGGCTCGTACAATTGCGACAATATCCTGCAATTCTCTTCCGACGGAATCCAGTATTATCAGCGCTGGAAAATGGATTTGCTTTACTGCGACAACGGCGCTTCCATTTCGCGTTACCCGCTGCATATCGCCGACCCCAAAGGGGAAGGGCGTACTTGGATCATCCCCAAGGGGGATCAATTAATCCTCATCCATCGCCTTAACAGTACCGTTGATATGAAACTCCGCGAAGGCGGATATCCCCTGGGTTTCGCAATGGGCGATGCGGCGGAAGTCCATCGTGGCCGCGGTTCCATAGCGGCCCGTCACGGTGAACGGGTTTCCTATTTCCGCGCCTTGCATGGCTATGTTTCCGGAGAATGCCGCGAGTCGCAGGGACAATTGCATGGCCAGAACGTGCGCTATGCCCGCAGCGCGGTGCCTGAGTTCGTCGCAAACTGCCGTGCCGGCGAAACCAAGGTATTGGTGGCTCAGGTTTGTGGGCGTACGCGAACCACGGGTATCGAGGAGTTGGATGCACTCGTTTCGGAATTACGGGTGGATGAAGAATCGGTATCGCTCCTCTTCGCCGACGGCGAAAAGGTATTTGTTCGCCTCGGAGAAGGCGGTCTACCCATCCAATTCGAAGACCGGGAATTGGACTCCGCCACGACCCTGGCGCGATGGAATGGCAAGGGGCTTACCGTTAGCGTCAAGGAGGAAGCCCTGTGTCTGACGCCGCAGTGACTCAATCGCCGGTTCGCGTCCCCTCACTTAACGATTTCCGCTCTACGCGGGAATTCCTGATCGGTGTCGATTCCGATGGCAGCGCTCTGGACAGCATGAACCTCAAGCATCGCCGCTGTTTTTTCCCGGCCCTGCTTTCCGTTTACAACCTTTCTCCCATCCTCTCGGAAGCCTCCCGGGTTTGGGAATCCGTCAATCTGTTTTCGCCCTCGCGCGGATCAAATCGCTTTCGCGCCCTGGCTCTGGTCTTCGCGGAGTTGCAAAAATCTCCCGGGGTAAACCTTGAAAGTTACCCTCAGTTGGATTCAGCTCCCCTGGAAAGGTGGATGGCCTCGGGCGGCTCCTTGAGCGCGGACGGATTGAAAGCCTGGTTGCAAAATCCGGATTTCGATTCCGATGCAAGGGGTAAAGAGATTGCGCCGCTTAAGTTCGCCTTGGACTGGTCGACGGAAGTCAATCGGCTGTCCCGGGAACATTCCGGAGGTATAGAGCCCTTTGGTGGCGTGGCGGAAGGCCTGGAATTTTTAAGGTCGCAGGCGGATGTCGTGGTAATTTCCCAAGCGTCTACCGAAGCTTTACAGGAAGAATGGAATCGCACGGGACTCCATATTTTTCTGGACGCTATGGCCGGCCAAGAATTCGGAACCAAGTCCCATCAACTCAAGGTCGCCATGGACCGGGGGTTTACCCGCGAAAAAACCCTCCTCATCGGCGACGCGCCGGGTGATTTGGAAGCCGCCCGGAATTGCGGCGCGCTTTTTTATCCCATCATCCCCGGTCGCGAACAGGCCTCATGGGAAAGGCTCAAGGAGGAAGCCGCTCCGCGCTTCTTCGACGGAAAATACTCCGGTGTCTATGTGCATAAACTCATGGCGGAATTCTACACCGCGTTGGGAATTTGCTCGCCTTGAAGGCCATGACCGGGATGGATTGAATTGGGCTGGATATTACCTTCCCTGGGGGCGGCTTTGTTCACGGCCCTGAAGGATTCGACCAGTAAAAAGTCGTTACAGTCGCTGGACATAGGTGTGGTCGGCGTAGGCAACCGTCTCCTCGGAGTATTCTGGCTGTTACCCTTGGTTCTGTGGGAAGGGGCTCCGGTTTTGCACTCCGGTTTTTGGTCGGCTCTGGCCTTAGGCGGCGGCATCAATTTCATCACTACTTTGCTTTATCTGCGCGCCCTGCAAATCGCTCCGCTATCCCAGGTGATGCCGCTGCTGGCGTTCACTCCCGTCTTCATGCTCGTCACTTCTCCGGTTATGGTCGGCGATCGGATATCGGGATGGGGGCTTCTGGGGGTGATTCTGATTACTTGCGGAACCTATGCGCTGGACCTCAGTTCCTGGCGCAAAGGTTGGTGGAGCCTATTGATTTCTCCTTGGCAGAATATGGGTTCGCGCTATATGCTCGCTATCGCCTTACTCTGGAGCGTCTCCAGCAATTACGATAAGTTGGGCACTCAAGCCAGCTCACCCGCGTTCTGGTGCTTTTCCATGAACCTGGCGGTCGGGCTGGCGCTGATTCCCTGGGTGTGGTGGCGCGCGGGATTATCCAACCAGGCCGTAACCCGCTCGGAGCATTTCTCGGCGCATAAACAACTCTGGTTCCGTTCGTTACCGGCTCTCCTGTTGATTGGGTTATTGGGTTCCCTGGCCTATGTAGCCCAAACCTATGCCCTGCAATCCGGGCCGGCGCCCTACGTGGTGGCGCTCAAGCGCTGCTCCATTCTTTTCAGCGTCGTTTTCGGCGGCCTGTTTTTCCAGGAGACGCAATGGCGAACCCGTTTCGCCGGTGCTACCGTGATGCTGGCCGGCTTGGCGGCGCTAACTTTGGGGGGATCGTGAGAATACAATGTCCTGAGCTATCGGGGGAAATCACCCGAGACTGGATCCTCGACGGCAACGGCAAATGGGAATTGAACGAAAACAAGCTTGTGCTCTATCAGGCTGGCAAGCCGGGTGGACCCATACGGCGGCCGGCAGCCTTGGCATTGCTGGCAGGACTGGAAAAGACCGATTTCGAAATCAGCCTGGAATTCCGATCCACCATGGATCCGGGTCTCAATCGCGCGGACATCGTCCTGGTCTTCGGGTATCAATCTCCCTCGCGATTTTATTATGCCCACCTCTCCGGCGTCACCGATGCGGTGCATAACGGCATCTTTATCGTAAATGAAGCCGATCGCCGTCGTATCGACGCTGGGAATGGCGACCCCACCCTCACGGATCGGAATTGGCATCGCGTAAGGCTGAACCGCGAAGGCGAATCGGGCCGTATCCGGGTTTTTATGGACGATGCGGAAAATTCAGCCCTGGATGCAGTCGATATCTCTCTGCGGAACGGTTTGGTCGGCATCGGGTCGTTCGATGATACCGCCGAATTCCGGAATATTTCCGTACTGGAACCTGGCGATTAATCGGGCGATAGGGTTCGACACAAAAAACTAAATAAGTCGGATTGCCTTTAAGCCTTACCACCCCATACTATTCGAAGGCTGTGCGGCTATTGGCTGTGGGGTTCTCCATTACTCCCTATATTAAATAACCTAGGCTGGCCCGTGTTTTTAAGCCGTTGGGGTGAAAATGAATTACCGTGCAAAAACTTCAGTTCCCGCGCTTCTGATTGTCGTTGCCTTGGCGGTATGCTGTCCGGTTTCGGCCCAGACAATTACGGGAGTGGTAAAAAACTCCCAAGGTACGGCCATCGCCAATGCCCTGATTACCGTTGCAGCGGATCCTTCGAAATTCGCCAAGTCGGCCGCGAACGGCTCCTATTCGCTGGAAGGAGGGGGCGCCACTACTCTCGTCGCCGCGGCGATGGGCTATGCCTCGAAAAGAAACGTGAACGTGGGCTCCGGTCAAGTGGATATAACTTTGGAAAAAGATCCGGTGCTCGATTCTTGCGTGTTTCACTTGAACTTCGACGCGCTGAGGCCGGGAAAAAACTATACGGCCGACGAGTTGAAAGCGGATTTGCATGTCGCGCATGGTGCGGGCTTCGCGGACGACAGGGTAAACCCTACCGACGCCACGAATCGAGCTTCCATAGACCCGAATGAAAGCGTCGATGGAGTCGGATCCTCCTTGAAGGTGAGATTTCCAAAAGGTGAGTTGAAATCCTCGGGGTCCGGGGTCGACACGCGTATTCCGATTCAAGGGACCTATAAGGATAATCCTTTCAAAGCGAAGGAGCTTTTTTTGTCCTATTGGGTCAAGTTCAGCGATAATTTTCAGTTCGACAAATGCGGCGGAAAGCTGCCGAGCCTGGGAGGAGACTACCCTGCCGACGAAAGCCGATGGAAAGGCCGGATCATGTGGCGAGTGGGGGGCAGCATTCAGTTTTATCCGGAAACCATAAATGCCGATCAATCCTTTGCGGAAGACGCGGAAAGGTTTTGGGGAGAGAAGCTGGTGCATAAACCGTCGCTGTGCGAAAGGACTTTTACACCCTACCTTACTACCGGAAAATGGCATAACATCGAATTGTATTACAAATTCGAGACGCCCGGAAATAAGGACGGGATTTTTGAAGGTTGGGTGGATGGAGGCAAGGGCCATAGGAGGACCAATTCCGAGAATTTCGGTTTCTGGTTGCCGCAGGGGTCATCCAAGGAGATGACCATCAACAACCTCTTGGTCTCCGCCTTTTTAGGCGGCTCGTCCACGGAATATGAGCCCACCGAGGATATCCATGCCTGGTTCGACGATTTCAAAATATCGGATAAGCGCATCAATGAATATCACAGAGTATCCGGACAGGACCCCTCGGCGGTATCCCAACAGCGCGGCCTTCGGCTGACGCCGCAGCGAGTGGAGGGAGTCATCCACCTTGAGGTCCCGGGAAACTGGCGAGTGTATTCGGTATCCGGTAAACCCATTCTGGAAGGGCGAGGATCCGTTATCGACCTTTCGAGCCAGGCTAAAGGCCTCTATCTCCTGAAATCGAGCGGCCAATCGCAATTGGTGGTACGGTAACCCGAGGATTACCCAAGCGGTTTCCAGACCCTAGGGCAGCCGTTTTCCATCCGTGGTATAGATGCAGGGTAGTGCGGAACCTGAGCCGCAGGACCCCCTCCAAACAGGGCTGGGCATCCTTCCGTGGTTTTGGTTAAGCCACGGGGCGGCGCTGGGATAGGGGGACAATGCGGATACCGTGTATGCGAAGGTCTGAGTTGTGCTTTTCCCCCCATTAGCTGCATCTCCGGGTAATGCGAAGGTCAAGGAAGCCACGGTTTGGGTTCCGGACAGAAGGTCGGCCTTTACCGACAAAGCGGTTTTCTTAGGGTTCGACAAGGTCAACTCCACTTTCCCGGCCTGGAATTTGGCCAATGCCAGGCAAGGCGCGCTCACCCGAATGCGCATATCAGAGTTTACATCTACCGTTCCGGCTGCGAAAAATGCAATCCCGGTGATTCCTGCATCGTTATTCCGAACGGCTTGGAGCGCCGCTGTATTCGAGACCACCTCCACCTTGGGTGATGCGCTGTAGACTTTTACTTCTTCACGGGAAAAACCGGGCAGCAGAGCGTAAGCATAAGATTTCTTATTCGGCTTCACCCCATGATTAAACCAAAGGCTGACAACATCCCGGGTTTCCTTCGTTGAGGAATAATTCGCATTGATTAAGGACCAACTTCCCGTTTGCTTCGCATTTTGAACTGTAACGGCTTCGGCATCCCAGAAAAGATATCCCGTGCTGTCATGGTGTACCCAAGCTTTGCCGGACAACTGTGCCGGCTGGGCTCCCAAGGCGGATCCATTACCGGCGAATGAGCCGGTCCAGGCTTCACCTCGCGCGGCTGTCTGATTGACCGAAGTGAATACCGGATCATTTCCCGTCCCTACGATATCCGAACCGAGTGCGACTATTTCCCGGTCGAAGAAAAACCAGCTTTTATGTCCGGTCACTCCGTCATGGTTCAAGTCCATGGCGGCGACGCCGTATTGGCCATCCGAAACTCCACCCACGAAAAGGGTATTTCCTTGCACGGTTCCATTAGGTGTAGCATTTTTATGCGGCGAGGTGACACCGGGAATCCGAGACCAGTCCCAAACGGGACGAATGTCCCGGTACTCATCTCCCCGTCTCTGAAGGAACAGGGAGCCGAACGGAAAATATCCCCCTTTTAAATTTTCGCTATTGATAGATTCCGTTCTACCCGTGGTGGTGGAAGTCATACGAAGCGAGGCGGTAAAGGGACTCCGCCTGTGGGACATGATATCCGATCGCCAGAAGTGTTTGTTGCCTTCCAGCGCCCCGTCGTTACCACCCTTGATATGATTGAGGAATGCCTCTATTTCTCCACCACGATTACCGGCAACCCGTCGAAGTTGCTGTAGGGCGCCCTGCAACGCCTTGTCGGCGCCGTAAAGCACCATGGTTGTCGATGCGCCTGGCCGTGAGATTTCCCGTCCGTGGACGGCGAGGGCCCAATCTCCGCGTCGAAACAGCCACTGCGTGCCTTCGAGTACGTAACGAATAAGGATATCCTGCTTCGCTTGGGGAAATGCAAAGGATAGGCCATGAGTAGCATGCATAAGCGGGGAAACCGTCAGCAGCAAAGAAAATCCGTAGTTGGCGTTATACGGCATAGGGCCGTGCTGGTGGAAGCTGAATTCCGGTTGCATGCCTTCCTGGGTGGATACTTGGATTTCCGACGCCACAATGGTCACTCCCTCTTGCACGTCGGAAGGGGAATTTGTGAGACTGCCACGGTAGACGAGTTGAGCGGCGAACCAGATTTTATTTTGCCCGGTCCACCCACTTTTATACTTGAAAATCTCGGCGCCGTTCTTTAATTGCTGAGCCGTTAGATACGGCTTCATAATGAGCAGAATGGGAGCGAGTTGGTTTTGCGGCCCAATGTCGTTCCAGAACCAATTCTGGCTGGAGGGGGATTTGGCAAACCAGGCGTCCAATCCCTTCAACACTCCGTTCTTCATTGCCACGGACCCGTAGGCCGGATGCGTAGGCTGGTTGAAGGCCGTCGCCATACTACGTAGCCGATAGAGATGGGAGGCGACAATCCAATTGGTACGGTCCCGGTTGGTATAATCGATATCGGGCCAGGTTCCGTCCGATTTTTGGCTGGATAAGTCGGATACCGCGGACGATGCCTCTTCCAAGCTCCACACCCCGACCAGCCGGGCTGTCAGGGTATCGATTTCCGAGCTGGAAGCGGTGGCCGCGCAAAATAGCAGTAGACCCAAGGATGCCGATAAGCCTCGGTCCATCCACTTATCACTCGATGATTTCCATAGTTTGTTACCGGGAAACATATTTCGTATTTATGCGGAAATTACCTTGTGAAAGCCGGATAAAGTGCATGCCCTTTTCCGTAACGGGAATGAATGTGCTTTTCAGGCGACCGGATTCATGATGAATGACTTTCCCCTGTAGATTGACCACTTCCAATTGAATAGGTTCCGAGCTTGCAACTATGGTGAAACCACCCTTTCCGGAATGGACTTCCAAGCCGCGCGGGTTTCCGGAAAACGATATCGACATAACAGGTTTGGCAACATAGTCTTCGAGTAATTTTCTGATTTTGGGAAAGTCGCATTTTTCATCGCCGCCCTTATCGAGGGTGGCCCACCACCATACCATTCCCGCGTCGGAAATGTCAGCCCAGCCTACTATTTGCGGGTATTTCATTTCGGTAGATTGAGCCAGGTTCACCCTATCCCAAAGCCATTTGATTCGCGAGTCCTTATGGTCCCTAGCCCAGTGGAATTCGGACAGCTTTTTTCTGAGCAATGTGTTTTGATCGGGTATGCGATGGATATTCGCCGTAGGGACACCTTCCTTAAAAACATCCTCAAGGTTATAGGTATCGCCCTTGTCGTTCGCGGGATGGTGGGTGATGATGTGCACGAATTTCGCCTTGGCGCGGTCGCTTTTTTTCAGGGCCATAACCATGATGTCCGGTTCGCCTGCCTCGATAATCCAGAGTGGATCCGCTTCGGTCGAGTTGTTGATGTGCTTGACAAGATCATTGACCGTGGCGTCCGTGGCCCGGAGGGCATTGAAGAAAGTGATATGTTCGAAACCGCCCCAGCGTTCTGCGGTACCGTCGCTGCTAATCTGCATTTCCTTTTCACGAAAAGGGCCGCCGGGATCACCTGAACCCGGTTTGAGGTCGCAGGAATGGGAATAATGGACCAATTTCTTTTCCAGCCCCATGGCTCGGAGAATAGCCAGGCCCACCGGGGTAGCGGCGATATCATCCGAATCGCGGTAATTGCCGTCGGCGATATAGGCCATTCTCCCCATGGGAACCTGGGCTATGGCTTGGGTGATGCATGCAATACTTATTAGGAACAAGAAAATAGGCTTAAGCATGGAAGGAGCCCTTTCTTGCGGTGGATGTTCGCGTTTCAAGTTTACCATAGAGCAATGAATGTACCGCCCTCCAACCCTACCCATATGCCAATTATTAAAATTTTGTACCCTAAAGGACACGTAGGCACCCTCAAAAACCCCTTATAGTCTTATTTTTAGACAATATCCGTACTCATAAATTGATTTAGGCGTTAAGATTATGGTATTATGAGCGCCGAAAATCCGAAAATGGGGTCAATTTTCACTTTCGATAATTACCGGAGTTTTCTCAGCGAGTATTTTCAAGGGCAAAAGCGGGAGAAAAAAAGCTTCTCTTACCGTTTTTTCGCCCAAAAAGCTGGTTTTAAGTCTCATAGTTTCTGCGATAAAGTCATCCGTGGGGAAAGGAACCTGACCCTGGAATCGGTTTTGAAAATCGGGAAGGCCATGAGCCTATCCAAACTGGAAATCGAATATTTCCAGTATCTGGTCCTCTATAATCAGGCAGAAGTGTATTTGGAGAAACAGGAGTTTTTGACGGAAATGAATCGGCTTCGTCGAAAACTGGCGTTCTATCGGGTTCAGGAGGAACAATTCTCCTATTTTTCCAGTTGGATCTATCAGGTTATCCGGGAAGCGGCCGTATACGGCGATTGGAAAGGCAATTATCGGAAACTAGGCCAGATGTTGATTCCCCCGATTACGGAGAAGGAAGCCAAGGAGGCAGTCGCTTTATTGGTCGAGACCGGATTTTTGAAGAAAATCTCCGGAAATCGGTTTACCCAGGCCGACCCGGTAGTGAGCGGAGAAGGTTGTCCACCCCATATCATCAAAAACGTGAGGTCGCAATTTTTGTTCAAGGCCATTCAAGCGGGTGAGATGATGCCTAAATCGCAAAGGCATTTGAGCTATGCGACCTTAGCTATCGGGCAAAAATATTTCGAGGAGATTTCGGTGTTATTGGATGAAGTCCGGAGAAAGATTTTAAGCCGTGCGATGGAGGAGTCCGATGTCAGTGGAATATTTTCACTGAATCTCCAATTATATCCCTTGACCCAGAACCTAAGGGACAGCGATGAAAAGGGAGAGCCGGGAAAATGATTCGGTTTTCCCTACTGGGTTTCTTGCTACTGACTTTGCTAATAGCCGGGTGCGAGCGCGTTGCCGGCGGGGGTACCGATCAACCCAATGAAATCGTCGCCCATGTTTACGATGGCTCCGGAGAGCCGTTGGTCGGAGCTCGCGTCTCCCTTCGGAAAGGCCGATTCGTGCCTGATACGAGTACGGCTCTAGTTCAATCGACCGCGCCGGTAATTGCGGAAGCCCTGAGCGATTCCAAAGGGCGGTTCCTAATCAGCGATGTGCCTGCGGGAGAATCCTTTTTAAGTCTTCAATCAGCTGATTCCATGCGGCAGTCCATTCTCCCGGTGGTCCCGGAGGTGGATGGCGGGTTTCGACCCGGAAAAATCGATTTGGTGGAAGCTGCCCGAATTGCAGGCCGAATGCACGGCGATTTTGAAAAAGTCTATTCATTGGGACTTTCGGGCACCCATTACCGGGCCATAGTCGGCGAAGAGGGTGTTTTCCAATTTCCTCCCGTATTGCCGGGCAATTACTCTTTGATTGGTCACGCAGAAATGGACGGTATGCCGGTTTTCTGGTTTCAGGAGAGTTTCAGGTTGGTACCTGGCGAGTTACTGGAATTGGATAGCGTGCATGTTCCCCCCGACTCGGTGGTGCTTTTCGATTTCGAGTCGACACAGACGCGCAGCGCCTTACGTGGAATACTCTATCCGGCCGAAATCCTCACTGCAGGACGGGTTTTCATCAATAGTACTCCCCAATCCGTGCTGCCCGTGGAGAATGCTTCGGCGGAGCTTTCCTTGAGTTCCATAGGCGCCTATCGTGGAAAGAGTTTACGGATAAATATCCGCCCGAATACCCATTACCGGGTGAATTTGGGTCCGGAAGCGTATGATTTTTCCAAGGTCAGAACGATTTCATTTTATGCCCGGGCAACGGTTGATTCCCTTGCTGTGCGGGTATTATTCGCAACCGAAGCGGTGGCAACCGGAGAGGGAACTTTCGGAGCGACGGTAACCGTGGGGCGGCAATGGAGCCGGATCGATATCCACCCCGGAGATATACTTCCGGTATCCGGGGCTTCCCAAAGCGGTCTTGAGTGGTCGGCTGTCAATAAGGGTGTAGGGCGCATCTCTTTGATTACGAGTCAAGAAGCCGAATTATGGGTAGATGATCTGCACTTAACCGGGATCCATTACGGCGATTTGATAAAACGGGTTCCCTAACGAATTTGCACCGGAGTTTATTCGACTTCCGGTTCGAGGAGGTTTTCCATTTCCATCTCCGAGGCCTTGGCTTCGGAAACCGCTTTCAATGCAGCCAAGCCCTTTTCGAACTGGGGGCCGATCATCTTATCCACCATCAGCGTGAAATAGCGTTTGAATGGGTTCAAGCCTTGATCACCCGTCATGGCCTGGGTGGTTTTGATTCCATCTTCATTGGGGACGAAATACCAATGAGCTTTGGCGGTACCCATGGAACCAAAGTCGAGATGGGTGCGAATCGATTGATTGGTTACGCTTTCCTCGATGGTTTGTGAGCCGTTTCCCATATCCTGGGAGGTCCAATGGCTGGAAGCGCCTTCGCCAACGGTGACGGCGCTATAGGTAATCACCATGGTAGGGTCGTCCCACGGGGACCAAGCCTCGTTTTTCTTGAGGTCGTTCACCTGATCGAAAACAACATCCACAGGGGCTTGGATGACTACGGATCTTTCCACCTTATATTCGCGTGGCAGAAACATTCCGATTGCCGCGAGGGCAATAATTGCAACCAGAATAACCAGCAGTGTATTTTTCAGAATCTTCATGGTACCTCCTCTTGACTTCGCAATTCGCGAAAATTTGAAAAAATAATAATAGAGAGACTTTTCTGATGTCGGCCAAAGAGGCTCAACGACACCGGTACAGGTTCCGCGCTACGTCGTAATAGGGACGTAACCTCTCATCAGCGGGGAGGCCGTTAATCGCCTCTTCGAAAAAGGTTTGGACGTTTTTATTCCGCAGCGCCGCTCCCTCGAAGTAGGCATGCGAATCGCCGACATGGGCTGCGCCGGTAAAATCGACATATACCGCCCGCTCCGAAACGAGTTGATAAGGATAATGACCGAGGCGTACTTTTTGCTGCTCGCCCATTTTCAGGCGTGACGCCAACAGGGCTTTGTCCTTTTCGTTAATCGTGACCAAGAGTCGTCCGCGGCAGGGAATCGCATCCATCCACTCGGCATGGCTGTGGTTATTGGTGTCGGCCGCCGCGAGTATGATGTTGTCGAAAAGGAGCAGGTTGCCCCGGTAGACTGAAGATTGCAGTAGGTGTTTATAGAGATAATTACCCATACTATGCAGCAGCATATTGACGCTGAAGGGACACCAGCGCTGCGACTGGGAGCTGAAAAAACGGTCCCATTTTTCCGCGTCGTCGGGAAAACGTTTGTCGGCTTCTTCCTCCACCCGCTTCACGTGCTCCGCATGGATTTCCTGGAGGTAATCGTGGATGCGACCGAGGCAGCGGTCCAGCGCTCCGGTGGAAGCGAGCGCATCCCGCTTGTCGCTCTTGTAGCTGGCGACTCCCTTGATGCCGCCTCCGTTTGCGGGCCAGGTGAAGACGATTACTTCCACTCCGAAATTCTTCTCGAATTGCTCGGCCCGATCGAGAACCGCTTTCACGTCATTGTTGAAACCGTGTATGAAAAACAGCAGATTACGGCCTTTTCCACGACCGCCATAGGCTGCGGGGTTGACTCGGGCCAATATCTTACGGGCGGCATACCGGCTTGCGAAAATAGGCTTAGGCTTTTGGGTCAAGGGATCGATTTCTTTTACCAACCCCGCCTCTTTTGCCATCGCGTCGGATATTTGATCGGGGAGAATTTTGACCTTCCAGTTACGTCCCGTCCGTGTCACTTCGGCCATCCTCAATTCATTCGGACCATGGGTATTGCAATAGTTCAGGAATGCGTCCACTCCTGTGCGGCTTTCCACGACTTCGCGATTGGTGACTACGAACATTGGCTATCCTTTTCTTGAGAGATTTCCCGAAGAAAAATATAATCAATCGCGATTTCAGCCGCGTAGGTCGTCCAATATTTTCATGGCCGCGTTGTGCCCCGCCGACCCGATTACCGAACCCGCGGGATGGCATCCTGCGCTACAGGAGTAGAGCCCGGCGATTGGAGTGCTATAGGGCATTCTTTTATCGAATCCGAAGGAATTATCGACATGGTGTATGTGTCCGTAACGAATTCCGAAATGCTTCTCAATCTTGGGTGGGGTGAGTACGAAAGTATCCACTACGCTGTCGCTGAATCCGGGCGCAAAACGATCGACGATGTCAAATAGATGCTTGACGTATCCCTCTTCCTTGTCCTCCCAACGACTACCGTTTAAGGCATAGGGAACCCATTGCACGAATAGAGCGGAGTTATGTCGCCCCTTGGCGTCTTTAAGGCTGGGGTCTGCTTGTGAGTGGATATACCATTCGATGGTGGGGAAGTCGGCCAGCTCACCCTTCATCACCTGTGCGAACCCAGAGCGTATTTGACTGATAATATCCCCTTCCTGAGGAAGCAGGTGGATGGTGGCGTTGTGTTGCCCCTGATTACCCGGCAGACAAGTGAAGGTGGGCAGCCTGTCTAAAGCCATGTTCACTTTCAAGGTGGTGCCCATACGGCGGAAGCCATCCAATTTGGCGTTGAAATCAGCGGGCAAATTTTCCGCGCCCACCAATTCCCGTAACCGGAAGGGGTCGGCGTTGCACACTATCACATCAGACTTCACTTCACGGCCGTCCTCGAGCATAAGCGCTTCGGCTCGGCCTTCGCGAAGAGATATGCCGGCAACCCCGCTTCCGGTTTCGATGGACACCCCGGCCTTTCGCGCCAGACGCCCCAGTTCCTGCGTCAGCCTTCCCATGCCGCCTTCGACGACCATCCAGGTCCCACTTGAACCGGGTAGGCGGCACATATTATGCACCAGAAAATTCATCCCGGTGCGAGGGGAGCCGAAGCCGCCGGTAAGGCCGGAAAATCCATCGGTAACGGCGTACATAGCTACCAGCAAGTCGCTTTTGAAACCGAATCGATCGAGGTACTCTTCCACCGGTCTGCTGACCAGATTCAAAAAAATCTGGCGTAACGCGGGTCGGATATAGCGTTCGGCGGTTGCTTCCACCGATTGGGGAGGCTGAAGCCAACTGGGTGCGAGGTCCTCTCGAAGCATGCCGATTTCGTGAACCAATGCGTGGTTGGCCTTCCAGTCGTTTTCGGAAAAGTGGGCGAGAAATTGCCTGTGCATGGCACCTTCATCAGATCCAAAAAGCAAATACCCCTTTTTGAGGGTGGGAAGAAAATAATGCGGATCGCGCCGTATCAGAGGTATGTCGGCGCCGAGAAGTGCGATTAGTTCGGGTTGCATCACGCCCAGTAAATAGGCTCCCGAGGATATGCCCACACCGGGGGCTTTGGAGAAGGGATATTCGGTTTTGGCCGCACCTCCGATAGCGTGCTTTTCCTCAAAAACGGTCACCTTGAGTCCATGACGTGCGAGCAGGATGGCGGCAACCAGTCCATTATGTCCCGCGCCAATTAAGGCTATGTCCAGGCTTCTATTTTTAATGTTACGCCTCCTAAAGCATCCTGACTTTATATTTCTGGCCTTTGATTTTCCGCTCGCTTAAATGCGAGAAGGCCTTTTTAACGTCCTTAGCATCCACAGTCACATACGCTTCATAATCCATTACATCTATTTTACCGACCGCCTTTCCATCGATGCCGTTTTCACCCGTCAGGGCGCCTAAAATATCACCTGCCCGGATTTTGTTCCTGCGGCCCGCGGCGATGCAAAGTGTGGCTTTATTCGAAACCAGCGGTTTTCCGGATTTTCCGGCATTCGCGGCGATGGATTCGATGGCAATATTCGAGCCCAGGGCCTCGCGGAGCGAGTCGATTTTCGTCTTTTCGGAGGGAGCGAACAGGGTGAAGGCCATACCCGCCTTACCGGCGCGACCAGTACGGCCGATGCGATGGATATACGATTCAGGATCATGGGGCGATTCGAAATTGATGACCGCAGAAAGTTCTTCGATGTCCAGACCTCGCGCCGCCACGTCGGTGGCAACCAGCACCCGGCTTCCCTGGTGCTTGAACTGAAGGAGTATTTTCTCCCGGTCCCTTTGCTCCAAGTCTCCATGCAGGGCGGATACGCTGAAACCTTTCGCCTGCAGGTAGGTGTAGATATCTTTGACGGCTGCCTTGGTATTGCAGAATATGAGCGTGGATTGGGGACTGAACCGCGACAACAGGGAGACGAGGGCCTCGGGTTTTTGGGCTTCTCCGCATGCGTAGATTCTTTGTTCTATATCGATATGACTAACTTCCGATTCGGCGGTAACCAATACGGGATCCTTTTGAAAGCGGGCGCTAAGGGCTTGAATGTTTTCGGGGTAGGTGGCGGAAAACAATAAAGTTTGGCGGGTTGCGGGAATAGTGCTCACGATTTCGAGGACCTCGTGCAAAAATCCCATTTCCATCATTCTATCCGCTTCATCGAGTACCAGCATTTCCACGCCATGTAGTGAAAGCGTTCCCCGCGAAAGCAGGTCCTTGATGCGTCCCGGTGTGCCTACCACGACATGGGCGCCTTGTTTGAGGGCGGCTTTCTGTAACCCGATGGCTTGGCCGCCATACACGGCCACTGCCTTCACATTTCCCAGGTAGCGTGCAAGTAGCCGGATTTCCTGAGATACCTGTACGCTTAACTCCCGCGTGGGGCAGATAACCAACGACTGGACCTTATCCTCCCGGAGGTTAAGTTTTTGTAATAGGGGAATTGCGTAGGCGGCGGTTTTTCCGCTTCCGGTTTTGGCCTGGCCGATTACATCGTGGCCCTGTAAAGCCGGGGGCAAGGCTTGAAACTGTATGGGGGTCATATGCGTGTACCCCAAGGATTGCAGGTTCGTCAAAAGGGCGTCCGGCAGGGTCAATTTCGAGAAGGGAATATTTTCCAAAAGTCTCTTTCGGTTTCACCCTTCGAAGGGGGTTGATGATGACGGCGGTCAATCGAGCAATATGATGCTGCGGCCGCCGGATTTTTTACGGAGTTTGCGGGAGGTTTTCGAGGTGTAGCCGCCGGTTGAGCGGCGGTAGCCTTTTTTATCGGGGTCGCGCGCGCATTTCAACATGAAATCGATCATGAATTTGAAAACCCGGATAAGGTTATCCTGGGGTTTGGCAGGAAGGCTTTCCAAGCCGACCCGGTCGGCTTCGGTCAGGAAAAAATGAATCGACTCCAAGGTGGATAAACAATAGACGGCCGGTTGCTGTTTGATTTCGAAAATGGATTCGTGGGAGGCGGAGAAGGAGACGCGGGGAAGCCCCCGGATATTCCGCGACTGGGTCATCATTTTTTTGGCGCAAGTCCAGGTTCCGTCGATCAGGAATACCACCAATTTTCGCCCCGAATTTTTGGATTGCGTCAGAGGCGAGACATCCTGAGTGGAAATGTTCAACGAGTTTTCGCCGGGATAGAGAACCAGACAATGGTTTTGGGGGGCTTCGATGATGGCGTTAACTTTCGGGTCCTTCGTGAAGTCGATGCCGACGATGATTTCCGAATTGAGCAGCGCCGCCCGGCATATCCTTCCGGTACCGAGCTTCTCGGTTTTGGCCTCTTTGGGGTGCATGAGGATAACAAAGCGGGTATCGGTGGCGAACGGTTCGATAAGCGGGCATAGGCAAAGTTCTTCCAGCCAGAAACAGGTATAACAGGTATTCTCCCTTTTGTAATGGAGTGATTCCCGATCGAGACTTTGTTTTCGGGCGAGGTATGCGGACTTATCCATGGCTTATTGCTCGTAGGCTCCCATGTCCGCCTTGTCTCCTTGGACACGCCCTTCTCCGAGAATGTCGCGTCCTGATAATTCCGGCGGCGCGGCTTGGGTGACCTTATCCCGTAAGGGGCTTTCGGATCCGAGTCGCAGGCCGTCGTCCGCCGTTCGCCAAAGTCCATCGGGTCCGAGGGGATTTCCAGGCGCGGAGAAGCCGGGGTTACCGCCCGGATTGATATCCACAATTCCCGAACTCCAAATAACATTCGCGGACCCTTCGCTGTTCGCCGAACCATCAGCATATCGGTCCTGCACCGTGGATTCCCATGCTTGGATGTGGGAGTGGTTCCCGTCGAAATAAATCTGGCTTCCATCTTGGGCTATGTTGGCCCATAGAATGCTGGCGCGTATTTCCAGGGGAGCGTTCTGGTTGGCATAAAGCGCGCCTCCAAAATAGGATGCCACATTTTCCGTGAAGGTGGAAAAGGCGATAAAAGCGGAGTTCCAAGTATTCATGTAACGCTGTAGTTGCACCGCCCCACCTCTTTCAGCACTGTTTTTGTGAAAAACGGAATTGTAAATCTTAAAGCGTGAACCCGAAATGCCACCTCCATTCCGGGTCGCGGCGTTTCCAGCGAAAACGCAACCCACAACCAGACTTCCGTCCGTAGAGAGAGCGCCGCCCATAACTCCCCGGTTATCGGTGAAGACCGTATTTCGAATCGTCACTCCGCTACCCGCCGCATAGACACCTCCTCCCGAAGTGGCGGTAAAACCCGATACGCCGGCCACCGGGGGTGACCCCACGGCATTACCTGCGGTGATCACCAGACCATCCACTTCCACATCGGTTGCCTGCCAAGCTACCACAACGTGGTGGATATTGTCATCCGGACCAGGTGCGCCTATCTCACCGCTGAGCACCGATAAATTCCGCGCCGGATCACGTAGGTCGCGTTGGGTTTCACCTCCGGCGAAGCCCCCGTAGAGGTCGACTCCCGATTTCAAGGTAAAGGTGGAGGCACGGGACTCACCCGGTATATACGTACCTTTAGCCAACCAAATTTCCTGACCCGAAACGGCAAGCGTAAGCGCTTCCTGCAGGGTGCGTAAGGCCCTGCCCCAGCCTTTACCGTCCCCTCCCGGGGCGGCGGCAGAATCCACGCAAATCACCCCGGATGGAATGGGGTCGTTATCCACAATAGTGTATTCCAAGGTTCCGATTAGGCCTACCCTTACATTTCCGGGTTCTTTCAAGACCAGTCGAAAGGTTTCATTTTCCTCGTTAAGGGCATCATCGTTTACCTGTACGGACAAGGCTTTGGAGAACTGGCCGGGAGTGAATTTAAGCACTGTATCCAGCGGCGTATAATCTTTGCCGCCTTGCGCCGTGACATCTTCAGTCACTAAACGAATGGTAACTTCGCGCAAGGAGGCGGATTGCAGGGCCACAGTGACGAGTGCAGCCACTCCTTCCTGGCCGGAACCGGAAGCGGTGGCAAAATTTATTTCGGTCAAGGGGTAATCGATTACTTCGATTTCGACTTCCATGCTATCGGTAAGTGGCGGATTTGAAGTGTCGCGAACTGCAAAGGTTAAAATGTATTCGCCGTCCTGGTCGAAGTCCGGGGTCCAGGAAAAGAGTCCTGACAAGGTGTCGAAACTGGCTCCGGGTGGAGGTTGCACCAAATGGTAAACCAGCAAGTCTCCGTCGGGATCTTCGGCACTAACGGTAAAAGTCAGCTCTTGTCCTTCCTCTACGCTCTGCGGATCCAAGGAGGTGAATTTCGGTGGGTCGTCCACCGGAGCCAATAGGATGTATACCTGGGCAATAGCCTTGCCGCCCCGATTGTCATTTACCCGATATGTAAAACCAGCCTCTCCGAAAAAATCCGGTTCCGGAATGAAAGTGATGTTGCCCCCCGAAAGTGAAACGGCGCCATGGAGGGGAGTGAAAACACTGTCTACCCGTAATGGGTCGCTATCGCCGTCCAAATCATTTTTAACCAGGTCGGATGCGGGAAAGACGAGCATGGCATCCTCTTGAGCATGGAGCGTATCGGGAAAGGCCAAGGGTACGGAGTTGAAGGGATCAATCGGTTCCGTGTCGACGGGAAGGTTGATGGAGGAGGAAAAGGTATTGCCTTCGACTTGCACGCGTTTGAAAAAAATCGGTTTCCCTTGGAAGAATCCCCGTACGTCGGCTTCGAAGCGTGCAGGTAAATGGGAATCGATGGCCAAGGTGAACACCGCTGAATCGATGCGAATAACCTTGGTGTAAATATGCAAAGGCGCGCTTTCGCGTGGTAAGGAATAGATGGCCACGTTGAAGCTGTCAGCCTTTTGATCGTCCATGTTTTTAAGTTCGAATTGGAGAACGCGGCGGGGATCGGGGTCGGTTGCATTGCAAGCCCAGAAAATCAGAGTCAGGCAGAGGGAATATACCAGCCGAAGGGAAAATGGGGGAAGCCTATTCACTTTCTCATTCCAAGGGTATTAGGATTTGCTGGGTGGGGGTATTATCGGGCTCATCGAGGGAAAACGCGTATAGGGTTATTGCCGCCACCAAGCCGGCTCCACCTGCGGCGTACCAGACCCAGCGGCCTGGGGCGTTGTTGCCGGCTACTTTTTGGACTGGTTCGGCGGGGCTAGTTATGGCCAGGGTATCTTCCTGGGGAGTGGCTTGGCCGGGATTCAATTGTTCCATGCGGACAAACCGGTCTTTTACTTTGTTGAAAATCGATTCGATATGCTCGGAAATGTACAGGTCGATGAGATCGATTTCCGGATTTAGGCGCAATAACTGATACATATAACTTTCGGCGCGTTGACGGGTATTCTCGCTGGAAGCGTTGATAACCGAAAGATATTTGTAGGCAAAAATCCGATCCTCACGGGAAGGATTATTCGAGCTAGCTAAAAAATTTTCCAGAGCCTGACTTACCAAAGCGAATTCCGCTTCGTAATACATGCGTTTTATCAATTCGTGGTCGAGGTCTCCGTTTGTGCGCAAGCCAACAGGAAGCTCATTTGGCCAGGTCAGAGCCATAGAGACCAGGATAAAAAGGGGGAGGCGATAAATAGAATGGATGGACATGACGCGCTCCGGTTCCGGTCTGGAAAACCGCCCGAAGGCGAAACGGCCTAGCGGGTAGCCCTAGAAGGTAGATTTTGCATAAAAAACCCGCAAATCCATGCCCCGAAATTTGCCTCAACCGTAAGGCCATCAGGCAATGTTCGATTTTTTAATCCAAAGATATCAGGTAATGGCCCGATGGAAGTGATGAGGACGGAAGATTGAATTTATTGGTCCCTGGGATTATTTCTACCGACCGGGAATAAACCCTATGGCCCAACACGTCATGGATCTCCAATACGCCGTTTCCGCTGGCCGGGGAGCGATACTCAAGCTGGTTTATTCCCATTTTGTTGGATTTAACGAAAAGCCTTTTGCCGCCATTTTGGGGTAGAAGCGAAACTCCAACACCTGGAATTTCCGAATCGGCGATAATCTCAAGTTTGTAAAAGGAGAACGGCTCTAAATTTGCACTATGGGTGAAAACGGAGTACTTGCTGTTTGCGTCAGGTAAGGTTCTGGATTTTTTCCAATCGCTCCACTGGGCGCGACGGTCCGAGTTACGATATTCCGCGATGCGATATGAAATGTCGGTATTCGGCAAGGAAGGAACCCTGGCCACGATGTTCACCGTTTCCGAAATTTTTGCCCCTGGATCGGCATTGTAGCTATAAGCGACGATGTTAAATTTCTTCTTTCCCTCGTCCCGGGAGAAGATGGCGTTAATCATGTTTCCTTGCGACTGGGGAGCGCCGCGCTTGGAATTCTTATAATACGTATTTCCCGTCATCTCCCGGAACGCCTGCAGGGCAGGGCTCGTCGTTGTGGAGCCCCACTGATATACGTCTTGCATGCCATTTTCGTACATCATTTTGGTCAACATTACATTAAAGGATTCCGTGTACTGGGCGGTCGGCCTGGTAAAGCCGTTTCCTTGTACATTCAGGCTACTAATCAAAGCATATTCATGAAGCTCCAAGGTGGCCGCCGGATTCCAATCCGGTTGATCCTTGATGGGAGCGAAATCTTTTCGATACACCTCGTCCAGATCAACTCTTCCAATCTTGTCATAAAAAGGGTAAAAGGAAACGCCGATAAAATCGTAAGGGGATTTATTGGCTTTGCTCCATTTCACAAAATCGGGGCCATAGGAATAATTGGATGAGGCCCAGAGGAAATGGGTCCCCACTTTCGCCTCGGGGATAACTGCCCGGACGGCCTTTTCGGTATTCCGGTAGTGTTCGAAAAAAGCGGCTTGTCCTTCCTGCCAATGTCCGGGCGTGCCCACTTCCCGTCCTATGCAATACCGCCATTGGGCAACTTGCTGCCGGCCATAGGTTTTTATCATTTCATTTAACATCGCCTTGATGTAAGTGGCCCAGGCCTCCGGGTCGTTTGGACCCCAGGCATTGCCATAGGTTTCAATTTCCGGGCGTCCCTGGCGGTCGATACCTCTCTGAAAAGCCCAGGGCAGATTATCGATTAAAAAGGTAAAGAGTTGCTCATTGGCTATAATGCTATTGATTTGATCCTTGAGCGGCTTCCAATCGTAGTAATACTTCTGCCCGTCCCATTTGTAAGTATCCTCTTCAATCAATTTCCTCCCGTTCGCGGCCTTTCCACCGAGCGGTCTCACCACGCATATCCGGACCTTTTGATTGCCCCCTATGGAAATCTCGCCCCCCGGGGAGATGCGGTTGAAAACGTCCCAATGGAATTGCATCGATTCGCCCCGGTTGGAGGTAGTGGAAAAGTCGGATTCCAGGGTTATTTGTGAAAAAGCGTCGAGGTTGAGAATTATTACCGTGGAAACGAAATACTTCCACATAGGGGATCTCCTTTTAATCCCTTATGCATTGCCTATAAATGGGATAGGTTACCTAAGGTTTTTGAACCTCATCATTGGGTAATTCCAGTGGGAGAAGTTCTAGAGATTGAACCTATGGTTAAATATCGGAATCCGTTTCAGATTGGGTCCAATTTCCGTACCCTTTAGAAGACGAGTCTTTCCTTGAAATTAGACGATTCAATTGTAAACGAGCGACTGGAAGGTTGCGAGCCAGGCATAATTCCATGGATAACCTTCAAAGTTGGCGGTACATTAAAGTATGCGCGCGGCTTCCAAATTTGAGTTTATTTTGAAAATTAGGGGATTTAACTCCCTGGCCTCCTGCGTACTCCTGGCGATTTTGTCGGCACAAGCGCAAAACACCTCCGCGGCTAAACGCACCGTCGTATGTGCAAGCGTTCCGGAAATCAAAGCGGCCTTGCTGGATGCGCGCCCCGGAGATCGAATTTTAGTCAGCCCCGGTACTTATATCTCCCCAGACCCCGATTTATTTAAACTACCCGATCTCACCGTAGCGGCCTGGTTTAACGGTAGCGCCGATGGAACCTCTTCGGATCCCATCGTCTTTGCAAGCCAGGACTCCGCAAATCCCGCCGTCCTATCCGGAGGGGCGGTGAATCGTGGATATGCCTTTTATCTTACGGGCGATCATTGGATGGTTCGAAATCTCGTTTTCACCAAGGCTGCCAAGGGCGTTATGCTCGACAATGCCAACGATGCACATCTGTATGGCTTGGAGGTTCACAATATCGGACACGAAGGCATTCACTTGCGCGACGGCAGTTCGCGTTGCGTGATTGAAAAGGCAAAAGTACACCATACCGGACGGGAGACGGCTGTATGGGGGGAGGCCATCTATATCGGGTCCGACCGGAATAAATGGACTACCATGAACAAGGATTGCAATTTCAATCGGGTGATAAACAGTGAGTTCGGTCCCAATGTAACCGCCGAACATGTGGACATCAAAGAAGGCACTCTGGGTACTCTAGTAGAGCATTGCATCTTCCGCGGCACTGGGCTGGGTGCAGGTCCGGCCGATGGGTTCGTCGATGCGAAGGGAAACGATGCCATCGTGCGAAATAACATCGGCTATCGTGAGGGTAACACGAATATCAAAAACGCCTTCCAAGTCCATAAACAGGTGGAAGGGTGGGGTGAAAATAACACCTTTAGCCATAACACGCTTTATATGGATGATACGGCGGCGTGGGTTCTGGACGCCCCGGTGGGGGGCGCTGTGGTCGCCTTCAATACTCGTATCCCCGAGGGAAATTTGTATACCGGCAAATATACCCGCACCGATTTACCCCAAGTCGGTGATTATATCACCTGGGACCCCTGGGGTATTAACGTAAAAGGAGATACCGTGTATTGGTCAGGGCATATTTGGAAAGCCAATTTTTATTCCATCGGCGTGATGCCCGGCTCAGAAGGGGATGGTCTAAAAGCCTGGGAGGATTTAGGAGCCTATGGTCCGCCTCTACGCATTCGTAATCATCCCGGTAAGACCTCTAGTCACAGGATAGAAAATATTTCCATTCCGCTTTATCGTTTGGATGGCCGTAGAATCAACCCGGTTTTACAACCGGAACGGGAGTTTACCGCGCCACTTTTCAGGTGGTAGGTCGATCCGAAATCAATTCTGTAGGGTGAACCGCGGTGTTGCGAAGGGCATGGGAATCAGGCGCTTGCCGGCAACGTCATAATAGGCTTTGCCTTCCCTATGGACAACTTTAGCTGGCGATTGCGACCGCTTGACATTAACCGTGGGCGCCAGGATTAAATCCGGATGGTCCAGGTAATGGAATTGATTGCCACCATGACCCATAGTGAGAATGCGCCCGTCGCTGGATTGCATCAAGTGGACGATAGGCGACTTCGGCGGATCGTATTTCTTGATTTCCCGCATCTTTCCGTTTTCATCCAAGCTGGCCGCGAGTAATTGCTTGCCGGTATAATCCGCGTAAAACAGCGCCCCGTAAAATTGGGATTTCGAATTGCTCCGGTAGACTACCGGGCCGATGACGCAAGTGCTATTGGTTCTGCCGCGGGGATGGGGGTGGGGCAGGATAATCGTAGGAGGAGTGATGCCTGTGCGGTCGCAATTCGGCAACGGCTCCTTGAATATGGAATACCTGGCCGTGTTGAAACAGGTGCTGCCTTCCGTAATCGGCCAGCCGAAATTATCGCCTTTTTTGACCAGGGAAATATGGTCTTCGTGCCAACCGCCCACGTTTCCGACCCACAAGTGGCCGTTTAGGGGATCCACCGCCAACTTGAAATTGTTCCTTAGGCCATAGGACCAGATCTCCTTGATGACCTTGGGATCGGAGTCGTTATAGAACGGATTGTCCTTGGGAATGCCGTAATTCTTCCCCGGATCGGGGTTGTCTACGTCGATGCGCAATATGGTTCCCAATATGGTTTTCCGAGTTTGGGTTTCCCGGCCATCCGAATTGCCGTCGCCGAAAGAAAGGTAAAGCATGCCGTCATGGCCGAAAACCGGGTACATGCCATTGTGCCCCGGCCCCTCTTTGCAACAAAACTCCCGGATGATTTTAGGCGGTTTTCCCGAATCCTTTTCGCGTTTGGCGTCGGCTTGGTATTCCGCCAGAATTTGAACGTATTCGCCGGGAAAACCGTAATTGGTCGGGGGAGCGTTAACATTGCTGGCGGGATTGTAGTAGATGAAATACCGGCTGTTATTGATGAAATCCGGATGGAAGGCAACCGCATATAAACCCTCCTCGGCCCGGGTATGAACCGCAATTTTCATCCATTCCCAGGATTTGCCGCTTCCCGGCTCGTAATAATGGATTTTGCCGGCTTTCTCGACGACTAAAAAGGAGCCCGGTTTGCCCGGGATTTCATGGAAGGATATGGGCTTTTCGAATGTACTCGCAGCGGGTTTGAGATAGGGCTTGAGGGTTACTCCGCCGGGGAGATCGGCCCAGCACGGGAGGACCGCCAGGGTCCAAAGTGCAAGCGCCCATACTGGATTCAGAGACTTGCTAAAAACCATGCAAAAACTCCCTTCCTGGATATTACCTAATATAGGCGGTAATCAGGAAATGATACCTCAAAAAATGGACCTTATCCGGTCTTTGTAGGCCACAAGCCCGTCTAACCCTCTTATGGGGGTGTCCAGAACAGGAATTGGATGGAGTACTTGAATTTTTATCAAGCACTCCTGAACCCTTCTTCCGCATGTTACAGCAGCCCGTTAGGGGGTGATGGGGTACCATTCGTTGATTCGGCCTTTCAGAGTATTGACCACTGAAGGGTTTTGCGCCGCGACATTTTTCTTCTCATACGGGTCGGCGATTATGTCGAAGAGTTCGGTTTTTTCCGGAATGAAAGGACCCGATTGAATGAGTTTCCATCGGCCGTCGATAACCCAACGGTGCATGAGGGTCTTCACGGGATCGTGGATATCGAGAATGTCATGTTCATAAATGTCGCCGAAGATTCGCGGCCTTTGGCGCGCGGCTTTCGCGGAATCCAATAGGTTCAACCCAGGAAGGTTGGCGGGTATTTCGATTCCGGCGGCGGCCAGGGCGGTGGGCATGAAGTCGATATTGCTGACCAGGGTGGAGTCGTTCCATTCCGGCTTGATCTTACCGGGCCATTTGACCATGATGGGCGTGCGGGTTCCCAGGTCGTAGGGCGCCCTTTTGCTGACGGGATCGAAATGCATATCATTCGGATTCTGAACCCAGCCGTTGTCGGCGGTGTAAAAAACCAGGGTGTTTTCGGTAAGGCCCTTCGCTTCGAGCAGGTCCAGGACGTCGCCGCAGGTTTCATCGAACCATTCCACCATGGCCCAGTATTTGGCTACGAAAAGTGAGGGAGTCAGCGCCCTGTATTTGCTCAACAGCCTTTCGGGCGGGTTATGGGGCGTATGGGGCAGGAAAGCCGCGTACCAAACGTAGAAGGGGCGCTCCCCCGAGGAGTCGATGAAGGTTTTGATGGGGGCGATGCCGGTCCGCCCGATATCCAGCCCGAAATCGCCATGCCGACCCCAACGCCCAATTTCGCCCACCCCCCTTTCCGGATTTATGGTCATGCCGCTGGTGAAATGACCCCGCCTCCAATCGCCTTCCCACCATTTTCCGGTTTGCAGGGTGGTATAGCCCTTCTTTTCGTGTAACAGCTTCTGTAAGGTAACGGCCCTATCGATGTGGACGAGCATAGAATTCCGTTCCGAACCGTAGAGTTGCCCACCTGGCTTTGGGTGATCGTTTCCGGTAACGCCGTTGTCCTTCGGATACTGCCCGGTTGCCAGCGTCATCAGCGCGGGTCGGCACAGGGATGTCGGAGTATAGCCGCGTGTGAAAGTCATGCTCTCCTTGACAAGCTTATCCAGTCTGGGTGTCTTGATATGCGGATGGCCCATGAATGCGTAATCGGTCCAGCTTTGGTCATCGGAAAGCAATAAAACGATATTGGGCAGTTTTTCCAATGTGATGACCACATTGGTGGCTCCGTCAGCGGCAGAAGCCGTGCCAGTATGGTAATACTGCCGGTTCGCAATCAGCTGGGCCGTCGTAGCGGAGTTTTTCGCCAAGGGGGCTGAGGCGAGTGACGCTGCAGGGGAAGGCCTTCCCATATTCCGGAGGTTTTTACCATCGAATTCAACCCGGGTACGGTATTGCAACCCTTCGCCGGAGGCTTGGAAAGTGTAGGAACCGGGAGGCACCGACCCGCTGAGGTTCAGCCGGTTCTCGCCGGGAGCAAAAAGCCCAGAAAGCGAATGCACAGGGCGGCCTTTCAAATCAAAAAGGGATACGGACAAGTGGGTGGGAACCGTACCCGGAAGGAAAAACCGACTATCGGATAAAAGGGCAAAAGTATTTTGGGTGCCGTTGGGACGTATGGGGAGGGTAATCGGGCCGAGGTTGAACTTCCCCTGGTTATTGGTAACTGCGAATTGGGTGGAATCGGGTGAAGCGTATACCTTCACACCTGCAAGGGGTTTGGCTTTGGTATCGACTACGGTTCCAGAAACGGAATAACCGGAAATCGCGGTTGCGCAAAGGCTCAATCCCAAAACCAGGTAAATTGTAAAATAATGCAACAGGTGAGTCATTGAACCTCCAAGATTCGCCACTAATTCGGCCCCCGGAAGGGGTAATATCAATCTTAGGGTTAAAAGTAATACTTCCCCTTTGATTAAGAAGCCTGTTATTGATTTCTGGGAAAAATTACCCCGAAAGCATCGATTTTTACTCAATCCAATTGATTACTCGCACTGGTGGCAAAAACTGGCGGAAAAGGCCGAATGCGGAAAAAGAATACGTCATCCCAACCTCTATGGTAAATCACTGTTAATTAGATACAACCCCTGCGGAAACAGTTGCATATCGATATTTTGACCGCGTCCACCGCCAAGTTTTTCTCCCTGCAGCGAATAAACCACCCAATCGGCTTCCTGGCCCAGGTTAACTACACGGTTACCCCCGGTTTGCGGCAACACCGATAGCTTGGGTTTTTTACCGGAAATTCCCTTTCCCTTCAGCGCGGTGATTTTGTACTCGCCGTGGGTGATATAGGCTTCGAGAAGGTCGGTTGTTTTTTTCGGAGTTCCATCCTCATCGCCGCCGTTGTCGGCTCCGGTTATGAGCCAATAAGCCATGCCCGCATCGGAATAATCGTAAAAGCCTTTTTGGTAATTGGGTCTTTCATACTCCGGCATCTTACGGCAAGTCCATAGCCATTGCATGCGGGCGTCCTTATGATCCTTGAGAAAATCCATTACCGCTGTCTTGCGTTTCAGGCCCTGCGTCGTCATCGAACCGTTCTCATTGCCATTCTGATCCTTTATTTTTTTATAGGAAACTTTGTTTTGGATGTAGGCAAGTGTGTACTTGCTTTTATGATCCTTGGAGGCATGATCGGTATTCCAAGTACTGTGGCTGAGCATGGTCACATGCTTTAATGCATCTGTGCCGGCTTTGTCGATGGCCCGGCCTATGGTTTCGATAGGACCCGCGGCGACAAGCCATAAGGGATTCGAGCTGGTCGACTTATTGATCTCCGCCACCATTTTATCGGTTGCCGCCGTCGCATCGTATTTTTCGTCGTAAAGAATCGAACTTTTCATTCCCCAGCGGGTTGCAGTCCCTTTTACGTTGGCCTCATAAATTTGAGCATGGTTTTGGGTGGTCGACCACACATGGTTGTTGTAGCCGCTGAAGACCAGTTTATCCTCCATGCCGGCCGCCTTGAACATCGCCAGCATCCACGGGCTGGCCAGCCAATCATCGGTATCGTGCTCATTCCCATCTCCGCTCCAAACCACTCTGCCGGGAAAGTCTTTTACGACGTCGGCGCGGATATCCTTGGCCTGGGCTTTCAAGTGCCAAAAACCAATCAGTATGCATAAGAGCGGTATTTGGGCAAGTCTATTCCGATTCATAATCCATTTCCCTTTGCGAATACGACCCTTGGCACTCTCCTGAGGTCTATTTTGCACATGCCTATGGGTAAACCTATCGCCTAACTCCAAGAAATTCCATTCGAAATGGCAGTTTCACCCCCCAATAGGGTCTCTTACGAGTACAACCTGCCCTTTTTGCGGGAATATTCGCGTTTCGAGAAGATTAGCGGTAGCGATACCCGATGGTGATTCCCAGGCGCTCCAGTTCGACCAGATGGCTTGCGGGTCTGAGACGATAGTCACGGCCATCCGCATCCAAGAATAGGGGATCGGAATTCAAATTTTCGATGGACGGATAATAGAGGGAATCTACCGAGACGTTTTCCGCGGTATTTCCGAAAAGGGATGAGGCCCGCACGTTCAGCATTCCCGGTACGGCAAAGCCGGAGTTGCGTTTGAGTCCATGTTGACCGTTGAAAGCGAGAATGGAATTCACCACCGTGAAGGGACGAATGGGGGAAACCAAGTGCAAGCCGTTGGAATCGTTATGGGCAATGGTAACCCCTAAGAATTCGCCCCCTGTGGACACGGACCTGACTCCGTTTCCTCCGTTGTGATCGATGAGTACATTGTGTAGCCGCAGGAAATCGTTGCCATCCCCGCTACCTGAAATGTTGAGGCCTCCCAAAGCGTTGCCCGTAATGACGCAATCCACTAATTCCAGCTCGGCATCATCCACCTCAAGGCCATACCCGGCGTTTCCCTCGAAACGGCAATTCCTGAAAGAGACTCCGCGGGAATAATTAACCAATTTGATACCGCTTTTGGCGCTGTTGCGGAAAATAAGATTTCGGAATTGGATATGATTGTTCTGATTCAAAAACAGGATTTCCTCCTCCGTGTTGGCGGGGCTCAATACCGTACCCAGCGAAGGGTGGCCTTGAATCACGATGGGTGAATCCACGGTGCCCGATTGCGAGAAGAGGAGCCGGACCTCGAAGAGTCCTTCTTGCAGGTAGAGTGTGTCACCAGGTCGTGCGGCCTGGGTGGCCTTGGTCAGCGAATCCGAGTTTGCTATGATGCCTTTTGAGGCGGTATTTTTCCGGAAGAGAATGGATTCGTTATAGGCCAAGATGCTTACATTATCGGTTCGACGCTCGGCATTATAAACCGAGACCACGGTATTGCTATCGGAAACCGCCGAGACGTATTCGGTAACTTCCCGAAAAAACTCCCGAAATTCCAGTTCCAGCAAAACGAAAGATTGGTTGAGCGAATCCCTCGAGGTAGGCGAAAAAATCACCAGCGGCGCATATTGACGGTTGAGAGAATCCATCCGGGCCAAACCCAGCAAATGCAGGTTTCCGATCCGTCTGTAAATTTCACTACTATCCGTGAAGGGGCCGGCCTGAGGAAACATCAAGAGGGTATCCAGCAGGGTCAATACCTGGAGCGACTCGGGTACGCTGGTTTCGTTGTGGACGCGAATCTTCTGATTCTCGGCATCGGTGCCGGTATTCACTGTCCGCCTCGTCGCGTTGATGAGGGCAATGGAGTCGGTAAAGGCCTGTGAAGCACGCAGAGTAGCGCGATAATTCTCCACATCCAATGACAGGGCCTTGCCTTGCTGGGAGAGGGTATCGAAAAAAGGGTTTTGTCCCGCGCGGGTTTCTTGGGAGATGCCACCGCGGATATTGACGGGGTCGAAAGGGTTGATTCTATCTAGACACGATAGGGTGACAAACGCTCCCATCAGCAGGGAAATAACCCGCGGGAAGGAGAGGCGCGCACTATAATTGCCATGTGGAGAGGACATATCTTTCCGTACAATCTATAATATCATCGTCCCGCGCGCCGGTGAAGACGCCGCTTTGCGACGGTGAAAGGAAGTCTATGCATAATACGGGCTCGGCCGAGTGACCCGGCCGGCTTATTTTATTTGGCTCGGGATTCTGGTCTCCCTCGGGCAAACCCCCGTCTTTTCCGGTGAGTCCTGCGGGGATGGCCGCCCCGCCATTACGCTATCCACGGAATCCAAGGTCCGGAATTGGTCTTCGTCCGCCTTGGTGGATTCTTTGAGACCTCGCTTGGCATTGGCCTTGGGACGCGTCGGATATTGCCTGGCCGCCTCAGAGACGCCCCAGGACAGCTTCAGTGATTCGAGTTGGGTTCTGCATGTCTTAGTGGAGCCGAAAACACCCTCCGCAGGCCATTTTGAGACTGGCTCCGGGGCCAGTCCTGGTCCCGCGGGTGAATTCAAAGTGGCATTTTTCCGAGCGGGCGAGGACAGGCAGGGGCGGCTTGAGGAAAGCTTGCGGCGGCAACTGGTGTCACTCGAATTCTCCGCTGGAGAAGGTCCGTCTCTGTCGGACATACTTATCAAAAAAATCGAGGAAAATCTGCGGGAACAGTATATGGCCCATGTCGTACTGGAAACGGACCCCCGCGAAGCGAAAGTGCAAGCTTCGGGAGGCTTGGAAGGCAAATCGCCTGTGGAATGGATAGTTCCCCTGGGGACTCTGGTGATTACCGCCGAAGCGGAAAATTATTTCCCCATGCGGAAAATTCTCACCTTGACGTATCCGGGTACCCATGTCCATCATTTGGAGTTGAAAAAACGCCGGTTTTACCACTCCAAGTTCATCTACCCGGCTTTGGGGCTGGCGGCGGCCTCACTGGGAGCGTATATGCTGGAGCGGGTTTATTTCGAAGATTACCTCAACCTCGGGGAATCCGATTTGCGCAATCGACCGGAGGTTTTCGAAGAAACTTTCAAAAAAGCGCAAACCCTGGAGCGGCTGAAGGTGCTTTCACTCATAGGCGCCGGCGGTTTTTTCGGTCTCAGCTTCCGCTTTTAGAATTTGGGGTTTGTTTCCGAAATGAACGCCGGCCCGGCTTTCCCCTACCAATTGAATAGCGGCAAAACACCCGTTGGCGGCAAAGAGGAAAAATGAGCACAATCAGCGAACCCACTCTCGAGCTGCTGGAAGCGTGTAAAGCCGGTAATGCTTTAGCCTTCAAGCAAATCTTCTACATGTATCGCAGTTATGCCTATAACGTGATTTACAAGATTACCGGCCCCAGCGGCGAACATGAAGATTTGGTACAAGAAGCTTTTTTCCAGGTTCACCTCTCCCTGAAAACCTTCAAAGGCGATTCTTCCTTCAAGACCTGGTTCCATCGTGTGATTATCAATACCTGTACCGCGCGATGGCGCTTTCAGGAAGCGGGTAAGCGCATCTCCTCCCGGGACATGACCAGTATCGATGCCATGGACGTGCATCCCGAATCCGGTGAAATGAATATCGGTAAGAAATTGGAATTGAAGAATCTGGTTGAAAATGCCTTAGCCATTTTGGATGATAAATTGCGCATTCCTCTGGTATTGAACATTTACAGCGATATGGAGCTTTCCGAAATCGCGATCATATTGGGAATACCCGAAGGTACGGTCAAGTCCCGTCTTTTTACGGCCCGAAAACTCATCAAGGAATATCTCGACTCCATCGACCCATGAAAAATGAAAACCCCGATACCCCCTTTCCATCCGATGGCATGGAAGCCTTGCTAAGGCGGCTGCGCGAAGACGAAGACGTCTCCGGCGTGGATTTCCAGGCTATGGAATCCCGGCTCATGCATCGCATCGGTCAGGCGGAGGAAATGGGACCGTTGAGTCTTCTCATGGCCGAGCGCATTCCCACCGAGGGCTTTTGGGAACGCGTCGAAGCCAATCTCTCCCGTAGAACTTCCCGTCATGCCGAATACGATACCCCGGTTAACGAATGCCTGGCCGATCATACGTCCGTTCAAGCATCCACCTGGAATAAAGTGGAGAAGGATTTGGAAGGCCGTATCCATCAGGTTGCGGCCTTACCCGAATGGGAACAGGTTCTGAAATCGCCGGAAATCCCTTCTCCGGGTTATTGGGAGAATCAGGAAAATGCGATTCTGGATCGGATTCAAAAAGCCGAGGCCGAAGGTCTTAGCGGAATTCCCGTGGGTCATCCGCAGGCGGATCGGTCCGCGCGCACCGGACCGATTTTATGGCCCCTCTTCACTCTTATCACGATGCCGCGTCTGCGTGCCGCCGCTCTTTCCCTGCTGTTCGTCGCTATGGGATTTCTCACTTGGCGGGGGCTCGCTCCGGACACCTCAACACCGCAAATTGTAGTCTATCAGGCGCGCGGTCAATCCATGGCGATTGCCGGATCCGCTCTTTCGGATCGGCGCAACTTTCATTCTGAGGCGGCAGGCGCCCTGACCCTGGTACACGAAAGGGGATTCATCGAAATTGAGAATGGATCCGGGGTGGAAATACAGCCGGTCTCCAGGTCACAATCCCATGTAAAGGCCGCGATGGCGCCTTCGCCTGGAAGCAAGATCACCTTCTTCGTTAAGCACCGTAAACAGGGGGAGAAGTACCAGGTTTCAACTCCCGACTATCGTATTGAAGTTATCGGCACTTATTTTCAACTGCAATCCGATTTGTGGGGACGGATTTCCACGTCGGTGCTGGAAGGCAATATCCGCGTTACCTCCCCCGATTTCGGAGACCTCGAAGTTTCCGCCGGCCAAAGCCTGGTATACGATTCCGCCTCCAACGCCTACCGTGTTGAAGACGGGGGACGCACCGTACCGCGTCACGAAATCGAAAAACTTCCCGAAGTGGAGGAATTGCGGGAATTCGCCCTGCTCACGCTCGAAAGCGATGTTCCGGGTGCGGAAGTGCGTCTCGACGGTCGTTACAAGGGTGTTACTCCTCTGGCCATTCTCCAGCCGGCCGGCGAGCTTGCAGTGCGCATCAGCAAGGAAGGTTACCGAACTTTGGATACGCTCATCCGGCTGGAAACGCGTGGTGAGGCGGGTTTAAGGGCTAAGTTGCTGCCGAATTCGCCCACACAACCTCTGGCACGCAAGACTCCCGACGTGCGAACGAAAACGACTGTCCCCGAGCCGGTGGACTCAGCCGGACCTTCCCTCCGAGCCGAAAAACGAACGATCGATTATTACCAGCAGGCTGAAGAAGCGGAATCGCGCGATTGGCAATTGGCGGTGCGATTGTACTTAAAAGCCCTGGATGACCCAAGCACACCCCGTCTGCGTAAGGAGGCCGCACTTTTCTCCGTGGCCAAGCTGCGCGCGGATAACTCGGCGGCTCCGGCTCAAGCCCATGGCGATTTCCTGCGCTACCTGGCTTTATATCCTTCGGGCGCCTTCGCGGGTGAATGCTGGCTCCGTCTGGCGGAGCTGGAGTTTCGGACCAACCCCGACAAGGCGCTGGAATATTATTTGAAATATTTTGAAAAATATCCACGCCACCACCGGATTTCGGAATTGCAGCACCGGGTGGGATTGATCTACCTGCAACAAGGGAAAATCGACCAAGCGGTTTCCATGCTGCGGGAATCGCTGGCCAACCTGAGCCGGACCTCCGGGGATGAGCGGGAGAAAATCCGGGTCAGCCTGGACAAGGCCATGGAATCCCAAAGTCGCCTACGCGCCCCGGAAGACAGCGTCCGCTAAGCGTGGGGAAAGTGGTTTTGCCAATCCGTAAAGGTAAGGCGATAGAGTCGGTGTGGACGTAATTTATGGTCCGGTGGGACGGCCGGGTGCTCGAATATTCCATCTGCACGCATATTCAGTTTTTCCATTACAGCCTGTGAACGCTTATTAAGTACCGGTGTAAATGAGACGATTTCCGGGAGATTAAACTTCTCAAAGCCTACACGAAGTGCGCCAGCAGCAGCTTCCGTAGCGTACCCTTTGCCCCAATGGGCGTAGGCCAATCTCCAGCCAATTTCGACGCAGGGTGAAAAAGGCAACTCGGCAATCGGCACCTGCAACCCTACGAAGCCGATAAACTCTCCCGTGGATCGGATCTCGGTGGCCCAGAATCCAAATCCCCGTTTCTCAATCAATGCCTGAATTTGTATGGCCATGGCATCGCTTTCGGTATGGCTCAATGGTGCGGGAAAATATTCCATCACCCGACTGTCCGCATTGAGTTCGGCGAAGGGCGCGAAATCCTCTGCAGTCCAGTGTCGCAACTTCAGGCGTTCGGTTTCGAATGTTGTTGGTGCAGAGGACATACAGAGGCTTTAGTCCATTTTATTAAATGTCCATATGTAGGTGCTGGATTAGTTAATCTTCACCATGGGCCCCGACAATTCCACCATGGCCATTCCCGCAAGCTTAACCATGGGTCCGGAAGTTTCCGCGCCGGTGGGCTTGACGGAAACGGAAGCCGGTGTGCTGGCCAGGGAAACCTCCTGCATACCGGTCAGCGATACCTTCTGTTTGGCGTCCAGTTTGATGTTCATGGCCGACATTTCGATATCGGTGGTGGCTTCCAGCGAAATTTTCTTGCCGCTGATGACGATGGTGCCGTCCTTTTTCATGTTGATGGTGCTTTTGCCCACCGTGATGGTTATTTCGTCCTTGGCTTCGGTGGTGTGGGTGCCGGTGGAGGTCAAATCCACTTTGGATCCGGAATCGTCCAGTTTCAGCGAATGTCCGCCGCTCGATTCCAGTGTGATATGCTTTCCGCCGTCATCCAAGGCGAATTTATGGCCGTCCTTGGTTTCGAAAGTGCATTTGGTGCCCTGGTCGTCCATAACCAATTGATGGCCGTCGGTGGTGCCGAGGTAGATTTTCTTGTTGGTGTCGTCCAAACCCAGGGTGTTTTTGCCGGAGGTGGTGAGCGTAGCGCCTTTGCTCTTGGCGGTGTCGATGAGCGAAAAGGAGTGGCCTCCGGAGCTGGACAAAGTCGCCCCGGTTTCACCTTCTTTATCCTCCAAACAAAGTTGGTGGCCCGAGTGGGAGCGGATCACGTTTTGGGAGCTATTACCGGACTTGACGGGCGTAGCATTGTCCGGATTGGGAATGGTGCTCAGGGCGATGGGACGGTCGATATCGCCGTTGACGAACCCGACGGCGACTTCCGTGCCGGTATGCAGCGGGAAGTGCATGCCATACCCCCGGCCGGAATAGGGCTGGGCCATGCGCACGGGTCTACTGGCCTTGCCATCCGATTCGGCTCCCCGGTCGAAGTGGAGCTTCATCCGGTAGCGGCCTTCTTCGTCGATATAGGCATATTTGCCTTTTTGACCGTCTACTACGGCGGTGAGTATGCCGTCGACTTTGGGTTTGGGGGTTACCGGTTCCGGCCGGAAAGGGACGTCGGCGGGGATGCAGGTGAAATCGTTTTCATACTGGGTTTCTTGCGCTCCACCGTCAAAACCTTCCCGTTGGTTTCCCTTATGTTTAACGGAAGTAATAAAGTAAGTGCCTCCGAAATTGGTTTCATGAGGGTCTCCCAATTTAAAACGGAATCCTACGCGCATCGATCTACAAGAGCCGCTTCCATTGAGGATGATTTTTTGGCAAGCTTTGGCTTCGGCGCGCATCTTGGCAATGCGCTCAGCCTCATCCGTGGTTTTTACATGCGTCCCGTAGAGGTAGAGTTCACCGGCATTATCGGGACCGGATTGAGCCATGATGTTTACTTGCGGGGTACGGTAGTTGTAGTCCTTGACGGTGACTTTTTCGGTAACCATTTTCCGGGATTTTTTCAGGGATTCCACGAAATCCGTTTCTTCCCGCTGCATGCCGGTGTCCGGGTAAAAAAGTACTTCGGGTGTATTGGGGATTTCCGCCACCGAATTCGGTTCATTGGCAAAAACAACCACATCCAACCCATCCTCATGCCGGAAGAAATAAAATATGCCTTCGTCCTCCAGTAGGCGACGGACAAATTGCCAATCGGATTCATTATATTGCACGGTAAATTCGCGCTTGGGAAATTTATCCTTCGCCTCGAACTTATAATCTCGCGATTCCATGCCGGATTGTTTGAGTACCTCTTCCACGATTTCCTGCACGGTCATGCTTTGAAAAATCCGATTCTGCGTATTGCGCTCGAGGAGCTGGAATCGGGGAATCAGCGTGAATTCGTAGAGGTGAAGGCTATTGCCGCGAGGAGTCTGGTCCACGAACGAAATTACTCCGTGGTGGGGAACTAAGAAGCCATCACCGGCTACCATGAGAGTGGCCGGTTGGCCGACCAAGTCATCATAGTCCAACTCCTTTTCCTCGGATGTTGCCTGGATGGTGAATTCAAAAGTATTGGATACGTGCTCCACGCCCTGAAAGCTGAGAACCCGGAAGGTGTCGGGTTCCAAAGATCCGATTTTGAGGGCGATTAGCTGTTGCTTTATTTCTGGCATGGCTTACTCCTGAGAAGGTGCTGAATCATTTTTTTCACCACCTTTCCGAATTGAGTTGGAAAAGATATTCAAGTTTCCCTCGCCCCCTAGGTGACCCGCGTCACAAATAGGGCAAATCGCAAGTCTCGACGCCATATTTCCGTGAAAATTCAGTCCAATCGGCGAAATTTAGCGCCTTCCTCGAATTAATTCTCGGGACACCCCCGTGTAGCCTGCCCTCAAAGCAACCGATACTTGGCCCTTAAATTGGTCTTGTACTTAAATCCGGGAATTGACGTGGGTCACATTGAGGAAAGGGGCAAATAACTATTTTTTCAATCAAATGCTCATAAAAAACCGAGTTCTAATTGACGAAATCGTTTGTTTGGGTTGCTGGTCTCAGCCCTGCGCATCGCATATTCAACGCGACAGCAGGAATCCTTGGCTGGAAGCACATGGCAAGGCGCCCCTCTTCTGCCCCCTTAGAGTTAAAGAAAAAAACTGGAAAACCGCCATCAGTAAAATCGGGTCGCGCGAGGCGGAGCACGCGGCCCAATCCGTATTGCAAATGTCTCCGGTTTGGACAACAATAAACAGTTACCGTTTGAGCGGTGAAAACCTGGTTCTTTACCTCCTCAATTTTAATCACTTAGTACTGTTGGACCTACAGCAATCGGAAAAAGCAATCCAGTTACAGAAGGAATACCGGCGACAAATCCTGAATTGGCTACAAGGCCAGAGTAAACAGGTAACGGCTGAGCTCGAAGCAGCGGCAACTCAACAGGCAGCCGCAGAAAAAACTGCGTCTCTCAGTAAACCCTTGTGGATACGAAAGGATGAATCGGGGGATACGAGCATCCAGGTTATTTCCGGTTTACAAAATGTCGGCCTCATGGTGGAACATCAAGGCTTACTACCGGGTGATACCGTTAGTTTTTCCCTTTATCGGGAATCCAGCCCTGATCGGGTGACTACTGTTGTGGGGCGAGTGGGCGAGAACTCCGCGGACAACGCCGCCGTAGCCGATTGGGAAATTCCGGAAAAATTACAGGGTCAGCCGATTGAGGAAGGCGAGTGCTTTTATTTCATCGCGAAGTGCGCATCTAAAAATATTCAGGTCAAGTCCCCCTCGATTCCCTTTTCGGACGGCGAAATCGACACCTGCATGATTTTCTATTCTCCCAGCGATATCGACAATGGGGAGGAGTATTGGATCATTGAAGAAGCGGATTTGGATCCAATCATTGAAGAAGTCAACCTTTTGGGGCAATGCCGCGAAAACCTGGACAAAGCGCGCCAGGAAAAGGATAAAGCGCTCAGAGAGGAAAAAATTCAAGCTGCAGCCCTTGAGTTGGAAGAATTGCTGAAGGATGCAAAAGGAGATCCTAAGCAAGCCGTCAAGGAATTGTATGCAGTCAAGAAAAACCCCAAATGGGATAAATCCTTAAAAAGCGTAATTTATGTCCGCTCGCATTTGCGCAAGACGGGAAAAGTCAAAGGTTATTTTCGAAACGATAAGGATGCGACCGTACGTAAGCGTTTGAAAAAGGCGCGGCTACAAGCGGAAACCGCACCCAAGTTCAGTACCGAATTCAAGTTAAAGGAGAAATTCTGGAGCTGGAATCATGAACATGAATATCTTCCGGATTGGAAAATTTCATTACCGGGAAAACATAAAGTGGGTGAAACTAACATAAATGTCGGGGCAGAAGCGCAGTTTCTGCGTTTTACTGCCAATGCGGATGCGGATTTCGAAGCAAATTTAAAAGAGCGCGTCCTATCCGTGGGAGCTAAAGGTTCTCTCCGATTCGGGATTTTCGATGGCCGCGCCTCCGGCAAATGGCGTCTTCCGGACGAAGATGGCATTAATATGTTGGAATTTTTAAATCTCACCGATAAGGGAAAGAAATTGGTGAAAGAAGGCCGGCAAGTGCGTCTGGCACTGGAAGCGGGGCTAAACGGATTTACTTTCGTGGGCGCGTCTCTATCCGCCGGCATTCGGTTTCCCAATCTTGATTTAAGAAGCCTGGCCTCCGGTGATGGTGACAATGGCTCAGCCAAGCCAGGTAATAAGGAGAAAGAATGGGGCAAATCCTGGTCCAAAGATAAGGTTCCCCAAAAACTGACAGCCAGCGCTTCCGCATCTCTTTCCGGCCATGCGGGTGCCGAGGTCGGGGTAGGTTTGACACTAGCCCCACAGTGGAGTGATGAAGGGCTCGACTTTTCCGCACTGGGTATTATCGGACTTACGGCTCGAGGTGGAGCCGGAGTGGGAGCCGCCCTAGGAATCGATATCGGGTTCAAGGACGGAAAATTCAAAGTCGAAATTGATGCCAAATTGGTTGTCGGTATGGGTGGCGGCGGCAAGTTGGTGTTCGAGCTGGGACCAATGGAAGGTTTCAAATTTATTGGCTCACTGTTGGGTGCCATTGATTATCGCAGAATCGTCAACATCAGCTCGGAAGCTTTTCAGACCTATAGGGATTTCGCCGTGGCCTCGTATAAGAACGGCGGGCTGCTTGATGCGCTGGATTTTGGTTTTGTGGGTAAAGTCATAGACCTTTTTGATTGGGGGAATGAAAAAGCACCATCCACTGATCAACCGGTGGAATCCATTTCCTTCGATGTATGTAAATCCGCGGTCAGGGATAAAACGCTTGTAAGGGCAAGCCCCCCGGAAGCCACGGGTCCCATGGTACGATTTTTGATGAAAGGTGCGGATCAGGATTTTAATGAGGGTGAAGATTTACAGAAGGAAAAGGAAAACACACTTTTGGATCTTCTAGAAGCAGTAAGGTCTGATCATGAATTTAAATGGATCGTACGGTGGTCGTGTCCGGACAAAAAGGTTTTAATGAAATTGTCACAAAAAAGAGGTGATCTCGAAAAGAAAGAAGCCTATGAAAAAGGAATTAATAATATCAAAACCTTTATAACTAATCGGGATAGTATTCGCCGACTTGATGGAGTTCTTCAAAAGTGGAATTTGTAATATGAGAAGGATAGTGGGGCTGATAATGTTTTGGACGCTATTTTCCTGGGGGGCTTCCAGTTCAATTTCAAATACTAAAAGGTGTGGTGAGAAAAAAACTAATTTGGGAATAGCTATGAGTTGTTCATCATTTCATTCAAATGGACAATTGGCAGAAACCACAAATTATTTGAACGGGAAATTGCATGGAGAAGGAATGAATTGGTATCCATCCGGATCGCTGGAATATAAAAGTCATTGGGAAAATGGCTGCCCAAGCGATACCACATATGAATACCATGAGGACGGAAGTCCAAAAGTTATCCAGTCGTATGTTTCATGCGAAAACCATGGGTTGTATAGGCGATATGCATCCAATGGTCAGTTGATAGTCAAGTCTCCCTATAAGCACGGTATTATCGTTGGTGATCATTATGAATGGTATCCCTCTGGAAAATTGAAATACCATAGACGTACCGATTCAAATGGCGATAGGGAGGGCTTGATAGTGAAATATTATGAGTCAGGCCAACTGCGGGTGCGTATGCATCATGATGAAGGTAAATGGATAGGTGGGGTCACTTATTTTCCAAATGGACAACTGCAGGATACGACGGCTGTATCCAAATCAAAAAAATGGATTCACATGGAGGTTTACGACAGTACCGGAAAGCAAATTGGTTTGGTGAAAAATGGAAACGGAAAAATTCTTCGCTTGGATAAGGATGGGAGTCCTTCTTCCATCGAGATTTATAAAGACAGTGTGATTATTGAAAAGAAAAAGGTGGAATAACGGAGAATTTTCCCCAGAACGAGGAATTACCGCGAGCCCTTTCCTGTCCAAGTTGAACCCTACCTGATTACCGAAAGAAACCGTGTCACCGATTCCCCTCCGTATTCAAGCTTTAGGAGGTACATCCCTGGGGTAATGGTCTTATCGGCCAATTTTCGAACCGGTTACGCTGCTGATTTAAGTTTAAAAAATTCCATAGGTGATTTCATTCCAAGGGCTGAGTGTGGAGCAAATGAATTATAGTCTTCGACCCATTCCTTTATCATTTTTTGAACCT
>JBGTHM010000096.1:0-9402 GCA_041746255.1 Fibrobacteria bacterium | reverse complement strand
AAGGTGTTGCGTCCGGGGGAGAAGTTCTCGGCATACATCTATGATTTGCAGGACCGGGTGCAGTTGGTGGTGCACAGCGATGGTGCTTCGGAGCGTTATGGTTATCGCCCCGATGGGGAGTTGTTGCTGGCGGAGAATGATGAGTCGCTGGTTGAGTTCGAGCGCGACGCCTTAGGCCGGATTGTGAAGGAGACGTCCGGCGACGATTGGGTGTCGTCGGAATATGATGTGCTGGGGATGCGGTTGAAGCTGCAAACCTCCAAGGGGCTGACGCAGGAAATCCAGCGCAATGCCATGGGCGATGTGTTGGCGGTGGAAGCCTGGATGGGGGAAAAGAAGGCGCCTCCGCCGAAGAAAAAAGATGCCTGGGGAGTGACGGACACGCCCGGTTCTAACGGTGGGTTTAAGGCGGAGTTTACGCGCGATGAGCTGGGGTTGGAATTGCAACGGACCTTGCCGGGTGGCGTGCAGTCGAAGTGGCAAAGGGATAAGTTGGGGCGGCCGCTGCGGCAGGATATCCTTGCCCCGGGAAGGTCGGCACGGTCCCGGGTTTATACCTGGGAAGCCAATGACCGATTGAAGTCGATTCTGGATTCCGTAGCCGGGGCGGCGCATTATGCGCATGATGCCTTGGGCAATTTGATTTCCTCAGCCACGGCGGATGGCAAGGTGGATTTACGCATGCCCGATGCGGTGGGCAATCTATTTAAGACCGAGGACAGGAGCGACCGCAAGTATGGCCCGGCAGGGCAGCTTTTGGAGGCGAAGGGCCCGAAGGGGGTTACGCGCTATGAGTATGATGCCGAAGGGAATCTGATCGGCAAGATCGAGCCCGGTGAGAAGAAGTGGCGCTATGAGTGGAACAGCGCCGGAATGTTGGCGAAGGTCGTGCGCCCCGATGGGGCGGAAGTTTCCTTCGGGTATGACGCTTTGGGTCGGCGATTGTGGAAGACGTTCAAAGCGAAGACGACGCGCTGGGTATGGGACGGCAACGTGCCGGTGCATGAGTGGGAGGATGAGAATAAGGATTATGTAGAGGTTGTAGCCCAGGAGGTGCGCGAGAGGTCTGGTGCTCAGGGTGGAGTGCCGAAGCATGAGGCGATGGTGTCCGGGAGTTCGTCGCAAGGGCCTCCTTCCGGGGCGCGAGGGACGAAGGATGCGCCGATAGCGTGGTTGTTCGATGCGGAGAGTTTTTCGCCAAGCGGCAAGTTGGTGGGGGAGAATGTCTTCAGTATCGTCACGGATCACCTTGGGACACCGATTGCGCTTTATGATGATGTGGGCCGGGAAGCCTGGTCCGGGAGCATGGAGGCATGGGGGCATCTGCGCACGCTTAAGGGGTCTGTGGAGGATTGTCCATTCCGTTGGCCGGGGCAGTATGAGGATGCGGAGACGGGGCTTTATTATAATCGGTTCCGGTATTATGGCCCAGAAGCTGGGGAATATATCAGTCAGGATCCGATTGGGCTGGCTGGGGGAGCGAACCTCTACGCATATGTGAAATCTCCGCATACTTGGGTTGATCCTTTAGGACTTAGTGGGTGCAAAAAATCTGGAATTTGGGAAGACAACTAAGGGAGATGGCGCGATAAAAGAGGTAAATTTTCAAAGCATCCGGGGTGGCCAGATGATTTTGGATTTGAACCAGGAAAGAGTTCGGTGGGAACATTAATGCCAGGAAAAAAGATCGATAGATATGGTCATCCTGGTGGAGAATTTTTGGCTGATGCAGGTACTCCATTTAAGGACAGAGCACTTCCAGCAAGTTCAGCAAAGAAAAAACTTACAGAATATGAAATTGTGAAACCGATTGAGGATGTTCGGAGTGGTCCGGCCGTCGCATGGTTTGGACAGCCTGGAACAGGTACTCAGCACCAGCTCCCGAGTAGCGTGCAGCAATATCTAGATAGCGGACATCTTAAGGAGGTACCGTAATGGCAAAAAAATCATTACCAAAAATAATTCCGCTTGAAGGAAAAGGTTCAATACCGGCTGGAGATTATATATATTATATATGTTTAATCTGTTATGATATAATAAATTCGAACCCGCCTGAACCATTATCTTGTAAATGCCGCAATATTAGTGTTGATCCCGATGCTGGACGAGGTGGTTCGAAGGATCCTAGTAAATTACTTGTTCTATCTTTGAAATAAGGGGATCAATCCTCGAATATTTTTGCAGCGGCTAAATTATATAAAGTAGCCAGCCCGTAAGCTGGCGTTATTGATGAATAAGATCCTCGAATTAAAGCGGGGTCGATTCTTTCGACTTGCCGTTTTTTTCCCATTGCACACTAAGTGTATTGCCTTCGGGCCCTGTGATGGTGGCGTCCAGCATCCCTTCGTCGAAGGTGCCGGTTAAGGACCAGGTCTTGCCGTTCCGGTAAACTACTTCGATGTCCACCTTGCCGTTTTTGGGGTCTTGGCCGTGGGGCACCGGGTCTTTGGCTACAAAGTGGAATTCCGCTTTTTTCACTTTACCGAATCGTTTCTCATGCACCACGTGTATGCGAACAGTTAAACAGATCAAAGGTGGCTGCAAGAAATGACACTGGATGAAACCAACCTGGCCGCATTTGAATCTCTTTCATTGGAAGAGATTCGGCGCGAATTACAGAGACACGAGTCTCCGGAAATTGATCTGGATTTACGAACACTCATACAAGAGCGCGGCGGTGACCGCCGCATGGGTCGAGTTCTGGAAGTTCTTTTAGGTCCTTGCGCTCGACGCTCGGAGCTGAAAGAAGATGAAGTGTTTCGCGCTTCAGTGGCTGTGTCGACCCTTCTTTGGAAGACAGCCAAGGACCCTACATATGGTGGGAATATTCGAAATTTTGTTAAGTATTACCAAAGCTGCAATCCTGAATCTCGAGCCTTCTTGATCCAGGGCCTCATTCAAATGCTTGATGTAGACAGTATGCGCGAAGACGCTCGCATTGTTGTTTCAGGACTTCCCATTTTTTCCGGGTGGGAGGTTGGCCCGCCCGGGGAAGGTCAACGAGAGTTCGGAGAGCGCCTAAAGGGTGAGCGAATTAATCCAGTAACCCCTCGCCGCAAAATTTGATCTGAACCACCCCGGAAAACCATCGCAGAATGCATTTGTCGAAAGCCTGAACAGCCAAATCCGTGACAAGGTGCTTGATGAAGAAATATGGGAATCACTGGAGGAAGCGCAGGTTTCCTTGGGCCGATGGAAATCCTTTTACAACGAGATACTTCCCCATGGCAGCTTGGGAAGAATACCACCAATGGAATATGCTGCCACTTTCACACAAGGACTCTCACTTACGGTGACCTGGTAAAGGGGGCCGTGCAAGGGCCTCCGAAGCAAAGGGGAGGAGCGAAAGACGCTCCGATAGGCTGGCTGTTCGATGCGGAGAGTTCACCTGCATGGGTCACTTAATTTCGCTGGCTTCATTTTTAACCGGCCAACTTAGCATAAATGCTAAGTTGGAACGGAAAATTTAAAAGAACCGGTACAACGAAGAAGGCCATAAGGCCTCTGGAGCAGCCGGCCCGAAGGCCGACGCCATAGAAAATGCGAAGCTTCGAATTAAAGCGGGGCCGGTTCTTTCGCTTTACCGTTTTCGTCCCATTGCACGCTGAGAGTGTTCCCTTCAGGCCCCGTGAGGGTGGCATTCAGCATCCCTTCGTCGAAGGCGCCGGTTAAGGTCCAAGTCTTGCCGTTCCGGTAAACGACTTCGATGTCGACCTTGCCGTTCTTGGGCGCTTCACCGTGGGGCACCGGGTCTTTGGCCACGAAGTGGAATTCGGCTTTTTTCACCTTGCCGAAACGCTTTTCATGCACTACATGTACCTCGTGCAATAGGTTATCCGTGGAATCCTGCAAGCCGCTGCCAATGTCAATGACGAAGATCACCTCGCTGCTCAGCATGGTGTCCTTGGTTACGGGAAAATCGGACGTGATGATGACGCTGACGATGTCATTTTCACGGATGATCGGATTGCCATTGGCATTGACTACCTTGAGGCGGTTGATGCGGCCATTTTTGAAGTGCTCTTCTCCGGCGATCATGATGATTTTTCCGTCTTTCAAGCCATGCGCGATTTCCATTCGCAAGTTCAGCTGACTGGATTTTACCAGAGGCTTGAAAATATTGTCGGCTTCAAACAACTCGAGTTCCACTACCGAGGGGGAGCCCGGCGTCAGAAGATAGCCGTCGCCGTCGGCATCGGTGAATTTGGCTTCACCCAGCTTTTTGCCGTCCTTGGAAGTTTTGATCCAGTGTAGGGCGATAATGGAGTTGTCCGCTTCGGTATCGAAATTCTTGTCTTCGCCGGCGGTGAGGTCGATGGTAGTCTTTTCCGTAACGCCGAAAATATTGGTGACGGATAGTATGGCTCGACCCTTGTTGGTATACTGCGGTTCTCCGCGTACGATGCCGTCGCCGTCCAAATCGGTTATGTCGGCCGTTTCAATCCTGCCGTTGATGAATTCTTTGCGGGCTTGATAGCGGATGATGTTTTCATTGTCCGGGATGTCGTCTTTGGCTTTGTCGTCCCATTTCACCCAGACGCTTTCAACTAGCTTATATAACGGGGCTTTTTTCGTGACGGTGATTTTTACCACGCCATTTTCGATTTGAGAAGTGTCGACTTCTTCGCTGATTACCTCTTCGCCAGCGGATTTTTTCGACAATGCCTGGGATCCGCCGGTGGGGAAGCTTGCGCCGGCGGAGAGTTTGGGCGCGCTGCTGAGCGTGCTCATTGCCAATCCAAGGTCGTTCGCCGACAGGCTGGAATACGCCATGCCGCCCATTTCAAAAATGACATCGCTTTCATTAACGGGTCCGACTTCCGCATTGGTTTTGGGTTCATTCATTGTGTCGACGCAGGCTGTAAGCGCCAGCAAGGCGACCATGGATAAATGTTGTAGGGTTTTGATTGCGTTCATGCTTTCCTCCAAGGGTTGGTGTGCTGATTTTCTGATGTTTTCAATTTACCCCGGATTAAAGGAAAATAAAAGTAAATAAATATAAACGATTACAAATAAATGCCGTAAAATAGGTAATACGCTATGTAAAAGGCAATATTAGGAATAAATAAAGACATAAAACTAAATAAAAAAGATTACGAAAATAATGGTTTTTGCTCGGGAAGGCTTTTCTTGTCATCCCTGCGGGTGTCTGCCCATATCTGGGCAGTTGAGGGCATGGTAAATTACTGTGGGATGCCCCGGAAGGCGCTGCGACGTGGTATTAAGCCCCGACCTGGAAGGCCGGAAGCCAAAGGTTATTTCAGGCGCTCGCCATCCAGATTCAGGGTAGTCTTGCCGGTTTTGCCGTCCCGGCTCTTGAAAGTGACGACCATTTTTCCGTTGTCGAGCCGACCTTTTATCCAGGCATCTGTTCCGTCGCGATAGGCCACTTCCAGAAGCAGGTCTCCGCTTTCAGGCTCTTGCCCTGATGGAATAGGCTTGTCCGGGGTGAAGGTAAAGTGAAGGCTATTAATGTCGCCACTTTCCCTTTCTTCGGCGATCACGAACGAATACAAAACGTTGTCCTCTTCCTTTTTGATGTCGTTGCCAAGTCCGGCCTTATAGCTAACGCTACGTTCCGCCACATTTTGGGGCCATTTCGGATAGACCTTTATGGATACGGTGACCGTATCTCCCGGGCTGAAGCTGCTGTCCGGGCTCATGCCGAAGACGTGGGTAACCTGGTTCCGGCCGTTCTGCCACGATCTCATTTCGGAAAATTTCACGGGATAATTTTTGGTACTGTCCTCCGGGAAAATCATCATGCGGACCCGGGATTCGATACGGTCGGGAGTCTTGAACAACGGTCGTTTCAGGTTGAACAGGTCCACGGCCACTGGCCCCTTGCGGCTTGGGTGCATGGGGATGCCGCTTCCGTCCGGACGCGTTACACGGGAGTATTCCAGCGTGTCGAAACTGGCGGAGAGAAAGGTCTGTTCGAGAGAGAGGGCGAGATTGTCCTCTTTGGTGTCGAAATTTTGATCCGGGCCCGCGTCCAGAACGATGCGACTGACAGTGCGAGTCTTAATGAGCGGATTGACCTTCATGTCGAGCATGAGAATTCGGTTTTTACCGGTTTCGGCGTTGGGGTGGATGAAGCCGTCACCGTCATAGTCTTGCCATTGGACGAATTCCAGCGTATCACCTGCAATTGTGGTGGTTGTGACCGAGGAAGAAACGATGCGATCGTCCTTGGAGGCCGCGTTTCCGTCTTCGCCGAATTTCAGGTCCGGCCCTGCATCCAGGATTATTTCCGTGATGCGCGTGATAAGGGGTAGATACAAGCTGTGTCGGTAGCGAGCCTGGTTGACTTCGCCCGGCACCGGATGCACCATGCCGTTCCCATCCGCGTCCTCGATACGGTAAGATGCGACTCGCTTGCCGGTGAGAATATTGAAGACGCTTCCGTATCCCCGGATGATGCGGTGGTTAGCCGCTATGGTGTCTTTGGCGATGAGTACCAGGGTGTCCCGGCGGATGGCGCCGAAATTGTATTTCGGGTCGTCCTGAATAACTTTTTGGCTGTATGTGAAAGACGTATCACCTATAACTTCGAGGATGGTGGTATCCGTCAAAGTGGGGTCGATGAAGTATTGGCCGGTCTTGGCCAGAGGTTGCCCTGAGGTCGATTTGAGCTGGAGGCCGCCTGCGCCGATTTTACCCAGAACGGGGGATCCACTTTCCGTGCCGGGTGGGGCAGTAGGGATGTTCACGTCGCTGCCGGGCAATTGTCTGGGTACGCTGTCCAACAAATTCCATTCTTTGTGGGCCGCAAGGTTGTTGGAAACCATGGCGCCCAAGCTGTTGGGGAAATCTTCTCCGCCGGCTGTCCGTTCCGTATCGGTAATGCATCCCCAAACCGCGAGTGATGCGAGCAGGGAGAAAAATTTGATGGCGGCCTTCATTTCTTTACCTCGATTTCTGATTTCGGAAAGTACTGGAGACTGAGCTGCATCAGCACTTCCGGTTTCTGATCCGCTTTGATGAGATCAAAGATTTCCTGCCTAAAGGTTTCAATTTTCTTGTAAATGATATCCCTGGTTTCGCGGCTGATGCCCAGCAAAATGGAAGAAATGTGGCGCTCCTGCGGGCCGAACGCGTTGAGCGCCTCGCTGCCTTGGAGGATCCACTCGCGTTGGAGCTGGCGGATGAGGTGCGCTAAAGTCGCAGGAGGTTCCACGAATTTGTCGGTGACGGTATAGCGTCCGTTCGTCTGTTGGTTGACCAGTCCCCAGTCGCAGAGATCGCGAATGATTTTTTTGATTAGGGAAGCGGGTAGCGGCGGTTTGAGAAACTTCGCCAAGTGGTCATACTCGCCGTAAAATTCTTTGACTTCGAGGGCGGATCGCACCAAGGGATAGCGATAGTCTTGATAGTATTTGACTAGTGCCGGGTTGAGTCGTGTAAAGGTGCTGCGGCTGCGTCGGAAGAGTATTTGTTGGTATAGGGAATCGCGATCGGCCGACTTTTTCGCTTGGCCGTACTTGACCAGCATTTCCAAAAATTCGCTCTCGGTTGGACTCAGCTCGAAGACCGTGGCCACTTTTTTAAGGCCGGACTTGCTGAGGGTGCGTTGGCCCTTGATGACATCGTTGATATACCCGGGATTCGTGAATCCCGCTTCGGCGGCGAATTTACGGTAAGAATATTTGGGGATGGACTCGGCCCGATGCCGATAACTATCCCTTAGGAACAGCCGGAAGTCGTCGTATTGGTAAATGTTTGGCTTGTCCACGTTTTTCGCCGTCTTGGAATGACCCTTGGTCAATAAAAGTAAGTTTATAATTAAGATTACGAAAAGTAAAGAGGGGGTGGGGAGTGATTTCTTTGAAATTGCCTTGGATTTGGGTTTATAGGTGCTATTTACATCTAAAATTGGGTTTTTAGTGAAGTGGGGCAGGGTCTTGAGTTAATAATAAACTCCTAGAATTGTGAATTAAAAAAGATTACACCACTTTACGCTTATCCGGAGCGGTAAGCTTTAGCTGCGCACAAATGCCAACAAGGGACCGTATTCACGGTCATCAGCGGCACGTAATGCGTCTAGATACCTCTGGCGGACGTCTCCGTTGCTTACAAGGTTTCCGCTTCCCCATGTAAAACGGGGGCTTCCCATTACTTTAACCAAAAGAATATCCGTCATTAATCTTGCATGCCTACCATTGCCGTTTGGGAAGGGGTGAATGGAAACCAAGCGATGGTGGAACCGAATAGCGGCCTCATCCGCTGGATAGCTTTTTTTCTTCAACCAAAATTCCGCATCCTCGCACAGCCTTTGCAGGTGGGGCGCAATTTCCCAAACATGTACTCCCAGGTTTTTATCACTTTGGCGGAATTCCCCGGCCCACTTCCATACGCGCTCGAACATTCTCCGATGTAGCAGCCTGATAAAGTCGGGGTATAAAACTCTTTCTCTCTTTTGGCTGAATGCCCACGCTTCCGCAACGAGTATCCCATCCTGTTCCCAGCGATCCAATTCTTTTCTATTGGTGATATGAGTAAGACGAAGGCCTTCCATCTCATTTCGATGTAGAGGCGTCGCACCTTCCGGATATTCGAATTCTATCACGGCAGATCCCAAAACCCGCGCGGGGGAAGTTTAATAAGTTCCTCCACCCGGGACCGAAATACTTGAAGGTTTTCCTTCGGGTCGAGGGCTTGGTTTTCGAGCAGCATGGAATGGTTCGCCTGCTGCAAAGCCGCTTTTACCGATTCAATTGCTCTCCGGCGCATTATCTCATCCAGATTTTTTCTCGGCATAAAAGCATAGACAAGTTCGCAGTCCATGGCTTCGGCTGCCCTGCGCAACGAAGACATCGTCACATTTCCCGATATTTCCGCTTGTTCCAATTCAGCTATGCGCGCGGTTTGAACATGCATTCTCTGCGCCAACTGGCGGCCCGTCATTCCCAAGGCATCGCGTATGGCGCGTATCCAACCTTTTGTGGGACGCGTAAAAGTCTTGAGCGGTTCAAGAGTCGTCAAACTTCTCTGAAGTTGCTCCCTTATAAGGGAAATCTCGCTTCTTCGCATCTCGGCTCCAAAATATAAGATAAATCATATATATTAGATATAAAATATAAGTTAAAACCATATAATAAAACTATAAATATAAGGAAATACCTATAAAATGTGAATTTTCAAGTGAAAATAGGGTGGGTCCGCTAAAATGAAATAGAGGAAATACGCCGAATTCAGCAGTGCGACAAGGCTTGGAAAAGCCCCCAAAGGCCGCTTACTCCACCTCGACGGCCTTGGTGTTGACCAGAAAATTCTCCGGATCCCATTGATACCCGAAGGAAGTAACGGTGCGGATACACTTCCCGTAAGGCTTCAGTTTCGAGCGTAATCGGGTCACGGTAACATCTACGCTACGGACCCCCGCTTTGGATTCCATTCCCC
>JBGTHM010000095.1:0-37320 GCA_041746255.1 Fibrobacteria bacterium | reverse complement strand
AATCGGACGGCATCGCGCCGGGAATAAATCGTTTAGCTCACAGAACGGTTTGACGCGGAGAACGGGGCGTCAGACCCGCTGTAGGGGAACGTCCATAGTTTTACAACCTATTTTTGTAGCAGGCCAAAAACCGAAGCACGGTATTGACGAAGCGATCCTGAGGCGAATGCAAATAATCGGTGAACATCCGGTTGTGGATGCTGTACAACAAGAAGTAAAATCGGGAGTCAATATGATAAAGAATATCAGTAGAATAAGAACTTCCTTATATGCCGTATTGCTAATGGCCTTGATGTTATTGGCGATTAAGCCGGTGGAAGCGCAGCTTATAAAGGCGAACACACGCTATGCGTATAGTTGCGATGGGAATTTAATTGATAATGATGATTGGGGAGCCACTCCATTCGCAATAGCCATGGCACATGCCTTTGGGGTCCAAAAGAATTGCGTTCATTTTGACTATAATAACAAAATCACCAGGTCCAATGGCGATTGGGATAAACGGATGGAAAAGTTTACCCTGGAGGGCGCCAAACGTTTCGGTTTCCCAGAAGGCATCTTTTTTAATGATCTGAAAGATTTAAAAGGCGCCATCGCCAACTTCAAAAAGGTGGCGGAAGCGTCCTCGGCCGACGACCCCCTGATAATACTGGCCGCCGGACCTATGGAAGTCCTTTATAGGTGTTTGAAAGAAGTTGCGGTGGACAAGCGCAAATTCTTAACCTTTGTTTCACATTCCACAGTCAATAACAAAAGGGTCATTCCACCGGCTATGACTCATGACTGGAATGACTTGAAGGCTTTACCCGGCGGAGCCCGCTTCGTTCAGATATCGGACCAGAACGATCTCATGGGAAAATCCGCAGCGGGAAAATGGGATCCACTCAAGAGCATGTCAGCGGATTACCAATGGCTTTATACAACGCAAACGGCAAAACCCGGAGATGTATCTGACGCAGGCATGATGTGGTACGGCCTGACCGGAGATCAAAGGGGGACACCGGCCCAGGTCATCGCAAAATTCAAGAATCCAACTGCACCCGTCACCACGTCGATTGTCCCATTGAATCCAATGGTTTCCCGTAACCTACTGGTTATGAGAATGGGAAATTCCAACTTTTTCCAAGTGCCGGGCGCCAATAGGGAGGATGGCGGAAAATTTGTTTCAATCAATGGCGTTCAGATCTCGATTCCAAAATAAGCCGCGCTTAGTTCCAAGCTCCACGGGTGCCCCATTGTGAAGGGTACGCAAAAAGGTAATCGGAAGGCTTCCCACGACGCGTGTCCCCCGTTTAAATTCCCGGTTCAACCGCTCAACGGTGTTGTTGGTGCGGATCCGTACCCAATGCTCTCGAGGAAATCGCATATATGTGAGCATCTCTTCAATGCCTGATTCCACTCGCATTGCAGCCTCAGGTAGCTTCATTTCCCGAAGCCTGAATACAACAAGCTTGGCTTTCGCTTGTGCTGCCGCAAGATCTTCCTGAACGTGAATGGCCTTCAGCATCGCTTGAATCGGAATTTCAAACCTTCGGGACTCAATAAAACCTGGACGTCTGACATCACCTACATGTGGACCCAAAGCGGATGGGTCTATCCGGCTGTTATTCTGGATCTCTATTCCCGAAAAGTGGCGGGATGGCCGGAGTCGAGAAATCCCGATACGGATTTGGATCTCTCGGCCCTTTAGCAGGCCTTGAAGTGGAACAGGTATCTTTTGATTGGATAGAAACCTGGTACAATCTGCGAAGGAGACATACTTTTATCGGCTATTGCCGCCCGGCCGAAAACGTAGCGAGGTGGGCAGCATAATCTGTCCGGATCAGAGGGGACAGTTCATAACTATCACCACAGAATAAAAAGCATTATTTTTAAGGGATAAAATTTAAAATGAAAAACAACTCTCATCAAAACAGCATGCTGAAAAAGTCCCTGTCGTTTGGAGCGGCTATACTCGCAGTAATTACCATCTCCGCTATTTGGATACAAACCCACAACAGGCCAGTGTCCGTTCCACATCCCGCGCCTCCCCTGCAAAGCCCGAAAGATTTGCCGCGGCAGATACAAAAAACTTATCTGGGCAAGACCTATTTAATAATGGATTCAAAGGACCCCAGTTATACTCCACTTCAACTCCAGAACATCCTGTCCGACTTAATGAATATTAAGCCTAAGAGAGAATTCCCAACTTTCCCGCTCCTTATCGATTACCTCGACGAGCTGGAAGTACCTGGATACGGTTCTTCCTCTGGCGGGTTTGGTACCGTGCTGTCCTGTGGACAATTCACCTTCATTTCCGTGGAAGTGCCGGTGGAACAGACACAAACCCGTGCCTTTATTTACCGGAGGGACAATGTAAAAGATTCCTCCAGCGCTTCGGGCCCTCCCTACCGCTACATTGAAGAATTCATGCACCCGGGTATACCGTGGGTTATCGATTTCAGAGAAGCCGGCGATTCCATAGAGGTATTCATGGAAAACACCGGGGTTGTGGTGCACCACTTGGAAATAATGCCCGAATGGAGAAAGGGAAAATAAATCCCGGTTTTATTTCACGCTGTCTTTTCCGGGATTTTCTTGAATCTGTATGGGTGCGGCTCTCGCATGAAGCTTGTTTTGGTAAGCTTAATATTTATGCAAGACCGCAGCCCGAAAGTTGCTGCGCTGCCGAGGAAATATTTATTGTTTCATGCGTAAGTTTTTCGAAACACGCATATTACCCTGCTGTAGCACAGCAATGAGCATTCCTGTGGGCCGGGATTCCATCATGTTCCAATCGATGGTCTGATAACCGGCATCTCCATTTCTCTGATCATGGAAAAGCCGTTGACCTTGTATATCAAAAACCGATAAGGTAAAGGGACCGCTTTCCGGAAGCGCCAGGGAGAATTGCACGTTGTTGTTCCCCCGGGTTTGCAAAGCGGACATTTCCAGCTGCTCCGGAAACAGCATCCCGGAAGCAACCGTACTTTCCTCCATGAGTCCTTGTTTGGGCAGTATGTTGCCAAAAAATGCTTTTAGCTTTTCTGGTGTGCCATTTTGATCGCCTTTTATCGCATACCAAGCTAAACCTGCATCTGATATATCTCCAAAAACACCGGCCTCCATGCGGCTGTAAAGCCATCTGATATTCGCATTTGAGGAATTCTTTGCCCAGGCCCAGCGGCTGGCCGTGGTAACTCTTAAATTGGTGTTTTGGTCACTGATATGGATGGTTTTCACTCCTGTTCTTTTTATATCTGCCCACGTATGAGTCATACATTTGGCTGTAAAATTATCATTGATTTTTGAATGGGAAATAGCAGTAACATACTTCCGTTTGGAGGAAGACGAAGCCATGATGTGCTGCCAGGGAACTTCCATACGTCCGAACATAAGATATTTGAGAGGACTGGAGGATGAAGACGCATTTATCTGCTTTACCATGTCTGATTTTGCGGCGGAACTTTGAGTCAGAATATCGTAAGTAAAAGATGTTGTTCCAAAAAACCTGGATGCCGCGCCTCTCACACTAGTTCTCATTTCCTTAGCCTGGCTTGGATTATTTTGGCACAACATATGATTGTAATGATGATGAACCAATTTGGCGCCTCCTTTTTTAATGATGGCTTGCGCCCATGCGCTGGCGCCTATATCATCTTTGTCACGTGTATTTCCATCTTGTGCAATGGCGATTCTGCCTTTATAACCAAATGAAGCTATAAATGCCGCCATAATTACAATACCTGATTTTGCAAATACTCTCATCATAAACCTCCTGAGTAATGGTTAGTTTTTGAATCCTTCCCACAGAAAGTGGATAGCAATTTATGCTGCATTTCTGTGTTCATTTAATATGCATTCTTTTTTGTTAAGGCGTGATCCAATTATTTTCTGAATTTTTCCGGCCCCGAAAGGTTGGTGCGCGGACCATTGGATTGGATTGGATTCGAAAGCCCTGCTCTAGCGCCTTTCCGCCATCGTGCCACCCCCGGATGGTTAACATCTACGGTATCGCCGGGCCTTTCCCGCGCTGTCAGTGGTTCGCCCATTTGCGCGAAAATATCGTTTTGTTCACAAAACAATATATTCGCGCAAAGCAGGATTTCTTTGCATAACCTGACGATTTATACAGGGCTTTACAGTTCTTCCGGAGGAACAATCTGGGAGAAAATTCCCGAAGGCGTGTTCAAGACCGCAACCAGGGGGGAACTCGTTCCGAGCTGCAAAACATGGCTTCCCGCGCCCGCGCCGGAAACAGTCGATACCAAAATTCCGCGCAAATCCACCAGCTTCAGGGTGTAAGCGCCCACATCCGGCACGCGGATACGCAGGACTCCGTCCCTGCGTTGGAAAATGGCTTTGGAAAAGTTTTCCACGGCGCGCACCGGTGAAATCATCGATGTGGTCAGGGGACCGGCTTCATTGATTTGATTCAAAGTATACCAGGCATTCAACGTGAACAAGGGAAGCCCGTCCGCCGTTTTGATGCCGGGGGCCAACATGATGCGGTAGATGCGATTCGCTTCCAGACCGTCAACAGAGATGGCAAGGGTCCGGCGGTCCGCGGAAGTTTGCAACTCGGTGATTTTATGGTTGCGTATATCCAGGGGAGGACCACCATAAGCAGGGGTGGGTTTATAGTAATAGGACAGGACCCAGAAATTTTCCGGCGCCACGGCAGGGGCCGACAGCGCTTCGGTGAATTCCATATCGAAGCCGTCCCGCTGTGAAGAAACGCGTTTGATGGATTGCAGTGGGCCTCCGGTGGGCTTCCACTTCATCAAGCCTGCTGTTCGCCCCAGCCAGCTATGTCCGCCTGTTCCCCGGCCGAGCGCCCCTCCGTATATCGTGCCGTCCGGGCCCGTGGTAAGACTTTGAACGCCGGCTTCCAATACGCCGCTGAACTGGAAATACGCGCCCTGGTATTCACCTTTGACTTTTTCCAATTGAATCCGGTGCACCGCGCCCCTGGCATTGTCGCCGGCCAGGAATTGCCCTTGGAAGGCAGTGTGCTCCAGGTACAGCATGTTGGTGAGCGAGCGGCTTTCGCTCCCGAAAGGCACCCATATCGCCGGAGAATAGAGGGGCTCGTCCGTCGGTAGCGGAAACATATCCGTCATAGTCCCGCCCTGATTTCCGGTAACGCCTCTCGGAGCCGCCATGCCATAATGCCGTCCCTTCACAAGATGGTATACCGGGCTGCCGGGCCGGTATTCCCCCTGGTTATCCGTGAAAAAAACGTCTCCGGCGGCATTGGCTCCCATCCCATTGGGCATGCGGAGGCCCCTGCCCAGAATTTCCTGCTCACCGGTAGCCAGGTCAAGCTTGAGACCATAACCCTCGTTCCGGCCGGGAACGTTGAAATTTTTATAGGCGCCGTTGCCGAAGTAGAGGCTTCCCTTGGCATGCACCAGATTGAACATGGGATAGCGGGACCCGTTATTGTGCCCTCCTTCCATGCCGGGGACGATGTACTTGGCGATGAACTTTTGTTCCCATGTTTCCGGTGTGCCCGATTTTTTCACCAGTTTCCAAATTCCATCCTGCGCCAAGTAATAGATTTCATTATCCAGAACCTCTACTCCGAATGATCCCAGGATGTCGCCGGCAATTTTCGTGAATTTCATTTGCTCTCTGGGACCGGCGGCGCCGTCAACCAGATAAATGATGCTTCCTTTATCCGTGTAGGAGGAATGCAATAACACCATGCGCCCATCGGATAGGAAGTCCAATCCGCTCACAAGCGGATTGAAGTTGTTGGGATGCGCCAGGGATGCCTCGAATCCCGGGGGCATGTCCGGAAGGCCCGCAGCCTGGGAGGGTGTTTTGGCCAAATGCTTCGTATAATCGAAATTGCCTGGGCCTTTCCAACCAACGGGTTGCCCGTTCACCGGAGACACCGCGGTTGGGACCATTAGGCCCAGCAACACCAGCCAATGGATGTCCATTCGTGCCATAATCAACCTCGTGGGACAAGGGATCTACAGAGGGAAACTCATAATCAATTCCACTCCAATCTAATGCTGAAGGCGATCGGTCGCATTGCGTCCACGCAAGAACCTGTTTTGTGGAATAAACAACTTTTCTCACATCCCCTATCTTCTGAAGCGACTTCGGGTCCAGAGGCGGCTTATTGTCGCTATAGGACGCAAAGCAAAGGTGCGGAGCGGGGACTGCCTGGCATCCAAGCAACTCATTGCAGATGACCTATTCGGTAATCAAAAGAAATAGCTGATTTTCGTCATCCAATACCAGTCCTTCAGGGTGCTGAATGCCGATTCAAAGGTATCCGAATTGGTGCTTCCTCCAGTGCGGAAATGGTCGTTGGCCAGTTGCGCGCTGATGCGGATCTGGTTTTTGATGGTTTTAGCGCCGTGCAGGGACCATTTCCAATTGTCCTGGACCATATTTTCAACATCAAAGGGGTCGGCATAGGGATAGGATTCTCCAGGCCCGCGGCTGATAACCAATTGCCCGGTGGAATCGGTCTCGGGAACCCTTTGCAAGTTCTGATTCGAAACCGGGATGGGAGAATATTCATTTTCGAGCTTCTGGTAATCGTTCCTATATGGGGCGCCATACCATTCCACTTCCAGGGAAAGGTGGTCCAGCAGCTTGAAGGCGGGAATATTGAATCCCAACATTACCGGTATCCGCTGGAGAATGTCGTCATATATCCCCTTGTAACTCTTTACCCCGATGAGAGCGACTTCGGAATACAGTTTCAAATCCTTGTCGCCCATGGCGCCCTGGCCCGTCAAGGCCTTCAAGTCCAAAGACATGAAAGAGGCCAGCTTCGTGCCTTTGAGCGTGAACCGGGTCGTATCGGGCCCCGTAGGCGTATTTTCGATATAGAGATGGTTGCGGTCGTATTTGCTCAAGATCTCACTATCCGAATACCTTTCGGTGAAAACCGTGGTATCGCGAGGAGTGGTCAATTCGGGCACGATGGGAATCAGGCGGTAGAAATTGACCCCGGCGCCGATTTCGAAAACGGAGTTGGCATAGCGCCCGATATAGGCGAGGGAATAATCGAACAGGGGACGCACATTGGTCTGGCTCGAAAGGATGACATCGTGCTGAAAGGGCCCGGTGGCGCCATGCAGGCGGGCGCCCAGAGTATTGGCTATCGGCATGGTTTCATCGGTTTCGAACCCGGAAAAAAGGAAGCCGGGATAGACCGTTCCCCGCAGCAGGTACAGTCCCAGGTTTCGCACGGAAGGGTTGTAATTGTAAGGGAAATACCCGAAGGTGATTTGCAGTGAAGGAGCTTCAATGTCGCCGCGGGTATAGGTAAACCGGGCCTCGGAGATATAAGGTTCCACGCCTACCTGCAGGCGCCGGGCGGCATCGAGGCGCTCCTGGGCCTTGTGCGCCTGCCTGGCGCCTATTCCCAACGCTCCTTCCAGGTTCTTGTTGATTTGCGCATGCGCGGTAATCTGGGCCGCCGCCTTCTGGAACCAGTTGCCGTTGTAATTGTAGTCGATGGAATCGGAGGAGTGCATGATGCGCCCGGCTTGGACATACCCGAGGCCATTTACGCGCACCTCAAGGTTTTCCGCGGCCGCCGGCGAGGACGGGCAGGCCAGCCAGGCCAGCCCTAGGGCCGGCAGGACCAGGAGCCTGGCGCCTTTTCGGATCCATGCCGCGAGGATCAATCCGGCAAAACTCGTATTGTTCGCATTTTGGTAAGTCATATCCATCTGATTCCAACCAGGCCTTTTTTTGCGGTAATCATTTAAAAGAAGTAGCTCAGTTTTAACATCCAGTACCAATCATACAAGGCGGTCATTGCTTCTTCGTAAGACGGAAAACCCGCCGTTCCCCCGGTTCGGAAGTGATCGTTTGCCAATTGGCCGCTGAGCTTGACATGGCCGGCCATGACCTTGTTGAAATACAAGGACCATTTCCAATCATCGGCATGGACCCGGTAAGGTTCGGGATTAGACGGACCGCGATTGATATAGGGCGTTTGCGGGATGGCCGATGATCGTTCCACGATTTTCCGATAATCCGGCACGACTTCCGAATTGTAATATTCCACCTCGAAGGAGAGGTTATCCAGCAGGCCGAAGGCCGGCAAATTGAAGCCCAGCATCATGGGCATCCTTTCGGCAACCTTGTCGTAAACGCCGGGATAGTTCTTGGTTCCCAGGATGCCGACCTCGCCATACAGCTTCAAATCATTCGGTCCCAAAGATCCCGCACCGTCGAAAAGGGCCTTCGGGTCCAGCGCGAAGCGCCCCATGACTTTAATGCCCTTATGCGTTACCCATTGAAATTGGGTGCCGGCGGAATCCAAGGGGACGGCGTACAGGTAATCGTTGGGGTGTTCCTGGAAATTCCCCTGCTCCTTTACGTTCGGGTTGAATCCCTTTTCCTCCGAAGGGCTGGTCAAACCGGGCCGGACGGGGAGGTAATGGTAGAAATTCGCCCCGCCTCCGATTTCGAAAGCGCTTCCCAATTTCAGAGTGCCGACATAGAGGAAGGAAAAATCGAAAAGCGGTTTCAAGTCCACTTCGCTGCTGAGCAGCAGGTCCTGCGTGTAAGGCCCGAATTTATTCTGGACGTGGCCGCCCAGCATATTCGCGGTGTTCAGCATCTCTTTCGACTCGAAGCCGGAGAAGAGAATGCCCGGATATACCGGTCCACGAATGAGATACAACCCCAGGTTCTTGATATTGTGATCATATTTGTAGGGGAACCATCCGAGCGTCACCTTGTGATTGAAATCCTGCTTGCCTTCAGGAAACCAGGTGAAGCGGGATTGGGTGAGGAAGATGTTCATGCCCAATTTCACGAATCGGGCCTGGTCGAGAACCCCCTGGGCGGCATGCTTCTGGATTGCGCCCACTCCGAAGGCGCCTTCGAAATTTTCGCTGAGGTTTACGACGCCTGTCAAAAGGGCGCCGGCGTCCTGCAACCAATTTCCGTTATAGTTGTTCTGCACGGATCCGGTTACGGTATCGGAGCTTTGCATGATCATGCCGGACTTGAACCAGCCTGCGCCGCGAAATTTGACGTCGAGGTTGTCGAAGGTATCGGCGCCGGCATGCAGAGGAAACATCAGAGCGGCCGCGGCGAGAGCCGCAGCGGTCCGGCGGCCCATCCTCCGGTGCTTGCAAAGGGGTAATTCGGATTTCATTGCAGGTGATTGCATGGAATAAAGCCTTTTCTCCATACCGGGTTCCATAATCAAAAAAGAAAACCCAGCCGGAACATCAGATTCCAGTCCTTCAAGGTTGTGGTTGCCGTATTGAATTGGGCGGATTTCGCATCGGTTGCGAGGGTATTGGGGCGAAAATGATCATTGGCCACTTGCATGCTGAAACGCACATGGTTTTGAAAGGTCTTGGCCAAATAGAGAGACCACTTCCAGTTGTCCTTGCGCATATTCTCGACGTCGAAAGGATCGCCGAAGACCACGGTACTGTCTCCGTCCAGCCTTCCAAAAGCGTCGGCTTCCCGGCCGAGGCCCGAATTGCTTACCGGAACCGGCGAGGTTTCATTGACCAGCCGGTAATAATCGTTGCGGTAGGGGGCGCCATACCATTCCACTTCCAGCGCGGCCTCATCCAAAAGGCGGAAGGTGGGAATATTGAACCCGAATAGGACGGGTATGCGCTGTTTTATATCCGGATACACACCTTTGTAATTACGGACGCCGATAACGCCGATTTCGGTGTACAGCTTGAAGTCATTGGGGCCAATCAGGTCCGATTCCAGCAGCCGCCCGGGATGGAAGGCCATGCGGCCCATGAGCTTGGCGCCCTGGTGGGAAAGGAAGGTGGTATCGCGGATTACCTGGAGGCTGTCGTCCGGCGTCGCGCGCTGGGCTGCCGGAATGATGGAGGTATCGGTGGAGACATGGGCATAGGAGCCGTCGTAGGGGCCGGCCCCGGCATTCGGGTTGCGGACGGGGAAAATATCGCGGTCCCGCAAATTGGTCAGGTCGCCTTTGATGGGCATCAGGCGATGGAAGTTTACGCCCATGCCCAACTCCAAAATTCCACCGAAATCGATTTGGGCCAAATATCCCAGGGAGAAGTCGAAAACGGGTGGCAGTTCGGTTTCGCTGCGGAGAATCAGATCGTGGGTGAAATTGCCGATACGGTGGCGGGCTTGCATGCCCAGCATGTTTGCGACTGTGGTATCAATGGACGAGGATTCGAATTCCGATATCAGGAATCCCGGGTAGACCGGGCCGCGAAAAAGGTATTGCCCGAGGTTTTTGACATCGCGGTTGTAATGGTAGGGAAAGAGGCCGAAAGTGAGCTCCAGGGGGGAACTTTCCTTGTCGTCCAGAAAATAGGTGATGCGCGCTTCGGTGATAAAAGGAGAAAATCCCAGGCTGGTGGTGAGGGCGGAGAATTCGGTCCCCTGTCCATTGTGCACCTGGAATCCGCCCAGACCCATGGCTCCCTCCCAGTTTTGGTCGATATCGGCCAATACCGTGAATTGGGCGCCGGAGCTCTGGAACCAGTTGTCGTTATAATTATAGGTCCTGTCCAGCGTATCGCTACTGTGCATCACGCGCCCGAACTGTAACCACCCGGAGCCGTTGAGTTTCAATCGCACGTCTTCTTGGGCATGCGCCAGCATGGCCGTAGCAGAAATGAGCAACAAGTTGAATGGAGAAATCAATCGCATTGGTCCCTCAGGGAATAGCCCCTCGCCTTGGGCGGGGGGATTCCTGCGCTGTGGTTTTGAATTTAAGAGATTGCCTAGTTGCCCAGGCCGGAAATGTGTTTTGCCAATACCTTGGCGTTACGATGGAAGTTCCGCCCCTTGAGCGTGACGAGATACATCCCTTGCCGGTCCATCGGCACGACATGGTTGATGGCGCCGGTTTGGCCCCGGGTGGAGTATAGTATTCGGCCTGTCACATTTGTAACCTGCAGCTCATATTTTTCTTCGGCCCAACCGGTGATCCGGATGCGATTCCCAATTTCGGCAAAAGACCGGAAGTGCGAAGATGGTTTTTCCTGGTTTGCGGACAGGGTAGTGGAAGTCATGCAGGCATTGCTCCAAGCCGGGTCGATGACAGGTTCGCCCTTATTGGTCAGTTCACGAACCTTGACGGACTTATACTCATTGGCCCCGCCCCCCCAGGATTTGGTGCCTCCATGAATCTGCAACCCTATATAGCCGTCATTCTTCAACTCGGTCGCCTGCTGCGGAGCCTTATAGTCCACGGATTCATAGCCATTGATGTAGTTGACGATGCGGGGAGGATTACCTTCGAAGATTTTGGCGTGGATTTCATTGAATCCATTCGCATCCCAAATCGTGGTCCAGGGAGTTTTTTCCTTCCAGAAGTTTATGCGGATTTGGGTTGGGCTTTCCAGGAAGAAGGGTTTGTAATTGATAGTGTATATCTTCTCGCCATAAATGCCGCCTATGGTTTTCCCCTTTTTATAATCGATGACCACTTGGTAGGCACTGCCCTTGCCGTTGGAATGCAGGAAGAGTCCGCCGTCATTCTCCCAATCGGGCTTGATATCGACTTTCACTTCCACATTGGAATATTTGCGATGCGTATAGAGGAGACCGCCGTTGCCGCCGGGATTCTGATTGGATTTGAGGAGATTGTTTTCAACCCACCATTTGCCCCCGTCTCCATGGCTGGCATTGCTCTTGAACCAATACTTTTCGAGTGAAGCCTGGGTGCCGTCGAATAAGGCGAACCAGCCGGAATCCGCCTTGGATTCCGCTTTACAATCCGGAATTCCCGGCCCTGGGTCGGCGCCGGGTTGGGTATCCAGAGCCCATAAGGGCGCCCCGGCCATCAACCCTAAAAACATTGCACGTATCAAGTTGGTTCGCATATCAATTCTCCGTGATCCAGAAAAACACCCGCTTGTGTAAATATTAACCGCCTTTTACACTCCCAAATCCATAAGTTCAAATGGGTATTCGATAACTAAAATATTTGCTGCCGTGACTATACAAACATTTTGTACAAATATTCGATATAAGAAATGTACCGTTCTTTCCCATTCCGGTGTTGGAAGGATTGGACGGGTCGGGGAAAAACCGTTTAGCTCACAAAACGATTCGATGTGGAGAATGGGGCGTCACACCCGCTGCAGGCAAGCTGCACCAACCTTGCTATGGAGATTTTGTATTTTATCGTTGCCCATCAATTCAGGCTGTGGCAAAGGCATAAATCCGCCCTGGCGGCAATAACAGAGCATGAATTCTGGAAAAAACAAATTATGCCTTCAAGGCCGCGATCGCCACGGCTTGGGGAGACTGTACCCTTCCCGATACATTGAGAAGGGTAAAATCATGCTACTGCTTTTCCTGGGCGGGATCCTTTTCATGGGAGGGTGCTCCGGCGGTAAAAAGTCCGCGCCGGCCATGCCTGACATCTCTACCCTGGAAGGCAGGTACGAGGGAGAGCCAGTTCCCCGGGATCTCCGCCCGCCAGCCCAGGCCTCGCTGTGGCTGGATTCCCTGAGCGAAAGCCTGAAGCGCCCTCCTACTTCCGCCGGCCCGCACCCCCCCCTCGAAATCGCCTACCCGCAAAACCGGAGCATTTTTCCTCCGGACTTTGCCGCTCCCCGGTTTCAGTGGATGGATTCTTCAGCTGAGGCTGATTTTTGGATGGTGGAGTGCCTTTCCGAAAGCGGGCAATCCCTGTTTACGGTGACCGCCAGCCCTCCGCTGGCGGAACCCATGCTCGATTCGGCGGTTATCCCCCGGCAGGGCTTGGCGGAAATTCCCGACCCGAACCGATACCGGAACTGGACGCCTCCCGCGCGGATATGGGAGTCGCTCAAGGAAATGTCGCGGGAAAAATGGCTGACGGTTCGCATTCAAGGTTTCCGGCGCGATAACCCGCTCGTCCCTCGTTCGCGGGGGGAGGTCATGTTCAAGACTTCGCGGGATTCGGTGGGAGCGCCCATTTTCTACCGCGATGTTCCCATCATGCCGGTCAAGAACGAGTCGGGGCGTGTGCAACCCTTGTCCCGCGCGGCTGAAAGGCTCATCCAATGGAGCTTGCGCAGCGTGGCGGAATCGCGCAGCAAGGTTGTTCTGAAAGACCTTCCCACCTGCGCGAATTGCCATTCCTTTTCCCAAGACGGAAAATTCATGGGCATGGATATTGACGGGCCCCAAGCCGACAAGGGCTCCTATGGACTTACGCGACTGGAGCCGGAAACCCGGTTCGAGCGCGCCGGCGTTTTCAGCTGGAACTATGATTTCAAGGACAAGCCCAAGGGTCAAAAGACCATCGGATTTTCCTCGCAGGTTTCTCCCGACGGGGAATACGTGGTGACCACCGTCAACGAGGCCGTCTTCATTCACAACTATTTGGATACGAAGTACATCCAGGTTTTTTATCCGACCCGGGGAGTCTTGGCGGTTTACAGCAGGAAAACCGGAGCCATTCGCAAATTGCCCGGCGCCGACGATACCGCTTTCGTGCATTGCGATCCGACCTGGAGCCCGGACGGGAAATCCATCGTTTTCGCGCGCGCTCCCGCCAAGGATCCATATGTAGAGGGGCGGCCCGACCCGAAGTATCCGAACGATCCCAATGAAACCCAGATCCAGTACTACCTTTATAAGATTCCCTTCAACCAGGGTCGGGGCGGAAAAGCCGTCCCCATTGAGGGCGCGTCCCATAACGGGATGAGTAATAATTTTCCCAAAGTCAGTCCCGATGGACGCTTCATCGTTTTTGTAAAAAACCAGAACGGACAATTGCTGCGTCCCGACGCCATGCTTCATATTGTTCCCATCGAGGGCGGCGAGGCCCGCCTCATGAACTGCAACACTCCTGAAATGAATTCCTGGCATAGCTTTTCTCCCAATGGCCGCTGGATGGTTTTTTCCTCCAAAGGTTTTTCATCTTACACCCAGATGTTCCTGACGCATCTGGATGAAAATGGGAACGATAGTCCTCCCATCCTGATTGAAAACGCCACGGCCGCCAACCGTGCCGTCAACCTGCCTGAATTCGTGAATATTTCCTACGACAGTTTGCGGCGCATCGAAGTGCCGGCGGTAAGCCATATGCAACTATTGCAGGATGCCTACGAACTGCTCGAACGGGATAACCCCGCCCAGGCGAAGGTGAAAATGCACCAGGCTCTGGCGGAAGAATCCGAGGACATGAAATTCCGCTCCGAAGTTCAGATGCTGCTGGGATGGCTGCAGGAAAGCCTCGACTCCAGCATCGCCTGGACGCGGCGCTCCACGGTTACTGACCCGGAAAACCCCTTGGCATTCTTTAATCTGGGCGGATTCTTTGAAAGAACGGGCGACTGGCGGCAGGCGGAAAAAAGTTACCTGGCCTCGATTGACATCGATCCAAACAATGCCTGGGCCCGCGTCAGCCTGGCGCGCATTTATATGCTATCCGAAGACCCGCGGCTATTGGATCGCAAGCGGGCCGTGGAGATGGCCGAAGAAGCGAATCGCCTCACCCATTCCCGCGAGCCTTCCATTTTGAAAACGCTGGCCCGCGCCTATTCCGAGATGGGGAAATTCCGCGAGGCGGTTGGAATTGCGCAAACCGGGCTGAATCTGGCCCGGCAGCAGGGTCTGGGCGAAGAGGTGCAATCGCTCACGAATGAGATTCGGCTGTTTTCCGAGCAAAGGCCCTTCAGTTCCGTCGTGGAACCCCTGAAAGCCGGCACTCCCGTAGTTGGCAGGTGACTCTTCCCTTCCTTCGGGCCGACCCCGCCCAAGCAAGCCATGCCCCAAATTGCGCTCTTTCACCCCGCCCCCGCATTTTTTTTATAACCCCATGAAACCCGAAAACATCACCGCTTTAGGACAGGCCGGAGGCGGCACTCTCCTGGGCGTGGCCCTTTTCCTGTCGGGGCTGTGGATTTTCGCCATCGCCAAACGCATCGAAAGCGCCGCTTTCAAAAACAGCGCGGGAGCGACTCCCGCAGGGAAAACGCAAGGTTACCTGCGACCCGACGCAGTGTTTTTCAACGGAGGCATTTAAAAAGGCCTTCGATTTACTTATGCTGATGACCCAAGCTTGTCACCACTGATTTCCAAATCTCGGTTAGCCGTCGCCCGGGAAAACGAGGGACTCTTTAATCCTTTTTGGCCCTAAACTAAGGCTATACAATAGAATAGGAGTTCATGCCTTTTTTAGTCCATCCATGCATATAATAGGGTCCAGAAGGTTGCGACTGGAGAGCTGATTTATTAAGCTCCCGAACAGAAAATATTTCAGAAGCTGTTGTCTTCTCTTCCCGTAAACGCCCGGCAGCATCGAAAATCAAAATTTTAAGTGGGGTATTTGAGTCGTCATAAGTATTACCCGGTTTAATACCCGTTGTATTGGACACGACAATCACACCTTTCATGTTAGCGTGATTTGTGCAAGTATAATAGTGGGTTCCCCCAGGTATCCCCCCAATCGTTCCACCACCAAAAGGCACTTTGAAGCCTCCACTCAAGGGAGTTCTTTTTCCAGCATCATACGTTGCTTTACTTATCTCAACGGCATTATGACTGCGGGCAAGTACAAATTCGACACTGTCCTTGGTAGTGATGTTGATTACTTTGGGAACAAAGGAGTGCCCCGATGATTTAATTTCAATTGTTTTAGAATAGCCAAGCGATAACGACACGACCAGTACCCCTATCGCCACACTTGTGATGTGATTTTTTCTTGACATACGTCCCCCGGAAATTAAATGGATATTCGATGACTAATTTTTTTACTGACGTTACTATACAAACATATTTAAACAATTTTTCGATATGAGAATGTATCGCTCTTTCCCATTCCGGTTTTGGAGGGATTGGACGGGCCGGGGAAAAATCGTTTAGCTTACAAAACGATTCTGCGACGAACGCAAAGGCGCCCGGCTCGAAGAATTTATCGTAGAATTCCAAATCGAGATGATGGGCCTGGAGCTATTGCATGACGAATATCGAAGGCACCTTGCCCGGAACTTTTCCGAAGGTATCGAAAACATACTGCGCCTGCGGGGCGACGCATTCCTTGAATTCCTCGTTATGGACCTGGGCGGCCGAGCGTACGCGGGCGGAATTTTTCCAGGGGCCGGGCGTCTCCGGATGGAACGGCCCTCCCGCGCCGAATTTGCGGACATGCGCCGCTTCCACCGCCTCGCGCATAGTGGCATAATGTGGCGGGCAGAAGGCTTCCATCACCCCCTCCAGACCAGTGACATTGGGATAGGGTCATCGATCGCCACTATCGAAGTGGAATCCCAGTCCGATGGTCCGCAGCATCAGCATACCACCATAACAACTGGTGTCCAGATGCGCCCTCACCTCGGCCAGCGACAATTGTTCCAGGAAGGTTATGGGCCAGGTCTCCCACGGGAATGATCAGCAGGGTACCCGGGCGGTTGACAGCCCAGGTATTGTGGGGCTCCATAAACGGGGGCGCGGCAGGAATATGCAAGCGTCCATGTTGTAATTCGCAGATGTTACCCTGTAACGCTCCGATTACCTGCTCCTAATCGGGAGGGCCGTTACCATCACCCGATGCCGCCACCGCAGGCGCCCACCACCAGGAGGCGCTCCAGTTCCGACAGCGGCTCGGGAAGAATTTTGGATTTATAGGCGAAGACTCCGTCCGGAATTTCGGCACCTGTAAAAAAGCGGCGGGACCGTCTTCCCTGCAATGCCTCCAAGAAGGGGATTTCCAGCATTTTCCGGAATCCCCTGGGTACGGAAAGTCTTTCATCCTCATCCACCGGGGTGAACGCGCCATCTTCAACCATAAAGGCCTCCCTACTAATTCAGCTTCGACTTAAGCTTCGGGCGTCATTTGTGGGTAATATCGATATTTTACCGGACTCTCGAAAACGAGACGTGTCGCTTTTCTTATCCTTTATGTCCCACCCAAGGAGTAGTACCATGTTGGCCGGACCCTTGCTTATCTGCATCCTGGGAATTTTCCCCCTGCTTTCCTGCGTCAGCCCTCACTTGCGCTACCGGGCCGAGAAGGTCTGCTCCGCCGCCGATCACCAACGCAACGAAATCGCCATCCTGGAAATCAATCGCCGGCACCTGGCCCAGGAGGGCTCGCCAGATACAGTCGGAACGGATGCGCGCTTGGAGAAAATGCGTTCTTCCCACCGAAAATCCTCGGAGGAATGCCGGTCCTTGCGACGGCAATTGTCGGGGAAATCGGATGTACTACAAGCCGTTGTGGAAAGCGGTGAGGAAGAAAACCAACGTCAAAAATAGGATCTGGACCGGCGGAAATGACGTCTTGCCCATCCAGGGAATTTCCAGCATCGTTCGGCCGAGCTCACCGACGGCGATCTCTTCAAGCCGCGTGAAGCGGAAAACCAGGGCGCGGGAAAACGCCTGCGCACCGGCGAGGTATTGGCTACCGGCATGCCCTTGGCGGGTTCCCTGGCGGGATCTTTGGCCGGATACGCGGCCTATAAATGGTTGCGGTCGGAATGAACGTCGGCCGTCTTTGCCTCTACTGAGGGCGCGGCGGGAACCTCCAGCAGATTGCGCCAAGCGGAAAAAGCCGGGGACATGGCATCCGTGTGGTTCCCGGTCCATAATTTCCGGACCACAATCCTTCCCAGCTCCAGGCTTGGCTTGAAAAGATTCGGCAACAACGGAAGCGCCAGCAGGAAGCCTTGGACATAGAGGGATTGCCGGCCTGTTGAACCGCTTTGCGAATGGCGCGTCCATTGCCAGGGAAACCGGCGCGACACCCATCGACCCAGCAGAATGAGATTTCCAAGACGCGCGGCATGACAGACGAAATCCCGCAGTCCTTCGCGCGTCACCCAGTCCCCGATGAGATACTCACCGGAGGTATGAAAAAGATGCAGCCAGGCCAGATAAAAGAGAAAAGGCCAGGCCACCAATAGTGCTTTGCCCCTGTCCCGCGAAACCAGAGCCAGCACCAGCAGTGCCGTAACCTGAAGGCTTGCCGAGGGAACCAGGAGAATTCCCGCCATTCCCATCAACCCAACCAGGAAAATCCACACATTTCCCTCCTTGAGGGGGTTGGCTTGCGGCGTGGCAGACGCGGTTTTGGGCGCAACGGTGAGAAAGGCCGGAATCTCCTTTTCGGAGAGACGGATCAAGGCAGCTACCAAGACGCCCGAAAACAAGGACCATGCGAGGATAGGACCCAATTGCACAAAAAATCCGGCATGCCGGATCAAAGCCAGATTGACCAGGGTGAGTTGGGAAAGATTGAAAACCGACGCGAGACAGACGCTGATGCCGGTTATCCCCAGCAGGTCCCGGGAGTATGCCGCGCGCAACAGTGGGCCGATGGATAGCAAGGCGACGGCTCCCGCCCCCGTACCGATAAGAAAGGTCGAGAACGGCTGGCCACCATAGAGCAGGGTGATCAGATTTCGGGCCACCAGCAATGCGAATGCCGCCCGGCCGCCATATCGCAGCAAGAACGGCAGGATTATGATATAGGATAATCCCAGTCGCATCCAGGGGAACAAGGGGAAACGGGGAATCAGAATTTCCATGATCTGGAGACTGGAGGCGGCCACCAGGGCCAGGGCGAACACTCCGGCGGTAAGGCCGACGGCATGGGAAGCCGCCGGCTCGGAACGGGGAAGCCGGGACGGGTATTGGTGGCGCCGCAAAACCCTTCGGGGCTGCTTGCGGTGGAGGCGCGCGGGTTCAAGCCGCACACCTTCAGCCGGCGCCATTTCAGCCGGTTCAATAAGTAATGACATCGAGTTCCCCGATTCCCTTACCTTCGACGACAATCAGCAGCCGGGCGGGAACGCAGATGATTTCCGAATGCACATACCGGGCCGCTCCCGACTTCATACAAAGATGATTGGGGCAGGGTGATTTGAGGATGCGCACCGACCCATCGCCAACCTCCAACCGCATAGGGCCGATATGGGTGGAAACTTCAGCCTCATGCCGTTTATCGGCAAGGTCGAACACGGCATGCTTGACACCGTCCAAATAGACCATGGCCTTGGCGTCGCCCTCCAGCTTATAACCGAGAAAACCCCAACAAGAAGCGGATGCCGCCACGAGAATCACGAAAGCATCCATAGGCCGAAACCAACCGCCCGGGCGAAACATGGGTCTTCCGCAATCCCGCCCTCACATCGAGGGACAGGAAGCGACTCCCCCCAATTGTAACCAGTCGCTGATCTCCGGCATGGCGATGGCGCAAATTCCCTCCGGAAGCGCTTTGAACCAGACGGCGGAGGCCTGGTATCGCCGAGCCAATTCGGCGCCTTTGTCCGGTCCCAGCACAAACAGGGAAGTGGAAAGGACATCGGCCACGATGCCGGAGCCGGCCAGGACGGTGACGGAGGAAACCCCGCGGGCCGGGCGACCGGTGCGTGGATCCAGGATATGGTGGTAGCGCTCGCCATTCGCTTCGAAGAAACGCTCGTAATCCCCGGACGTGGATACCGCCATGGCGGTGGAAAGGCTTATCCTACCGCTCAATGAATCGGCGGACCGGGGGTGGCGGATTCCCAGGATCCAGGGACCGGAACTTTTCTTGCCGCCCAGGCGGATATCGCCCCCCGCCTGGATAATATGATCGGAAAGGCCGAGAGAGTCCAATATCGCATGAAGACGATCCACGATATGCCCCTTGGCGATAGCCCCCAGGTCCAGGCGGCAATTTTCGCGCAGCAGCACGGCCCGGTTATCCGGCAATAGCAGCAAAGGCGGTTGCCAGGAAAAGCCTTCGAAAGCCTGCCGGTAAACGGGGTTTCCCGCCATCACGGAATCGATTTCCGATGAATCCGGTACACGATTATTTTCTCCGGACCCGATTCCCCACAGCGCCTTCAAATCATGCAATGTGATGTCAAAGACACCCTGGGCGGATTCGCCCGCCTCCAGAGCGGCTGCCAGGACCGGGTAAATCTCCGGATCCACGGCCAGCGTATCTCCCAAGCTACCGATCATTTTCGCCACCGGGGACGCCAAAGAGTAGTCGCTGAAAAGATTGCCGAGACGCTCCGTCTCCGCTTCAAGCCTTGCAAAAACCTCCTCGTCCGATAGCGAGGATTCGCCGTAAAGGGAAACGGACATATTGGTATCCATGGCGAACCAATTATGGGTTCGCACCACTTCCCGGCACTGGACAAAGGCCAGGCCCAGAAGCGGGGCGAAACGGATCCATTCAGGGCGCGCCAAACAGCCTCCTCCATCGCGAAACCGGCGCATCGGGATTTCGTACTCCTTTGGCATCGTATTGCTTTTGCTTCAGGGAGTTGGTGGACCCGAAAAGTCGGCCTTCCCGCCCCCGGACGGCGGCCACATAAGCCAGTGAGAAGGGAGGCAATTCCATGCTCCTGGTGACGGATATACGCAAGGGGCTGGCCATGGATTTTCCATTATAAGTTGCGGTCAGCATATACTCACCCTGCTTCATTCCGAAAGTGAAATGTCCTTCGTCATCGGTGATGCGGGTATAGGTCTCGGAAGGTTCCGCGGCGTTAACCGCCGTGATGGTAGCTCCCGAAAGGGAGTCAAGCATGTTTTCCGATACCAAGGTTCCGCCGATTTGGAAAGCGCCGGAAAGCACGAAGTCGGGAACATCCAGGGGTTTTTTGGCGATTACCGTGGCGGTATAGGGCGCGGGGGAAGTGAAAGGAGGATGGGAAACCGTGATCTCATAGGTACCTGGATCCACCTCGAAAAAATAGCCTCCGGAAAGATCGGTGGTATCCACCGCAATCGCCTGGTTGTCCGATTTCCGGGTCAGGGTCACCAAGGCGTTTTCCAGCGAATCACCGCTCACGGACAGGACCACCCCGCCTACCTCCACCACGGAGATGACGCTGGTTCCGCAGGCGGAACTGTTCGTGGTAAAGGTACCCGTCACCACCGATTTGGTTTTTCCTTTCCAGATTCCGAAAAATTTATAGGAATATTTCGTATTCGCATTGAGGCCATTGACTACCTGCTCTTTCGTGCCGCGGGCGCGGGAGGTTACTTTTGCGCATTTGCTGGGGGAACCGATTCCGTAGCAGAAATTCCGGGTGCCGTTCCTGTGCTTTTCCGTCCACGTCAAAGTAGCACTACTGAGAGTGGTTTTCACGCCCACCACCTTGCAGGAGGCGCCGGTGGTGGCATCGCAGGCCGCTGCGGCATAGGCGCCGGCAAAGGCGGCATTGGAAGATGCATCCAACCCCGAAGCGGAGAATCCCGCGAGAACCGCCGCCCCCAAAAAAAACCACAATCCGGTCCTGTTTTTCTTGTGGATGCAGGGTACGAAAAAAGCTCTGGCCTTCTGCATGTAAATCTCCTTGTATTGACTGAACATTAGGGTTCCTGGTTTGGTGAATATCGGCAACTCGAATCCAATTCAGGCGTGTGTATGGGTGTGGGACACCCCGGAAGCCGCAATTCATGGGACGCCCATCGGTATACCTTCTTGGGCGCATTGTGGCATTCAATGGCCGAACAACTGAGGTCCCTGGGCTGGAATGCCATTTTAGAAAGGGAGGTATCCAGAACGATATTGGGGGAGAATTCCACATCCACCACGCCGTTCATATGGTCCAGGGACGTCAGCCAAGCGACAACGGCCCCGATGCTGGCCGCGCTGTCCATCAAATGGTCGACTTTTCCGGCGGTTATTTCGGCTTCGGGCACGCCTGCGGGCATGGGCAGGAATCCGGGTATGGAATCGATGCGGTAAATGGGATCGCCGGGCAGCTTGTCGGCAGTGACGCGGAGGTCGTCCGCAGTGCCCCAAAGCGTGTCGTACCAAGTGTAGCCGCGATGCGCCATGGACCCGAAGTGGCAATCCATGCAGACCATGACCCCGGTCTTCCTTTCGTAGGGGAAAATACTTTCCATGCTTTCGCGGGTACTGGCAGAGCGCAGGTGAAAATTATGGTTGACGTCATTCAACGGATACGAATGGCAACCCGCGCAATCCGGTATCGAAAGCGAAACCCTCGAGGTGGATGGGGAAGTCAACTCGACCTCATCCGGCTTCAGGTTGAGGCAGCCGACCAAACAACCCGACAACACCGCGATGGCGGCAATCCACTTCACCATTGGGTCCCCGCCTTGAAGGCGAAATAGCCGGCCATGATGACCATCAGATATCCCATGCCCTTCTTGATGGCGACCATCCACATTCCGGATTTGGGAATCCGCGTCAAAAAGGAGGAAAAAGTTCCAAGCAGAATGAGAATGCTTCCCATGCCCAAGGCGAAGGTGAAGAGCAACAACGGGCCCATCACCATGCTGCGGGTGGTTCCCACCCAGGTAAGTATCACGGCCAGGGGAGGAGCGGTGCAAGGCGACGCCACCAGCCCGAAGGTGAGCCCGTATCCGAAATTCGAGAAAAAGCCCGGTTTATGCTCCCCCGCTCCGCAGAAATTCAGACCGAGGAAACGAATCTGAAATACGTCGAACATGTTCAGCGCCAGCGCCATCACCACAGCCGCGATTCCCAGCATCACCCAGGGGTTGGCGCTGAAGGATCCGAAAAGAGAACCCGTCAAAGCTGCGATGAATCCCAGGGTCGCGTAGGTGACCGAAATACCGCCTACATAGGCCATAGTCAGAAAGAACCCGCGTAACTTGGAACCGACTTGCCGGGATCCAAGAATGCTGATGGTTACCGGTACCAAAGGATAGATACACGGTGTGAAACTGGAAGCCACGCCCGCCACGAAGCAGAGAAATATCACCCCGAGGGATCCGGTGGAAAGTGAGGACGATAAGTTTTCGGGGGAGAAAATATTCATTAGTTTTACTTGTTTCCCGGTTTGGCCTAAAGCGCCTTTTCGGCGGCGGCGTCCAATTGTTCATCGTGATCCGGATCATATCCCGGCATGGCCAAGGTGCGTTTTCCTTTGCGATCAAAGACATACACAGAAGGAATGCCGCTGAATCCGAAAACACTTCCCAGGGTATTCTCCTTGTCGTGCAGAACCAGATAGTCGATGCCCCACTTCTTGGCCGTCCGCTGGATTTTCCGTTGGGAGCCCTTGTCCACGCTGATTCCCACGACTGTCAATCCCTTATTCTTGTACTTCTTGCTGAGTTCGGACAGCTTGGGAATGGTCTCCTCGCATACCGTGCACCAAGTGGCCCAGAAGTCGAATATCACCGGCTTCCCTTTGAAATCTTCACTGCTCCATTGTTTGCCGTCCAGATCCGGCAAGGTGAAGGACGGCAATGTCTCGGAATTCTCCGCGCGCAGCATGGAAGCAACGGACAGGGACAGGGTCAGAACCAGGACTGTGCAGGCTCTCAGCGTCGAGGATTTTCCCCGAATTTTAACGGATTTTTCCGGTATCATTTTTCAGTCCTTTCGTTATAGGTTGAACACTAGTCCCAACATCAGGGTTCCCTGGAGGTAATACTCGTCGGGTCCATACAATTGGTAGAGTACACGTGGGGGCCGGCCGTCCACGGACCCTACCGGATCACCGCGGGTATTCCGGATCACATGGTCGTATTTGATATCCCAACGGTCGGGCAGGAGCATGAATTCCCCCCACGATTCCGGGAAGGCGGTGGAGAGCTTGGCGCCCACCAGCCAAGAGGAAAACGGGAAAAACCGAATGTCGGCCGTATGGTATTTCTCCGCCCCGGAGTAGGCTTCCTTGGCGAACAACGCGCCGGTTTGATTGTAGTAGCGGCCGCGTATCCGGAAAAAAGCGCCTTCCGCGAAATACTGGCTGATTTTGACATCGGCGGTGGTGGAGCGGATTCCCCAGGTATCCTGGAAGCGGCGTACGTCCAGGTTCATCGAGCCCAGCTTTTCTCCCAGATGGTATCCCTGGACAATTTGGCCGGCAACGGCCAGGGCCGTTCTGCGGTCCGGCACGGACTCGATCATGATCACGCCGTTGATATCGACGGGTGGGTTGTAGGGACGCCCCAGATAGCCCCAACTGGAAATGTAGGAACCGGTCAGGCCCAATAGGGTCAAAGGTGTGACGGACTGAGCTAGAGTAGCACCCAGGCTACGGATCCGTTTTTTCCCGCCCTGGCCGGAATAGGCTCCGAAGGGGCGGTAATCGTCAAAAAACTGGGCCCAGCTGACCCCGAGGGTAGTATTGCGTTCATTGAAATCCCACGCGAGGGAAGCGGCCGGCGCCAACGAAAAATAGTCCGGCTCCCTGCTATGATAGAATGAGGCGCCGGCTACGACTCCTTTGTGGGAATAGACGATACCGGGATTTTCGGAATGCCGTGTCTCCACCTTGGAGGCTCCGGAAACCGCGTCCAACTTACGATCGCCAAAGGGGCCGACTTTATCCGCACCCAACATCCGTGAGGCACCGGTAACGACATCCACTTCCTGCTCCCAATTGAAGCTCCATTTGCGGGAGAGAGCCCAATTGAACGAAAATGCGGGAGTGTGATTCCATACACCATTGCGATCCCAGAAATATTCGTGTTTGAAGGCCAAGGTGTTGCCCGCGCCGGCGGCCTGCACAAGGGAGGGCGTCTGCAGTAATAGTGCCAGTACAGTCGTCCCTAGGAACCGTCCGGCACGGCGAACCCGGGTGCCCGAATGGAGGAAACTTTTCAGCACCCGCAGCCACCTCCGGAACCCGAACTTCCGCCGACGGAACCTTCGCGACGGGGAAAATCATGGCCTTCCAAAGCGCCTTCGAGGGCGTCCTCTTGACGCAGCATGACCGGGTCGCTTAAATATTCGCGTTCCACCTGGGGTACCATCGCGCAGCCGGTGAACACTCCGGCGCCGAAACTAGCCCCCAACAAGGCCATTTTCAACAACCGCTGTGACTTTTTCCAGGGAATCGGAATTTTCATGGGGAAAACTTACCGGGAAATTTTCCGGAGCGCGCCTTCCCCAAAGAACTATCCGTACACAAATGTGTACAGCTTCACAAGGGAGTACCAAGCTATTGCACGAAATCTTCCTATTGTAATGAAGGATGCCCGGCAGGATGGGAGCGGAGCCATGGGAGTGAATATCCGGCTGGAAAGGATTTTGGGAGGTTTAATTATAATTGAATCCGATGTTATACCCAGTTCATGCGGCAGGTTCGAGGAGAAGGGTTGACCGGGAATAGACTTATGCCCAATTCGACGCGCAAAACCGAATCCGACTCGCTGCCCAAGCTATCGATTAAATTCCCAAACCTTCTGAATTACACCAATTACCGCCAGTTCCTGCAAGACTATTATTCAGCCCATAAGCGTGCCGATCCCAAATTCTCACTGCGCTTCTTTGCCAAAAAGGCGAATTTTCCCAGTCATGGCTTGTTGAAGTATTTAATGGAGGGTAAACGCAACCTTAGCCAGAAATCCCTCACCAAAATCGTGGCCGCCTTGAAATTGGACGCCAATCAAACCCAATATTTTGAAAATCTGGTCTATTTCAACCAGGCACGCACATCCGATGAGAAGAAATTCTTCTATGAGAAGCTGATGCGGCTGCCGGGCAAAACCCGATTCCGGAAACTGGAATCTTCCCAACTGCAAATCTTCCGGCACTGGTATACTATTGCCATACGGGAGATGTTGAATTTGAAAGGCTTCCGGAATAATCCCAGGTGGATTGCGGAACAGCTGCTGACTATGGTTGAACCTTCACAGGTCCAGGAATCCCTGGAATTGCTGGTTGCCTCGGGGATGATCAAAAAAACGGCCAACGGGTACAAATCCGCCGATCCGGATATCACGACGGATGACGAGGTCAAATCCTTTCTGGTGAAAGACTATCATGCGCAGCTGCTGAAATTGGCAGCCCTGGCGCAGGATGAGATCCCCGGCCCGGAGCGGGACATTTCCTCGGTATGCTTTCCCATCCGGGAATCGGATTTGCCGAATCTGAAAAAGCAGGTTCAGCTCATGCGGAAGGAATTGAGAGGTTTCGAGGCCGAAAGCGGCAAGGGCGATCGTATCGTCCAGGTCAACATCCAACTTTTTCCCGTAACCAAGGGGACTCGGTAGCATGCCTATGAATAAGACACTTTCACCCCTTTGGTCGGCGGCAATGCTGATTGGTATGCTGTGCGGTCTCGACGCGTGCTTTACCGAAGTGGGAAATGCCGAAGACGGGCAATTGGTCAAAGCCAATTTCAGCATCGACTATGCCGTCAGCTCCCAACCGCTTCCGCGAAGCGGGGCGAAAGACCTCCATTCCATCGCGTCGCCTTCTCCGACCCTTGACTCGTTGATCATCCAACAGCTTTATCTGCGAGTGCGCGAAGCCGAATATTATGCCATGGATTCGACGACTGGAGAATACTTTGAAACGCACCTTTGGAAAAATCCCGCTGGTGTCGATGTGGATTTCACGGGGAAGGATGCGGCGGCCACGCTGCCGGCCGAAAGGGTGGTGTCCCTAACGGCCGATACCATCAAGTTGCAATTCCGCCTCGCCCAGGCCCATACCCTGCTGACCGATACCCTGGATTTCGATACCTTCGCCGACCGCCGATACATGAAGGGAATCGCCTATGTCGGGGGGAAACAAAAACCCTTCCTATTCGCCCTTCCTGCCGCCCGGAGAGTGGAGCTCATCTACTCGAAAGAAGCATTGGAGAAATGGCATTCGCAGGAAGGGTATCATTGCGAATTCATGTTTTACGGCTATTTATGGGCTGAGAATCCAGTCTTTACCAAGGCGAAAGCGTGGAGGGATAGTAATGATAAAGAGGTAATGATCTTTGATGGCAACCATAATCCGGCGGCATATAGGGAGTTGTCGACCGCCTTTTTCAACTCATTCAATACCCTGAAAGTGGAGGTCCGCAAATAACTGGGGCAACTTGAGCCGCAGGGACCTTCCCTTGAATTGCGAGGAAGCCAATATAGGGGTATGCGGCATGTTATGTGGGAGATAAATCAGAAAAGGTTTGGCGGCATTCTTCTTGATGAAGCCAATGGCCTCTTCCGTATAGCGGCGGGTGATGGTGGATTGATCGACGGGAAATTCCACGATTTCCACATTGCGCATCATAGGCATTAGATTCCGATGCCGGCTTTTGATTTGGTCATAGGAAAGACTCTTCAAGGCCAGGAACTTCTCCTGCGTCCAACCCTCGCGTAAGGTTGCGTCCGCAGCCAGCGGAGTATGGGGATTGGTGAACATATCGTTGCTGAAAGGCATTCCGTAATACTCGTCGAAGCCGTGACTGGTTGGCAGGAAAGGTTTTTATGTCCCAGGTGCAATTTGCCGAACATTCCGGTGGCATACCCCCTTGCCTGGAGCAGTTCCGCCAAAGTGACTTCATTCTGGTTGAGACCGGTTTCGTCACTTGGCCAGAATACCCCATTCCCCAGGCATTCCAGTCGCCTCCGGCCGGAGCGCTGCCGGATCCGTAAGCGCCGACGTCCGCATGGCCCTGGCCATCCGCGAAAATGACGATGAAGTTGGGCTGCGATTGCGCGCAGGAGGTGATTGCTCCAGAAGCGAGAAGAAAAAGGAACCGAATATTCATGGTCCAAAGATAACGTGGCGGCGAGGAAATTCCGGCTGGTTCGGACGCTTAGCCTCCATATCGTTGGCGCGCCAACCGGAAAAAGATTCTTTGGTGAAGATTGGGTATCTGGAGCATCCGTGCAGAGCGGAACCGCACCAAAAATCGGCACATTTACGCCGAAAGCACCACACCTCTAACCCACTGAACGGATTCCCTTTGGCACATCGAATCTTTGTGAGATGCCACGGATATGATTCATTTCATGTTTGCATCGGGAGGTAACATCATGGTTAAGATGGCGGGATTGGGCTTTTCACTTTTGTTCCTCTTTCTATCCATGCCGGTCGGAGCCGCAGCGCGTAAAAAGGCCGCTCCCATCATCGACTCGCTGGTAGTCTGGACAGGTGAATTTTCCATGTACCTGATACTGAGTTATGGAAACAAACTCATGAGCGGGCCCCGTACCATCAAACTCCCCGATGATCTTCGCGAATTCTGGAACTACCTCGCGTCCCGATACCAGAACAGGAGGAATGTCCTTTATGAAGTATCCAATGAACCCTGAATTGGATCGGCGGACAATTGGCCCGATTGGCTGCACTTGCTGCAGGAGAAAATGCACCTGAGTATACGTCGGGCGGCCCAATGGGCCCCCGCACGGGAATACGGGATTTCCCTGGTCAGGATGAAGTCCATCCCCAACGGCCCGTCAAGCCGATTAAGATTAGCATGTAATTCGTCCTGCAAATAAAACTCACAAGTACGATTTCTGAGTGGAAATCGGGAGTTATTGGGTTAAATCAATTACCAAATGGCCCTAAAAGCTCCGACTCCATCTCCCCGCACCATGCAATCTCTTCGAGCCGATCGCGTTTTTCGCAGCCGAGCCGGTAAATCCGAAGTTTTTCCCGGGCTACGGATATGGCTTCCGCCTTTTGGGAAAGACTTAATGCGGCGGATCGCAACAATTTCACAATAGCCATTACCCGGTACTTGTCCATGCCCGGGTAAAGCGCCGAAAGCTGGTCCGCGCGACCGCCGTGGCGGACCATCAGGTTCATGGGAATGAGTCCTACGGGATGCTTGCGGCAAATCCGCAACCAGAGATCGTAGTCTTCGCAGGCGGGAAAGGCCGGATCGAAACCGCCGGATTGTTCCCATAATCTGCGGGCGAGCATTACGGAGGAAGGCGTAATCATGCAATTTCTCAGGGAGGCGGAAAATATATTTCCGGACACTTTTTCCAGATGGACAGGGGCGTTCACGCGTTTGCCTTTGCGAATCCAAATTTCCCGGGTTTGGACTATCGCGTATTCGCCCGCTCGCAGAAATTCAACCTGCGCGCTTAACTTTCCCGGAAGCCATTCGTCGTCGGAATCCAGGAAAGCGATGAATTCTCCCCGCCCTGCAGCCACTCCCGCGTTACGCGCCTCGCTCACCCCTTGATGGGATTGGCGTAATACCCGCAATCGCCCGGCATCTTCCAAAGGTTTTAAATAGTCGCAGGTACGGTCACGCGAACCGTCATCCACTACGATAAGTTCGAAATCGGCGTTTTGCTGGCTGAGCACCGACTCCACCGCGCGCGGCAACAATTCCGCACGATCGAAAGTGGGTATTACTACGGTTACCTCGGCCAGGGGAGGAAATCTCCGATGAAAATCACTTCGCGCTCCAAGGTGACACCCGACTTTTCCCTTACCAAGGCGATGATTTCGGAACTGAGATCGTAAATGTCCTGAGCCTTGGCATCGCCGGTGTTTACAATGAAGTTCGCATGCAATTCCGATACTTGCGCGCCGCCGCGGCGCATGCCCTTAAGACCCGCCTCTTCAATCAGGGTACCGGCGTAATTTCCCGGGGGACGCTTAAACATGCTACCAGCATTGGGTAATTGCAACGGTTGTTTCGATTTCCGCTTGAGCAAAGTCTCACGCATCTCCGCCTGCAACACCTCGGTTTCCCCCGGAATCAATTCCAGAGTGGTTTCCAGAATGACCTCACCCAAGGAAAAAAATTTGGAATGTCGGTAACTGAATTCACATTCGACATTACTGCGTTCCCGGATTTCACCGGAATACGTGCTCGATTTTACGCTAACGATGACTTGGCATAACTCCTGCCCGAAGGCACCGGCATTGATATAGGTTCCCCCGCCCAGGGTGCCCGGAATTCCCGCCAGGTTCTGGATTCCCGAATAGCCCCGTTTAACCGAATCCACTACGACCGAATGCAGCAAGGCTCCGGCCTGGGCCGTAACCCGGTTGCCGTCCCATCGAATACCTTGGAAGGACTTTCCGCTATGGACGATAAGCCCATCAAACCCGCGATCCGAAAAAACCAGGTTGGTTCCCCGCCCCAAGATGTAGGTTTGCTGGCCTTCACGCGCCGCCCAGCTCAGGGCCTCGGCGAAATCCTGCGCCGAAGTCGGCTCGCATAAATACCTAGCCGCTCCCCCCACCTTGAAGGAAATCAGGGGAGCAAGGGGTACGTTTTCCTGGATGCGTAGGGCCATGATTCGAATGCTGTTTCCGCAATTTCTATTTTGAAAATCTCATTGAGAAGAAAGGGAAGCCGGAGGCCCAAACCCCATCCGTTAACCTCTGCAAATTTAACATACATGGCCCTCTTTTCCTCAGGCAACTTCGGCAGCTCCGGCGGCACCGGCGATTTGGAGGCCCTCAAAGCGGCCAATCCGCTACCGGATGTGCTGGCGGAACTGGGGATTTCCGTTGTGAACAACCGGTTCAACTGCCTCAACCCCCAGAACCATAAGCACGGCGACCGCACCCCTTCGGTATCGATATGGCCGGACCGGGGATTTTTCAAATGCTGGGTGTGCCCGGATTTTAAGGGCGACGTTATCGATTTGCTCAAACAGACGAAAGGGTTTTCGTTCCGCGAGGCGGTTAGATACCTGGAAAACCGTGCGCCGGGATCCCATGCGGATCCCAAGGCCCGACCTGTTCCTCCGCATCCCGCGGGGCAGCCCCCGAGCGGTTCTCGCACACACCCTCCCGAAAAATCATCGCCTTCACAACCGGACGCCCGCCAAACCGGACTTTTCGAAAAAGGGTTTCTCACGGGAACCCCCTCGTCTCCGCAGGCGTCTTCGGCATCGGCAACCGCTTCGGTTTCGGAAGCGCGCAAACTGGAAATCCTGGCCCGCTTCCTGCAATTGTTGGAACCCGTGGACGGCAAAGCCGCGGCCTATTTGAAAAAACGACGTATCTTCAAAAAGACCTGGGACGCCCAAAAAATCCTGCAGATCAAAAATTATTCCGAAACGGATAGACGCTTGCGTGCTCTGTTTCCCGTTCCCGAGTTGGAAGACGCCGGCTTTTTCAGTAAGCAGGAGCATCTTCGTTTTTACCGCCACACCCTTATCTTTCCCTATTATGATTTTACGGGTAAACCGGTGTACTTGCAGGCCAGGGCCTTGGAAGACATGGTGCCCAAAGAGCTTTCGTTGAAGGGCCCTATTCCCCTACCCTACAATGTGCGCATTCTCGACTGCGTGCCGGGCCACATTTATTTATGTGAAGGGGTTATCGATTCGCTTACTTTGCTGGAACAGGGCTTTCCCGCGGCGGCGGTGCCGGGCGCGCAGAATTTCAAACCGCAGTGGGCCTCTTTGTTCAAAGGCAAGACGGTACATGTGGTTTTCGATTCGGACGAGCCCGGGGAAAAGGGGGCGGAGCGGGTGCTTGCGGTGCTGTCCCAGGCAGGCGTGGAGGCGCGAAGGCTGGCTCCTCCGCCGGGGATGGATATCAATGAGTGGTTTTTGAAGGGGGCTTCGAAGCGGTAGGCGTTTTTCAACCGATCACGCGGTCCTGGGGCTTTCTCATGATTTGGCCGACTGTATTTATGGGCTTAATCCTCGATTATTTACAAAACGTCACTTAATTCTGAATATTCTGCGAACGTCATTTAGTACGAAATCCAGTTGCAATCCTCTCATTCCGAGGCTTTTTAGATCAATATTCTCGGTTTCCATTTTTACCAGGAAGCGCTCCATATCCGCTTGGATTGCCTCCGGAATGGCCACGGCAAAATCCGGATCCGCAATTCGGTACAACCTGAAAAAGTCGTTTTTGTGTTTGAGGATATTTCTCCGGTCAATGCTTTCACCCTGGTCTCTACGTTCCGCTAGATCCATCCAGGCCTTGGCTTTGAGACTCATCAAGTGTTCCGCCCCGATGGTGGAAAGGCCTTCCAATTGCTTTTTGCCGGATTGCAGAAATCCATAATAGGCTTCGTCCAGGAGTATCGCCGATAAGCTGCTTGCTTCTTCTCCCATGGGGATGGGCGTAAGCGCAGTTCCTTCTGTCAGCTCGAGCGCATCGGGGACTCTGGAAAAGAGTTCCAGCATGATAGGGAATTCCGGATTCGTTGGCTTTGTGAAGCGATAATATTGTTTCCCTCCGGATGCCTTTTCCCTGTTTTCATAATTTCCCAGCCGTATGAATTCCCAGAACGCTCGGACAAATGCGGGCGACAGGCTCTCGAGGAGGAGGACGATATCCAGGTCTTTGGTTGCCCGGAAATCCAGACCGGCATCCGTCATGACCAGATCGCAAGCAGTTCCACCAATCAGCACATATTGATCGGTATGCTCCTGGAAATGCTCCTTGAATTGGCCCAGTCCCTTTACCACTTCATTTCCTCCAATAGTTGCTCCTTGGCGGCTTCAATCCGCTCATCCCCTTTTGCCTCCAGTGACAAAAAGAGTGATAAACGGTCGGCAAGATTATCCCGGGCGAAAAGTGCCGGTGGATAGGACCAAAGTTCGATTTCCACCGCTCCTGGCTCAGGCTGGTTCACAACCTCCAAGTTTGGACTTTGCAATATTAATTTCCTATCGCCATGATCGATTGCTAGGATTCTGTTTTCCGGCTCGGCAAGGTCGGTATAAACGGCCAATGCACTAAAACCCGATAAGATTGTGTCGACTTTATTTTCATATCCCAAAACATATAGCATCTTCCTCACAGGCGATTTCAAATGCGGCAGCGCCGCTTCCCATAGGTTTTTACCCATCTCCGGAAATTGGAGGCATCGTTCCTTGCCCCGCACTGTATATTCGCCTATCCCGGCCTGCTCCAATTCATCAAAAGCCCGCGACATGGTCATGATGGAATACCCAAACCGCTTGGCCGATTCCGTGGGGGTATAGGAATTTTCCTTCCGTCGATAAATGGCATCCAGTACCAGTACCTGGGTGGATGGACTGAACCCCTCGCGGTGCGTATGGATTTTTTTGAAATGCTCGCGGAGATCCATACCCAATATGGGCAGGTACATCTGGTTTCCGGGAATGACAAACGGGATTTTTCGTTCCATCATCCGCTTTCGATCCACCCTGGATGCAGCCTCGTTCAGAAAAATCACATCATGCTCCCATTTTTCCCTGACCTTTAACATATGCTTGGCCAAAGCAACCGGGCTCGGTTCCGTCTCTCCTTTCACAAGCATGAGTACGGCTTCATCCTCCAGGATTTTAGTCTGATAAAAAGCGTACTGGTCACGCAAGTACGCCGGAAGACGCACATCTCCACTCCATTTCTTCACCTTGAGTGAAACACCGAGTACCTCTTGGAGGTAGGCCTCGAATTGCTGCACGAGACGATGGGCTTTAGTCCTACTAATTAACATTGTTTTGAAACGATAACATAATATATGTTATCGTTCAATAAATATGTTATAAAGCCTTTTTTTTGACTAAATTCGGTGTTTAATTACAATTTGAGGCCTTGCAGGTGAAGGCGGGTTTTGTTGCGGCGCTGATCGAGGACGAGAATATGGTGCTATGGCAATTGGGCAGTGGACTGCTGCCCAATTAGGAGATCAGGGCAATTTTGCACGAAAAAGCGCGTATCAAAGGAAACTGTAAAGATCAGATTTTTTGATGTTCCAAAGGTGGCCTAACGAAGAGGATGATGGCCCGATTTAGGAAATGTACTGGGAGTCTATCAGATAATTTTTACGGTAGCTTCATCTACCTTCAACATTCAAAACACGATTTTGAATCCCGCCGCCCCCAACCGATTCTGATTGTCCTTGGAAAAGGAATCGTAAGGAAAATACTCATAGTATACCGAAGCGAAATTCAGCCTACCCGCCAAAAGTATGTTCAGGGAAATCGATAGCTTATGCTCCACCCCGTAATTTTTGTCTAACCAGGAATGATGGTTCCAGTCTGCGTACATCCCCCAATTTCCGTACTTCGCCAAATGGCTGCGTATCATGTAAAAGGTTTCGTAGCGGTAATCATGATTCTGCCCGATCCATACCGATTGATCTCCGTGTAAAAACGCACCGATGTTGATGTTGAAATCGAAGGTTGGAATTATACCGGAGCGCCGCGATTTAAATGTTTTCAGAAAATACTGAGGGTAAGCCGCCTTGCTTCCGAAACCGAACTGAAAAGAGTTCCACCATATCGATCCTTGCTCTTCCGGCTTGCTGATGGTGTGGATGCATTCATGTAGAAGCCGTCCGTTTAGCAGAAAATTCTTCAGCTCATAACGGTAGCCGGGCGTAAGGGTGTATCGGATTTTATCCAACGCCAGCGAAGCCTGTTGGTTCCTTTCCATCAGGGTGGAATTGGCGATTAGCCAGGTCGAGACGAAACCTTTATAAGCAAAGAAGTCTACATAGGCCTGAAAATCGGAGCGATAGCCGGGCTCGGGATTGAAGCGCCGGTAATCACCGTGAACATAGGGCGCGAAAGTGACTTCGCCATGGGTACGCATCAAAACTTCAAAATCCCGGGTCAAGCGGCTAAACGGCCCTTGTCCCCACCCGAAATTCCATCCCAGCAAAACCGGTAAAAGCATTCTGACCATCGGTTACCCCCCATAACGGATGGGTAATCAATTGGCATGCCAATCGGGTAGGCTATTCAGGCGTCGAAGCGCGTTGTTCCAGGTCGTATTTCAACATCCCCGTCCCAAATTTGGGAATGCCCCGTATCAATTTCGATACGTTACCCAGCGGTTGGACCTCAATTCGGAGTATCTGCGACCGAGAAGATCGGCGGGTACCAATCGGGGCATCTGAGCGGCGCCGTCGGAACGAAAAACCGGCTTCAATGAAATCGCGGTAGGTAATTGCTTCAAATAAAATTTTTCAGCGTTCCGCCACATCACATTCTCCAGAACGGAATCGCCCTTGGCCCGAAAATAAGCAATCACCACTTCCTGCTGATTGGCAAAAGTTCCACCGAGATCGGAAACCGGCCAGTTACTGCCATATACCAGTCGTTCCGAACCGAACGCCTCCCAGAGCACATCCAGCACCGGTGCATAATAGGATGTTTCGGTCGGTGCGGGTTTCTTAGCCGATAGATTCACCAGGGCGGAAACTTTACAGTATACCCGGGGATTTTCGGCTATCGCTTTCACAGCTTGTGTCCATTCCGAATTGGGAGTCTTGCCGTCAACGGGGCCATGCGCCAAGTGATTCAACATAATGGGTATTTCCGGCACTTCCTTCGTTATCGCTGCCGCATCGCGCGCCAGGCTTTCCATGCTGGTCAGCTGTAAATCCAGAATGAGGCCCTTCTCCGCCAGTTCCCGCAAATCCCGGTAGAAAGCCGCCGTCCGGTGGGTAGGCTGCATGCCGTTCGCCCTGACGCGGATTCCCAGAAATTTGGGATCAGCGGAAAAACGCTGTAAATGCGTTGAGAACCCCGACTTACCAGGGTCCAGAGCTCCCACCATCCCGGGGTAATGGGGTAAGTCGCGTATCCGGTCCAAGACCCATTGATTATCTTCCAGGATTCCACTGGCCTCCACCACCACCGTACCGGTGACTCCTGCCGGCTTGGCTACGGCATCGAAATGCTCTGGAAGGGTGGTTTTGTAAAGGGGCGATCCCTTGGCTGGAAAGGGAACTCCTCCCGGACGCGAGGGGTCGAAGATATGGATATGCGTATCGATAATACGGGTCGGCGCCGAGAGGATTGGATAAACCACCGCCAGCATCAGAATTGGAAGGCTGTAATGGGTTGTCATGTGTCTAATGATAGGCAAATATTCGAAAATCGGTTTATGAAAAAGCGCTCTAACCCCAAGCAATTGGCCCGAAGCCTACACGGGCGGAGAAAAATCCATAAAAAAACGACCCCGTTAGGAGTCGTTTCAAGGTTTTGTCGATGAATCCCCTTAGGTAGGGGGATCAGGACTCGGCGCGCTTGTTGGCCCCGAACTTCTTGATGAGCTCTTCGGAAACCGATTTGGGCACCGGGGAATACTTCTCGAATTCCATGGAGAATTCGGCTTTTCCCTGGGTCAGCGAACGCAACTCCGTCGCGTATCCGAACATCTCCGACAGGGGAACCTCGGCGGTGATGATGGTGAAGGCATGCTCTTCGCTCGAGCCGGTAATCATGCCGCGCTTCTGGTTGATTTGACCCAACACCGTGCCGTGGAATTCGGTTGGCGTAGAAACTTCGAGCTTCATGATGGGCTCGAGAATCTGAGGACCCGCCTTGTTATAGGCTTCGCGGAAACCGCCGCGGGAAGCCAATTGGAAAGCGATGTCACTCGAATCGACCGGATGGGTTTGACCATCGTTAATGGTGGCCTTGACGTTGATGATGGGAAATCCGATCAATGCGCCATTCGGCAAGCAGGCCTGGAAACCCTTATCGCAAGAGGGAATGAATTCACGGGGAATCACGCCGCCGACGATAGCATCTATGAATTCGTAGTTTCCTTCGGTGTTCGGCTCGATGAAACCCGCCACGCGGGCATATTGACCCGAACCGCCGGTTTGTTTCTTATGGGTGAAGTTGAAATTGGCCTTTTGGGTAATCGTCTCACGATAGGCCACCTGGGGGCGACCGGTGGTGAGCTCAACTCCGTATTCACGCCGCATGCGCTCGATATAGACGTCGAGGTGCAATTCGCCCATTCCGGAGATGACCGTTTGGCCGCTTTCCTCATCGAGTTTGACGCGGAAAGTGGGGTCTTCCTTGGTAAAACGGTTAAGCGCTTTGGAGAGATTGGCCAGGTGATCGCGGTTCTTGGCCTCGATTACGATATCGATAACCGGGCTGGGAACGTGCATCGAAGTCATGTTAACCGACATGGTACCATCGGTGAAGGTGGTGCCCGTGGCGCAATCGATTCCGAAAAGAGCTACGATATCGCCGGCTTCCGCACTGGTGATATCCGTCATTTCGTTGGCGTGCATGCGCACCAATCGGCCGACGTTGTGTTTTTTCTTGGTGGACATATTGAAAATGGGCTTGCCCTTGTCCACTTTTCCCTGATATACGCGTAAGTAGGTCAACTGACCGAAACGGCCTTCTTCCAGTTTAAAGGCATAACCTACGAAAGGCTTGGCCGGGTCGGGCGAAAGCTGCAGCCTTTCCTCGTCTTTATCGATGTCGAGCGCCCAGTTGGCCACGTCGTATGGGCTGGGAAGATAGTCGGTAATGGCATTCAACAGGAGCTGGACGCCTTTGTTTTTGAAAGCCGATCCCATGAAAACCGGAGTGATTTCCATTTTCAAGGTGACTTCGCGGACCACGTCTTTGAGCAAGGTGAGAGGGATGTCTTTTTCATCCAGGATGAGCTCGGTCAATTCGTCCGAATGCACGGAAAGCGCGTCAAGCAGCATGATACGGCGCTCTTTTGCGAGGGACATCAAATCTTCGGGAATCGGCACTTCGGTGATGATTTCGCCGTTATCGCCGGAAAAAGTGTAGGCCTTCATGGTCATCAAATCGACCACGCCTTGGAGCTTGTCTTCGGCGCCGATGGGAATCTGCATGGCCACGGCATTGTGGCTCAATTTTTCGCGCAATTGATCGATGACGCGAAAGGGGTTGGCTCCCGAACGATCGAGTTTATTGATGAAGGCGAGGCGAGGCACGTTATAGCGGCGCATTTGCCGATCCACCGTAATGGACTGGGACTGGACGCCCGAAACGCCGCAAAGCACCAGGATGGCCCCGTCCAGCACC
>JBGTHM010000094.1:0-11429 GCA_041746255.1 Fibrobacteria bacterium | reverse complement strand
GCGGTTGGATATGCCCGAAAGTTACCTGGACTCCTGTCTCGCCGCATTGGTCGATCTGGATATTCTTACCCGGAGGGTGACCCGTGCAGGCGATGGTTTTGTGCCGGGCAAGGCTCCAGAAAAAGTCGACTTGATGGCCATGCACAACCTCATTCTACGACTGGAACCGGGTGAAGAAGGGCAAATCCGCGCCTTGACGGCCATCGACGAGCTCAGGCATACGCTCGGTCGTCTCTATTCATCCGGAAGGTTGAATCCACCCATGCTGTATTCCCATTTTTCTCCCGATTCGCGCGTATCACCCTAGTTTTACGACGACCCCTGCCGGAATGAATTTCGTTTTCGAATGGTGGCATTATCCGGTTCTGTTCGGTATCGGACTACTGGTTTCCTTTATAAATGCCATCGCCGGCGGCGGTTCCGTTTTGAGTCTACCCCTACTCATATTCCTCGGACTTCCCAGTGCCATGGCTAACGGGACCAACCGTCTGGGCATCCTGGCAGGCTCCCTCTCCGCCACCTACTCCATGTCTCGCGCGGGTTTGGTCCCAACACTTTCGCTCCGAAGGCTGGCGATACCGGTGGGGTTGGGTGCTTTGCTGGGAGCTTGGGGCGCGGTGGCAATTCCGGATCGCGCCTTCAATATGCTGCTCGCGGTGGTGGTGCTGACCGTGGTGGCGGCAACCTTTTTCGGTATGTCGTTCACTCCGCAGTCCGAGTCCGAAGCAGCCGAGCTGAAAGCATCCCCGATGAGCATGTTAAGTTATTTCCTCCTGGGTCTCTACGGAGGTTTTTTACAGGTGGGCTCCGGATTCCTCATGATTTTTCTTTTCCGCTTCTTCAGTTCCATGAATCTTTTACGTATAAACGGCCTCAAGGTGGCGTGTACCGTGCTGTTTACCGCTGTCTCCATACTGGTTTTCACGGGGTTTGAGAAAATCCACTGGCCCATGGCATTCGCACTGGCGCTGGGAAATGTTTTGGGAGGATTTTGGGGAGTGAGATGGCAAATCCAAAAAGGAGAAATCTGGATCAGACGATTTCTTGTCTTTATGGGGGTTGTCGTTTCGGTCAAGCTGGTTTGGGACACTTTTGTTTAAATTCTTTTACCTTGCGGTATTTGGCGTTTGCCTATCCAGTTGTTTCCGTGAAACCGTTACGCCGATAACTACCGACAATACCGATTCCCTTTCGCCTCGACTGGATTATGCCGTGAAAGAAGCGGCTGAGGAGGGAAAGGCGTGCAGTATTTCCATCCGAATTCTTCGATGGCCCCGCGATATCCCACGCGCTTTTTTGTTTCCCGTTTATTACGCCGACAATCCTAGGATGCCCTTAATTGGAGTTGCTCCTGAATCGGTTCAGGCCTATGATGCGATAGGGAAGAGACTTCCGCTCATAGGAGCCGCACCTGATGCGGAGGCGACGGATAACCTTTGGCTATTTCCGGAAAGTACGGTACGGATTGAATATACGGTCCAACATGCTCGCTCCGATCAGCGGGGATGCGCGCTGCCGATCCCCGACTCCCCGAACCAGGTGAGCCTCTTTGATGGAGGCTATTTTTTCGCCTTACCGTATTTGTCATCCGACCCCGCTTTACGATGGCGCTTGCCGGTTTCCATCGGCCTTATCCTCGATGGCGGCGGCCCACGCGGTTTTGTCGGACATGCCCGCCACTCCGCGCTGCACAACAATTATGAATTGATGTTCGTGCGTGGCGCTTTCAATCCTTTACGGGAGATAGTCTTCAGTCATCGGGGGAGGAAGGTGAGTTTGTATGAAACGACTTCGGAAAATGGGTTAGAACTGATGGAACCCCTGGTCGCCCAGTGCCTGGGGATAGTGGAAGATTCATTATTACCCCTTCCGGAAGGGCCTTATTATGTAGGAACCAATTCGGTATTTACGGGAATTGAAGGAACACAGGGTTATTGGATCCAAAGTGAAATCAGGCTAAATGCCGAAGTGCATTTGCATGAGTTTATCCATACTTTCGTAGGTGTGCTTACGGGCGATAGGGGAGAGCCTTGGTTCAAAGAGGGATTGACCTCTTATCTAGCCTTGCTGCTGGGGGCTCAGACGGGATTGATCTCCGATACCGAATTCGCCGCGAGAATGCTGATGGATCTTTCTGAAGTTCCGGCCGTTCAGTCCGTACCGTTGAGGTCGGAGCGGATTCGGGAAGGACTTTTCCTCCCGCTGGATTCCGGATTCAAGTTTCAGCCTGATTCTTTCGGCATGTTGGGATTGGTTTATAACAAAGGGGCACAGGCTTCCATGATATTGGATCGGCATATCTTCGAAAACAGCGGAGGGGTGCACTCGGTATTCGATTTGGTGCGACTATTGCATCGGCGGCACGGTTCGCTTTTTCATCGTCACGAATTCATCCAAGCGGTTTCCAATTTAGCGACCGTGCCCTCGGAAGGTTTCCTGGAATCGCTATTTGGACTCCCCGGGGCCTTTTCCAGGGATAGTCTATCTCAGACCTTTACCAATCTCCGCAAACACGGGCGTTTCGCTCCGGGTTTAAGTGCGGCGGACTCGCTTTCACCTTTAGCCAAGCGGCCGGAACCATTCCCTCCTCATGAGACACGGGGAGGGGTTTCTTTAGAGCGTCACCGGCATTTCCACTCCAAATTTTGAAATCCGGTTCAGGTATCCAAACAAGGGATGATATCGGTTTCCATCCATCTGTAATCGCCGTTCATGACCGCCTTGGCGATTTTATTGCCCTGACGGTCGTCATTATCCGAAACGGCCAGGAATAGATTCTCGATGCGACGACGGGCGTCTTTGCAAAAATAATTGGCGAGGTGCATGGGTTCGAGCACCTCGGGATTGCGGTCCAGCAGCATTTTTGCGCGGGCACAGGCGGCCGCCATGGCGAAAAGTTCCGTGCCGATATCTACGAAGCGGGAGAGCAGCATTTGCCTTCGCTCCAACGTGTTCTGATACATGCCCATGGAATGGAAGATGCTGCGCGCCAGTTGGTGCGAGGTGCGTTCCACATAGCCCATATGCCGCGACAACTTGGGATGGAATTCGCTATAAGTCGAAAATAGACTTCCGTTCAACCATTGCGCGGGATACCAGCGGCTGTAGAAATTCGCCGTGCGCAAACCCGCTTTCAATCTTTGGCCGAGGGGTAAATGCTTCAGCATGATTTCCGCGGCCACTTGCATATGCGGATCAAGAGCCTCGCGAGCCAGGAACAGGTGCATGATTTCGGTAGTACCTTCGATAATACGGTTGATGCGGCAGTCGCGCAACATTCTTTCCGCGGGAATCGGCGCTTCACCGCGTCCCTTCAAAGACTCGGCGGTTTCATATCCCCGGCCGCCTCGGATTTGCACGGTTTCGTCCATGATTTTCCACGCCGCCTCGGAACAGAACATTTTGGCCATGGCGGCCTCGATGCGGATATCGGTTCCGCCTTTGTCGGCCATGGCCGAGGTCAGCCAGGTTACGCCTTCCATGGCGAAAGTGGTGCTGGCGATATAGGCGATTTTGTTGGAGATGGCCTCGTGCTTGCCGATGGGCAGACCCCATTGCACGCGTTCGTTGCTCCAATTTCGGACGATGGTCAGGCACTGGCGGGCCATGCCCACCGCTGCTGCGGGAAGAGTGAGACGACCGGTGTTGAGCGTGGTCAAAGCCAGTTTCAATCCCTTACCCGGACCGAGAATGATGTTTTCCTTAGGCACTTTTACGTTGGTGAATTTCATCAAACCGTTTTGAATGGCGCGGATTCCCATGAAGTCGCAACGATGTTCCACCTCGAGACCCGGCGTCCCCTTTTCCACGATGAAGGCGGTTATTTGCGTGATTTCACGACCCTTGCGATTGATCGAGGGCGTGCGGGCCATCACCACCAGGATATCGGCTTTAGGGCCGTTGGTGCACCAGAGTTTGCGCCCGTTGATGATATAATGGTTTCCGTCTTCGGTTGGGGTGGCTGTGGTGGCCATCTTGGCGGGGTCGGATCCCACGTCCGGTTCTGTAAGCGCGAATGCGGAAATCGCGCCCTCGGCGAAACGGGGCAGGTATTTCTTTTTTTGTTCCGGAGTGCCGAACATTTTCAGGGGCTGCGGCACTCCGATGCTTTGGTGGGCGGAAAGCCATACCGCGGTGGAGCCGCAATAAGAGGCCACGCAACCCACGATGCGGTTGTAATTGACCTGGCTGAGGCCCAGGCCATTATATTCCTTGGGTATTTTCATGGCCCACAATTTCATGCGGGTAAACTCGTCCATGACCTTCTGGGGAATTTCCCGTGTTCTATCCGCTTCGTCGGCGTCCAGATTGGCCTTCAAGAAGGCCGACACCTCCTTGATTATTTTATCGCCGATGGCTTTATCCTCTGCGCTCTGCTCCGGGTAAGGGACGATGAGTTCGGGTTGGAATTTTCCCATGAACAGGCCGCCCGCGAAACTCGGGTTCTCCCATTTGGCTTCGCGCGAAGACTCGGCGACCATCATGGCATCCGCCTTCGCCTTCGACATCTTCGAGGTGTCGATTTTCAAATTGAATTCGGCTTCCTGGGGTTCAACGGACATTTCCAACTCCTTACCAGGGTGTTTCGGCCCTGAATGTTGCTCTTCCAGAATCTCTCTCAAGAGTTCTTTCGGAGAGTGAATAATGCATCTATGGTACATTATTCAATTCCCCAAAACCACAAGTCCATTTTGACTTATCGGCGGAGGATTTAATCCGTATTTTGGGGTGGGGAATATCGGGATCCCGGGCGGGTACCGTCGGGAGCAACCGGTTTATGGGGCCTATTTTACAAGGCTATTAGCGGGAGGGCAGGAAAAGTCCGACCATGGATAGAATAAGCGCCACTGCGACCGCGCCTAGGCCAATGGCGAACATTTTCTTCTGGCCGCTTTCGAGACCGTTCTTAAGGATAAGCAGACCTTTCAGTGACTGGCCAAGCAGGATTCCACCGAAGGTACTGAAAACGCAAACCAGGGATATCAATAAAAGCATATGCGCCTCTCGCTTGTTTTGCGCTTATTATACTTCTTTTTTTCTCTCAAGGGGATTTCATCTTTTTCAGCCTGACGTACTCTTCCAGCGTGTAACTTTGGTTACCCTCATTCTGGAGTAATTCATCCGAGGAAAAAAAACTGGATTCTCTTCCGGTGGGGTTGGAGGTTTCCGCATCGGAATCTTCCCGAGCCAATGCCTGGGTTTTGGCTGCTGGTGGGGTCGTATCGACTAAGGGCTCTGGCCCCATCGAGAAAAGTTCCATATCGTCCAAGGCCGAGATATCGAGACGGGGAAGCTCCTTCTGGATTTTTTGGCTGAGATTTTTACCTTCACTGGACGCTTCTGCGAGCATTTCCTGTAAGCGCACGGGAATGGCCAAGCGACCCAGCATACTGGTAATCTTCACCGTCGAGGGGTTGTTGTGCTCATAAAGGCCGAAATAACAGGTGGCTCCATTGGTCAAAGTTTTGAACTCGTCGCCAAGCAGGTTCAGAAAACGGCTGGAAGTTTTCTGCAAAAGCGCGGCGGGAGCATAGATGCTCACCGCGCCCACGGCTGCGGTGGTATGGTCGAAACCTTCGGCCATGAGCCCCCCCGCTTCCCAGATTCCGCGCAAGCGGGGGAGGATATCGTCCAAGGTCGACAAATCGCTGGTAGCCAATTCCTTCTCTCCGAAAATCAAAATGCCATGAGAGAGCAGTACCTTGCGGAAATCTTCGTTGTCGAAGCTGATAAGGCTGCGGCTGGCCATTTCGGTGGACATGGAGTTAAGACTGGAAAAGGTGCGGGCCACGTAATCGTTGGCTTGTGTGTAGAAGGTGGCCAAATTGCCTTCGGGAAAAAGGGAAAGGATTTTTCCGTTGTCGATGATGATGAAGCTCTCGAAATTTTCTCCGATGAGGCGGTTGACGCCGCGCAGGGCATTCACTTTGGCCAGGGCGGATTCATTTTGAGTGGGGATGGTAGTAAGGACAACAACCGGAAGTCCGATTTGCTTCAACATTTCCCCGAGATAAGCGACATTGCTACCCGTACCGCCACCCAGTCCCGCTGTGAGGAGAATGGCATCCGCGCCTTGCACGAACTCTTGTAAGTTGGAAACGAGATAGGATTGGTGGGTGCGCAACGCCTGTTCGCCAATGCGGGGATCTTTTCCGGCCCCGTCGCTGTCCTTCAAGGGGATATGCACCTTGCGATTATCCGGAATATTCGCCAAATCCTTCAGGTCAAGTACGGAGGTATTGATAGCTAAGCTGGGGTACCCATACTTGGCGAAGGCGTTGGCAAGGTTTCCCCCGCATTGGCCTAGTCCTACTACTGCGAATTTCAGGCGATTGGACATGACTTTTTCCTTTATGTAGGGTTTGCCGGCAATTTCGCCGCCACTTGGGAATGACTATAAAAGTAGTCAAAACCTGCGTCGGAGTTAAAGTGTGGGAAGCGGGGAAAAAAGGGCTAAAAAGCCGTGGGAATAGGCTTTACGCCTCGGTGGATGCGATTTTTTCGCGTTTAAGAGCACCCATGAAGGCATGCCACGCCAGTGTAGCGCATTTGATGCGGGATGGATAATCCTTAACTCCATGAAATAACTTGAGTTTGCCCAAATGGTGCGGAGCGGTTTCCGGATCGAAATCGCCGACCACCATTTCATGGAATTCCTGAAAAACCACTTTCGCGTCTTCCAGCTTTTTACCCTTCAGAAAAGCCGTCATCATGGAGGCACTGGCTTTCGAGATGGCGCAACCGTTGCCTTGGAAGCTGATATCGGATATCGTTTCGTCCGCCTCCAGCTTCAGGTATACGGTGATATTGTCGCCGCAAAGGGGGTTGTGTCCCTCACACACGTATTCCGTATTTTCCAAAGCCCGAAAATTTCGGGGGTTGCGGTTATGGTCCAGAATGACTTGCTGGTAGAGCTCGCTTCCGCGCGACATCAGGCGAAAACCTCACGAATATGCAAAAGACCCCGGACCAGGGCGTCCAGATCTTCAGGGGTGTTGTAGGGCCCCAGTGAGGCGCGGGCGGTGGCCGGAATTCCGAAACGATCCATCACCGGCTGGGCGCAATGGTGGCCGGCCCGGATGGCAATGCCCTGTTGATCGAGCAGGGTGCCGATATCATGCGGGTGAACGTCTTCCATGTGAAAGGAAAGTACGGAGGCTTTGTTCCGGGCGGTACCGATAAGACGCAGACCCGGTACTTGTTGGATTATCTCGGTTCCGTAATCCAGCAAAGCTTTCTCATGCCGGGCGATATTGTGTATGCCCACCGATTGCACATAATCGAGGGCGGCTCCCAATCCGACCACTTCGGCGATGGGAGGGGTTCCCGCTTCGAAGCGATGCGGCGGTTGTTGGTAGGTGGTTTTCGCGAAGGTGACACGGATAATCATGTCTCCCCCGGCTTTGAAGGGAGGCATTTTTTCCAGCAGCGCCATTTTGCCGTAAAGAATCCCGATTCCGGTAGGCCCGAAAATCTTATGGCCGGAAAAGGCGTAGAAGTCGGCGTCCAATTCGCGCAAATTGACTTGCATATGCGGAGTGGACTGGGCGCCGTCCACCAGCACCACGGCTCCGACGGAATGGGCATCCCTGACGATTTGGCGGATAGGGTTGATGGTCCCCAGCGCATTGGATAGATAGGTGACGGCCACCATACGGGTACGAGGATTAAGAAGCTTGGTAAAGGCCTCCAAATCGAGCTCCCCTTCATCGGTAATGGGAACCACTTTGATGACCGCGCCGGTTTCCTGGGCGGCCAGTTGCCAGGGAACGATATTGGCGTGATGTTCCATTTCCGTCAATAAAATTTCGTCGCCCGCGCTCAGGAATTTTCGGGCATAGGCATAGGCTACCAGATTGATGGAATCGGTGGTACCGCCGGTATAGATGATTTCCTTTTCGGATTCCGCGCCAAGAAAGGCGGCTACTTTTTTACGGGTGCCTTCATAGGCTGCCGTGGCTTTTTCGCTGAGGCGATAGACTCCCCGGCGCACGGTGCCGTATTCTTCCCGGTAGAACTTGTCCATGGCGTCGATAACGACGGCAGGTTTTTGCGTGGTGGCGGCGCTGTCGAGGTAATACAGGGGTTCTTCGCCCTCGCGGTTCAGCAGGGGGAAATCTTTTTTGATATCCAACAACGCGGCGGTATCGATGCTCAACATGTCAGCGCTCCTTTTTGGCATGGGCCAAGTGAGGCATCAAGGGCCCAATCAGGGAAGACTCAAGAAGGGCGCGTAGGGACGGTGAGTGCGCGGACTCCAAGACTTCTTCGATGAAAGCCACGGTGAGGTAGGTTCGTGCCTGCTCGGCGGTAAGCCCACGTGCCCGCAAATAAAAGATTTGTTCCGCATCGAGGCGGCCCACGGTGGCGCCATGGGAACATTTTACGTCGTCGGCGAAAATCATCAACCGGGGTTTGGTGTCGGCATGCGCATCGTCCGAGAGCATGAGATTGTTGATTAGCTGCGAGGCGTTGGTTTGCTGGGCGGCCTTGGCGACATGGATGGTTCCGTTCACGCTGGAACGTGATTTTTCCGCGACCACGTTCTTGAATTGTTGGCGGCTGGTGCAATGGGGCGCCAGGTGGTTGATTTGCACCAGGCTATGCGACTGTCGCTGTCCGGCGGCTGCGGTTACGCTTTTCAATTCGAGGTCGACGCCTTCGCCGGCCAAGGCGAAAGTAAATACGCGCCGCGTCAAATGCGATCCCGGAGAGGCGCTCAAGGCGGAAAAACGGCTATCTCTTGCGAGCCTGCCATTGAGTTTGCATAGATGCAGGGTATCGTCCAAAGCTCTCTCGGCCTGTTGCCAGCGTAGCGAGGCACCCTCCTCGATATCAAAACGGATGGAAATATTATCCATGCGTTTTGATTCCGGCATGGCTTCCGGACCCGCCGTCAAAAAGGTAAAGCGGCTTTCGGATAGCGAGCCCGCGGTAAGCATCAGAGCTATGTCCGTGCGCGGGGCAGGGGAAGCCGCATACGCCAACACCTGGATGGGCGTAGGCGAGTTCCACTTGGCGGGGACGGAAAGGTGCAACGGGTGTTCACATTGAGCTATGGCCAATGCGCTCAAGGCATCTTCTTCCTCCATGAGAAGAAACGGAGCCAGCATTGACGCGGCCTCGGCTTCACCTAGGGTGGCTACTGGGTTGATTTCCAGTCCTTTTGGAGGTCGCGATAGCGATTCCTGGTATTGACCATCCACCAGCACGAGATAAGATTGGCGGGACTCGGGTAGGATATGCTTTTGTACCTCCTCCACCGAGGGATGGCAGCTTGCAACTGTGGCAAGGGAAGCCGCCGGTAAAAGAAAAGGTGAAATTTCCGAGGTACGGACATAATTGAATTCTTCGGCTTTTATATGCGGGGTTCCCAGACGTTCATACGCGTGCCGGGCTTGAGCACGTAATTCCCGCAACGCTTCCGAGCCCGAATCGAGCGGCGTTTGTTGTTGAACCATCGTCGTCTGGTTACGCTCGGTCATAGCCTTGCGCCTCCACTTCCAACGCCAATTCCTTGCCCCCGGATTGCACGATAACACCCCGATTGAGGATATGCACTTGATCGGGTTGCACATAGTCGAGCAGGCGTTGGTAATGCGTGATCAAAATTATGGCGTTCTCGGGATTGCGCAGGCGATTGATGCCTCCCGCGACCACTTTCAACGCGTCGACATCCAGACCTGAATCGGTTTCATCCAATATGGCTAATTTCGGATTCAGCACCGCCATTTGTAAAATTTCGTTGCGCTTCTTTTCTCCCCCGGAAAAACCCTCATTGATGGCCCGTTCCTTGAAACGTTTGTCCATGGTCAACTCAGCCATTTTCCCGTCCAGCAATTCGTCGAAATCGAGCGGATCGAGCTCTTCCAATCCCTTATCGCGAAGGCGCGCGTTGTAGGCGGCGCGCAGGAACTCCGCATTGTTCACACCTGGAATCTCCACGGGATATTGGAACCCCAGGAACAAACCTTTGCGGGCCCGTACATCCGATTCCAAAGTCAGTAAATCCTCCCCATTGAAAAGGACCTGACCCGATGTGACCTCATAATCCGGATGACCCGCCAGAATCTTGGACAGGGTGCTTTTACCGGAACCGTTGGGTCCCATGATGGCGTGGGTTTCACCTTTGTTTACCGTAAGGGTAATTCCCTTGAGGATTTCGGTGCCGGCGACGTTGGCGTGAAGGTCGATGATTTCGAGCATGAATAGGTCCATTGGTTGGGGCGGCTAACGCCGCCATGAAGTACTTGATATTAACAGGTTCGGAAATGCGAACCTCAGCCCACACTGTTTTCCAATTTCAGGGCGAGCAGTTTCTGGGCTTCCACGGCGAATTCCATCGGCAATTGCTTGAAAACTTCCTTACAAAAACCGTTGATGATCATGGAAATCGCTTCTTCCCGCGGTACTCCCCGCGATTGGAAATAAAACAATTGATTCTCGCTAATCTTGGAAGTGGAGGCTTCGTGTTCCACTTGACAAGTTTGATTTGCCGCTTCGATATAGGGGAAGGTATGCGCTCCGCAATTGTCACCCACCAGCATGCTGTCGCATTGCGAATAGTTGCGCGAACCTGTTGCGTTCTTGGCTATGCGCACCAGGCCCCGATAACTGTTGTTGCTTCTGTCGGCCGATATGCCTTTGGAGATGATGCTCGAGCGGGTATTCTTGCCCAGGTGAATCATCTTGGTCCCGGTATCGGCCTGCTGCCGGCCATTGACGACGGCGACGGAATAGAACTCGCCCACACTGTCGTCCCCCTGGAGGATGACGCTGGGGTATTTCCAGGTGATCGCCGAACCGGTTTCCACCTGGGTCCAGGAAATCTTGGACCGGGCGCCGGCGCACTTGCCCCGCTTGGTGACAAAATTGTAGATCCCGCCCTTGCCGTCGGCGTCCCCCGCGTACCAGTTCTGGACCGTGGAGTACTTGATGGTCGCCCCTTCCATGGCCACCAGCTCGACCACCGCGGCATGCAGCTGCTTGGTGTCGCGCTTGGGTGCCGTGCACCCTTCGAGGTAGCTCACGTAGGCGCCTTCGTCGGCGATGATCAGCGTCCGCTCGAACTGGCCGGCGTCGGCGGTGTTGATGCGGAAGTAGGTGGACAGCTCCATGGGGCAGCGCACCCCTTTGGGGATATACACGAACGATCCATCGCTGAACACCGCGGAGTTGAGCGCCGCGAAGAAATTGTCATTGTAGGGCACCACCGAACCGAGATACTTCTCGATCAGCTCCGGGTGCTCACGTACAGCTTCGGAGAAGGGACAGAAGATGACCCCGTACTCCGCCAGCTTATCCTTGAACGTGGTCGCCACCGACACGCTGTCGAAGATGGCGTCCACCGCCACGCCGGCCAGCATTTTCTGCTCGCTCAGCGGAATACCCAGTTTCTCATAGGTCCGGAGCAGTTCGGGATCGACCTC
>JBGTHM010000093.1:0-1870 GCA_041746255.1 Fibrobacteria bacterium | reverse complement strand
TCGAAGTCATCGCAGAAAATCCATTCCGGATGCTTTATTTTCCAATCGATGCATTCCTCAGCGGTGGCATGAAGCGGAAGTAATCCTAAAGACAAGACTGCCAAGCGGATAAGGGTCGATTTCACCGAAAATAGCGGATGCATATTATAAGACCTTTCGGTTTTATCCTTTTCCGGAAATGCAATACCATAGCCATACTCCGCGGGATTCGGCGGGAGCTGTGCCGGGGATTGCACACCCGGATAACGATGGTTGATTGAGGTCTATCCATAATACCGGCACATGGCTCAAGAGGCAACAGTTTTTTTCGGATTTTGTGTTTTTTTACAATCTCCCTCTCCTCCGCCCTTTTTCCCCGGGTTACGGTTATCAACCTGGAACCCTTACGGTACGGGCATGGGAAGGGCACGTTCAGTTAAGTCTTGGCGTTTGAGCAAATCCGGGTGCTATACTCGAATTACCGCGTGAAATAATTAAACTGCGGAGGAAAAATGCGAGAACAAACCGGATCGAAATGGATATGCGCCTTGGCTATATTCATTTCGGCGCATGGGTTGACCGCTTGCATCGCCGACCCCTCATCAGGTGGCTCCGGAGATACTGAACTATCAAAATCGACTTCCACCGCCCCCGGTTTACGCGAAAAATCACAAAGCGACATACCTAAAGGTTGCTTGATGGAGTTCCGTTCCGACTTGGGCAAAGACGTATTGCACTGCCCCGAAAAAACTCCGCCTCCGCCTCCGTGAGACCGTGGACAATCAAGGTATCGCCAAAATTCTACTTGAACACAATCTCGCTACCCGCGAGCAATTGAATTCCCTATGGCCGCGACTGAACGGCAAATCCGATATTGCGGAACTGATGGTTCAGGAAGGATTGCTCGACGCGCAAATCCATCGCCAGATGGTGGATTATATCTCCAAGCTTGAGGCGAAGAAGGAAATCGTTTCCGAACCGGAAAAAAAACCCACTGCGCCTGCTACCAAGATGGAAGCCAAGGTGGAAGCCAAAGTGGAAGCCAAGGTCGGGAAAGCGCCGCCCAAAACCGGGCCGTCACAACCCGATGCCGTCCTTCCCGTTGAGTTCCGCGGCCGTTCGGGGCTGGGTCAAAGCGGCCGTCCCACTCCGGAAAAAATCGGACCGGATAGTTCATGGGAAGACATTCTTCTCTACGGCCGTAACTGCGGCGCTACCGATCTCCACCTTTCTTCGCAAAGGCCGTTGCTTTTACGATATCACGGCGGCCTGCATCCTGCGCATGAAGGTCAATTCACGGGCGATGCGGTGGAAAAGCTGCTGGCCTCCGCCCTCGACACGGAAGAATTGGCGCGCTTCAACGACAAAGGTGATTTGGAATTCGTTTACACCTTGGAAGGCGCCGGTCGTTTTCGCGTCACGGCCATGCGCCATGCCAAGGGCCTGGATATCACCGCGCGCGTAATCCCCATGGGCATTCGCAGCTTCGAGGAATCGGGGCTTCCCGATGGATGCCGCGACTTGACCCGTTGGGCGCAAGGTCTCGTATTGGTTACCGGCCCCGCGGGTTGCGGGAAAACCAGCACCCTGGCCACCTTGGTGGAAATCGTCAACCAGTCGCGCCAAGACCATATCATCACGGTGGAAAAACCGGTGGAAATCGTATACACTCCCGCGCTGTGCCAAATCACGCAGCGCGAACTCGGTATCCACTCGCTTTCGCGCGACAATGCCTTGCGAGCCGCCCTGCGGCAAGACCCGGATATCATCGTCATCAGCGAATTGCGCGACCTGCAAGGCATCTCAATGGCCGTGTCGGCCGCGGAGACCGGGCACCTGGTTTTCGCGACCATGAACACCACCAATGCCTCCCGTACCATCTATCGGCTCA
>JBGTHM010000092.1:0-11636 GCA_041746255.1 Fibrobacteria bacterium | reverse complement strand
GAGGCGGGTAGGCCGTTCAGGACGATGCGTTTGTGACCGGATCCGCTCATAGGAGTCTATTCGTATTTGAAGCGGGAGACAAACAATTGTTCGATGGCTTCCAGAGCTTCCTTCTCATCGGGCCCAAGGGTTTCCACCTTGACCACCGCGCCGGGTTCGGCGGCAAGGAGCATGATATTCATGATGCTCTTGGCGTTGGCCCGCATGCCGTCTTTGTGGAAGAAAATATCCGATTTAAATCGGGTGGCCGTTTCCACGATTAGCGCCGCCGGCCGGGCGTGAATGCCCGAATCGTTAATTACCGTCAATTCCTTAGTCATCATACCGCAACTCCCTCTTCGATTCGGATACTAAGATACATGCTGCATTCCGCCTTCGACTCCAGCTCTACATCGAATACCGGCAGGACAACCGTCCCTTGATACACCGCTTCCGCCCCGCTTTCGGAGCGGCTGACGGTTTGCTGTCCATATCTCCACATTTCCGTTCCATCGTGACTGAGGCTAAACCGCACCCTCTGAGCCTGATCGAACACCTCCAACCGCCTGCACAAAGGCATCTCTCCGTTTGAGGCCGGCATCGCGCGGACATCCTCGCCTTTGGCGTTCTTCCACCCCAAGAAGCGGTCGGTAGCCCATCCCGCCAATAAACAAAATAATAGCTCCGAAACGAGGCGAAGCCCAAATGGAACCGTCCCTGGATTCCGCAACCTCCAGGCGACATCCAGGGTATGGTTATCTGTAAGTGTATAAGATTTTTCCATTTCCGCCAGGGACTGCCCTTCGGTATTCACAAGCGCGCCCAGAAACCGGATATGAGCCGAATTCATGCCCGTATCCGTAAGGATTTCCCTTACCTGGAAGCGAAAAAGAGAGGGATAATCTTGCTTGCGAAAAGGTTCGAATGGGAAGCCCGGCGACAGGTAACGATCCGCACCAAAAGCTTTCGGTTCCTTGTCGTAAATCAATTCCGTATCAGTCTGATGGAAAAAATCCTCCCCGTTCAGATGGTAGGGTTCCGGTCGGCGCCTGAGGGAATCGCATAGATTGAATCCAGTCGCCTTGAGCCAGAATTGATCGATTTCGGCCCGATGATTAAAGCTAAGATAGAGGTAAGGCGTATTCAGGGTATATTCCAGGTGGCCATCCAGGTTCCAATCCCGACTCTCCCAAACGAATCCGGCTGCTCCCATCCGACCCTTGTCCAATTCCTTCTGACATGAAATAAGGGAACGGTAGACCGCATTCCTTAAATGCGGCAGATAAAGCCCGCCGAATACACCGTGCCAATAGGCGCAATTGCATTGGCTTCGCCACAATTCCTCCCTGGCTCCTTGCATGAGGCCGGGAATGGGCTCCTCGGCTTCGGCTATTTCCCGTGAAAGCCTTAGCATTTGCTTGTGCATTGCGTTACTTTCGGAATATTTTATCAGGAATTGTCGCCACGAACTTCCCGGGATGAGTTCAGTGGGTAATTCCGCCTCGGCAAGCATGGCTTTCGCCTGTAAAAACTCCGGTAGTTCGCCCGGGCTTTGCGCCCAGACTCCCATCTCCGGATAGGAGGCGGCGGGGATATAAACCAATCCCCGACAAGACTCGCGCGCAAAGCCGCGACAAAGGCTCTGAACCCGGAACTCCTCGGGATGAGACTCCAAAGCCGTGAAAAAATCTTCCAGCCATCCCTCGCCGTAAACGCTCTCATGCGTAAAAGGCCAGTCTCCCAGCTTCTCCCCATCGTCTCCGAAAACAATTTGGATGTCCCCTGCTGCGTCAAGCCCCCTAAGATAAGCCACCACCTCATCCACAGGTCGGAATGGGATTAAATCACGTAAGTTGCCATCGATAGGAAGAATGCGCAAGGTTTTGCCGGCTTCCTCGGTAAAAAACCAACCCTGGGTACTCTTATTCGCGTGCCCAGCCAACTTGAGATGATGGGCGTCCAGTACCACATAGGTAAAACCGGCATCCACGAGGCGCTCTGCCAGGGCGGGTTCCCAAACCCTCTCGGCCAACCAGGCCCCCTGGGGCTTTACCCCGAAAACCCGGTGAACTGCGTTCTGAAGCTTTTGAAGTTGGCCCGATTTGTCGCGATCGGGAATGGACGGAAGTACGGCTTCATAATAGGCGCCTCCAAGTATTTCCACCCTGCCTTCGCGTACGAGTTGGCCCACTTCATCCACATAATGCGGCTGATGCGTTTCCAGCCAATCCAAAAGGATACCGGAGAAATGTAAGCTTACGGTAATGCCGCGATGGAGCTTAAGTACATCCAGAAAAGGACGGTAAGCTCTTTCGTAAGCGCGTTGGAAGATGAAATCGAAATTACCGATGGGTTGGTGGTTGTGCAAAACCCATAGGAGACGAACCATGCCGCTAGAATAAATCCAAGTTGACGTTCAGGCCCTTTTTGCGGATTTGCTCGAACAGCGAATCCGCACTATTGAGAGTGGAGCGTAATTCCGAATAGAAGGCGCCATCGTGAATCAGCGCGCCCAAGGTGCTTGAATCCGAATTGACCGTACGCAGAAGCCTTTCCAGTTCCATTGCGACATTATCTCCTCGATGCACGACTTCCTTCAGCTTTTCGGAAACCTCTTCGCTATTCAGCATAATCCGGCGCAAGGGCTCATTCTGCTCTTCCATCAGACGGCGAACTTGAAGGCTGGCGACTTCCACATTGTCGAGGCTTCTTTCCACCTTGGGCTTGACCCCCGACATGAAGCCGTCAAGCTCCCGGCTTAACTGCCGCGTCTCGGCCATCAGATCATTGAAAGCTTGTGAAAATTCAGGGCGCCCCACGGTGCTGTCGACGACGGATCGCAGGGAAGCAACCAGGTCTTCCGCCTCTACGAACACGTTACCGGCCACTCCCAATGCCTCTGCGATTCCGGCGTCCAATCGTCCTCGCAAGGTATCCTGGGACGTGGCGCTTCTATCCGATTTACCCATGTGGATTCCCACTTGCCTCTCTCCCATCAATCCGATGTTCTGGATGCGGACATCGGAATCGATGGGAATTGCCACCCCTTGCTCCAAACGCAACTCCGCCAATACCATGCGATCGAGGAGGCGGATGGCGGAAACTCTTCCCATCCTTACGCCGTTGACCTTGACAGGGTCCCCGGTCTGCAGCGTGGAAACCTGTTCAAACAATACGGGCAGGGTTTGTGTGCGCTGTCCGGGTACGGTTTCCTTCAGGAAGTATACCCCCACGAGAAGGATACCGAATGCCGCTACCACGAAAAGGCCTACGACCAGGTTGATTCGCTTAAAATTCATTCCGGTCTCCCGGCCCGGCCCAGGACAAATACGCTCATACCAGCCATTTTAACAATATTCCGGCAAAATAGGCACTGGTGATTTGCAGAGAGAACCGGAAGTTGAACACGCGGGCGGAGCCTATTCGTAAACTTCGGTGGAAAGCCGGGTCAAAGCGTTAAGCCGCGCCTTGTTTTTCATGGTTTCGATCAACTTTTCATTGAAAAGCTTGGCCGCATCCACTCCGTTCATCTTAAGCAGCATATTCATGGCGATAACTTCAGAAATCACGGTTATGTTTTTGCCGGGGGAAATGGGAATGATGACCTTGGGGATGCCGATTCCGATAACGTCGGTACTTAGGGGATCGAGTCCGGTACGCTCATAGTTTTCCCCTTCGCGCCACTTCTGCAATTCCACCACCACTTCCACTTTTTTGGTGTTGCGTATAGCTCGAATTCCAAAAAGCTTTCCGACGTCGACGATGCCAATGCCGCGGATCTCCATGTGATGGCCGAGAATCTTGTTGCCCTTGCCGATAATGGAATGGCCTTTGCGAATAAGGTGAACGATGTCGTCAGCCACCAGGCGATGGCCCCGTTCCACCAAGTCGAGAGCGCATTCGCTTTTTCCCACCCCGCTTTCTCCAATATACAGCATTCCCACCCCGTAAACATCCACTAGAGAGGCATGCATCGAGCAATAGGGAGCGAACCAGTCTTCCAGAATGTCCTGAACTTCGGTGACGAAATCGAGGGTTTCCCGATCGGTGGAGATGATGGGGGTATTCTGGGCCAGACACATTTGCAGCAATTCGTCGTGCAAGGTGGCATTATGGGTCAGTACCCACATCGGTGAGCGGTATTCGAGCAGCCGGCTGAAGATTTCCGCCCTTTTCTCGGCGCCAACCGATTCAAGGTAAGACCATTCTGTGGTACCGATAATCTGCACACGCTGAAAGGAGAACACACCCGTGAATCCGGCTAGGGCCAAACCGGGTCGGTGCAGGTTGGCTTCAATGATTTCCGTACAGAGGGAGGCCTCGGGTGTCCGGAGACTGAGCGCCAATTCTTCCTTAAACTGGTAATAGAAATCCCTCACGGGGAGGGATCTCTTTCGATTGATTTCGAGTCTGCTGAAGTCTATGCTGCTTGACAACTGTTCCTTCGGAGGTTATTCGGCAACCAGATCAGATGCCGGAACGGATTTGTGTATTTTTAGTTTTTCGTTTTCTTTTTTGAGTTGTCTTTCAATTCGATCCAACATGGTATCAATAGCCTTATGCATGCTGTCTTCTTCGGCGTGGGCATGAACCGACTTGTCCAGGATTTTTACGATAATCTCCGCCCGCTTCACGGTCTCGGTCTGCGCTTCCAGGATGACATGCGCGCCGGTGATGGAATCGTTGAATTTCCCCAATTTTTCGACACTCTCCTTCACATTCTCATGCAGGGTACGGGAAGCGTTGAAGTGCCGGGCGGTGATTTGAATATTCATGTCGTTTCTCCTTCATTGAACCTGTTCGCGCAGAAGTGCATCCCCAAATGCCTGTTATAAATCTACAAAATCCCTTGTGAGAGTTACCCTGGTTTTTGGGACAAAAAGGCAGCCCGTTAGGGGTGATGCCCATTTCCTATTCTAATGCAAAGACACCGCTTTTGTCGCTGTGAATCTCAAAGTATCGCGCCTAATATCGCTTACGCAGCCGGGCGGGCATCAGGCCCAATTGGTCCCGGTATTTGGCAACCGTCCGTCGGGCGACGTCCATCCCCTTTTCCTTAAGGATTTCCACTATTTTCTGGTCGCTTAAGGGCTTGTGGGTGTCCTCAGACTCAATCAGGAGCCGAATCTCGTCTTTGGTGGTAACGGAGGAGATTTCGGTGCCGTCGGCCTGGGCCACGCCTGCGGTGAAGAAGTACTTGAGTTCAAAAATTCCATGGCTGGTTTGCACGTACTTTCCATTGGTGACGCGGCTGACCGTCGAAATATGCATACCGATTTTGTCGGCGACGTCCTGTAAAATGAGTGGGCGCAAGTGGGTGGGCCCTTGGGTAAAGAATTCGGGTTGGCTCTCGATGATGGCCTGCATCACCTTGATCATGGTGGATTTCCGCTGTTCGATGGCGCGGATGAGCCAAGTGGCGGAATTCAATTTCTCGCGCACGAATTTCTTTTCGTCGTTGCTCGCCTTGCTGCCCTTGCGAAGCAAAGCCGCATAGGCTTTGGAGATGCGGAGAGACGGCACGCTTCTGTCGTTGAGCATAAGCGTGAGTTTTCCTTCCACCTCTTCTACGATTAGGTCAGGAATGATGGTGGCTGCGGTGGTGGGACTGATCAATCGGCCCGGGCGCGGCTCCAAGGTGCCGATAATGCGCAGCGCCGACTGAACCCGCTCCGGCGTGACGTCGTATTTTTTCGCGATCACCGCGATTTTCAACTTTTCCAACAAGGCGAAATCGTCCCGGACGATTCGACGGGCCAAGTCGTTGATATCGTCACGGCGAAGGATCTGCAGCCAGAGGCATTCCTGGAGATCGCGCGCCCCGATGCCGGCCGGATCGAGACTTTGTAAAACGTGAAAAGCTTCGCGAACCGGACGGGAGGCTTTGTTCAAATCCAGTTTACGCTCGATGACGGCTTGTATCTCACCGATTTCCGTCGCTTCCTCGGGCAGAGAGGCCAAGGCGGCTTTCATCTCCGTATTGCCCTCAACGTCCTCATCCATCAACGTATCGTGGGAATCCAAGCTCAAATAACCCCGCTCATCCAGACTATAGACGAGATATTCGACCAAAGCGCGGACTTCAGGGGTGACGGTACGATCCTGGAGCTGGGCCAGAAGGTGGTCCTGGAGGGTTTTGGAATAGACGGGTACCCTCTCGAAACGCTCGTCGGGGTTTTCGGATTCCTCACTATGCTTGCTGCCGAGATCGAATCCGTCTTCAAGATAGGATTCCCAATCAATCTCTTTGTTCTCCTCTCCGGGTTCGGATAGGGAAGCTTCCGGATCGGCTTCTTCGGAAGCAGCTTCCGGTTCCATCTCTTTTTCGGATTCGCCTTCGGCCGCGTCCTCGCCTTCCCCGTCGTCCTCATCATCCGACTGCGTGTCCAGTTCGTCGGGCTGCTCCAACATGGGATTGACCTCAAGTTGTTGCTTGATCATGAGTTCCAATTCCATGGAATTCATCTGTAACAATTTGAGTGATTGGATCATCTGGGGAGAGAGCTTCTGCTCAAGCCCCACATGTAGATTCAAATCGAGTCCGAAATTCACAAGTTGTTTATCCCAAAGAAAAGGATTTGCCCAGGTAGATGCGTCGGGCTTCCTCGTCTTGTGCGAGATGCGCCGCGGGACCTTCGACCAGAATACGTCCTTCGAACATGATATAGGCGCGATTGGTGGTGGCCAGCGTTTCGCGGACACTATGGTCGGTTATCAGAATTCCCATGCCTTTGTCCCGGAGGTTAAATATAACCGATTGTATATCCTCAACAGCTATGGGGTCAATTCCCGCGAAAGGTTCGTCGAGAAGTAGAAAGCGAGGCTCGGTGGTCAGGGCGCGCGCGATCTCAAGCCTCCTCCGCTCGCCCCCGCTCAAAGTGTAGGCCTTGTGCTTGCGTAAATGGGAGATTTTGAATTCTTCCATCAAGTGATCCATGCGTTCGCGACGTTGACTGCGGCTCATTTTCCGGGTTTGCAGGATGGCCATGATATTGTCTTCTACGCTGAGCTTACGGAAAATGGAACTTTCCTGCGATAGGTAGCCGATGCCTAATTGGGCTCGTCGATACATGGGCATAGACGAGACATTCTTATCGGAGACGAACACGCTGCCTGAATCGGCGCGGATCATGCCGACCAGGATGTAGAAGGACGTGGTTTTCCCGGCTCCATTCGGTCCGAGCAGTCCGACGACCTCTCCTTCTCCTACCGTGATGCTGACACCATCGACGACGCGGCGGCCTCCATATACCTTGACGATGTTCTCTGCCTTAATCTGGAGCACTTTCCTCACTCTCCTTGCGACTCGGTTCCCTCGCGCCCGGACCGTCCGCTTCCTTGGCGAGGTATCTCCCCACCGCTTTACCGATGACTTCCACCTCGTCGATCTTGCCTTCCACGAAGGTGAAATGAATGGTATCGCCTTCGGCCGAATTGCGCCCCTTGAGGGCATCTTCATCAAAATGATAATAAACGCTTTTCGCGCCACCGACTACGTCTGCGCTCGATATCCGCTTTTCCCCGAATCGAAGCACCATATAGCCACCCGTCATTTCATTGATGTATTCGGGCCTGTCCACGTCGTAGTAATTGCCTTTGGCATTACTGAAAACCTCGACGCTGTCAGGGGCTTCCTTTTTGAAGGCCATGAAAAGCGAATCGCCCCAGACTCGCGATTGCCTGGCTGGAATGCCGGCAGCCCCTTTCTCCAGCGAACCGGCTTCGGCATCGCCTCGCACCCGCAAGCTGCGTATTTCTTTACCCGTTAATCGAACCCGCATCTCCTTCCCCGCCACCTCGCTTTCGCCTACATTGAGTCGGGGTTCACCGGTAAGCAACAGGGAATCGCGCGCGCGGAAAAATTCGGCGCGGTTCGATTGGATGAGCAGATCGCCGCGAGTGATACGTACCTTACCCTCTGCGCGTGCCACCGAGAGCGAATCGTTATAGGAAATGACTTCCCCCCTGATCACCAGCGTATCCGCTTCGGCAGCGGTGTCGCTCTCCGGAAAATGCTTGAGCACCGGATTACCGAACAGCTGGGCGACATGGGTGTTCCGGTCATAGATAAGATTCCGGCCTATCAATTCGAATTCGCCCGCGCTATCGCGGACTACCACGTCCCCCTCGGCCGTAGCCCGGCTCAGGGCCTTGTCGTAGCGACCGCTGCGGGCTTCCAGGGTGGAGCCGCGGTTGGTGATTCGCATGCCACTATCGGCTAAAACGAGATTGGCTTCACGTATCCAAACCGCCTTTTCCGTTTCCAACCGCAGTTCTCCGTGCGTGAAAACGACGCCTCCCCTGAGAATGTATTCTCCGCGATCGCGGAAGCCCTCCATCCTGTCCGCGGTTTCCATGACCAGTGGTTCTTCCTGGCCGCGGCTCGCTACGGAATCTCGCCTGGATTTCAAAACCTTGGCTTGGGCCAGCGAATCGGTCAGTCCGGAGGAATCGGGACTTGGGCCGGGTAAAACCGTGTCGGCAATCGCCGTAGCGGGCAGGGTATCCTTCCCCAGAGAATCGCGCGCAGGGAAAGCGGGGTCAATCTGATCGGGCGTCATGGCAGTACCCGGCCCCCGGGAAGCTGAACCCGCGCAGCCCGTCAACAGAAACATCAAGCCAAGCATTGTGAAAATCCAGCTTAGGGGAATTTCCGGTCCCGTAACTGTCAGTTCCCTGGCGCCTATACGGAAAGCGGGACTCATGGCGCGGCGCCTGTGGAATCCGCCTGTGATCCGTCTTGCGAAGAATTTTGCGGCGCATCCTCCATTTTTTGCACACGATCCTGGGGCTTTACGAATATTCCCTTCACTTCGGAAAGGATACGCCAGTTGTTGAGGTCCGCATCGGAAATAAATCCCCTTCCGGTAAGCACGTCGCCCTCTTCGGATTTTACGCGCACCCGTGCCTCCGTGCTGATTTGGTTGGCGGCCTTATTCCAACGAAGCGAATCGGTGGTGATTTCCACGCCTCTCATGGAGATCGCGTGCACATTGCCCGTCGCCAACAGAAAATTGGCCGCCTCGTCCACCGAACCTGAGTCCGCCGTTACCGTGGCCATTCCCGCACCCAAGCTATCATATACGACGAGATTGACAGGGCGAGCATGGACGAGATCCGTATGCGGCCATTTGACCAGGTAGCTGGTAGTCAGGATCCAACTCAGGCGCGAGCCTTCGTACATATCGAGCACGGTCGTATCCCGGTATTCAGCCAAAGGCAACTCTTCCTGGTTTTCCCTGTCGGCGACGGTTTTTTCGATTTTACTGCAACCGGTATGGGCCGCCCCAAGCAAAGTGGCAAACAAAAAATACCTGGCCACAGAGGTGCGCCTCGCCCAATTCTCCAACATGGGCATGAATATACCATTTAGCCCGGCCGAGACGGAAAGGGGTAGTTGCAACAATTCTGAGCGAACTTGAGTCCGGTCGCTTGGGTCCTGCATGGCAACTCACCTAGAAACGCGCCTGAATCCGAATTAGATAATATATTTGCAGCGCGGATATCGGCGAATTTCTACCGGGATTTATACCGGAGGCGCCCACAGTCCTCAAGAAAGCATGTCGCAAGCCACTCTCGAACCCCCCAAGCCGGGAAGAAACCCTTCCCGCCCCAAAGCGGATTTAACCCAGGGACCCATCGGGCGTCATATTGCCCGTATGGCCCTTCCCATGCTTATCGGGATGTCGGCCCACCTGTTTCTCAACCTCATAGACGGAATCCTAGTCGGCCGCCTGGGGATTAACGAAAGCTTGGCCGTTTTAAATTACGGGTTCCCTTACTTTTACCTGGTTTTTGCCTTCTTTAATGGAGTCGCCACGGGAACCACCTCCACCCTGGCCAGACTATTGGGCGCCCAAGAGGAGGGAAAGGCCCAGAATACGCTCAGCCAGGTGGTGTGGATCTCCCTCGGACTCTTTCTCCTCATGATGGCGCTGACTCCCATACTTCTTCCCGCCTATTTGAACCTGCAGGAAGCGGAACCCGCCGGTGCAATCCTGGCGACTCAATACCTCCTCTACATGTTCATGGGCTTACCTTTTACCATTTTGGCGCTGCTTTTGGGAGGCGGCCTTCGGGCCGAAGGGAATATGCGCGCCATTATGAATGCCATGCTGATAAGCACCCTCGCCAATCTCGCCATGGCGCCTTTTTTGATTTTTGCCGATTTCCGGCTTTTCGGAATGGATTGGCAAGGTGTGGGACTGGGAGTACGGGGCGCGGGAATTGCCACCGCCCTGGCGAATCTTCTCTCGGCCCTACTGATTGGCCGAATGTTTTTCAGCAAACACACCCGCCTGAAACTCGTCTACTGGCCCAGATGGAACGACTTGAGCGGAGTCCGTTCCACCTTCGCCGTCGGCTTTCCCTCCATAGTCTCCCAGGCGCTGATTGGCCTCTCCCTTATCATTCTGACCCGCACGGCCGTCGAGTATGGCCCCCATGCCGTGGCCGCCGTGGGTATCGGAGCGCGGCTCGATGTCCTGGCGGTTTTTCCCGCACTCTCCATAATGATTGCCGTACTCTCGCTTGTTGGCCAGAATTCAGGCGCCAAACGCTATGACAGGGTGGCTGAAACCGTGCGTCTCGGCCTCATAACCGGGTTTATCGTTCTCAGCGCAATCGGCTTGTTGGTCTTTTTCTTTCGCGGCGCCCTTATCGGACTCTTCCACCCCGAGCCCGAAACCTACCTTTCGGCACACCATTTCGTGAAATATCTGGCGCTAGGCTATGGCTTCGTCGGTGTGAGCATCGTCTCGAGCGGAGCTTTTCAGGGCCTGGGAAGGGGTATGCCGTTTCTCATCATCAATGTGTTACGTCAGGTATTCCTGCTTGGTCCCTTCGCTTTTTTCTTCAGTGTAGGATTCGGTGAAAAAGGAATCCATTACGCGCCCATCGCCGCCGCCGCCATCACCGCCACCGTAGCCGTTGTGTGGATCGTGCGTACCACCCACCGCTTGGCCCTAACCACCGAAAAAACCTGAACCCATGGACGACTTGGGAAACATCACCGAAGTAATGATACCGGTGCGCTATTCCGAAACCGACGCGATGAAATTCGTCTACTACGCCCACTTTTTCGTGTATTTCGAAGTGGCGCGCACTACCGGGCTGGCCGACCTGGGCTTTCCCTATTCGCAAATGGAAGAGGACGGAGTGCTCATCCCCGTGCTGAAGGCCGCTTGCGAATACAAGCGGCCCGGACGCTATGGCGATACCTTGCGTATCCGAACAACACGTTGGCGGCTGGGACGAACACGTATTCGCTTCGAATATGTGGTGAGTAAGGAAAAAGGCCCGGAAGAAATTATCGCTTTGGGATCAACCGAACATGCCTTTATGAATACCAGCGGGAAAATTCTGCGTCCGCCCGAAAATCTGATCGCGCTTTTTCCGGAACGTTCTTAAGCCCCTCAGCCCCGTATTAGGAACCAAGCTGTGCCGGGAGATGGGCGTGGGCAAGGCTAAATAAGTTGCGCGGCATCTGAGAGAATATCCATCTCCTTTGGAAGCGCCGCTGCGGACCGGAGCCCGAGGCAGGGGATTTTTCCGGCGCGCTCCGCCCAATCCGCTTTGCGATGCGGTTACCGTCGCAACTCGGCCGCTGCGCGGCCTCAGACAGGCTCCGGCGCCCTACGCAAAGCGGGGGCTCCGCT
>JBGTHM010000091.1:0-2714 GCA_041746255.1 Fibrobacteria bacterium | reverse complement strand
CTGTCCAACTGGCACCGCCATTTGTTGTTTTGAATATGGTACCGGCCAGCCCTACGGCCCAGCCAGTATTCGCATCAATGAAGTAAACGGAAAGGAGCCATTCCGTTGTGCCGCTGGGTTGGTCGCTCCAACTGGCGCCGCCATTTATTGTTTTGACTATGATACCGTTACTCCCCACGGCCCAGCCCATATGGGCGTCGGTGAAATGGAAGGAGTAGAGGCTTTGTGTCTTACCTGTGGGTTGGACGGACCAACTGGCACCGCCATCGGTGGTTTTGAATATGGTGCCGAACCACCCCAAAGCCCAGCCCGTATTGGCATCGGTGAAGTAGACGGAGTTAAGGCGCTCATTCGTAAGCTGCGTGAACCAGGTGTCTTGTGCCATTGCTTTTGAAGCAGGAAAAAATAGTGCCAAGAATAGAGCGTTAATTGCGGTTTTTGGACGGAGCATCTTTCATTTCCTTTACTTCAAGCATTTTTATTGCGATTTCCGCCAGCGCCAGGTAAGCGGACATTTTGCTGCCTTACCCTCACTTTGGCGAGGCGGGGTCGTGAACGCAAATACCGAAGCTAATCTTGAAGATAATGTTTTGGTTCTCGCTTGGTGCCTCAAATATGATGAATGGGGACCTCGATGGTACATTTAAATCCATGCCAGGAATGCGGTACAATTATTGGATTCAAGTACGCGGCTGGAAAAACGACTTCATCTTCACCATCTATGACTATAATTCGAATAAGAATTTAGGGTCCTTCAACGCCGAGTGTCAGTTATCTGCAGATGCGCTGAAGGCATTACCGCGCCCCTAACAGACTGACGCAAAAATCCGGTTTCTTATCTTCGACGATGATGGAAAGAAAAATTGAAAGGAGACCCATGCCTAATCCCACACCCCCGGAGCTCTGGGACATCTACGACTGCAACCGATGCAAAACCGGGGCGACCATCCAGCGCGGAATTCCGATGGCCAAGGGTCAGTACCATCTCGTGGTGCATATCTGGATTTTCAATGAGCGGCAGGAAACGCTGATCCAGAAAAGGGCGGCGCATTTGGAGTGGTTGCCGGGAAAATGGGCGGCCACGGGTGGATCGGTCATTTGCGGCGAAACGAGTCTGGAAGGAGCCGTGCGCGAGCTTTATGAAGAGATTGGAATCGCTGTGGCGCCTGAGGCTATGGAGTTCGGGTTTACCCTACAGCGGGAGACGCATTTCCTCGATATTTACCGGACCCGGGTTGAGGGCAATAAGCTTCAGTTTCAGCCTACGCCCGAAGTGGATGCGGTGAAGTGGGTTAGCCTCGAAGACATTGCCCCGATGGTTCGGGAAGGGGAGTTTTTTCCTTACTCATATCTTGGTGGCGCCGATTTTCGTCGGCTCGCTGAGCCACGGGCTTAACGCATGTCTTTACCAGGATCCGCACAATCGGAAGATCAGGAACAGGAATGACAAGGACATGATTCATCATATACACCGACCCTCCTTTCCACTCAACCGCCACATCGCTGTATTCACCTATTTTAAAGGCCTGGTTCCCGGCCATGGGTTCGAACGGTTTCTGCCTGATGGCAATGTGGAAATCATAGTGGATCTGGCAGGACGAGCCGAACATATCTATGACGATACTGCCTTGCAGCCCATTCAAACCTGCCGGGAGATTTGGGCTTCGGGTGTGCGCACTCGTTACCTCACATTGTCTTCGGGACACAAGTCCGAGCTTTTCGTCATCAACTTCCGCAAAGGCATGGCCTATCCGTTTTTCCCTGTTCCTATGCAGGAGATGTCGGACCGGGTCGTGGATGCCGACTCGCTTTGGAGGGGCGGCCTTTCGGGTCTGAGGGAAAGGCTGCTCGAAGCCCCGACGCCAACCGCCAAATTCCATGTAGCTGAAGGCTTCCTTTCGTCGATGCGCCGCGGCCCCTTGGAAGCGAATGCCTGTGTGGAGCACGCCATTCAGGCTTTGCTGGATTCGCCGGAAAACATGGTATTGGAGCGGCTGTATTCCAACATCGGCTACTCCAAGAAGCATTTCATCCGGCTTTTCAGCGAGCGCGTCGGAGTGCCGCCGAAAACCTACGCGCGCCTGGCGCGCTTTCAGAAGGTGGTCCAGGAAATCGCCCGATCCGGTGGCGTGGACTGGTCCTCGGTGGCACGGGAATGCGGCTTCTATGACCAGGCGCATTTCATCCACGACTTCAAACGCTTTTCCGGTTTCACTCCGTCAGAGTATTCCAAGCGCAAATCCGATGACGTGAATTACGTCCCGCTCGGATGATGATTCCGCTATACACGGGTAACTTTTTTACAATACGCGATGCCGACACATGGGTATTTTTTCCGGCTGAATCTGAAAGGAATCCCCATGGAAAACATTTTCCTGAATCATTGGGCCGTATTGGTGTGCGCCATTGCCAATCTTGGGGTTGGCGCGCTTTGGTATTCCCCGCTGCTTTTTTACAAGGCTTGGCTAAAGGAGACCGGCCTCGATGAGGCCCGACTTTCCAATGCCAACCCCGCCCGACTGTATGGGATGGCTTTCCTTCTGGCTCTGGTCATGGCGTACAATCTTGCATTCTTCCTAGGTGATGCCCAGACCGACTGGAAATGGGGCCTGACCGCCGGCTTTCTGGCGGGCTTCGGTTTCGCCTCGCTGGCCTTCACCTTGATAGCGTTATTCGAGCGGCGAACTATGGGATACATTTTTATCAATGGAGGC
>JBGTHM010000090.1:0-63144 GCA_041746255.1 Fibrobacteria bacterium | reverse complement strand
CTTCGCGGAACGGGGGCTCCGCATGCCGAAAAAAACATCCAACCCTCCGCACCTCTCTGGTTAGAAACAGTGGACTCTTTCGCTCACCTCTTCCACCCGCGCGAGATCTCCCCAGTCCCATCGCCTCCACATTAACCACCTCAATTCCACACCCCACAAAAGTCCAACCCAACCCAGCCCACCCTACCTAAACAGAGCCAAGCCCAAACCAACCGAGCCTAAACCAACTAAGCTCAGACCAACGACACGAAGTGGAGGGCTGGGGGATTTTTTTCCGGCATGCGGAGCCCCCGCACTGGGAGGGGAAGTAGCCGACGTCTGTTTGAGGCCGTCGGGCGGGCCCAGCCCGCGCAGCGGGATGGAGGCACGCACCATTCCGACGGCCGAGTTACGTCGGCGCCCATCGCAGTGCGGATTAGGGCGATGCCAGCCGGAAAAAATCCCCCGGCCCTCCACGACCCCCGATAGGTCCCATAAGCCCGGTAGGCCTTATATACCCGTAAGGCCCCACAAATCCAGTAGGCAAGAGGCAGGCAAGCCAAGTAACCAAGGCGTTACGGATGCCCAGGAAGCGTCCAACTCCATAAAAGACTATCGCGCCCCATGCCCCGTAATAACCACCCAAACCGTCCGCAACAAAATCAATAAATCCAGCCCCAACGACATATTCTCGAAATACCAGAGATCGAACATCACCTTGGTCTTCACATCGTCGATGCTGGCATCATACTTATGCTTAACCTGAGCCCAGCCGGTAAGCCCCGGCTTCATCTTCAAGCGTCGCAAATAAAGAGGAACCTCATGCTTAAGCTGATCGATGAAATGCTGACGCTCGGGCCGCGGCCCCACCAGGCTCATCTCGCCTTTTAGCACGCACCACAGCTGCGGCAATTCGTCGATACGCGCACGCCGCAGAAAACGTCCCACCGGCGTAACCCGAGGATCTTTAGCCGAAGCCCATTGCGGCCCGGCCAGCTCGGCATCCGTGCGCATCGTGCGGAATTTGTGCACCCAAATACGCTTACCGTATTGCCCGATACGCTCTTGACTATAGAAAATCGGCCCCTTCGAAGTCAGCCGGATGGACAATGCCGCAGCAAGGGTGATGGGCAAGGTGAACAGCAACAAAGCGGCGGAGATGAAAATATCCATGAGCCGTTTGATTTGCGCTTCCCAAGCCGGCATGTGTTCGGGAAAAAGGACTTTGAGAGTCATCCCATGTACCGCATGGGTTTTGAAATGGCCGCTGGCCGCGTCATAAAGATCGGGAACGATGAAAAGGGATACGGGGAATTCCGCCACATAACTGAGAATGCGCAGGATTTCGTTATGGGAGGTGGATTCATGGCTGATGATGATGGCCTTGATGCGATGCTGCCGGATGATTTCCGGAAGATCGGAATAGGTGCCGAGCACGGGAAGGTCAATGAATAACCCCCCTTTTAAGGCGCCGTTTTCATCCGCAAAGCCGAAAACCCGAAATCCCATTTCGGGGTTCGACCGAACGTCTTGGGAGATGCGGGCGCCGGTTTCATTGGCTCCCAGAATAAGCAGCGGCTCGAGCCCTACCCCGCGCCGCAGCAAGCGCAGCAGCTGGGCTTGCACGAGAAGCCGGAAGCCATTGACCGATATCACAAAAACGCCCCAAAAGGACAAAAGGGAAGCGGCCCGCGAAAGGGTAAAGAACGAGGACAGGTTAAAGGTGCCGTGTAGACGATTGTTATGGTAGGCATCGACTATGTCGGAGCCGGCGATTATGAGAAAGAGCAGAAAAAATCCAAAAGTGATTTTTTTAGAAACCACCCAGACCTGCTCCGCGCGCGATTGCAGATACCAGTCGCGGTAAAGGCCCGAGAGGAAAAAATAAAGTATCCAGATGAGGCTAAGCAGGAAGGCGAGGGAGGTGAGCGGCCCGAAATCCTTGTGCGGATTATACGATGCGGCGAAAAACCCGCTTTGATATCGCAGCCAGAAAATAAAAGCGAAGGACAGGTTGAATGAAACGATGTCCGACAGGAAGATGAGATATTTTTCGACCCGGCGGGCCTGCATGCCACTAATCTCCCTGGTCCTTAGTCACCGGAATGTTCCGGAAGCTCGGAGGTGCAAAGCCGCATCCTGCCCTGGCGGTAATGTACCAAGGTCGCAAGTGGGCAAAAAGGAAAAGGCGGATTTTTGCTTAACGGTAGAAGCGCAGGATTTGGGTCGGGGCGCGTACAATGTCCAATTTGTCGATGCGCTCCAGGGCCCAGGCGATTTTCGCGTTTTTGGTCGTATGGGTCAGGAAAATCACCGGTACGTTTTCGGGGTCATGCTCGGGTTTTTGCATCAGCGCCCGGATGGATATGCCCGCATCGCCCAAAATGGCGGTAACCTGAGCCAAAACCCCGGGTTTATCGACGGTAGTGAGCCGCAGGTAGAACTCGGTTTCAAGTTCGTCGATAGAAATGAAACCTGCCTCTTTGGCTCGGCAGAAAAAGCCCATGGGCATAGGATGGGGATGGCCAGATTCCATTTGGCGCGCAAGGCTTACCAGGTCGGAGATGACGGAGCTGGCCGTCGGCAATTTACCCGCGCCCGCGCCGGTTATCAAAACCGGTCCCACCGCGTCGCCCTTGAGGTAAACGGCGTTGAGCACCCCGTGGACGCTGGCTAATTGATGGCTTTTTTGCAAAAGAGCCGGATAAACATTGGCCTGCACGCCCTTGGCGGTTTGGGAGACCACGCCCAATAACTTGATGACGAATCCCAGTTCCTCGGCCATTTGCATATCGATGGGCTGGAGGCTGCTGATGCCTTCCACCGACATTTTATGGTAATCGACATAGCGGCCATAGCAAAGTGAGGCGAGGAGGGAAACCTTGTGGGCGGCGTCCATGCCTTCGACGTCGAAGGAGGGGTCGGCTTCGGCATAGCCCAGGCGTTGCGCGTCTATTAGCGCTTCTTCGAACCCGATTTTCTTGTCGCGCATTTCGCTGAGGATGTAATTGCTGGTGCCGTTGATGATACAGGCCAATCCCTGGATATCGTTGGCGATAAAGCTTTCTTGCAAGGTACGGATGATGGGAATGCCCCCTCCGACGGCGGCTTCGAAAAGGAGGAAGGCCTCGTTTTCGGCGGCCAGGGGAAAAAGCTCGGTACCGTGATGGGCCAGCAGGGCCTTGTTGGCGGTGATGACATGTTTTTTGGACTTGAGCGCGGTGACTATCCATTCTTTGGGGGCATCGGCGCCGCCCGCGACTTCGATGAGGACGTCGATGTCGGGGTGGGAGGCGAGCTCCATGGGATTTTGGGTGAGTAGGAGGCCGGTTTTGCGATAGGGCTCCAGGGTGGCGGCGCTACGGGCTGCCAGGGCGATGGGTTCGAAGTCGAAACCCAGATCGCGGAGGAAGAATTCGCGGTTTTTATCGAGGAGGTGGAGTATGCCGGAGCCGACGGTGCCCAGGCCGATGATTCCGAGCCGAAGTTTCATGGGGGGAAAGGTAGCAAATTGGGGCGGTGGGATTGGTTATTCCAAGGGTCTGAAAGGGTGAAAGAAGGGGATTTTTCTATCTTGGGGCCGGTTAAACGCTGAAGGAAAATGGATATGGCTAAGAAAGTCGCGCTGATAACCGGGGTAACGGGGCAGGATGGTTCCTATTTGGCGGAGTTGCTGCTGGAAAAGGGTTATGACGTGCACGGAATCATCCGGCGGACTTCGCTCTTCAATCGGACGCGAATCGAGGCGACCCGGGAGACGGCGAAAAAGGAAGGCAAGGTCTTTGACTTGCATTACGGGGATTTGGGCGATTCAAGTAGCCTCAACCGCATCATCGCGGAAACTCGCCCGGATGAGCTTTACAATTTGGCGGCGCAAAGCCATGTGAAGGTTTCTTTCGATTCTCCCGAATTTACGGCCGATGTGGACGCCGTGGGGGTGTTGCGGCTTTTGGAAGGGATTCGCAGCAACAAGCTGGCTACCCGGTTTTATCAGGCTTCTACTTCGGAGCTTTTCGGCAAGGTTCAGGAAGTTCCTCAAAAAGAAACGACGCCCTTTTATCCGCGCTCGCCCTATGGTGTGGCGAAGCTGTATGCGTATTGGATAGTGAAGAATTATCGCGAGTCGTATGGGATGCATGCCAGTAACGGTATCTTGTTTAATCATGAGTCACCACGTCGCGGCGAGAATTTCGTGACGCGGAAAATCACGCTTTCATTGGCTAAAATCAAAGCGGGAGCGCCATCGACTTTGCGGATGGGTAATTTGGATGCCCAAAGAGATTGGGGTTATGCCAAGGACTTCGTGGAGATGATGTGGATGATGTTGCAGCAGGATGAAGCGGATGACTATGTCGCCGCTACGGGTGAGATGCATACGGTGCGGGAGTTTATCGAGAAGGCTGCGCCTTTTGCGGGCTTTGACATTGCTTGGGAGGGTGAGGGTGTGCGCGAGGTTGGGCGGGATAGGAAAACGGGTAAGGTTATTGTGGAAATCGATCCGAAGTTCTTTCGGCCTGCGGAAGTGGAGGAATTATTGGGAGATCCGACGAAAGCGAAAACGAAAATCGGTTGGCAACCCAAGGTGAAGTTCGAGGAACTGGTGGAGATTATGATGAAGGCGGATCTTGAGTTTGCCACTGGCCGAAAATAAAAATGAAATTTATAGCCTCTGGTAATTGTTGGTTCCACTCAAGTGTATGCTGATAAAAATCCCGCATCTATTTTTTCTAATATGTGCATCAGTTGCATTCCTGTTCGTTCCGGTTGTTGCATTTCAGCCAAATCATGACACCTCACTCGATCATCCATATACACTAAGGAATCACATACCATTTTTGATCGAGAAGAGACATGGGAGCCTCATCAGGCAAACAAATCCCATGTCTTTCATTTTTCCGCGATCCTGCCAATATGAGTCGGAAAGAAGCGCCTGCCAAGAGCAGGCTCAACTCGAATATGCGGACGTGGAGAAAAACGAAATGATCCGATTTAGGCCTGTAGTTGGACAGGAATACAGGTACTATGGATCTTCCTCCTTGGCGACGGATGGTGGTGCAATACTGTCGGGGGCCAAGGAACCCGTATCGTTCTACCTGGATGGGCGGCTTTTCGTCGAAAGTGTCTCTAGAGAGGATAGCGTTGCATTCGATGGCGAGCCTTTCGATCGTCAAGACGCGAACGCCACCGGCACCATAGACTATGTCTCTTACGCTCGATATCGAGGCAACCTCTCATTAGACTTGGCTTTTGGAAGATTTGTCGTCGCTAGAGATGCTGTGCACTGGGGACCGGGAATATTTACCAACCTGACGTTCAACCAAAATGCCGTGCCTTTCGATCGCATATCCTTCACTACCAGTCTGGGCCCATTGACGGTATCGAGCCTTTATGGAGGATTAGCTGTGGGACAGGCAGAAATATCTCGGGAAAAAAGGCATTTGTATGGACATAGATATGAATTGGTCATTTCCCAGAATGTAACGTTCGCCATCTCTGAGCAACTCATAATTATGGGGGAAAATAAGCCTTTTCTCTTTACCCCGATATTTCCACTCTTCATGGCCAAGGGCTTAATGCATGAAGGCTCTAATAATGGGAATATTTCATTCGACGCTGCTTACCGCCAACCGGGTCGGGGCATGGTATACACAGAGTTCCTCCTAGACGACATGGAATCACCTTCTTCTTTGCTGATGAAAAGTTACAATCAAAATAAATGGGCGTGGATGGTGGGATTACACATGATTGCGGACGCCGCTGAGGTGCAATGGGGGACAGTAATGGAGTACAGCCGAGTGCAACCGTGGGTTTACACTCACTTCGCTAAATCTTTCGCTCAATCGGCCAATTTGGACCGGCCATTGGGCAATCCCCAAGGTCCGAATTCTCAATGGTTGACAGGAAAGGTTTTTGGAAGAGTTGAAAAGAAGTATTATGCTGGACTTCAGGTATCCTGGCTTTGGAAGGGCAATGATAGGGGGTCTGGTGTCTTTGATGAATACAATGCTCAGGATCACCTAAGCCGGCCCTACTTCATACAGGGAGTGGAACCAAATTTTAAAGTTTCGCCACATGTCCATTACACAATCGGCCGTTTGTCAATGGAAGCAACCGCCGATCTTCGGCCGCAATTCGCCTTATCCGGGAGGATAGGATTTTATTACTGACTGCATAAGCTGGACTTTGAAAAAATGAAAAAAATTGCGTTCATATTTGGAGGGTCGGGCTATATCGGAAAATTTCTGATACGGAATCTAGTGGAGAGCGAGCATTTTGATGCCATCCTTAACTTCGATCTGGTTGAATGGAATTTCGTCCATATGAAATACCAGTACATTCGCACAGATGTAAGAGAACCTATCGAGATTGAAGTGGGAGAATACGATACGGTGGAGAGTTGGATCTTTAATTTAGCGGCACTATGCCGGGAACCTGGATTTGAGGCTCGTGAGTACTTCGATACCAATATAAAGGGCGCCGAGAATGTTTGTAGCTTCGCGGAGCGGGTAGGCTGCCACAACATTTTTTTCACTAGCACCATGTCTTCCTATGGTTATATCCCCGAACCGACAATTGAAACCGCGGGGCAGTACCCGGAAACCCCCTACGGCGTATCTAAGCTGGTGGGGGAAAAGATCCATCAAACCTGGTTTGCCTCTGGCCAAAATCGACGGCTCATCATTTGTAGGCCGAGCGTAATATTCGGCCCCAGGGACGTTGGTAATGTAAAGCGTATGGTCAAGGCAATTAAACGGGGCTATTTCTTTTTTCCAGGAGATCCGCACATCACAAAGGCGTATGGTTATATCTACGACTTTGTCAAAAGTGTGAATTTTGTTTTGGAAAAGAAGAAAGATCCATATATAGTTTATAATTTCGCCCAGCACCCCCTACTGAATTTGGAGGGGATGTCCAAAGCAATCAAGAGAGTCCTGGGAAAAAAAAGTCCAATCCCAAGAATGCCTATATCCCTTTTGATTTTTATCGCCCGAATAATGCAGTTCATCTCGAGCCTTTTTCGCAGGACATCGCCGATCCACCCTGTGCGCGTAAAGAAGATGGCCTTCCCGACCAACATAAAGCCCCAGTACCTTATCGATCGGGGCTTCGTTTTCAGCTACACTTTTGAGAGCGCTTTGCAGCATTGGAAGCAAGAATGCGAAGAAGATTTTACGTGAAAAGGTTTTTATGAAAAGTCATAACGAAGAAAATACGGACATTTTCCAGCTGTTGGCCATTATGCGATCCCGGAAAATGGTAATTTTCACATTTGTCATAATTTCCCAGTTCATAGCATTGGTAATTTACTTGACAACGCCGGTACGCTACACCGCGCAGTCGCAATTTATTTTCAAAACGGGCGGGGGGGAGAATCCCATTTCTGACTTGGCAGCCTTGGTAGGCGTCCGTTCGGGAGATGGAAATAAATCCAATATTTCAGCCTACTTCGATGTAATCCTCTTTACTAATGAATTCATTGAAAAAGTTTTGCAGAAGAGGTGGAATCTTGGGAATGACAGCATGGCTCTGGTAGAGATTTGGGGACGAGGCGATACTACAAAGAGTGAAAGGGATGGGTATAGACAACTGCGAGAGCAAATTCATCGCTTTAAAACAGGAAAGTACTTACTGGTAGAGAAGAACGTGCGGCCGGGGCTTGTGGCGTTGACAACGAGATTTGATCAAGCTGAGATTGCCTATGAGGCGAATCGTTACATTGTAGACCTATTGAATGAATACCTCCTCCTCAACAACAAGTCTCAGGCCAGCGAAAACCGCAAATTTATCGAAACTAGGCTCAAGGAGGTCGAGGCGGAATTAAAGGCGAACGAGGAAAAATTCCTGGCTTTTTCTCTGGCGAATCAAAGTATTTCCACCGCCTCGCTAACTCTTGCCGCAAGCCGTCACCATAGGGACATAGAAATAAGTCAAGAGGTTTTCCTACAGCTAAAGAAACAGGTTGAGTTGGCGAAAATTGAGGAAAGGAAGGAGATGCCTCTCATTGAGGTAATAGCCAGTCCGCAATATCCACTTGGACCGGGTGACAGACTGGGTGCAAAGGCATATCTAGTGATCAGTATGGCAGGAATAATTCTGGGAGCCATATTCAGCGTCATGATCCATTATTTCACCGCTGCTTGGAGAAGCCGTAAAACCTCGTAGGCGCTCTACCGGTAAATAACAAACCACTGCCGATGCCCTCAACGCTTTCCCTTTTTGTTTTTTTCGCCCCCTTCACGACGTGGCTTGCAATTTCGACGTGGCTAAGGCTTCCCGTGGCGCTGATCCTTGCCGTGGCATTATTGCATGCGCCGAAGTTGTTTGCGATGGTGTTTAATAGGCCCTTGTGTTATTTTGAGGATCCGGAAGATGTTCTCCTCTACATCTTCATGACCATCGCCACGATATCCTGGGCATTGGGTTTCGGCGGAACAAGGAGTCTCAACCACCTTATGGCTTTCTCCTTCTCCTGCATGTTTTACCTTACTCTTACTAAAGTTGTCGCAAGGGAGTCTGGTTGGGATTCACGAAAAATATCCGGCGTAGTCGCTTATAGCGCCATGACATGCTGCGTGATAATAGTTGTGGAATTTTTGCTACTAAATCTCTATGACCTAAAGATTCGTCCGCTATTCACAACGGGCGGACCAGGCACGTCCAACATGGATTTTTTTCTTCGCGGGATCTTCAAGTCGGTAGCGGGTACTGCCGAAGAGCCGGGGTCAATGGCCCTTTTTCTAAATGTTATATGTCCGATTGGACTCTGGCACTTTGAAGGGGAGGGGCAAACGAAGCGATTCATAACCCTATGCACCCTCTATGTGCTTTCCCTACTTTTCTTAACTTCAATCGCTGGAATAGTAATAGCCGTATCAATGGCAATTCTAGCATCGTTGTTTCGATTGGAGTCGGCTGCATGGTTCCTAAGGACGTACGCATTTCCCTCCATAGTTATCTGCACGGGCTTGGCATTCCTATATCGCGAAAAGCTTGCCTTTTTTCTTGGTGATGTCACGAGAGACCTCGTGATGAAGCTAGCCATGTCTCAGAGCAGCGGGTCGGCTTCCATCAGAACGGAAACTTGGACCAAGGCTCTGGAGAACTGGAGGGATAGTCCTGTTTTCGGACAAGGCCCTGGTTATGGAATAGAAAGTCTTGGTTCGGGTTACCACAGTATGTTCTTAACAGTGCTCGCGGATTTGGGCGCTGTAAACTTCCTGCTTTTATGCCTATTCTTATCCATAGTCGGTTTGCGGGTGCTAGCATTGCCGAGTAGGGCAGCAATTTATTTCATTTTGCCATTCTTTGGTTCGATCATACATTTCAACATTGTCGGGGATTTTTACCATGCCCCGTTCTGGATTTCAGTAGCGATAGTGCAAATGGCCTACACCGAAATCCACAAAAAAAGACATGAAGGAGTCAATGAATAATCTGAAATTTTCAATTGTGACGCCGTGCTTCAACACCGGAAAATATGTGGATGAGACCATCAGGAACATTGCCGCCCAAACATATCGGAATGTTGAGCACATAGTAATGGATGGCGGGTCTACCGATAATACCCTCTCAATCCTTAAAAGCCACCCACACATTCTATGGACATCGGAGAAGGACAAGGGACAATCCGATGCGATCAACAAGGGCTTCAAACGGGCAACAGGGGAAATATTTGCCTGGCAAAATGCCGACGACCTCTATTTTCCGGATGCACTGGAAACAGTGGCAGATTTCTTTAATAAGAATACGGAAGTCGATCTAGTATACGGGGAATACCAGCAAATCTCCCCGGATGGGAGTTGGATATGCGACGTGCATCCACCCGCCTGGAACCCCTGGCTTTTCGGCCATGGTCGTTTCGCCCCTGTGCAGCCTACGGTGTTTTGGCGCCGGCACGTTTTCGAAGCCTACGGCGAGTTAGATCTTGGATTGAACTACTGCATGGACATTGATTTCTATTCCCAGTCGTCAAAGAAGTTCCGCTTCGCACGAATACAAAAAATGCTGGGGAAATTCAGGGTTCATGATGATAGTAAGACGCAAAATCCGGAGAATGAGAGGAAAGTCTATTTGGAATATCGAAAGGTGTTGGCTCGGAATTTTTCTTATGGCCCCCTGGACTACCTTGCTTTCAATGGATTTTATTATCGATCACGAATTGCAGCGAAAGTGAAGGCACGGTGGCTGAAGAGAATCTAGCTCTAGCGTCTTGGACATCAACGGGCGAGGGAAGGATCGCAGGTACGAAGCAAATCCGGGTGCTGCACATCATTACCGGCCTCACCTACGGCGGAGCCGAAAGACTGCTATTGAACGTATGCAATCACATGCATAGCCGGGTTGAAATTCACGTGATTTACCTTAAAGACGAACCCTTGCTCGGTCCGAGCTTTCATCCATCCGTCCAAATACGACACATACCGATGGGGGGGGCTCTTTCAATTTCCAAGCTAAGAAAGGCGATTAAATCAATCGCTCCCGACATCGTGCACACCCATCTTGGCCATGGTGACTTTTATGGTATGTTGGCCTGTGCTTGTCTCGTAGTTCAACGCTTTTGTACTATGCACAATATCTGGTTCAAGTGGAATTGGAAGGACCGGATCATTTTCTTGACCTACAGAATCTTCTTCGGAACCATTGCCCGGAACTGCCAAATAGTTGCTATTTCGCAATGTGTCGCAACTCATGTTCGTGAAGTTTTAAGGGTGCCTTCATCAGGAATTCATATTATCTACAATGCGATCCCCGATTTCCACATAAGCGAATCACGTGAAAACCTCCGGCGGGCGCTTGCAATTCCCGGTGAGGATTTCTGCATCCTGTTCGTCGGGAGGCTTCACATTCAGAAATCAGTGGATACTTTATTGAGGGCCTTCGATAGTATTCCTCCCGAATCACCGCCAACGAGACTGATTATCATTGGAGAAGGAAACGAGGCAGATTACCTGATGGGAGTGAGAAATAAGTTAAGGAGTAGGGATAGAATAGAATTCCGTGGGGTTACGAAAAATCCCGAACTATTTTTCGCGGTCGCCGACCTATTCGTCCTACCGTCAGTTTTTGAAGGGCTGGGGATTGTAATACTTGAGGCTTTCCGCGCATCCCTTCCGGTCATCGCCAGCAGGGTGGAGGGGCCGGCGGAGATCATCCGTGACGGTCGAAATGGTCTTTTATTTGAAGCGAGGAACCAAGACGCCCTCAGGGATTCGATTGTTTCCCTGATGGAAGATGAGGTGCGGCGAAAGGCATTGGGATTGTCAGGATACGAGGATTATCGGAATCGCTTTTCAATTGGGATCTACGTGGAGGCGTTGGAATCCTTATACAAGAAGGCCCTCGGACGGGATGGATAAGATGAAGATATTGCTAATAGTCGAAGCATCCCATGCCGGAGTGGGCAAGCATGTTCTGGATCTGACCGAGGGGTTGCTGAGAAGTGGTCATGTCGTCCATCTGGTCTACAGTCCAGTGCGCAGCGATATCCATTTCGAGAAAAGGCTAGGAGAAATCCTCGACGGTAAGTTTTCACAATACCAACTTCGGATGAGACGTTCACCTTATCCAGGTGATTTGCTCGCCACATGGAAAATACGCCTTTACCTGCGTCAGAATGGACCTTTCGATATTATCCACGGCCACAGCTCAAAAGGCGGTGCGCTGGCGAAGCTGGTCGGAATTGGGAGCAGGGCAAAAGTTCTTTATACACCTAATGCCTTCATAACCGCCAATCCTGGCATTAAAGGCATCGCCAAGGTTATTTATGGGCTCGTTGAATGGAGTCTATCCCTAATAACGGACAAGATTATCGCTGTTTCGGAAGATGAAAAGCGGCATGCGGCCTCCATTGGAATTTCCGAGGAGTTGATTCATGTCATCGAAAACGGTATCGACCTGGGAACATGCAACCGGCTGCCGGACAGACGGAAAGATTTCGGTTTCCCACCTGAGTCCATGATCATAGGGTTTGTGGGTAGGCTAACTGATCAAAAAGACCCCGGGAACCTGCTTCGAGCCTTTGGCATGGTTTCCAGAGAAGTTCCTCAGGCGAGGCTAGCTATTGTCGGTGAAGGGCCATTACGTCTCACCTTGGAGACTTTGGCATCGCACCTTGGTGTGGAGGATAAAATCCATTTTCTGGGCCTCCAAAACGGAGCGGATGCTATGACATCTTTCGACATATTTGTCCTATCAAGCAAATACGAAGGAATGCCCTATGTGTTGTTGGAGGCTGTGGCTACAGGCCTTCCCATTGTCACGACCGCAGTGGCGGGGGCCAGCAACGTGGTAGCTAATGGTAGGAATGGGTATATTGTGCCTATCGGAAATCCGGAGCTTTTGGCAAATGCTATTGGCGAATTGTTGAGCGACGAAAAATTGAGGAAGGATTATTCGGCGGAAGCAAAACTCATCGCTCCGAGGTTTTCAGTGGAGAACATGATTAGCCGTACCGAGGAACTCTACGTCAATTTGGTTTCAGCGACGTCCAGTTAGCAAATATAAACTCAATCTCAAGGGGACATTATTGATTTGAGGTCCAGGGTCAATGATGACCCTCAACTTTAAGGCAAGAACAACATGAATGTACCCAAATATTGCCTGATCAGAGGGATTTATACAAACGGAAGTATGCTTGACCTATTTCGGGTAGGCGGCACTTTTCAATGACGTTTCTCGGAACTGCAAAATTTGCAGGTTGGTTGTAAACGCTGCGAAGCCCAGTTGCGATATCCCCAGTGGACTTGGGATTGGCCAAGGCGGCATTCTGGTAAAAAGTTTGTTTCGCCCATTGCAAGTTTGCCAACAAAAGAGGTTTGCCCGCTGCGGCCGCCTCCAAGGCGCTAATTGGTTGCTGTTCACGGTGGCTGAGCAGAGCAAATATCGAGCATGCGTGATAAGCCGCCCGAAGAATCGCCGAATCATTTGGTAGCTCCTTGATCCAAAGAAACTCCGGATTTTTTTGGAACAGATCGGTTAACTTTGCTCCGTAAGCCTCCTCTCCTTGAAGGCACGCGCCAATGATTACCAGAGGAAGGCCTGCATCCGCGCAAGCCTTTGCGAGGCGGAGCTGATTTTTGCGACTGCAGATATTACCGGTGCACAATACGAAATCTCGAGGAGTATAGTCCGCGTGAAAAGCGAGGGGATTTCCGGAAAAAATCTTTTCGTTAACAGCATTCGGGATAACGGCAATACGATTCGCCGGTACCCGGTAATATCGATTGAGGACCTCCGCCTGCCTGTCATTGAGGACAACCACCGCATCGGCCAGACCTGCTAACTCAACATTTAGCCGCTCCTCACCGGTGGCATATTTTGCAAAAAAACCTACCCTCTGGTACATTTTCTCAAAGTAACTTACCAAGGCCGTTACAACTATCTTCTTTCCTGAGCGTTTTGCCCAACGGGCATTTACTAAGCTTCCCAGGCCTAGACCCCAAAGATGCAGCACATCAAAATTTGCATCGCGACTCCAGATGTCCATTTTTTCAACTTCCAAAGGCAGACTGCGAAGGTATTCCAGGTCTCGAAGCATATGGATTTCGAACCCTCCAAAGGCGAAGCAATGGGCTTGATAGGGAAGAAATCGGACTTTAATCATTTCGGTCTCCTACCGCCCTTTCCCGATGGGGCACTCCAAAAGGATGAGTAAATCCTTTTTCCGAAACAAGCACCGATGCCGTTGCCTCAGGTGAGAAATGAGCGCGATGCAGGGCGGCATACCTGTCCAGAAGAGCGTTTTCCGGGGGGGCACTGGTAAGAACCCGGATAGCTTTCCCTATCGCGTGCGGTTCGGACGAGTCTACCACGTGGGGAAGGCCGGCTTTCTGAAAAAAACTAATGACGGAGCTATAGGTAGGCCCAAAAAAGAGAATAGATCTGGACATTTGGAGCAGTTCGGCGACCTTCTGGGGAAAAGAGGTGGAAACCATGACGGTGGCTTCAGGATCGAAGGAGTAAGGGATAAGGAAACAATCAGCCTCCCGATATGATAAAAAGTCGCCCCGACTTTCAGATGTTCGATATTCGGTCACTGTTTCGTCGAACCCTATCGACAGGAACTGGCTTTTCGGTGAATAGGTCTGGATGATAAGACGACAGCCACGAGGCGGTTGTGTGAGATTGAATTTGCGAATAGCACTTTGAAACAACAGAAGTGTATCGTTGTAGAGAAAACTGAGCCCACCGGAGAAAACGAAGATAAATTCTTTGGAGTCCTTTTCGTGCTTGCGGGGAGGAGGAACAATCGTTCTGAAGCAAGGCAAGATCAATCGGTGGCTGACTCCATGGCGATCTAAATAGGCCTTTCCCAAACCCTCACTGATGACAAATACGCGGTCGGCGCTCTTTATAGCTGCGGGAAGTAATAGCTTGGCACAGGCCAATTCAAAGGGACGGGCCAACCGCTTGCTGATAAATTCAATATCATCGACAAAGTAAAGCCACATTCGATTCCTCGTAAAAAGCTTAAGGAGCAAGACACGCCATAAAAGGGAGGCTGATGATCCAATTGGTGCAAAAATAGGGCTAGTAGGATTTTCCCTGGCGATCGCTAGTACCTTAGGGAAATAAACAAGAAATCCGAAGGATTCAAGCAGACGGCGGAATTTGCCTTTCAGGTTCCGTTCAACCAACCGGGAAAAAATATCGTCACAGAGGAGAGTGGGCCAAGACGCGTCACCGACTATATCGGTTCGGGTAATCCCATTTTGCCCTCTAAAGGTGATAAGGTACCTGACGGCATTCCCAAGCCCCAGCAGCTGATTGTAAGTAAGCACCGAGAGGCCGAACCCTTTCTCTTTAAGCGGGGGATTGTCGCAGAAAAAAATCAAGTGGGAAAATTCCCTTCAAAATATTTCGGACGATATGTCCCGAAGGGGTGCATTACGGTTTCCGCCGGTTCGCGCTTGCGGATGACTTTGGCGGGGACACCGACGGCAATACTATAGGGGGGAATGTTGCCGGTGACAAGGGCTCCGGCTCCGATTATTGCGCCTCGGCCAATAGTAACCTTGCCGAGAATGGTCACGTTGGCACCAATCCAATTCTCCCCCTCAAGAATCACATCCTGCCCGCCCAAGGGAGCATAATCTTCCACCCTATGGCTTCCGGAAATAATGGTCAATCCCAATGCGGTCTGAACGTTGGGTCCTATGTGCACTGGATTGAAGGCCCAGATCCGATTGTAGTGTCCCAGGGAAACATTACCGGCAATCGTGATGTTGCCAGGAAAGAAGCAGAGGAAGCCATAATCAATGAAAACTTCGGAGGCGATTCGCATTCCGGTCAATCGTAACAGAGATAGTTTCAACACTCGGAGCCAGGAAGGGTAGGATAACGTCAGCGCGTTGGCGGCGGCGACAAGGACCCGGTTGAAGACCCTATCTTTGATTTCTCGAGCAAGTTTACGTATGGACATAATGGTGATCAATCGTAGGAAAGGTTATTTGCCCAAGATCTTTTTCAGTAACGTCCCTGGAAAGGCGATTAAAGCCGTGAGGGGGGGACTTTTCAGGACAAGCCTTCCCGCCGCTACAGCTTTGAAGATACTGAAGATGGTTAGATTCCACTTCGCATCAAGTTGATTCTTCTGAACGAAAATACCTTTACGGCGGCAATCCAGCCAAACGGCATAGATGGCACGGGTGTATAGGGAGAAGATCCGACGAAGGCCCGGGGTTATCCGACGGGTGCCGAAGTTCAGAATTACGGAAGGATTCAGGACATGTATGCCCTGAAAATGGTAGATGACTAGCGGAAGTTCGTCAACCATGGCGGTGTCATTGCGGAAGTGAATCCTATGGCTTCCCACGTTCCAGGAAGCTACCCCTACGCCCACATGGGAAAGGACATGTACGTTTTGGAAGAGTATCGGGAATTGATCGAGGTATTTCTGATCGCCGAACAGTCCTGGTTCGTTGCGCATGAAACACCACTCGATGCAACGCTCCCGCCACCATTTCAAGCATGCCATCCCGCTTGAATCCCTGCGGAAGGCGACTACCCCCACATTAAAACGTCCTTGGGTGGCGGAAAGGCTTTCGGAATCGTTGGTGAAGCGATGCTCGTGGATAAGAATGGAGGCATTCTCCAATTCCTGGTATATCGGGGTCAGGGGGGCAAAGAGAAAAAGATCCCCGTCCAGATAAATCACACCCGGGGCATCCGGGTTATTCCGGAGCACGTAAAGTAACCATGAGGGGCCGCTGGACCAATAATATTCAACTTTGGTACGCTGGGGTTTGAGGGCAAAGAGTTCGGGATCTTCCGCCTCCAGCTCGCGTTGATGTATCCCCTTGAGACCAGGATAAGCAAGCCTCGTTATGTTAGCGAAAGTGGCATCATCCAAGCAGAGTACCCATAAAACCGCATGTGGCTGGTACTGCCGAAGTGAGTGAAAGAGTGCAAGACCCCGCAGGAAATAATTGGAGTCGAAATAGGTGCAGTACTGGAATTCCATATTGGTTACTTGAATGAGTTAATGGCGTTGATAACCTGATCCACTTGGCTTTCGTCCATTTGGGGATGGCACGGCACGGAGAGGCAGTCGGCGGCATGGCGTTCAGACTCGGGAAGGCCTTTGGGATCGATGCGAATGTCTTTGCACGATTCCTGCAGGTGGACCGGAACCGGGTAATGAATGAGACTGTTTACACCTTTGGATTCAAGATGGGCGGCAAGCGCATCCCTTTTCTTGCAGGTTACGACGAAAAGATGGTATACGTGGTTGGCTGCTTCCTTCGGACTGGAGAGGAGTTTGATGCGAGGATTGCTGATACCCTCGAAATACGCGCCGGCAATCTTGCGACGTAGAGTGGTGAAACCCTCTAACCATTCCAATCGACAGGAGAGGATGGCTGCTTGCAACTCGTCCAGGCGGCTATTCATACCAATTTCAGGATGATAGTAGCGCTTGCTCTGCCCATAATTCCGGAGAATTCTCATTTTTTCGGCCAAGGCAGTATCGTTTGTAATCAATGCGCCGCCGTCGCCTATGGCACCAAGGTTCTTGGTGGGGTAAAAGCTGTATGCCCCCCACTTTCCGAAATTACCGGCGACCCGGCCTTTCCAGGTGGCAAGGTGGGATTGGGCGCAGTCTTCGAGGAGAAAAAGTCCATTTTCCGAGCATAAGGCTTCCCATTGATCCATGTCCCGGATCTGGCCATAGAGATGCACGAGTAGTACCGCCTTAGTGCGGGCTGTAATACAACGCTGCACACTTTCAGGGGAGAGAAGTGCCGTTTCCGGATCGATGTCGGCGAGAACAGGCACAGCACCGGCACGGAGAATTGCCAGCACGGTGGCGAAGGCAGTCATGGGAGTGGTGATGACTTCGTCACCAGGTCCAATTCTGAGGGCTCGGTGGCCAATTTCCAGGGCGTCCATGCCGTTGCCGACTCCGATTGAATGGTTGGCACCGCATTGCTTCGCCCAAAGAGACTCAAAGGCCTTGAGCTCATTCCCCAGAACATACCATCCAGATCGAAAGACTCGTTCCGCGACGGCTAGCTGGGCATTGAGTAGCTCTTCAGGTTCAACTTTGAAATCGTTCATCAATATCATGTTCGCCTCAATGGTATTTAGCCAAAGTACGGCCGTAATATAGTAGGCTTGAATTCAATCCCTCGCGTAGATTGACTCTAGGCTCCCAGCCAAGCAATTCGCGGATTTTGGTAAAATCGCTGTAGTAGTCTCCGATATCTATGGCCTTGCGCTCTGGAGGAAACGGAACGATCACGTACTCACCTTCCTTGTGGAGCTCCACCATCAAGGCCGCGAGATCCTTCAGGTTCACATACTCCTTTGAGCCGAGGTTGAAAACCTCTCCATCCGCCCTGGAATCCGTTGCGCATATCAGCATAGCACGGACCACGTCATCGACATAGTTGAAATCGCGGAGCTGGAGGCCGTCCCCGAAGACCTGAATAGATTTACCTTCCAACAGATTCCGGATCCAGATGCCAAGGAAGGTTTGCCTGGCATCTTTCACGCGCATGCCAGGGCCGTAGGTGTTAGTAAGTCGGAGAGCGCAAGCTCGGATGCCGTATATGTTGTTATATAACAGATGATACCATTCGCCGGCCAACTTGTTGATTCCATTGACATCCACGGGGCGGATGGGATGTTTCTCGTCAACCGGTAAGTACTCGGGCTTACCGTAAAGCTGGCGAGTGCTCGCGAAGACGATCTTGATGGTGGGATTGTGCTTGCGGCAGGCTTCCAGAATGGAAAGTTGGGAAGTCGTATTGATATCCAGGTCAGTTTGGGGATCGGTCATGGAATCCAAATGACTGGTCTGCCCCGCCAGGTTGAAGAGGTAATCCTTGCCCTGGATGAGGTAAGACATGGCATGCGGATCCCGCACATCGGTGATGTTGATAGAAACCTTGTCCTGAAAATCTACGACGTTTTCGAAGTTACCACCGTACTGGGGAATCAGGCTGTCTACAATGGTGACATGTGCGCCAGAATTTTGTAATTCGCGAGCTAGTGAGGAGCCTATAAAACCCAATCCTCCCGTGATCAATATTGATTTCTCTGAAAAATAATCGGAGGTTGTCATGTTACAGGATCTCCAGTTTTACCGGCTAAAAGGATGTTATCAAGGTAAAAATCATTGTTAGATGGAAGGAGCCTGACCAAGAGAATTCCGAAAAGGTTGATAGGGGCGATAAAGATGGGTGTCAGCAATAGGTAGCCCCAGGAGTAGCGGCTTACTAGAACCTTGTAAAGGTAGTTGTTGAACATTTGCAGGACAGCCGTAATATCATTGCCGCTTTTCCGGTGCTCAAGGATGGTAAAACCATGCTTTCCTACTAGGTGCTTCAAGCCGAAAGAGGAGTAGCGGGAGTAATCCCACGGTTGCTCGTGCTCGTCCCAGGCGAAAGGAACGGTTACGAGAAGCTTTCCCCCGGGCCGCAAAACCCTGTTTATCTCCACCAACAACCCATCGGGCTCAAAGACATGTTCGAGGACTTGGCTCAGAAAGATTGAATCAAAATTCGCATCCGGAAAAGGAATTGTCTTTCCATCGTAATAGCAGTCAGCGTCCTTGGAAAGCCTGTTTTCGGGACTGTCAATCTCGAGGCCAACATATTCCGTGCAGTGAAAAATCTTCTGGTACGGTTTTCTGCCACAGCCGATGTCGAGAAGTCGACCCGAAACGAACGGGGCAATTTCCTTGATGTGACGGAGCAGGTTCCTTCGCGGGAAATAGAAAGGGTTGATGAGTGCTCCCAGAAAGGATGGGTGGAACTGCTCCTTACGGAATCGATTTTTAAGGTACTTCAACATCTAGGCCTCTTAATTACATCTGAGTCATCCGATTTCAGGGTATCCTTTAGGCGGAAAAGGAAGCCCTTGAACTCGGAGGGAAAGTTGGCACGATCAGCTCCATTGAACTCCACTACCCTTACATAATCCTTTTCGAAATGTGCCAGGAAGGAATCGTAGTCGAAAAACCAGGCGGGATAGGACGCTGAATAGATATGCGGCGGGACCTTCTGAACCGTGAGCCGATCACTGCCTTCACGGATGAAGGCAGTGCGGTCGACAAGAATATAGGGAAACCTGCGGTCGAGGAAATCCGCAATCAACGTAAAAGGGTCTTCGATATAGGCTAAAACACTGGAAAGGAGAAGACAATCAACTTTTTGATTCTCAAGGCATTCGTCCACGCTTTCATAGAATTTCAGCTCCGCGCTCTCAAATTCCAGTCTCCCCAAGGCTGTAAAGTTAGCCTGCTCAACGATGCTCCACTCCACATGCTGCAGCTCCGACAAGAAGTGGCGGCATTGATAAAAAGTGCTTCCTAGGGAACCGCCGAAGTCTAGAAGCCGGAGCTGACCCCCGTTCGTTGCAGCCACCTTGAAGAGAATGGCGAGGAGTGGCCAGTTATATTCCGGTTTCTGGAACAGGACAGAATCGCGCTCGAAAGCGGCTCCGCCTTGCTGGACAGCCCTCATTGCAGAGGCGACTTTATCAAGGATTAATGGGTTACTATATCCTGAACAATCTTTCTGGGCTTCCTTCCATGATTCATAGTTTCCAAAGAACCCATGCTTTGGGCTGGGTTTGAGGAGCTGCCAGAGCAAGGGCGGAGTGCATTGCTTAAGCACCCCTTTGCCGGATAAAGGGGTGAACCGGTTTATTTGCATGTGCCTGGGCAGAAGGTTTTTAAGGAACGATTTTGTACGGGAAAGTCGGCCAGTTGGTAGAAGTTTTGCCATATAACCTTGGAAGGCTTCTAGGACTTCTTTGTCCTCATGGAGAGGGGCGGACCCGATTTGGATGGGAAACTTCGCTAGTTTCACAGTGAAATCCTCAGATTCCCTACAATGGGTTCCTTGGGCATCGTGACCGATGTTCTGAACCAGGGATAGCCCAGGATAGAGTGTAAGTTTATCGGCAAGAAAGGCGCTTGCATGCCAGCGAATGGCCCAGCTATCATTTTTTCCTGCAATCTGGTCTTGCAACATGCGGGAAAAGCTGAAAGGGCCGCGATCAAAGAGCTTGAGCATGCCGCGGACCCTGATTGCCTGCAGAAGCTTTTTCCCATCAGGTTCGAAAAGCTCCCAACCACGCTTCCAAGTAGCCCATCCCCAGCAGTCGGCTCCCCTTAGAAAATAGGTCTCAGGCAACTTCTGGTCCACGGGATATGTGTAGGCATGGATACTGATGACCTTTTCCTCCTGAACATAATACTCCAGAGCGTCGTTCATAAATTTTAGGAAATGAGGTGAGGTGACGTGGTCGTCTTCGAGTACGATGACCCGACCGAACCTTTCCACCAATTCGGTAACTCCTGCAATTATGGAACCCGCAAGGCCGAGGTTTTTTTTTCGATAGACTAGGTGGAGGCTCCTGAATCCTTCCGCGCTCTTTAGGTACTCGCGTGTTGCGGCCACTCCTGTTTCGGCTAGGTCTCCTTTTGGACCGTCTGAGAAGACATACAAGTCACTTTCGTCGGACAAGAAATTTGCTTTCAACGCCTCGATGGTTTTTTTTGTATGAATAGGCCTATTATAGGTGAAAAGAGCAATCGGTGCCGTATTCACGCCTTTATCCTTATTCTCAAGGCGCGTTCGACGAGCCAACGGTGAGATTCGATGCTGAGGTTGTGAAGGAGCAGCGGCTCATCATTGACAAGACGGCTCGGAACTAACAATCTTTTCACCAGTAGCTTGGCGGTTCTTATAATTCCGGAGCAGCCATCAACGCCGTTGACTGCATTCCGATAGTAATTCGAATACCTCTCTCGCCAAAGTCTTTCCACCATCTTATCTACAGCCTGGGAATATCCGGGTTCCTCCAAAGCCCTGCATAAATTGGCTAGGGTCACCCGATCATCCGTCCGGGAGGAGAGCGAAAGGGCAGATGTCGACCAATCTACCATCCTGACTTCAACCTTGGCGAGTTTTGCACCCTCGAATTCCAGGCAGGCGAGCGCCCCTTTCTTCCGCCAAATAGAAGGATATTCAGGTTGGAAAAAAAAGTTTCCCAAGCTGTAAATCACAAATTTACCGGCAATCTCCTCCCATCCTTGAGGCTGATGGGGATGGTGGCCGATTACAGCGTCCGCTCCGAGATAAAGTATGCGCTTATAGCGGTCACGCCATTCCGGAAGTGGTATGTCTTCCTCTTCAACGCCCGCATGGACCTGTACGATTAATACATCACAGTCTGAGCGAGTTTTTGGGATAAGAGCGTCAATATCGTAATGATTCACCCAAGCGAAGCCCGCATCAGACTCCTCCCTGACGGCACCAAATTCGGACTCGCAAAAGGAAAGTAAACCTATACGGATCCCTTTTACTTCCAAGAAGACGGGGGCATATGCCTCTTTTGCGTCCAAGCCTGCACCGATACAAATTGCTTTGCCACGGAAGGCCTCGAGGGTAGCCCTAATACCTTCGGATCCATAATCCATGATATGGTTGTTCGCCAGGCTCATGACGCCGAACCCCGCTTCAAGCGCACGTGTTACTGACTCTTGGCACTGCTCGAGGTAGGAGCCAGCTTTGCGGATTCGCGAAGAATCGGTTTTTATTGACCCTTCAAAATTGCATGAAGCTAGATCATGCGAGGCAATGAACGACTTGAGATCAGGGGAAATCCAATTTGTTCCCGGATCGTTTTCCATTGCGAAATCCCCAGCAAAAACAGCGTTCCACCTCACCGGGCCTTCCTTGCTTCTGCCGTCCGTAAAAGGTTGTCAATGGGTTTCAAGGTGAGATATGCCCCGTACGCCTGGATTTGAAAGTCCGTCATCCCCCATTTCCTAAGTATCCACTTGATCTTGGGAGTACGCAGGAGGGCCGAACGGATCCAAACGGCCATTCCAGGTGAGGAGATTTGAGAATTGATCCAACGTATGTATTCACGGCGAAAAAGCGTCCCCAATAAATCTTCGTCCAGTTGAGGAGGTGGCTGCTTCCGAATGGAGTTCGAATCCAGCGAATTTTGGGTATTAGACTTAAGAGTCATTCCTTCCAGAAAAATCCCATTTTCGGTGAACCATTCCTCTTGCCAAAGGCGCTTTGTGCGTCGATCGGGAGTCAGCATCAACATGCCCAATGAGGGCCCAATTTCCAGGAAAGGGCTCCAAGGGTTGAACCCAAGTGATGCGGGCACTTTCAGCAGATAGCGAAGGAGAATCATTTTAAAGCGGATGAGGAATAAAAGTCGCCACCGGGCATCCTTCAATCGGGTGCGATTCTCCTCAAAGAACCCTTCTCTTAGGTCGAATCGGCACTTTAGGAAACACTGTGATACATCCGCTCTCATGCCATGAGCATGGCCGAGCAGATGAAGTTCCCGTGGTGACCCGATTTCGGTTGGAGTAACGCTTCCTGCCCAGAGGTCTCCGACAATGCCACTCAGCAACGGGCTGCTTTTAGGTACTTTTTCCGCGATTCGGGTATAAAATTCCATATGATACATGCCATGAGCATGAGTGGATACACCGAAAAGCCTATCCCAGTCACCAAAGTAGCTGTGGATATTTTCCAGCTTTATAGATTCCCACGCCACTCCCAACCTACGGCACAACTCTTTGGCATAAACAACTTCCCGGGAGTCATTCTGTCGATCCGAGATACCATATGTGAATGCGCGTATGCGAGATTTGTCCTGAATGAGGAAGTTGAGCAGCCGGGAGTCGAAGCCCCCGCTGGTGGGTACGACGATGGGTCCAGAAACCGACTTTTCCCATTCGGATACAGCCTCCTGAAGGAATATCCTAACATCTGTTTCCGAGGTTTCCGGTCCACTGAGAAAGGCCTTAGCAGGGTCGATATTTGGCAACTCAGTAAGATTTCCCTCGGCGAAAATCAAGGAACTATGTGGTTGTAGAAAGCGGATGTTCCGTAATGGAGTTTGGCCCAAGGCTGAGTATCCAAATTCAAGGTAGTTGAGTAAGCCTTCAGGATGAAATTCCAAATCATCAGGACTAATTAGGTCATGAATGTTCGCGCTGTGGGCTCCGGTCCTAACGTTGTAGAAGACGGTGTTGAAGCCTAGCCAATCGGTCTTGGCAACTACAGTTCCAGGAGAGGGTTTAGGGGGGGTAATAAAATTCTCCGAGGTCATTTTGCTTTTCCCATGAGGGAATTTGACAGGAGCTGAAAGCCTGCAACCGCTGCTGAAGGTTTAAAGGAGGCCAAAAGCATAACCACGGATGGTCGCGTTGGTGCAATTAAAGCGGGGATGACTAGGGACGCTGAGCATTGGGCGACAAGGGTGGCATACGCTGCTCCTTGGGATCCGAATCTAGGTATAAGCATAAAGTTCAAGGCGACATTGATTACGGCCGCTCCTCCGATATACCACATGGTGTAACGTTGGAGATTCTCAATGACCATCCACTTCCCCCGTGCGACTCCCTGTGCAACGAAGACCCCAGCCCAGGCTGAAATGGTAAGAACCGGCGCAGCTGCTGAGTAATCGGCACCGTAAAGAAGTCGGACGATCAAGGGGGAAAAGAAGGAGATGAAAGCTGCAAAGAGAATTCCCATCCATGTCATTGCAGCATAGAGTGATTGAAGCCTCGAATAGTAAATGGTTTCAGACTTTTGTTTGATATTCAAAAGGAAGGGAAACACCGAAGCGGCCACTGACATCGGGATGAAGTACCAGATCTCAGCTATCCTTATGGCAGCAGAATACACGCCCACTTCAGCGTCTCCGCGCATCTGGCCGAGCATGATCTGATCGGTGCGCATGTAAATAATGATCATGAATCCCGTCAGAATAAGAGGCCAACCGTCCCGGAGTAGGCTTTTCATAATTTTCAGAGTTGGCTTCAGCCGCATCGATGCTGGCCGGAAGATGAAAAAAGAGATGGTCAGGCCTGCGGCTACCAAGGCGATTTCCACGACTGTGGCGACGGCAAAGGCTCGGACGGAGCACCCGTAGAGGATCATGCCGACCTTTATGGCGGAGGCAACCAGGGTGGCAATAATCCTTGGCACTACGGCGAATTGGGAGCGGACCTCGGATTGGAACCAAAGATCCAGAACTTCGGTGCTCTGGAATAAGATAGAGGAGGAGATAATGATGACTAGGATCTGGGAGGAGACCTCGCCGGGACGAATCAACATAATGAAGACCACGGCTAACCCCATGGCTATAAACCCCGCAAGGAATCTTAGGAGCCAAGCGGAGGCAAGGACCTTCCCTGCGGAAGAGCCAGCATTTTTGACAAGTTCGCGAACCACGATGGCCTCCATACCCAATGAGGCCAGCGGGGTAACGAAGGAAACGAAGGCCATGGCGAAATTGAGGGCCCCGAAGGCCTGCGGTGCCAAATATCTGGCTACCCACACACCCACCAGCAAGCCCATGCCCATGCGTATGATTTTATCCGCCATGAGCCATCCGGTATTGCCGAGAATACGACGGAATCCTCCGAATGGTCTTTCAGGGCGCTTCGCGCCGGATACCTCTGCATCGGTAGAGATCGTCAGAACGAAACCTTCTCCACATTGTTTTTTTGGGTATTGGAATCGATTGGAGTTTCGAAAAACTGAAAAAGGTGTTTTCGGTGTATATCTGACATTACATCCTAACCCTGCCTGATATGTAGTCTTGGTATGCGAGCTTGATACCTTCTCTGAGGTTCACTTTCGGATTCCATCCCATAGCCTTCAACCTGGAGACGTCCAGTAGTTTGCGAGGTGTTCCATCGGGTTTGGAGCTGTCAAAGACAAGCCGACCCTTGAAACCGACGATCTCAGCAACGCTTTCGGCCAATTCACGGATAGTAACCTCTTGGCCACTTCCAACATTTATTGTCTCGTCATGGAGATATTCATTCATGAGGAAAACGCAGGCTTCAGCCAGATCGTCCACATAGAGAAATTCGCGCTTCGGCGAACCCGTACCCCAGACCATGAAAGTGTCTTTTCCGTTCGACTTCGCTTCGTGTACCTTCCGAATTAGGGCCGGCAGCACGTGTGCGTTCATGAGGTCGTAGTTGTCATTGGGTCCGTAAAGATTGGTCGGCATGCATGAAATGAAGCTCGTATGGTACTGGCGATTGTAGGCTTGACACATCTTGATTCCGGCGATTTTAGCAAGTGCATAGGGTTCATTGGTGGGTTCCAGTTCCCCTGTCAGCAGACAAGATTCCTTCATGGGTTGCTCCGCCAATTTTGGATAAATGCAGGAGCTGCCGAGAAAAAGCAGTTTTTTAACGCGGAAAATATACGATGAGTGGATAATATTGGTCTGAATACAAATATTACTGTAAATAAAATCCGCCGGGTAAGTATTGTTTGCATAAATACCACCAACCTTGGCTGCTGCTAGGAAGACGTAGTCGGGTTTCGCAACTTTGAAAAATTCAAATACGGCATTTTGATTGGTCAAATCCAGTTCTTTTGAAGAGTGTCCAACGAAATTAGTGAATCCCTGCTTTTCCAAAGCACGGACAATCGCGCTGCCCACCATTCCGTACATTCCGGCAACATAAATTTTTGCGTTTTTTTCCATATTATAAATCCGCCATCAAACTAAATCCGCTCCTGAATAATCAAAATAGAGAGTATAAGGGCTGCGCTGGCGGAGAGGGTACCTACAATGGCATTCATCCCCCCCATCCAATCAATCGGCACCGGCTCCGGCCCCTGCGGTACGAAAATCACGCTCCCAGCATCCGGCGATCTCACCCACATCCCGTTCTCCGCCGTTTCCCCATTGGCATATTCAATCACGATACTTCCTTTACGGCTCCGCTCGGTGAATCCACCCGCCCTACCGATATAATAGCGAACCGAAGCCCCCTCCTTATATAACACGCTGGTTTCGAAACCCACCTCTCCAATAACTTTAACCGTATTCGAACGCTCCGGAATATATAGGCTATCCCCACCCACCAAAGAAATATTGGTTTTACGATTGGGCCGCTTCAGAGCGGTGGCGAAGTCCACTCCCACCCTACCGATGCTATCCTTCGCGCGATAAAACCGTCCACCGTCTATATAGGCGCTCTCCTTAAACCCTCCCGCCCTTTGGATGACCGAAGACATCTTCTCTCCAGGATATAAAAGCGCATACTTCCCAGGCCTCATGAACAACCCTTCAAGGGATACGATTTCCTTTTTGTAATAGCGGGGATCCACGGGAATATGCACCAAATCTTTTGGTTGCAGCGGATAATGGTCCCCGCTCCTACCCAATCCGTATTCGATTTCCAAATCCAACTGCTCCACCTTGGCTTCGCGCTCCCCGCCCCGAAATACCAAGGCCTTGCCTCTTTCATGATGCGGCAAGTAGCCGCCCGCCTGCATCACCAGGTCCTTGACCGTCATGCCCTCCCGGTACTCAAATTTTCCGGGCACGAAAACCGCCCCCGCGATTTCCACGCTGTCGGGCAGGTACATGTCCTTGGTGCTGTATAACAACACATTGTCGCGAGGCGCCAATTGAATCGAGTCGACTTCGGTTTCTTCCAGCGAGTAGGCAAACAATTGACTGGAACCGTCGGGATTAAAGCGCACCACATGCACCCGTCCCAAAAAGGCGTCTTCGCGCAGGCCGCCGGCCTTTTCCACCAATTGTTGCACTGTGCGAATACTCTCGGAAGCATAGGTACCGGGATATTTAACCGGACCCGTAACCGTGATAAAATCTTTGCTGGGCTCGGTGGATTTTTCCACCAGGATTTTATCGCCGTCTTGCAACTCCACCGTGGCCGTACCGGTCAAGAACTCCCGTGGGGGCGGCAAATCGATATAGTCGATTTTCCCTGAGGGGAAAATCCGTTGCAGGGTCATTTTCTGTGTGGCCGCCGTGGCGTTTAGGCCGCCCGCGAATTCCAGCAACTCCTTGACGCCCTCTCCCTTTTTCATTTCGTAGGTGGCGGGACGACCAACATCGCCTTTGATTTCCACCAGGGCTTCGGCGCGGCCGGAGAAAAGAATATCGCCGTCCTGTAAAATATCGGGGGTCAGGGTTTCCCCGCGGATGAGATAACTGTACAAGTCGAGCGGAATCTTATTTCCGCTCCGGTTCAGAACCAGGTTTCGCACCGTTCCGATATCGGTGGGGCCTCCGGCATAATACATCACGCTTAAAATGCTGGAGTTACCCGAGAAAACATAGCCGCCGGGGGTTTTCATCTCACCCAGCACGAAAACCCGGATGGGACCGGATTGGCTCATGGAGAGATTTACGAAGGCCGTACCACGGTTGATACCCGAATAGATACGCGCGAGCCGTTCTTTCAGGCGCGCTTCACCCTGCTCCAGGTTCAGCCCGCTCACCGGTACCAGGCCTACGCCTTCGAGAAAGACCTGTCCTTCGGAATTCAGGACCAGGTTGTATTGCCGTTCCTTATCGCCCCATAGCGATACGATGACATTATCGCCGGGCCGCAAAACATAGCTGCGCCCCACCGCGCTGGCCGTACCGGAGAAGGCGCTTTTATCCACGTTCTGGAAGATCCGCTGCTCATAGCGTTTAGGCACCTTAGCCCTGCGGGGGATCCGGACGCGATTTCCCAAACTGTCGATGGCAATGCTGTCCGGCAAGGTATCGGTAGAGGCGCCCGCATATTCCGGATCCCGGTATCCCTGTGGGCCGGCAATCATTGAGTCCAGCACCGCCTCTTCCGCCCTGTCCCCGGGGGCGGAAAGCCCGGCAGGCCCTTGTTGTCCGGCTTGCCTTCTCCTCTCGGCGAGCAGCGAGTCCATGGTCCGTTGATCCACGCCCATCATTTGTTGCGCCTGCAATTGCCGCGATTGGCTCAGCCTGTCTTCGAGGCCTTGCCCGAAGGAAAGCGCACAAAGCAGAAGCGGTAACAGTGCCAGGGGGGTAAGGAGAAATCCAAACCTGTAAGTCGTTGTCATGGAACGCCCTATATTAGAAATTCGGGAAATGACTGTCTAAAACCGTTTTGGCGATAAGCCAGCAAAGTAACAGGTTTTACCGTGAAAAAGTGTAGGAAATCCCTGCACCGGCATGCCAATGCTCCCCGATGCGGTCCTTCACATGGAACTCATTGCGTACAAAACGGTAACTCGCCGCGAGCGAAAGGGAAAAATCTCTTCCCAATAAATAACTCCCACGGGTATGCGCCCGGAATTCCCGCTCTACCATGCCTGAAGGTGGGGAATCGTCGCTCGGGTCGCCGGAAAAATACGTCTCAAATGGCGTGTACAATCCCTTATCCCCACTTTGCAGCCAACCCAATAGCAATTGCGCATTCAGACGCGGTGGCAGGGTGAAACGGGCGGAATACCAGAGGTCGACGGCATCCCCTCCGCGAATGTAACCCAGGGGATAATCCACCACGAATTTATCCACGAAATCGACATGGTCGTCTTCCTGGTAATTGCTGGTGAGGATGTGCCGCGAATACAGCGTGTTGTAAGGCTGGAAAAAGTGATAGAGAAAGGGCTGGGTATAGACGAAGGTGAGGCTTTGCGCCAAAGACCAGCGGGGTTGCATAAAAGCATGCTCCACCCCGCCCAGATAACCGGCCAAATTGGGAGTATTGCCATTGCCTTCGGTATCGGACCATTCCAAGTCGTCGAGAAAAGTTTCTCCCAGCAGATGGAACCCCCGGCCTGCTCTCCAGCGGAAATCGATGCCAATGCCCCCATTGGTAAAGCCATCGTGGAATTGATTATGGAATACGGTGAAGGGGTTGGCGGATCGGAAATCGGGAGTTTTCCCACCGATAACCTGGATTTCGGAAAGACCCAGCTCCAGCGGACCCAAATCGAAGGTGAGTCTGTGTCCGACCAGGGTTTTGATCCGTTCGTCATATACTCGTCTATGCGGATTGCTGTTATGTGTGGAGGAGTAGTTCCGCTGCCGGTATTCTTCCGAGCCCACGGGGTAGTTGTGGGAGGCCTGGCCGCCGGGAGGCTTGCCTTCGAGCCAGGAGTCGAGGCTGGAAAACAGGAAGTGATAACGGGCCCGGGGCATTTTGGCCGTAATCACGAAGCCGTCGTGGTGGGGCACGGCCGAGCTCAAGGTCACCGAGTGTTCAAAAGCAGGGCCCCAATGCAGGGGAAAACGGCCTAATTGCAGGTCGAGAAAATCGCCGGTATAGGAAAAATACCCGAGTGAGGGCTCGTTGAGGTTGACCTGGGCGGCACCCAGGGGGGCATTGAAGCCGGTCGCGTCTTCGTGCCAGGCGCGCAAATCGCGGCGTAAATCGCCCCGGAGGTAGAGATAAGCCTTGGGCCCCAGGGAATGGCCGACTTCCAAACGGAGTAACGGCGGCGCGTCGCGCCAGGCTTTGGCCGCCTCGGGAGTGACGCGATAGGAAGCCCAATTGCCGCCGAAATTCTCGAAGGGCAGGCCAAAGGGATAATGTTTGCCCGTAGCATCGAAACCCAGATGCGTGGAAACGCGGATCCGGTCGAAGTTTTTATTTCCAACGGAATCAGAACGGATTTCACTCCAAGCCTTGGGCCAAACCGAGGAATAATTACCTTGAGAACCATTACCCGACGAATGACGGTTCCAAAATGCCGCCGGTTCTTCCGGGAGCACGAGTTTGCCTGGGGGGATTTCGCCCCAGGTTTCCGCTATGCCTAGCCAGCCCGAAAGCAGCAGCACCAGAGGAGTTATCATTTTAAAGCCGGCCAAAGTGTTTGTCGATATAAGGTTAGGCAAAATCTTGCTTGAAAGTTCTTGTGGTCTTAATCAATAATACAATTTCCATGTACGCCTCTTTAATCCTGCTCGCCTTCGTTTTTTCGGTGTCTACCATCGCTCTTCTCTTGCGTACTCCCCTGCGCTTCCATTTCGGTGACGCTCCCGATCACCGCAAGGTGCACCAGCAAATTATTCCCCGTCTGGGCGGTCTGGGCATGATTCTGGCATTTTTCGCGGTAGGAATCCTCAATCATTTTCTGTTTAAAGACGCTTTGCCCCTGGTCAGTGATCGTCTAACCCTAACGCTGGGCTTCGTTTCGCTTTTTCTCCTCGCGACCGGTTCTCTGGACGATATCCGCCCCATCAGCTTCAAAACCAAGTTCATTTTTCAATTCGCTCTGTCGGCGGCGGTGGTCTATTATTTCGGATTGCATTTCGATAGGTTGAATCTTTTCGGATATACCTGGGAACTGGGATATTGGGGTAGCGTGCTTTCCCTTTTCTGGATTGTCGGTGTAATGAACGCCTTTAACATTATCGACGGTATCGATGGCTTGGCGGGGGGGGTGGCCCTGTGTGCTTTCGCCACTCTGGCCATTCTCGGCAATGCCAATTCCGCCCAAGGCATCATGATGGTCTGCCTGGTATTGGGCGGGCTTACCTTGGGTTTTCTGGTCCACAATTTTTCCACGAACCATAAAATTTTTCTGGGAGACACCGGCTCGCAATTTCTCGGCGCCACCCTGGCGATTTTGACCCTGCGCTTGATGGAGCTGCCCCTGGCCGGAGCGACATATAGTTTTCTGGTCCCCCTTTTGATACTGGGCTATCCCATTTTCGATATTTCGGTGGCCATGGTGCGGCGCTTCAAATGCCATGGGCACAAGAAGTTTCTTTCCCGCATGGTGCGCATGTTCCACGCCGACAACGAGCATTTGCACCATCGCATGGTTTACCTGGGCATGTCGCATCTCCAGTCAACTTTTTTACTGGTGCTGGTGGCCGCGAGCTTGAATAGCGCGGCGGTCATAGTTTCCCGGGTGGATACAGGGATGGGGTTGGCGGTGTTGGCTTACCTAATCGTCTCGCTTTTTCTCGTACTCAACCGGCTGGGTTTCCTCGGTAACCAATCCTGGATTTACATTCCCCGCATGAAACAGTTACCGGGCCGTATCGTAGGACTTATCGACCCTGACGAGCTCTTCACCCATTCGCTGAAAAGCCTGAATCAAAACCAATTCGAATTTTTACCTGTTGATCAAAAAATGACCAAATTTTTGGGTCATGATTTGGCGGCGGTCTTGCTCTACAATGCCGACCCGGAAAAATTCGAGGAGCAGTGGACGCATGTTTTGCGCGAGGCCGAATTCCACGATTGTCGGGCGGTGGTTGTCGCAGGCCACGCCGAATTGGAGAAAATCCGGAAACTCAATCCCGACGGTTTCACTTCGGTGCATTTGGTGGAAAAGCCCGTACGCGTGCCCGACCTCATTCGCGAGTTGGCCAGTTTCGAAACGGTTCAGCGCAGGCCTAAAGTCGTAGAGGTCCATCAGAAATTCTCGCTAGCCCAGTTGGCGTTAAAAAAGGCCCAGGATGAGCGCCAACAGGCATAGGGTTCTGGTTATCAGCAAGCGCCCGGATGTGCGCAACGAGCTGGTGACCCTGCTTTCGGGTTATGGATATTTCGTGGAATATTGCTCCACCCAGCTCGAAGGGGTGCGCCGGTTCCGGGCCCACAAACAACCGATTCTTATCCTGGATGTTCCCGTTCTCAGGATCTTCCCGAAACGGCTTTTCAAACTCATTCGCCTGGTGCGCCGCAATACCATTATTCTGGTGGCGGCCTATAAAAATGAAGAGACGGATGCCTTCGGGCATTTGCAGCTCGGAGCCTATGATATTCTCAATCTGCCCCTCAAAACCGATTTTCTCACCCTCACTTTGAATCGCGCCCAGGCCCACCATATGCTCTTGATTGAGTCGCTATTCGTAAAAAATGGGGTGTTTTTCGGGTTGCTGATGGCCCCGATTTGGGCCTATTTGGCTTATTTACTGGTGAAATAACCTCCCACACCGTTCAGGCCGACCGTAAAACCGCATGGGCTTGTTGTATTTCCCGAAAAAGTATATACTAGAGTATATATACTTGGGGGTAGGATGCAATCCGCTAAATTATTCCAAAACGGCCAAAGCCAGGCGGTAAGGCTACCTAAAGAATTCCGCTTCAAGGGGTCCGAGGTTTACCTTAAAAAAGTGAACAATGGCGTGCTGCTTTTTTCCAAGGACAAGCCCTGGGACTCTTTACTGACCAGTCTGGATAAGTTCAGCGATGACTTTATGGCGGAAAGAAATCAGCCCGATTCGCAATACCGGGAAGATTTGTGAAGTATTTGCTGGATACGAATATTTGCATTTATCTCATTAAAAAAAAGCCCCCCGAAGTGCATAAACGTTTCCAATCCTTGCAGGTGGGAGATGTCGGGGTGTCTACCATTACCGTGTCGGAATTACAGTATGGCGTCGCTAAAAGTCAGAACGCGGAACGAAATCAGGATGCCTTGCAGGAATTTTTACTCCCGCTGGAAATCCTTCCTTTCGAGGAAAGCGCGGCTTTTCACTACGGTAAAATCCGAACCCTGTTGGAGCGACAGGGCAGTTCCATCGGAGCCATGGACTTATTAATTGCGGCGCATGCCCTGGCCTTGGCAGTGCCGGTGGTTACGAACAATGAGCGGGAGTTTTCCCGGGTTCCCGGTCTCACGGTTGAAAATTGGGTGGAGCGATAATGGCTGCTTCCCTCCATGCCGCCCTTATCACCGCCCGGGGAAATAACCAAAGTATTGCCGATAAAAATCTGGCCCTGGTGGCCGGTAAGCCGAGTTTGCAGCATGTTATCGAGGCCGCGCAAGCGGCCGAGCGTATTGCCAAGGTCTATGTATCGACCGAAGACTCCCACATCAGCGACCTGGCTTTGAGCCTGGGGTGCGAGGTTATCGACCGACCCGACGAATTAGCCTTGCCCGATGCCAACCATGGAGATGTCATCCAGCATGGGGTGCTGAAAATACGGGATCGCATGCCCGACCTGAATTGCGTGACGGTATTATTGGGCAACACTGTGATGGTATCCGGGGGGCTCATCGACCTCAGTCTACAAATTCTGGAAGCGCGGTCGGATATGGATTCGGTGATGAGCGTATGGCAGGCCCAGGACGATCATCCCTATCGGGCGCTTCGCTTGAACGACCGGGGGTATCTCGAGTCTTTTATGCAAATCGAATGCACCACTTCGCGCCAGGCCTATCCGCCGGTGTATTACTATGATCAGGGAGTGTGGACCTTTCGCCATGGGTGCGCTTTTACGCGCCTGGGCCCTAATCCCTGGTGGTGGATGGGAAAGAACAGTTTTCCGATTATCCGAAATTGGGTGACCGGTCGGGATTTTCATAGCGAGTTCGACATTGAGATTGCCGAAGAATGGCTCCTGTCGGGTCGGAAGGATGAGATTATGAACCTGAAAGAAATCCATGGAATTTGTTGATCTGAAATCCCAATACCGACGCCTCGAGGCCTCTGTTCGAGAACGCATGGATAAGGTATTGGAACACGGTCGGTATGTGCAGGGCCCCGAAGTAGTGGAACTCGAAGGGCGCTTGAGCGGGTTTACCGGTGCGGCGCATTGCATCGCCTGCTCCAGCGGGACGGATGCATTGCTGATGGCGTTGATGGCCAAGGGCGTGGGTCCGGGCGACGCGGTTTTCACATCGCCGTTTACTTTTATCGCGACGGCGGAGGCCATAGCGTTATTGGGAGCGACCCCGGTGTTCGTGGACATCGATCCGGTTACCTTGAATCTCGACCCGGAGAAATTGGCGAAGGCCGTGGATGGCCTGGCCGGCGGGGGTTTGCGGGCGCGCGGGGTTATTCCCGTGGATCTGTTCGGTTTGCCGGCGGATTATTCCCGGATCAACCGCCTGGCCGAAAGCCGTGGTTTGTTCGTGCTTGCGGATGCGGCGCAAAGCCTGGGCGGCAGTGTGGAGGCTGGGGACGTCGGCGGTCAGGTGGGCAATCTGGCGGAAATGACGGCAACGAGCTTCTTTCCTTCCAAGCCGTTAGGTTGTTATGGCGATGGTGGCGCGGTGTTCACCAGCGACGATGCATTGGCCGAGAGGTTGATTTCCATACGCTCGCATGGCATGCGCGCCGACAAATACGAGCATATCCGCCTGGGTTTGAACGGCCGTTTGGACACCTTGCAGGCCGCCGTGTTGTTGGCCAAACTGGAAATTTTTAAGGAAGAATTAATCATGCGCGAGACCATCGCCGCCCGCTATACCTCGGCACTATCTTCCGTGGTGGAATGCCCGGTGGTTCCCCCGGGATATCGCTCGGCCTGGGCGCAATATTCGGTGCGTGGCGTGGAGAAGGCCCGGATATTGGCGGCCTTGCAGGCCGAGGGGATTCCCACGGCGGTGTATTATCCCAAGCCGTTGCACCTGCAGGAGGCTTTCGCCTACCTGGGTTACCAAAAGGGCGACTTGCCGGAGGCCGAGAGGGCGTCCAGCTTCATATTCAGTTTGCCTATGCATCCTTATCTATCGGAAATGGACCAGGATAGGGTGATTCGGGTGATTCAGGACGCGGCGGGCGGCAAAATTTGAAAGAGTTCGAATATAGTCGATACGATTTCCGAAAATAGGCCTTTCCTCGATTATAATCGATGGAATTGTCGGGGTGAGCCTTCCGAGGGCCGGGCCGGATTTTTTCACTATGCTCAATTTGCGCATAGCTATTTTGGGTAAATTTCGGCAAATTTGGGGCTATTCTGGCGATTCCGGCTTGTTTTGCGTGTACTCAAAATGAGTATAGAGGAAAAAGAGAAGGGTGCTCTAGAGGTTCGCTCGCTATTTCGACCTTGCGCTTGGGCCAGCCTAGGGCCATCGCCCCAATGCTCCAAGGCTCCACCGCCCCCGATGAAGTTGAACATTGACGACCGTCACATCTGCGGGACCGGATTTCTGCTATTCTCCGGGCCATGCCCACGGATTTTGTCGCCCTATTGAAAAAGCAGATTGAGGAAGCCAAGGCAGCGACCGCCAGACAGAATCGCTTCAGGCGTAGACTCCACCTCCTCTCCGACCGTATGTTCCTTAGGGAGATGCGGGCCGAATTGCGACTTTCCCAATCCGAATTCGCTGAGCTACTCCAAGTGTCTACCAGAACTTTTCAAGGCTGGGAAGGCGGTAAGCACATCCCCCGTAGCAGTTTGCTCTTGGCCCAGATTATCCGGGAATTCCCGGAAGTCAGGGGCTGGTTGGCCGACCGGAAGTGGTGAAATCTCCGTAATTTAAGGGTTATCCACCCTCCGAATGCAACCACGGATACGGTTTTGAATTATCTGGGGTATCTGGAATCGGCATTTTTACTTCGCCTGTATTTGCCGGATTTTCTTCTTGAAAAATAAATCGAGTCCAGGCGGGAATTCCAGGCTCTTTGAGAAGGATTGGGGCGCCAGTACCAGCGGGGTCCGAACCGAACCGCAATTAACACCGGGGTGAACCTTCCGAGGGCCGGGCTGGATTTTTACACCATACTCAATTTGCGGATAGCTGATTTGGGTAAAATTCGGCAAAACTGGGGCTATTGTGGCGATTCTGGCTTGTTTTACGTGTACTCAAAATGAGTATAAAGGAAAAAGGGAAGGGTGCTCTAAAGGTCCGCTCGCTATTTCGACATCGCGCTTGGACCACCCTAGAGCCATCACCTCCCCCAAAAAAAATTGATTGCGTTGCATCAAGGGGTGCTCGCATCGTTGGAGAGCCCGCTGCCCCCCCGAAGCGGGAATTTGCCCTTTAAATCTCCAAAATTATATGTAAAATGGAGTTATGTACTCCAGATTGCTTAAGCCTCCCGAAAACAAGAGCTTCTTCCTGTTTGGGCCAAGAGGCACCGGTAAGACCACTTGGGTGAGAAATACTTTTCCAGGGGCCGTATATGTGGATTTATTGGAGGCCGAGATTTTCAACGATCTTCTCGCCAATCCCCAGCGTCTGGAAAACTTCATCCCTCCCCGATTTTCAGATTTCATTGTCATAGACGAAATCCAAAAGGTTCCCGCGCTCCTGGACGAAGTCCACCGATTGATGGAAAGTAAGCGCCTCAAATTCGTCCTGACCGGCTCAAGCGCCCGCAAACTGCGGCGCCAAGGCACGAACCTGCTGGCCGGACGGGCTTTGACCTATGCCATGCATCCGTTGACGGCTGTGGAAATCGGCAGGGATTTCGATTTGGGGCGCGCGCTCAGACAGGGGCTATTGCCGGCATTGGGTGAGGAACCCAATCCGGGAAAATTTCTGGAATCCTATGTAAAAACCTACTTGGAGGAGGAAATCAGACAAGAAGGTCTTACCCGGAATCTTTCGGCTTTCGCCCGGTTTCTGGAGGCGGCCAGCTTTTCCCAAGGCAGCCTGTTGAACATTTCGGCCGTGGCCTCGGAATGCGGCGTCAACCGGAAGGTGGCGGAAGGCTATTTCGGGATCCTGGATGATTTGATGATCGCCCAGCGCATACCTCCCTTCACCAGACGATCGAAGCGGCGCCTGGCACTACACCCGAAATTCTATTTTTTCGACGTTGGGATTTATCGAACGCTCCGACCGGCCGGCCCTCTCGATACCCCCGAAGAAGCGGAAGGTCCCGCTTTTGAAACCCTGCTATTGCAGAACCTGGTGGCGGTTAACGACTCCCTGCACTTGGGCTATAAAGTCCATTATTGGAGAACTTCCAATCAAACAGAAGTGGATTTCGTACTCTATGGGCCAAAAGGGATCCTCGCTTTTGAGGTCAAACGAGGAAAAAGGGTGAAGCCCGAGTCGCTCGGGGGATTGGCGGCATTCGCAAGGGATTACCCCATGGCCAGGCTCTTTCTGGCTTATGGCGGCACACGCCGCATGTATACGGAAGGAGTCGAAATTTGGCCGATGGAGGAATTGCTCCAAGGACTTCCGGAATTGCTGCAAGGGCTCCCCTAAGCACTATAAACTCGGAAAATCGCTTGATCCCCCCCCCTGAAAATGATAAGCTTTTTGGGCACCTAAGGAATTTATCGCTTACAGGGAAATTTGAGACCGCGCCGACCCCGGTCGGGCCTTCTCCTCCAGGTTAGAAAGGCAAGATGAGTCTTTTCGCGTTTCCCCCCTTCGGGAAGGCTAAGGTTGTCCCTCACGCTCGACGGCCAGTCGCTCCCCTGGGGCTCTTCCCACTCTTGTTGCTCCTCCTCTTCCCCTTAATCCTACACGCCCAATCGCAAGAACGCGCCTTAATCGAAGCCATCCGCTCGGGTAACCTCAAAGTAACCGATCAAATGATCGAGGAACAGCGCAGACAACATCCGGAATTACGCAAACTCAGCAATGCCCAGATAAGAGCGAAACTGGATTCGGTTAAGAACGCCGAGGACTATCCGGTTTCTTCTCGTAGGCCGAAAGTGGACTCGGTTAGGCCCACGGTTTCGGACACAACGGACCCAACTGTTGCACTCGATACCAACGGTGAAGGCAGCTCCCGCTTTCCCCGCAATATCCCCCGCTTCGGCTTCGACTTTTTCACGCGCAATGCGGGCATGGCCGACGTGGGTCAAATGGCGTCGCTTCCCGATTATCAACTTTCTCCCGGCGACGAACTCATTCTGTATACCTGGGGGCGGGAGAACCAACGGCAATCCGTCTTCATCGATAATGAAGGCATGGTGCATGTGCCGCCGTTGGAGCCGATGCGGTTGGCGGGGATGAAGTTCGAAGAAGCACAAAAAACCCTGGTGCGCGAGATGGAGCGCATCCATGGGGTGAAGGCTTCGGTGGCCATGGGCCGGATGAAAAGCATTCAGGTTTTCGTGCTGGGCGAAGTGAACAAGCCGGGCGCATATGTGGTGCCCGCGGGGGCGACGGTAACCACGGCGTTATTCCAAAGCGGCGGTATCAAGGAAATCGGCAGTTTACGCAATATCCAATTGAAGCGCGCCGGGCGGGTGGTGGCCGGTCTCGACCTATACGATATGCTGCTGCATGGCAGTAAGCGCGAAGACCGGCAATTGCTTCCGGGCGACGTGATTTTCATTCCGGTGGCGCCGGCGCAGGTGGCGGTGACGGGAATGGTGAAACGTCCGGGCGTGTATGAAGTGCGTCCGGGAACCAAGGTGTTGTCGGCTCTGGAATTGTCGGGGGGCCTGACTTCGAATGCCTATAAGGGGCGCGTGCGCCTGGACCGGATAGACCGGAATAACCACAAAGTGGTGCTGGACGTGCATTTGGACAAGATGGACCAGAAGGCGAACGTGGTGTTGCAAGACGGCGATATTCTTTTCGTGGACGAGGTTTTGACGCAGGAATTCGACGTGGTGTATTTGCGCGGTAATGTGAACCGTCCGGGACGCTTCGAGTTTAAAACGGGCATGACGGTGAAGGATTTGATTCCTTCGCATCGTGATTTGAAGGCGGAGACGTTTTTCCGCTATGGGCATATCAAGCGTTCTTCGGAGGTGGATGAACGGGCGCTTTTGATTCCCTTTTCCCTGGCGGAGGTCCTGGACCAGGGCAGCGCGGTGCCTTTGATGCCGCGTGATACGGTCATCATTTACAGCCGCTACGATTTGATGGACCAGCCCAAGGTGAAGGTAGCCGGGGTGGTACGTAAGCCGGGGGAATACAATTTCGTGGATCAGATGCGGGTTTCGGATCTCATCATCGCGGGCGGCGGCCTGACCATGGGAGCCTATCTTCCCGAGGCGCATTTGCTGCGGGTGCTGAAAATCCAGGACAGCGAAGCCTTTTTCTCGACTTTGCTGAAGGTGAACCTGACGAACCTGATGGACAATCCGGGCGATGAAAATAATGTGGTGCTTATGCCCTACGATTCGCTGATTGTTTTCCCCCGGGAAAATTTCATGCAACCGAAATCGGTGCGAATCGTGGGCGCGGTGAAAACGCCGGGGAAATATGAATTGACGGAGAATTTAGGGATTCAGGAATTGGTCAGCCAGGCGAATGGCCTGACAAAAGGCGCCTTTCGGCTGAGAGTGGAAGTGGTGCGCAGGGTGATCGAAAACGATAGCGTGGTGAACCGGAATATCCACCACGTAAACATGGCCGAATTGATAGAGCGGGGCGACCGTTTCGAGTTGCAGGACGGGGATGCGGTTTACTTGCGGGAAATCGTGGATTACCGGGAATCGGCAGTGGTGTATATGACGGGGGAGTTCAACTTTCCGGGCAAATATGAGGTAGCTAATGGGGAGCGGCTTTCAAACGTGATTGAAAGAGCAGGGGGGTTTACGGATGCGGCGTATTTACGGGGGACGGTGTTTATTCGTCAGCGGGTAAAGGACCAGCAACTGGCGCATATCGAGGAGATCAGCCGTAAGCTGGAAGAGCAAATGCATAATATGCTGACGCAAACCACCAATGAAAACGATCGGGCGTCGATTATGTTGGCGGTGAATACGCGCAAGAGTTTGTTGGAGGAAATAAAGGAGGCTCCTTATCTGGGGCGGGTAGTTATCGACTTGGATAGGAAAATGAAGTTCCGGGGTGGGGATTTTGATATTACGATAGAAGATGGGGATTCCTTATTTATTGGCGCGTATCCGAATACGATTTCGATTATGGGCGAGGTTTTTTCCCCAACGACGGTGGTGCATTCGAAGCAGACGAATACGGTTGGGAAGGCGTTGGCTAAGGCGGGAGGGGCCACGCAGTATGGGGATAAGGGGCAGATTTATTATGTGAAGCCGGATGGAAGTATTTTGACTCCGCAGAACACGTGGTTTTTCGGTAGTAGGGGTGTTGAGGCGGGTGGTTCGATCATCGTGCCGCCGAAGGGGCCGAAGAAGGATTATCTGGATGCCTTGAGTAAGATTACGCAGATAATTTATCAGACGGCGATTGCGGTGGGCGTGGCTGTGACGGTGTTTTAGGATCACATGAAAAACGCATACTTGGATTCCACCGTGAGGTGAAAAATGATTGGCGATAGCGAATCAGCAAAGGTGCAATCGGAACAAGTCGGCTCTCGGGAGGCGTCTAACACTTCCATGCATGGTGTGCGCGAAACGGATATTGATTTCGTGGAACTCCTGCTTACCGTATGGAAACACCGATTTTGGATTTTAATCATTACGGCCATTTCAACATTAATGGGATTGGTATATGCGTTTCTGGCTCCACCGGTATACCAAACCCAGGCGATCATCGCCTTAAAGGAAGCGGGAAAAGGGAATGATGCATCCAGACTGTTTTCCCAATTGGGGGGCATGGGCGGTATCGTGGCTTCCCAGCTTGGATTCGGAAATACCAATCTTGATAAAATTGAGATCATATTGAAAGGCAATGAATTGGCGAAGGAGGTTATTTCTGGAAACAACCTCCTGCCAGCACTTTTTCCTGAAGTGTGGAACAAGACCGATAGTTCATGGAATGTTCGAGACCCGTCGAAAATCCCTACTCAAAGACAGGGTGTAAGACTATTGAGACAAAAAATGCTGGCCGTTTCCGTTGATTCTAAAAGGGGAATAATCCGAGTAGAAGTGAATGCCCACGACTCTACGCTAGCGAAACAAATCGTGGATTATTACCTGAAAGCACTGAATGACAAAATAAGGGGAGATGTTATAAGCGATTCCGAGCTAAACAGGGAGTATTTGGAAAGGCAGCTGAAAAATACCTTGGACCCCACTCTAAGAGAAAAAATACTCAACATGATTGGATTTGAGATCGAAAAATCGATGTTGATAAGTACTCGAGCATTTGAAATATTGGAAGAAGCGGTTGTCCCCCACGAAAGATCAAAGCCGAAGAGAAAAGAAATCGCGATATTTTCATTTATGATCGGATTAATGGCTTCCCTTTCGGTTACCATAGGCAGGAAAAGCGTGGTTGCATTGCAGAAAAATATTGCCCGCCGGAGATAATAGCGTGACAACAGGGGTATCAGTTGGAAATACAGGGGTTATGCGATGACAACGATCTATATCGGAATGACAGTGGATATCCTACATCATGGGCATATAAATATAATCGAAAAAGCCCGGTCATACGGCGATATTTTGGTTGGGTTGCTTACGGACTCGGCCATAGCGGATCACAAGAGACTGCCCCACTTGCTCTTTGAGCATCGTAAAAAAATCGTCGAAAACATCGCGGGAGTTTCTCGAGTGGTACCACAGGAGGAGTGGGATTATGCTCCCACTATTACCAAATACCGGCCGGAGTATATGATCCATGGGGATGATTGGCTGGAGGGTCCGCTGGCACCATATCGCGAAAGAGCCATAAAAGCTCTTTCGGAGTATGGTGGAAAGTTGATCGAAATTCCATATACAAAGGGAGTTTCTTCAAATGGATTAGCCAATCGATTGCAGGAAATCGGTACGACTCCTGATATTCGACGGAAAATGTTGAAGCGGCTGTTATATGCCAAACCTATGTTGCGGCTTATCGAGGCGCACAATCCTATTTCGGCGCTTATCGCCGAAAACGCGGAGGTGCAAGTGGAAGGAAAGATTCGGCAGTTCGATGGATTCTGGTCCAGCTCCCTTACGGATTCCACAGCTAAGGGGAAACCGGACATCGAAGCGTTGGATATAAGCAGTAGATTGTCGAATGTGAATGACATATTCGAGGTGACGACCAAGCCGATGATAATAGACGGAGATACCGGAGGAAAGCACGAACATTTCGAACTAAATGTCAGGACAATGGAGCGGTTGGGAATTTCTGCCGTTATAATCGAGGATAAGAATGGTTTGAAAAAGAACTCCCTGTTAGGAAATTCTGTTGACCAAAGCCAGGAAGACATGCAGTCGTTTTGTGAAAAAATAAAAGCCGGACGCGCTAGTCGCGTAAGTGAAGACTTTATGATAATAGCGCGTGTAGAGAGTCTTATTTTAGAAAAGGGAATGAAGGACGCTATCAAACGGTCTGAGGCATATGCACAGGCTGGAGCGGATGGGATTATGATCCATAGTCGAAGGAAGGATCCGGACGAAGTATTCGAATTTTCCCGAATATTTCGCAAGAGTTTTCCAGACTTGCCCCTTGTATGCGTGCCGACCAGTTATAACACGGCGACGGAAAATATGCTCTCTGAAAATGGTTTCAATATTGTGATTTATGCAAACCATTTATTGAGGGCCGCATATCCGGCTATGCGAAAGGTGGCCCAAGCAATATTGCTGAATGGGCGTTCCGCGGAGGTGGATTCGCAGTTGATGGGGATTCAGGAAATATTGGAGTTGATACCGGGTACAATGAAATGATCGATCCAATGGAATTTCTTTCCTGTATGGAAAGTTTGGACATAAAATTTGTAACCGGAATACCCGACTCCCTTCTAAAGGATGTTTGTGCTTGTATTTCAGAGCACCTACCGGCGAATAGGCATATCATTGCCACAAATGAAGGTTCCGCGACTGCACTAGCTATCGGACATTATCTCGCCTCAGGGAAACCCGCATTGGTTTACATGCAGAACTCCGGTTTAGGGAATGTTATCAATCCGCTGACGTCCCTTGCTGACTCACAAGTCTATGCTGTTCCGATGGTACTTATGGTAGGGTGGCGGGGGGAGATTAGACTCGATGGGCAGCAGGCACACGACGAACCTCAGCATATTCAACAGGGAAAAATCACAGAAGCACAATTAAAAATATTAAACATACCCTATCGAGTAATTGATGGAAGCATGAAAATAATTGAACCAACTATGAGGGAAATGGTTAAAAAGGCAACCATGGAATCGAGGCCAGTTGCCCTATTAATAAGATCGGGGACATTCATGCCATTCAAGACTGGAAATACTGAGGAAATGGGAACGGGGTTAACGAGAGAGGCGGCCATTCATGCGGTTGTAAAAGGGTTACCGGAGCAGGTATGCATTGTTTCGACCACCGGAATGGCTTCAAGGGAGCTTTTCGAAATGCGGAAGGCAGATGATACCGGACATCACAGGGATTTTTTGACGGTCGGGGGTATGGGTCATGCTAACCAGATTGCTGCTGGAATTGCTTACACAAGGCCCGAACAACAGGTCGTATGCCTTGATGGAGATGGTGCGATATTGATGCATATGGGGGGAATGGCTGTAAGTGCCGATTGTCCCAATTTGTTGCATGTCGTAATAAACAATGCCTGCCATGATTCGGTCGGAGGCCAACCGACCAAAGGAGCCGTCGTAGATTTTTGCAAAATTGCGGCGGCCTGCGGATATACCCAGGTAGCGTGTGCCCAAACTATCGAAGGTATAAAGAATAGTGTAAGCACGATGATGGCGAAAAGGGGGAGCAGTTTTTTGGAAATCAAATGCAAAAAGGGGGCTCGAAAAAACCTAGGTCGTCCAGATCGCAAACCATCGCAAAATAAAAAGGAATTCATGGAATTTCTTCAGGAGACCAATGGATAGCAGCAAAACGATAGAAGAGCTGGTCCGAGATAGAAACGGAGGAAAACTTCTTTTTACCCCCGGCCCAGCGAGTTTGTTGTGTGAAAATATCATAGGTTTGCGGCCGTGCTTTGGACGCGGAGATTCTGACTACGATCAAGTAGAAGAAAGGGTTCTGGCAGCTCTGAAAAGCATGAGTGGCCATGGTAACATCGCTCGTTTTCAGGGTTCCGCAAGCCTAGCGCTGGAAATAATGGCGCTAAATTTTTTGTATGGACGTGTTCTTGTGGTATCCACGGGATATTATTCCGATCGCCTACATTTTTTGGCAAACTCTGCTTTGCGCCAAAAAAAGCAAATAAAAGAGATAGTAACTGCGGATTGGAGGGAAATCAATAATTTATGGGGCCGTTTCGATTGGATTTTAGCCTGTTATACGGAGACAAGTCGGGGGATAAAGCTGGAAATCGAGGCATTGGCAGCCTTGGCAAATCGTACTAGTGCACGATTGATGCTGGACGCCACTGCGTCAATAGGTCTTGAAAAAGGCCATGAGATAGCAGATGTTATCGGATATAGTTCCTGCAAGGGTTTGTTCGGTTTAACGGGGGCTGGTTTTGTGGCATTTAACAATCCTCCTACGGTGGAAGTCGATTCATTTTACCTTCGACTTCAAACACATTTGGATAAATCGATGACCGGACCTTACCACGCTATTGCTTCCTTGGTTGAGGTGCTACCCAAGCATGAAGAATTAAAACAAGCTGTATTTGAAAATAAGAGAAGCTTTATTGCAAAAGCTTCTGATTGGATAACGGTTCCTGAAAAAAATCAGCCGCAGTTATGTACGCAAATAAAAGGCAAAATTTCTTTTAAAGATTCACGTTCTATTCCCTACATGCCACGCGGCGAATTCGACGGAAGCGTTGTGTGCCATCTAGGAGAAGTTCACCTTGGAAAGAATGCACGGGGTGAAATCTTGAATGAAGTGGTATTACCTTCAAATGGGGATGAAAACAACTAATTATTTATGGAAACGACAAAAAATAAAAGGATTATGGTTGACATGTCTGCGACATTAATCCACCACGGCCATGTTCGAATATTAAAAGCGGCTAAAAAACTTGGAGATGTTGTAGTGGCCTTGACTACCGATGAAGAAATACGGTTGAAAAAGGGGTATGCTCCCGAACTTTCTTATTCCGAAAGAAAGGAGGTACTGGAAGCAATGAAGCATGTCGATGAAGTTGTGCCCTCCAAATGGATGATCGATATAAAATTTCTGGATGACCATGGCATAGACTTGTTGATTCATGGCCACGACAATTCCAACCCCATTCCCCTGGAGCGCCTGTTGATTCTACCTCGCACGAAGGGTGTGAGCAGCAATTTGTTGCGGAGCAGGGTTCTGAAAGCGGTAGCTGAAAGTATGGAAAAAAAGGAATCGGAATGAGGCAAGATTGACATACTGTTTGGAGCCGCAGGAGTGAAGCGGGTGAATCACGCGATCGGAAGGGGTAGATGAAATCGGATGGCTTCGAGACCGATCCTAGACGCATTGAAGTTACAGGTTAGCGTAACTTCTCCATGATGATGGTCGAATAGCTCAGGTTATACGTGACGTCGTTAACGCAAACAGCGCTTTTCATTACTTCTATACAGGTAGTTGAATAAACCGAATTGAATATTAAAGGCAGAAGAAATCTTTGCGGTTATTCGAATTAGTCAAACGGGATAGATATGCACGACTTGGAAAGGAGTTCAGTTGGATAGCCCTTGGTCAAGTCATGACAGTAGTGGGATCGTTGGTTGGAATAAAAATTCTGACAGAACTATTGTCTCCAGTGGAATACGGGCAGCTGGCGTTGGGAATGACAGCGGCAACTCTTATACATTGGGTGGTGCTGGGCCCGCTAAGTAATGGGGCAACAAGATTTTTCGCGCCTGCTAGGGAATCAAAGGAGTTGCGCATCTATTTTGGGGCCGTTCGCCAAACGGCAATAAACATTACAAAAATTATTCTGGCGTGTTCGATTCCGATTGCGATAGGTCTGTCGTTAACCGACCTATCGCAATGGGCGCTGATTGGATTGGCTGGAGTGGCTTTATCGATCATTACCGGTTACAATAACATATTGAACGGTATCCAAAATGCTGCCCGGCAAAGAGCGGTAGTGGCGCTGCATCAGGCACTCGCTACCTGGGGCCGGTTCCTAATCGCGGCAGGTCTGATATTATGGCTGGGGGCAAGTAGCCTGATTGCCATGGTCGGCTATGCATTGGCAATGTTCCTAGTCTTGCCGTCACAATATATATTTTTCAGGCGAATCACAAAGTCGGAACAAGCCGGCAAACCTATGGATTCAAAAATAAGAGACCGATGGAAGGGGCGCATATATGAATATTCGTGGCCCTTTGCAACATGGGGCATATTGGGATGGAGTAAGACCGCGGCGGATCGGTGGGGTCTTGAGTTTTTTTCATCAACCGAAGATGTGGGCTTGTATGCCGTATTGTTCCAATTAGGAAATTATCCGATTTCAATTGTGATTGGAATGGTTACTACACTACTGGCCCCCATATATTTTCAGCGAGTAGGGGATGCAATGGATATGGTGCGTGTTGATGCTGTGTTTATTTTAGGATGGAGAATCATGTCGATAGCCTTAACGTTGTTATTGGCTGCCGTGCTTGCTTCGTATTTTCTTCATGAATTCATATTTTCGTTATTGGTAGCAAAGGAATATTCCCAAATTTCATATTTGCTTCCTGGAATGGTACTGTCTGCAGTGTTGTACGAAGGATCTCGATTCTTGACAATCGTATTACAGGCGGAAAAAACCGTGAATACTCTGATTTTACCGAATAACATTTCGTATCTGATAGGTATGGCATTAATTTTGGCAGGCGCTTATTGGAAAGGATTGGAAGGAGTTGTGGTAGCGTCTGTATTGCATGGGATTATCAGGATCTTTTGGATAATGACCGTATTTCGTAGCCAGCACACCAAAATAAGGAAACGAAAAGAAATGAAACCAAGCTGATTGACGGTATAACAGATATGAATAGAAGTGACAATGGAGTATAAATCCCTTAAAATATGGGCCAAATTAATGAAAGGAGATAAGATTTGTTCGAGGCGTTCCAAATAATCGAACATAGAACCGTGGAAATATTTCGTTTGTACATAAAGTTGACATCTCCAGTCCCGGGAAAAGGTGGGAAATTTGTCCCTGTTGCAGAAACTCCACATTACCAATTCATCAAAAATCGAATAGTGGGTTCCCCGGTGCAACCTATGCATGGGTACATGAGTTATTCGCACTATAATACAAGAAATCAACACCATCTGGATGAACACGGATTTGAGAAACTTTTAAATTCAATCATGACAAACGGATACGACGAAAGTGAAGGACGACCTCTGGTAATTAAAAGAAGAAACTTGTCGTTCAGTCCATCTTGGAATGTGTTGGACGGGTCGCATCGAATTTCCATACTTGCCGCAAGAGGTGACACCCATGTAATGGTGGCGGTAGTAAGGTTCAGGAAAAATATTATAAGGAGGGGGATTGAAAGAATCGGATCAGCCATCAAAGATAAACGCAAAATATTACTATCCAATTACAGACTTACTATCAAAAATAGCTTTGAGAAAACCAGTAAATGACGATGACACAAGTCGCCGGACCCACAGTATTAAATTTGTTGCGGGAGCTCGTTCAGGGCGGGATTAAATTTGTCATACTTAGAGAGCCGACTTCATGGGAGCAAGCAGGGGATATTGACATCCTGGTGTGGAATTCGCCCGAATGGAGGAAAAAGCTGCGGTCATTGGGGTTTCATTCCAGGCCGACCTCAAATGGTTACATCAAGTTCATTCGATCCGAAAATAAATGGTTGCATTTAGATGTTCAGGAAAGCCTTTCATTCGGGAATGTGAAAATATCAGACGAGATGATAGGATATTTATTTCAATCAGGTCGAGAGCGTGAGGGGGGAATCCTCTATCTCCTTCCGGCAGACGAGGCGGTTTTATATGCCTTACACGCATCTATTAATAAAAATAGATTTGAACATAAATATGCAGAAAAGTATTTCAAAATCGATAAAGAGGAAATTATTAAAAGGCAGAAGTTCGATTCATTTATGCCGATATCAGTGGATAGATTGTGGGGTTTAGTCACTGACTTTAAAAACGGTGAGATGAGCGAGCGGAAGGTTATTGAAAAAATCCGACATGCGTTCGGAAAAAAAGATGATACGCCGACACCTATCCTGAAAAGAATTACAAGGAGAATTAAAAGCTTGATCCGCGTCCCGCGAGCAATAGTTTTTCTGGGCCCGGATGGTGCGGGAAAAAGCACGTTGATATCGTCGCTAAACCAAATTCAATGGCCTTCCATTCGCGTCCAGTATATGGGGCCTTCGAAACCGTCGGAAATGCGGTCGATTCTAAAACTACCGATGAAGGTTGCGACTTATTTAAGTATAAAGTTTCAAGCCTGGAACCCAATCGGGATGACAGGGCGGATTATATGGAAAATAATCTGCTACTTGGATTTGTTGGAGCGACTTTGGAGACACAATTGGTTTTGTGGGAGCGGCGGGGTTGTTTTTTGCGATAGGTATGGTTGCGACGTCTTTTTTAGAAAGCCTATTTTCGCAAACGAATTATTATTTTTAAAATTTTTTCCAAAGCCCCGTTATGTAATCTTATGCGTAGGAAACCCTAACTTCATATATAAGCGCAAACCGGAAGAGTTAAGTCCGCACCAGATATCAGCCATGATAGGACATTATCGGAAAATCTTAAGTCAATACGGGATACCTAACATTGAGATAAACACTACGGAATTTTCCCCGGACGAAGCAATCGAAAAGTTGGTAAGTCATCTCGTTGACAATAATTGGATGCAAGAATATAGACATGCGAAGCGGTGACAAAATACTTCAGCCCAGCATTTAATTGAATATTACCCATGACGGAAATAACCATTAAATTTTCGACCAGCCCGGTGGAACAAGTACGTAGGTTGGATTCCGGCCAAATAGCGCTGGCGGGGTTGTTGTTATGTCTGGGTGGAATTTCAATCTTGATTTCCGCATATAATGAGATGGAAAGATTAATTTTCCTTAACGCCCTTGTCGCGATAATGGGCTTAATCCTATGCCGTAGCCTGCAGGTGAAACTGGAAGATCCCAAACTTGCTATTCTCGGGTACTTCTGGATCATCAAATTGGCAATGACGCATTTCCTGATTCATGTTGGATGGATACCGGATTTAATTCCTTTTGAAAGAGATTATATCATCGGATATGATCCAATGCGCTATTACTACCAGGCAAAAGCTCTTATTGAAAATAATTGGATCCCAGAATTGGGATCCAATTACCAGGGAATCCTGTATTATTATGCGGGCATATTTTATATGTTCGGACACAATCCTTTTGGACCCGCTTTGATAAATAGCTTCGTTACGCTTTGTGGAATACTATTTCTCATCAAGGTTGGTTACGAAATCCGGGAAAAAGTCGGACCTAGGGACTGGACGCTGTCATTTGTTTTATTATTCCCAGAAATAATTTGGTTTGACGTATTGACGTCTCGAGAAACATTTTCCGCCGTTTTCATCCTGGTTGCGATGATTGCAAGCGGCCGTTACATTGGGAAAACGGTTGAGGTATCGTTGGTGAAAACGGTTTTGACAGTTTGTTTATCAATATTGATTATCGCTATAGTGCGTACAAGCATGGTAATACCGACTGTTATATCGATGGTCGTAATGGCGATAATGTTGCGTTCATCCGGGAGTTCCAAAACATTGCCCAAAGTTGTTTTGCTGTGTTTGGCATTGGTATTGCTGTTCGCTGGGCCTACGCTACAAACCCTGACGGGCGGGTACGAATTGGATTATCTTAAACTATTAGGTCAAGTTGTTTCATTCCAGGAAAATGCCGCCATGCACCAGGAATGGTCTGACCAATCAATAGGGCTATTGCTTGCTCCCGAATCAGCCTGGCAAGGGATGATTTTCACATTGCCTCGGATGGTATTGTACCTGATTGCGCCATTGCCAAAAATTATCCCAACCGTTTCGGATTTTTTCCAGGGTAGCATGAGCGCTTGGCAATGGTTAATGGTGGCATCATCAAGCTTAATCAATATCGGAATGGTTCCATATGTTTTATCTGGGCTGATACATGCCTTTAAAAACAGATATCGCAATGCGGGCCCCCTTATTTTTCACATAAGTTATTGGGTGACGTTCATTGCTGTTGCCGGAGGAAATATCATTATTCATGAACGTTATCGGTTGATGTGTACGATCCTTCTGGCGGGATGTGCCTGGCTCGGATTCATTTCCGGTTCCAAGGCCTTGATTTCCAAAGTGACGGCGCTCTGGTACGGTAGTTTAGCGCTAGGAATAATATTTTACTTTGGATATAAACTAATATGAAAAAAATAGTCGCCCGCATTTTCGGTGGATTGGGTAACCAGCTTTTTTGTTACGCCGCAGCTCGAAGGTTGTCGTTGGTACAGAATGCCGAATTGGTTTTGGATGACGTGAGTGGTTTTGCCGAAGATTATGCTTACCGTAGAAGCTATCAGATGGATCGGTTCAATATTTCTTGTCGTAAAGCGACTCCGAGGGAAAGATTTGAGCCATTTCCCAAATTACGAAGAGGTTTTGCTAGGATTTGGAATAGAAGATTGCCGTACAGCCGCAGATGGTTTATAGAACAGGAGGGTCGCGCGTTCGATCTTCGGTTACTTTCGGTAAAAGTAAATGGGACGTTGCACTTGGAGGGATATTGGCAAAGCGAAAGGTATTTTAAGGATGTAGGACGGGAAATTCGTGAAGATTTACAAATGATTCCTCCCAACAATAGGGCTGACTTGAAATTTGCCGAAAAAATCCATTGTTCGGATTCGGTGGCTGTGCATGTTCGGTGGTTTGATGGAGGCCTTACTCAAGGTCCGGCCAAAAATGCACCTCTCGAATATTATCGCAAGGCATTTGAATTAATGGAAAATCAACTTGAAAAACCTCGATATTTTGTATTCTCCGACGATTATCCCTTGACTCGATCCAAAATAACGCTGCCTCCCGATCGAACTATATTCGTAGACCAAAATAGTGGAGATCGGGATGCCAATATGGACCTATGGCTGATGAGCCAGTGCAAACACTTTATTACGGCAAACAGCACCTTTAGTTGGTGGGGGGCTTGGTTGGGTAATTATTGCAACAAGCTGGTGGTAACGCCAGGCATGCAAATCGATAAGGGAGCGGGATCCTGGGGCTTCGATGGATTAATTCCGGAAGAGTGGATAAAATTATGAAAATCCTTCTGGCCGGCAATTGGCGGTGGATGATTTACGAAGAAGCCTTTGGACAGGCCCTGGCGGGACAGGGATGGCAGGTAATTAAATTTTCCTTCGCAACCTTTTTCGATGGGAAGTTTGGGAGGATACAGGAAGCGATTCCCGTTCCTGGACCCGCATTGATCAAATTAAACAAATCCATTCTGAAAAAGGCCAAAGCCGAGAAACCCGATGTCGCCTTAATTTGGAGGGGGACACATATCCATCCCCGGACGATTCGTGAAATGAATCGCATGGGAATAACAACGGTTTCATACAATAATGATGACCCCTTCGGCCCGAAAAACCATGTAAACGTACCTTGGCACCATCACTTACTATGGCATTGGTATTTAAAAGGTATTAGGCGATATCGAATAAATTTCTTTTTTCGGAAGGTTAATGTAATGGAGGCCGTTGATTACGGCGCAAGAAATGCTTCGGTTTTGAAACCTTATTTCGTCCCGTGGAAGGACCGCCCTGTCGATCTGTCTCCAATCGAAAGAAAAAACTATGAATGCGATGTGGTTTTTATTGGACACTATGAACCGGATGGGCGCGTCAAGTATTTAAGGGCGCTGGTTGAATCAGGATTCAGGGTCAGGCTTTTCGGAGACGAGTATTGGAGGAAAGACGTACTAGGCGATCTAAGCTCATATTTCGGAGAAATCCGCAGGGCTGAAGATGATTCCTATGCCAAAGCCCTTTGTGGAGCAAAAATCTGTCTGGCTTTTTTTTCAAAGCTGAATCGGGACACATATACAAGACGTTGTTTCGAAATCCCTGCGTGTGGTCGATTGATGCTAGCCGAACGTACGGATGATTTGGGGGAAATGTTCGAAGAAAACAAAGAGGCATGTTATTTTTCATCCTGTGATGAATTGATAAAAAAAGTCCAATGGTTGATTAGTAACCCAGAAATTTCCGAAAACATCGCAAAAGCCGGAATGAAACGAGTATGGTCAGATGGACACGATGTCGAAAGCCGTGCAAGCCAGTTTATTAACGCAATAAAGGTCGAATGCACAATCGATTAAGCGACGATGAAACGTTGACAACTGGAAAAAAAGAATGGCTTTGAAAATTCTATACATGTACACAGAGCTAATGGGCTACCAAATTCCAATCCTTCGGGAATATACCCAAAGGTATGGTGCGGAGGTACATGTTGTTCATTGGGATCATAAGAAATTGACACCATATAAACCTCCCGTAATCGATCGTTTAAGGTATTACAACCGATCTGAATGCAACAGAAAGGACTTGCATGCAATAGCCGAAGACATTTCTCCCGATTTAGTTTTCATATCTGGTTGGCAAGATAGGGACTATTTAAGCGTAGCAAGGTCACTCAGGAAAAAGCGAATACCTGTAGTAGCCGGTTTTGATGATCAATGGAAAGGTACTTTAAGGCAGATGACGGCATCGGTCTCGGGGCCGTTGTTGTTGGGCAGCTTTTTCAGCCACGCATGGGTAACAGGTCCTTATCAATACGAGTTCGCCAGGAACATAGGGTTTAAAAAGCCGCAAATAATATTCAATTGTTATAGCGCGGATTTGGAATTGTTTAATGCCGCTCATTCCTCGTTCAGGGACGTGAAATCGAAAAAGTATCCACACCGTTTTTTGTTCGTTGGAAGGTACGAAACGGTCAAAGGGGTAGACCTTTTATTAGAAGCTTGGTCCGAATTGGAAAACGTGCGGAAGAATTGGGAATTGCGCCTTATCGGAAACGGATCCTTGGGGGCTTATTTAAGAGGGAATCGTGACATCGCGGTAATGGATTTCATGCAACCTGAGAATCTAATCGATGAAGTGGGACATTCGGGATGTTTTGTGCTCCCTAGTCGCGACGAACCATGGGGAGTTGTTTTGCATGAGTTTGCGGCTGCTGGCCTGCCCATAATTTGTTCGGATGTTTGTGGGGCGGCCCCTTACTTTGTCACCCAGAAACTTAACGGTTATATTTTCAAGTCCGGAGATTGCAACGATCTTAGACGAAGGATGTTGCAAATTATAGAGACTACGGACGCCGAGCTTTTTTCTATGTCGCAAGAAGCACATGGAGCCGGACAAAAAATAACGCCTCAAATATCCGCCGCCAGTTTTTTGTCGATACTTGATTAAAAAAAGAGGATTCGCCGATTCATGAAAAATATCTATGTGCAATACGGATGTGGCACTGAGGCGCCGGAGGGATGGATTAATTTCGATGCCTCCCCGACATTACGCATCCAAAAAATCGCGTTGGTGGGGAGAATCCTAAGGCCCTTTTTGAATTGTACATTCGACGATGCCGTCCGATATGGTGATATTGTTCGCGGGCTTCCCCTTGCGAACGAGTGCGCCGATGGCGTTTTTTGCTCACACATTTTAGAACACATATCATTGGAAGAATGTCATACAGCCATTAAAAATACCTTCCGAATCCTCAAGCCTGGTGGGATGTTTCGATGCATTCTTCCTGACCTGGAAGCCTATGCAAAGGAATATGTAAATGCTGTTTCCGAGATCCATTCGGAACCAATGGACCCTGATAAATTGAAGATCAAAGCAGAAGCATCGATAAAATTCTTGAAGGGAACGTTATTGGGGTTGCCTAATCGGAATAAAAGTATGCTCCGGTTGATCTCCGATCTATTCGGGAATGCGGTCCATCGTTGGATGTGGGACAGATATTCGTTGGCGAAGGCGCTTTCGGATCATGGGTTCGTTGATGTTGAGTCCTTTCGGTTTAATGCCTGTGACAATAAAATGTTTCTCCGTCCGGAACGAGCATATCAGTTTGAAAGAAGTTTCGGATTACAATGCAGAAGGCCATGATAATCGTTTAGTAGGGAGAGGTTCGTGGGGGAGATAGAATGAAAATATTATTTCTTTTTTGCGATATGCTGCGCGCGAATCGATTAAAGACGTTCAATCCGGATATCCATAAGGTTACTCCAATGGATCATTGGATGGATAGAATGGGAGGCGTTGCATATACCAATTGCTACTCTCCCGCACCCGATACTCCACGTAGCTTGGCTTGTCTCTACACAGGGCTTTATCCTAAGAATAACGGTTGCGAAAAGCGAATTCAGTGGCCAAGATACTATTTGAAAGACGATTGCGAAACCGTATTCGATCTGCTTGCAACCAATAACTACAATTTGATTTCCAATCTGACCAATAGCGACATAGAGGTAGGGATATTTCCCGAAAATATCAAATGCAAATGGAAAAATTTCGAATCGACTTCAGCCTTACTTGAAGACGGTCCATCCATAATACAAGAAGAAAAAATATTTATATTCCTAAATCTTACGGACTACCATGACTGTGTGAACGATTATAATGCCCATGCCATAGCCGATGCCAGGGGAAATCATCATTTATCCAATGGCTTGGATAGAATATTCCGCACCTTTGACATAGAAAAATTCGATTACATTTTTTTGTTTTCGGACCATGGGTGTAAATTGCTGGATGATCCCAATTGGGCTCGAAAAACATATTTACTGAACGATGATCGAAGCAAAATTGTAATGTTCGTCCATAAAAAAGGCGATCAAGATATTAAAATAATATCCGAGATTACATCTATAATTGATGTGTTTCCGACCATGGGAGAGCTCTTGGAGACGCCCATTGCCGGTGAGTTGGACGGAGTTTCCTTATTAAATATGCAGACGGGCCGGAGCGTAACCTTGGAGGACCACTCGATTTTCGTTCCGAGTTTAGGAAGTTATCATGATTTATGGGGCGTTCGAACGCAAGAATATCTTTACCTTGAGTCCTTGGAGGAGATTTTGCTGTTCCGTGAGCATGGAAATTCAGGGGCTTATGAAAGGATTATGCAGCCAAGTGAATCATTGTTGGAAGATTTTAGGTCGAGCATACGAAAGAACGCATGCTCGTATGAAGAAATTAAAAAGCAAAATCACATACTTAAATTTTATCGCCTGCTGAATTCATCAAAGACCAGTTATACCGATGGGGTAAAGCGTCCGAGTGGTTTCAGAGTACTTCTATATCGTATATATACCCGTCTTTATAAGTATATTTTAGGCATAAAAGGAATAATCCAGAAATGATGATTCTTCCGCTCATGGGATTTTAATGACCCGGAAATTATTCGGCCGTGTAAAAGGGTTTAGTTATTTCACAGAGGAAAAATGGGTGGGGAAAGTAATTGGAATTGATGCCTCTCGAAATCGCTCTGGAGGAGCGATTGATCACATCTTGGGACTTATTAGCGGGTGTAATCCACTCGCATATGGCATTCGGGAAGTTCATATTTGGTCCTATAAATTGCTTCTCGATAAACTTCCGGAATTCCCTTGGCTTGTAAAACATAATCCACCCGAACTGGAGCGATCCTTGGTGCGGCAGGTGTTATGGCAATACTACTCACTGCCCCGGGAGTTACATAAATTTGCTTGCGATATATTATTCTCCTCCGATGCGGGAACTGTGTACCTCAATCATCCGATGGTGGTTTTCAGTCAGGATGCGCTTTCTTATGAGAAGGGGATGATGAAGCATTTCGGACTTTCATGGGATCGACTGCGGTTGATTTTATTGTTGTTCGTTCAAAATAGGTCCATGCGTAAGGCGAGTGGCGTGATTTTCCTAACCAATTATGCAGCAGATTTGGTCGAAAAATATGTAGGACGGTTGAATAAAAGGGCGATCATTCCCCATGGAATCGACAAGAAATTCCATAAATCCAAGCCCCGTCCTTGGCCGGACGGTTGTGACAAAATGATTCGTTGTGTATACGTATCCACAATAGCTATGTATAAAAACCAATGGGTTGTAGTAAAGGCAATAAAATCCCTTGTTGATCGTGGATACAACCTGAAACTGATTTTGGCTGGAGGAGGCACTGGAAAGGCGATGCGACTTCTTGATCGGGAAATCCAAATTTCCGATCCAAACTTAAATTTCGTTGAAAAAATGGGTCATGTACCTCATGAGAAATTACCCGAGGTATTGGGGGCGTCGGATATGTTTATTTTCGCATCCAGTTGCGAAACAATTTCAATTACCCTTCTCGAAGGAATGGTTTCCGGATTACCGATAGCATGTTCCAATCGAGGCCCAATGCCGGAAGTGCTGCGAGATGGAGGAGTATATTTTGATCCGGAAAATGCATTATCTATTGCTAATGCGGTAAAGTCGATTATTGAGGATGAAAAACTTCGTGAATCCATCACTATGCGATCAAGAGCCCTTGGTAATCAATACTCCTGGGAAAGGTGTTCGAAAGAAACCTGGTCATTTTTGATCGAAGCCGCGGAAAGCGCCGAATCTACAGTATAATATGTGCGGAATTCTCGCTATATCCTCTAACTCTGGTATGTCATTTCCAATCGTTCGTTCCTTGACGGAAATAAATCATCGTGGCCCAGACGATCAGGGTAGTTTTGTATCAAAGGACGGAGATTGCCATCTGGGGCACGTTCGTTTGTCCATTTTGGATCTTTCATCGGCGGGACGTCAACCAATGGAAGATGCATCCGGACGTTACGTTATTTCGTATAATGGTGAAGTTTACAATTATATAGATCTCAAAGGATATTTGCAAAGGCGCCATGGTCGTATTGAATGGAAAACCGGAACCGATACTGAAGTGGTATTGGAAGGCTTTGCACGGGAGGGGGTTTCATTTTTGGAGCGTCTTAACGGAATCTTCGCCATTTCCATTTACGACAAATCCGAAAAGCTTCTTTATGTCCTGCGCGATCCAATGGGAATCAAACCACTGTTTGTGACGGAGCAGTCTCAAGGAACCTTTTTTTGTTCCGAGATGAAGGGTTTATTGGTGTATCCATTCCTGAGACGGACCTTGAGGCTCCGGTCGCTTGGAGAGCAGTTGGCTTTCATGTATGTACCTGAACCCCATACATTGTTTGAGGAAATCAGTAAGATCATACCGGGTATATGCTTTATATACCATAATGGACGCCTTAAGGAAAGCAGGCAATTGTTTTCTCGACTTGGCGGGGTCACTTTTCGATTAAACGAGGATGATACCGCCGAAGCACTGAAAGAGGCTCTTGAATTGGCAGTCAAAAGGCAACTCATGGGGGATGTACCGGCTTCACTTTTCCTAAGTGGTGGACTGGATTCCTCCGCAATCGCTTATTTTGCAGTTAAAAACGCAGCAAACCTAAAAGATGCCTATACCATATCATTCAAAGGGGAGGATTCTAGGCATGACGCACAAAGTGATGACTCGTACTACGCGTCGTTAATGGCGCGGGAGCTGGGGTTGAGTTTGAAGGTAATCACGGCGAACCGGAATTTGCTTGACCTTTTGCCCGAAATTAAAATGTTCATGGAAGATGGTTTTTCTGATCCCGCCGCAATAAATACCTATTTGATTTGTGCTGGCGCCAGAAACAATGGGATTAAGGTGATGTTGTCAGGGCAAGGGGCGGACGAATATTTAGGCGGGTACCGTCGCTATATGGCGGAAAAGATGCTACGGACTATCCCGGAAACCTTGCGGATAACACTGGCAAAAGCAGGTGGACTACTCCCGGAGAGGCTTCCCGGACGATTCAACTCCATCAATCGGAGGCTTAAGCGGTTAGCGAGTTTGGCTGGGCAAAATTCGGATGCTCGCATGCTTGGATTATATACATGGGCTGCCCCAGATTTTATATCGAAACTTTTTTTGGATGGGAAACAATTTCAAATCGGAGCCGAATTCCTTGATTTATATAGATCTTTTCAAGGTCGAGAGGTAATTGAAACCATGATGCTGCTCGATCATCATTATGACTTAATGTCCTTGAATCTGTGTTATACGGACAGATTAAGCATGGCGGTCGGGGTAGAGACCAGAGTTCCCTTTCTTGACTTCGACCTTGTTTGTTTGATGAATTCGATTCCCGTGAAAATGAAGGTCAGGGGTCGGCAAGGGAAATACATATTCAAAAAAGCGATGGAGTCGTATCTTCCCCGCGAAGTCATATATCGTGAAAAAGCAGGTTTCGGTCTTCCGATTCGTGCTTGGATGACAAATAAAAATGGATTGCTTGGATCTTATCTGGAAAGCTCAAGAATAAGGCGGCAGGGAATATTCGACGCTTCGGAAATTGAGCGAATTGTTAAAGAGCATTTCAATGGCTTTCGGGATCACTCTTATGTTCTTTTCACGTTGTTAATGCAGCAAATCTGGCTGGAGGCCAAATCGATTTAGTGGAATACTAATGGAGTGCCCGGGATTGGGATGTGATGGCGCAAGCTGTGGAAGTGAGGTTTTTTGATCCGACGATATTTATTAAAATGAATCCGGAAGGATAAAGTATGATAGGGCGCGGAGAAATAACGAATTTGAATCCTGTAGGAAATGGCTTGCAAGAATCGGGGGGGTTGGTGGTCACTGAGGACGTTGACACACTAAAGAAAACAAAGTCAGGAGTTTTAAAGTATAAGTTGAAAAACGCGAACGTGTATGTTTCATCCGGAGGCTATCATTATATAGACTATCTAGATGATTTAGGGAACATTTCAGAGGAAATAGATGATTCGAAATTGACCGAAGACGAGTTGGTATACATAGAAAATATGCTTCAGTCGAATGCGGAACGATTCGAAAGTCAAACGAAAATAATCCAATCATATATACCTGTCACAGGAAAAAGAATATTGGATGTTGGCTGTGGTGGAGGCCTTTTCCTTTCGAAACTCAAAATAATGGGGGCGAGGACATTGGGGTTGGAACTGTCCGATTCAAGGGCGGCCTACGCACGAAGCCGTCATGAACTAGAAATCATTAAAAGGACAATAGAGACCCGATACTGGGAGCAATACGAGGGTGCCATGGATGTGGTGACGTTGTGGGACGTCATAGAGCATGTCAATTACCCCGGAGAAACCTTGAAGGCCTCAGTGGCGGTACTGAAAAAGGGGGGATTCATTTTCATCGATACACCCTGCCGTGACGGTTTATATCACAAAATCGGGGAAATTACATACAAGCTTTCGAGGGGGCGTTTCCCCACTTTTTTGAACGCGATGTACTCCTCTCATCGATTCGGACACAAGCAGATTTTTTCAACACACGAAATGAAATCGATGTTCCAAAGTGTCGGATTGGAAGTCGTAGAGCTGAGAAAATTCCATGAGCTTTCCTTCCCTTACAGTTTTTACTTGGAAAAGATTTTTAAATCCAAGATTCTGGTAGGATTGATTTTGCCGATCGTGAAGGTTTCGTTATTGATTTTTCCTGTTAAAAACAAGATGCTTGTGGTAGGGTGCAAAAAATGAAATTTCTATCTGATATAGAAAAGAAGAAACAGATAGAAACCGAGATGACTAGTGTAAAAGCCTATCAACGATGTTCAAATTGCGTTATGGACACTACCGATTCCAAAATAACTTTTGATGATAGCGGGATTTGTTACCATTGCCAGGATTTTTATACGAACGTGCTTCCGAATTGGCATACCGAAGAAAAAGGTTCCCTTGAACTTGAAAGGATAGTCAAGAGGATTAAAAAGTGCGGCGAGGGAAAAGAATTTGACTGTATCATGGGATTGAGCGGCGGACTAGACAGTTCCTATTTGGCTCACCTTGCTGTAACAAAGTTGGGACTTAAGCCGCTGGTCTTTCATGTTGACGGGGGCTGGAATTCCCAAATGGCAGTAAATAATATAGAGGTGATAGTCGAGAAATTGGGATTGGATCTCTATACCGAGGTGATTGATTGGGAAGAAATGAAGGATTTGCAACTTGCTTTTTTCAAAGCTGGGGTTTCTAATCTGGACATCCCCCAGGATCACGCCTTCGTATCGACGATGTACCATTTTGCCAACAAGCACAAAATACGATTCATATTGAATGGAGGAAATTATGCAACGGAATGCGTCAGGAATCCGCTTGAATGGATATATCACGGAACCGATATACCCTATATTCGGGACATCCATAGCCGGTTTGGAACTCGGCCCCTTATTAACTATCCATTGAGCGGAATTCTCTGGCATAAAATTTATCTGCGATATTATAAAAAAATTAAGGTAGTCAAACCTTTAAATTACCTGCCATATGACAAAAGGGAAGCAGAAGAGCTGTTGATCCGGGAATACGGTTGGCAGCCCTATCCTCAAAAACATTTTGAATCGAGGTTCACGAAATTTTACGAAGGGTACTGGCTCCCCGAAAAATTCGGCTATGACACAAGGAAAGTTCAATATTCCAGTCTGATTTTGACCAAGCAAATGTCCAGAGAGGAAGCTCTTGAAAGGCTATCCATTCCTGCCTATGACCCGAAGGCCATTGAGCATGAAAAATCCTATATATCTACGAAATTGGGAATATCGACTTCCGCATTGGAAGCCTATTTCAATTCCCCGAATAAAAAGTATTCCGATTATAAAAATCAAGAGTATATCTTTTCTATCGGAAGTCGAGTCATGAAATGGTCGGGTATGGAAAGGTCCGTGAAAAGATGATCGCAATCATCGACTACGGCCTCGGCAATATCCGCGCCTTCGCTAACGTATTTAAGCGCCTCAACATGCCCTGCCGTATCGCTTCGCGTCGCGATGAATTGGCGGATGCCGCGCGCCTCATCCTGCCTGGGGTTGGATCGTTCGACGAAGCCATGCGACTTCTTGAGGCCTCTGGCATGCGAGCGGTATTGGATGAGCTGGTCTTAGAGCGCAAAATCCCCATCCTGGGGATTTGCGTAGGGATGCAAATGCTGGCTGACTCCAGCGAAGAAGGGAAATCCAAGGGGCTTGGATGGATACCGGGGGAGGTTCGAAAATTCGATGGGTCCGGTCTCAAACATAAAACCCGTTTGCCACATATGGGTTGGAATACCGTCGAGCCGCTCCGTCGTGATAACTTGTTTCGGGATGTACCAGATGGCGGCCGGTTTTATTTTCTGCATTCTTACTATTTCCAGTGTCAAAATCCTGATGACGCCCTCGCGCAAACAGAATACGGCGATCGGTTTCCCGCAGCGGTGAGCAAAGGAAATGTTTTCGGAGTGCAGTTCCACCCCGAAAAAAGCCACCATGACGGAGTGCAGCTTCTCAAAAATTTCGGATCCCTCACATGTTAAGTCCCCGTATTATTCCCTGCCTTTTGGTCCGTAACAAGGGTTTGGTCAAAACGGTCCAATTCAAGGATACCAAGTATGTCGGCGATCCGATCAACGCCGTCCGAATATTCAATGAAAAAGAAGTTGACGAAATGATTGTGCTTGACATCGATGCCACGGCGGAAAATCGGGAGCCGGATTATTTAATGATTGAGAACCTCGCTGCGGAATGTCAAATGCCGCTTTGCTACGGTGGAGGAATCAAGACTGCGGAGCAGGCCAGGCGTATCTTTGCGTTAGGCGTAGAAAAAGTTGCTGTAAGCTCGGCGGCGGTTGACGATTCCGATCTGGTCGACCGGATGTCCGCAGGCGTGGGCAGGCAAAGCGTGGTCGTGGTTCTGGACGTTAAAAAACGATTTCTGGGTGGAAAATACGATATCTGGACACAAAACGCACAGCGGAGTTCGAAGCGGGAACCCGTGGAATTCGCTAGGGAAATGGAAGCCCGAGGCGCTGGCGAAATTGTCCTCAATTCCATCGATCAGGACGGGATGATGAAGGGATATGATTTCGCCTTGGTCGAGGCGGTGCGGGAAGCCGTCAGCATCCCGATTACGATTTTGGGCGGGGCAAGTTCCCTGGCCGATATCAGCGAGCTTATTCGGCGGCATGGGATTATCGGAGCGGCAGCGGGCAGCTTGTTCGTGTTCAAAGGCAAATACAAGGCCGTCCTAATTAACTACCCCAACCCAATTGAAAAGGAAAAGTTAATCCGAGAAGCGGTCGAAAAGTTTCAAGTATTTTAATGATGCACCAAATCATCCTGCGAAGATTTTTATGTCTCTACTTTTAACCGAAACGGGAAGAAGAGCAAGTACAAGTCTTCGGGTATGGACAAGGGTTTAGCCACTGATCTGGCAGCGTTTCGTGATGCAATGTTGGGCAAGGCACCGGCACCTATTACCTCCGAATCGTTGGCGAATACCACTCGGACCACGTTTCGGATTCTGGAGGCCATTGCCGTCTATTCGGTGATGAGGGTATGAGCCTACCCCCGGCAACAAAGTCCCTGGTCGCCAAAACGAAAAAGTAGGGTGCCAACCAGGCCCTCAAAAAGACCGAGAGGCATTGACTTCAATTAGACATGGCCCTTATGATCACGCTCATGGAGAGGAACATCGTTACTGGCTGCGGGCGGGCATCCGACCCGCCTTCGAGGGCCTCCATGTGAACAAACCCGTAAGCCGAATAGAAGTTTTCGGCACCGGGCTTGGCATCGGCGAGAACTCCCGGGCATCCGAAATCCTGTGCCATATGCACGGCCAGCCGAAGCGCATGCCGAAGCAATTCCTTTCCAAAACCTCGTCCTCGCGCCGAATGATCCACGGCCAAGCGGGCCAAACGTAGCACGGGTATGGGATAGGCAGGCAATTTCTTGCGCAAAGACGCCGGCAAGTCTTCGATTTCAATATGGCCCGGTGCGACTGTCATGTAACCGGCAATCCGGCTGCCCTCGACGGCCACATAGGTCACGCCGATGTGCAATTTGAACTGGTTTTGCCCCGCGTATTGGTGGAAAAAACGGTCCAATTCCGGGTGGCCGGATTGGAACTGGGAGCGGTCGTCTTCGGCTTGAAGCCGCCTAATCTCCATCGTGCATTAAATCGCGGAGCGCGGCATTGGCCTTGCCGGTCTCGATCTGGGACAGGATGGTCTTGCCGGAATCGGTCGTCACTACGAGCCTGGGGTGGATAATGACGTCGGCGGGTAGCTCTTGCAATGCCAGCAGGTGGTGGCGCAAGGCATCTTCTACCAAGCGGCCTTTTTTGATGCCGCTGGCCCGCGCTTGCCGCTCCAGCATCGATTTGGTGGTCCTGGAAACCACCGCCGAGATTTGGATTTCTTTTTCCATGACTATTGTAGAAAATACTACATTTTTCTAGAAAAGTCCAGTTAGGAAGCCGCATCAGGCTGAAATCGCGGAAAATGGCCTCCTCGTCCGCATTGCCTTCTCCCTGGTTAAATTCCTTGCTTTAAGGCCATTAACGCGTTAAAATACAAACTAGTGCAGAATCCGGTGAAAGTGACCGGGCGATCCGGTTCAAAGTGACCGACAGCCACCCTTGTCATAGCCGGTCACCATGGACCGGATTTCAACCGATTAGAAGTTACTCATTGCCGGTCACTTTGGGTACGGATTTTG
>JBGTHM010000089.1:0-38435 GCA_041746255.1 Fibrobacteria bacterium | reverse complement strand
TGGATTGAGAAGGACGAAAACCGGTCACTTTGAACCGGATTTTCACCCTCGGGTCAATCGTCCGAACCGGTCATCTTGAACCGGATCGGCCGGTCACTTTGAATCGGATTAGCCGGTCACCATGAACCGGATTTTGCAATTCCGAATGAGTCATTGGTTCACGTTCATTTTCATTATCCATAATAGTCTCCTTGTTCATGTAAAATTATTTATAAGAACAAGGCCCAATCCCAATTTATGAATCAACCATGTCAATTAAAGTATTGCCTAAAATATACCCTAAGATTTCTTCATAATATTTATTCCTTCGAAAGTCCCCCGAGCCTATTTCTGGGACTAATCCATCGGGTGGAATAGTAAATTGGAATACCTTTCTTGGCTTATTTTCAATCCCCATTTTGGTCCATATTTCCACAATACCTATTGGTTTTACGCGTCTCCAATCTTCATCCTTTTGTATGGTAATATTCAAATACATGAAATATTCATTATCCATAAAACGATATGAGTACCTATCTGACTCCTTTTTGAATGCAATGAATTCAGGAGAATTGTTTGCTATCTCTAAATCCATACATGATTGTAGTATGTTTGAAAAATTTCTTTTAATTAACTGAATTTCCCGATAAATATGCTCAAATTCAACTCTTTCTGCTGCTTGTTTCCATTCTTCCATGTGAGACTCTCCTTCATAGCTAATTTTGCTTTACAAGTGTAGAAAGCAAAAATGTAATGACAAAAACATAACCAGCTAGAACTGATATAATCTTGGTATAGTAGCAACCATACCCGAATTTGTTCAATTTGGAAGGCGCTTTGATTTCAAAATCAGGAGGTTTACCTTGATCCTCATATTTCCTATGAAAACACCCCCAAATAATTGAACTAACAAAATATTGAAGCAAATCAAGCAGTAAAGAAAAAGCAAATAGCGTCATCGCCCAAATTAGTGAGATCGCAAGCACATTCTTTTCACCATTACTTTGGCGAAAAATCCATGCTATTGCTATTCCTGCAAAAGAAAGTTGCCTTGCCGCGTTACTAGCATGGTTAGAATGTGTATAAAACTTATTTAGGAAACTGCTTAATTTCATTTTAATTCTGGTCCTGTATTATCCGTTCCACCCCATATTTTCTTCTTTCGTACAGTGCTTCTCTTTGCGATTTCTCCGCCGTAGGTATGTTCAGCTTGAATTCTGCCATCCTGCTTGTGGATTTTTAATTGTCCACTATATGAATCTTTTGCAACTTTTCTCCCAGATTCCACGGCTCTTTCTTTGAGCCTATGGTGGCTAACAGGATTAGGTTCGCCTTGTTTCTTTACATCCCAGCCTCCCTTTTTATTTGGCACTACATGAACGACTCTTCTTTTTGACACACCATCTCCTAATTATTTATGAAATGAAAATTTTAGTAAAAAGTAGGTCCAGAAAATGGAAGTTCTGGACCTACTCAATCCTAACCAGGAATACCGTTGGGCTCTCCCCCGTAAGTGTGTTCAGTTTGGATCTGACCACCCTGCTTATGGATTTTAATTTGCCCCTTTGGGGCATCCTTTGCCTCACTCTTTCCTCTGTCTACAGCACGTTCCTTTAACCGATGGTGGCTTATGGGTTCGGATTTCCCTTGTTGTTTTACATCCCATCCACCCTCCTTCTTATTAGGAACAACGTGAATCACTTTTCTTCCACTCATAATTAGAACCTTTCGATTGGTAGAGCGACATTGCTCACCCTTTTAAAATTAGCAATTTCCATGTTACCCTACTGCTCAAATGAGCACTTAAACATATCGCGATATATCGATATAGGGCTCAAATTCGCCGCATTTTATTTAATATCAACGAGTTACGAGTATTTCTGCGGAAATGTTGGGGATTAAAAAATTTTGAAGGAATTCTTCACAGGGACAAAATTTGTCCGTATCAGGCGTTACATTGGTTAAAGCTATAGAGATTCTTCTATTCGCTACATCCAATAAAAATATCGGAGGGCATTATGCCAAATTATTATGTAAACAATACCGCGCAGCCAAATGGAGATCACGAAGTCCATGAAGAAGGATGTGCTTGGTTAAGTCGAATCCAAAGTAAAAAGGATTTAGGCTGGCATTCCAATTGCCGAAGTGCGGTGGAAAAGGCCAAGCTAACGTATAGGACAGCCGATGGATGTGCTACATGCTCCCCAACATGTCATACATCCTAAATCCCTTTTGGGTTCTCCTAGTCCCATAACTAGGAGAACCTTTTTATGCCTGCCTTACAACAACAGAAGACCTTCTTTTTAAAATCCGTACAATAATATAAAGCCACCCAAAGGCAAACCCCACGATTGCTGCAACAATAGCGACAAAGGCTTCATAAAAAATTCGTCTTTCAATGAAATCCATGAGCATTCCACTGGAGCCTATTCTTAAGTGATGCAATTTTTCCTTCGTCTCTTGGCTATTTTCTGAATTCGGTTCGGGAAAAATCTGAATCACCCTGGAATTCGATGCTTCAGGTCCATCAAGAAGCCTTAAAAGGTATTTTCCGATTTCCGGGCCAAGGTTGACAAAAGATTTCAGTTCCTCCTCCACCCATTCATTTATCCAGCCGGGAGAGGGTGGATTGGGATCTTCAATGTCGGGGCTCTTTTGGAATTTTACCACTTGAGTAATCCCGGTTTCCAAATGAACAATCGTTAACTGTGCAGTTTTTGCCAACGATGAATTCTGCGCTTTGAACTTCGGGGAAGTTCTAAGTGCGATCAATGGAATTGTGGAATGTCGGTCCAGGAAAATCCGGGGAGGGGCGTCCAATAGCATACCATCGATCTCTCCCAACCTATCCATTCCGATGTCACCCGTATGACTAAGCGGCATATTCCAATATTGGTCTCCGGAAAGATTCAAGGGTCAGATTTCATTTGCCATAGTTATCGTATCTCCAACAAAAAATACAATCAACCCATGAATACAAAAATTCCTCATAAGGTTTCCTCATGGCCAAGATTCCGAATATCAGAAAGAACCTTTGCGCGGATTCATGATATGGCCCAGTTCATGAAAGACGCACATTGTGTGGATGGTATTGTTGTAATCAATGACAATCAGGTTGTGGGGAACGGTGCCGCCATCTCCGCCCCATGGACCACTTACGGCTTTGCGTCCCAATGCGACTTTGTCAAACGAGGTACAGATCATGATTTACTTCAATATTTCAAATTCAAGCATTCCACTCTGGTCCATACTAAACACCCAAAGTGAAAGTGCGGACATTTTTCCAGCAGCCGGTAGCATTGCGGATACATCCATTATTACGTGTCCCGATAACCAAGGCGAATCGGACTCGCCCTCAGGTTTAATAAAAATCGGCATATCAAGCGACTGCTGGACAACCAACTGCCTATCCTCATCAAATCCAATGAAACTAATCGGAATGTATCCATAAATCTTTCGCTTCTTTGAATCAAGAATTACTTTCTTTTGGGGAAAAACAAATTTGGGAAGACCTTGAACCTTGAAGGAAAGCCGGACCTGAAATTTCGATGAACTTCCTGTTGCGGCCTTGGAAATAATCCATTTGGAAACTCTTTTAACATCAGTGTCGAGCGGCAATTGTTGTATCTCTAGTGAATCAAAATAGTGATAATTCGTTGGGGGTGCTCCTACTTGGCGGAATGTTTCTAACGCAGAAAGGGATCCAGTCATTCCTTCGTTTCTTTTTTCTGGAATAATTTCAAAAAAGCGTTGATTCGAGGCTTCTGGTCCACAAATTATCTTGGCGACAAATTTTCCAATCGCCAAGCTTGGATCAATTTTTTCTAATAGATTTACTTGAGCTCTATCACTTATAAAGCCAGGAGAAGTTTTATGGGTGTTTAGTCTATCCGGTGACTTTGTAAGCTTGTCAATTATAATAGTCCCTGATTCCAAATGTACCAAAACTAATTGCGAAGTGAGTTTAAGTGAAAAGAGTCTAAACTTTTCTTTTGATCCTGTTCTTAAGCAAATTAACGGTATGCTAGAGTGTTCGCCTAAGTCGACTTTGCTCGGAACGTCGATAACAATTTTTGAAATCTCATCCCAAAGCCAAGGGCCTGAAATATCTCCTAAAGAAATATTCTTAGCGTTCCAATAATCCTGGCCTGAAAATCCCAGTGGGCCTTTATCAATGCTCATATTAAATCCCCAAGAAAAAAAAATTAAAGCTACTACAAAACCATATATCGATCGAATGCTCATAAGGAACTCCAAGATTTTCGAATATCACTAATATTTTCTGCCTTAATGTACGACGTACAATCTGTACAAAATGAATACTCACTTGGATCATCCATTCCTGAAGCGCCAAACATTATGCACGTTCGCTCTAAGGCTGCCACTGTGGTATGGAAGGATTTGGCACTTTTGTTTTTTACTCCATTGGCACAATGTGTTCCCTGATGGCCTTTTCCACCGTACATATCACCTTCAGGTACTCCCTTTGGGAAGGGGACTCCCGGAATCTGTTTAGCCGTAGGTCGGCCAAAAACGGAGTCAATCGATTTATCAGCATAGGCTTGGCCCATGTTATGTGCAAGCTCATGGGCAATAACTGCAGCCATGCCTACATCATGAGCTTCTCCTGCAAATGTATTCATCCAAATATCACCATTTAATGCTGCACCATTCGTATCCATTTCGCACGCTATCCCACGGATCCTTATTGTCAGTCCGATTATCGCACCTTTATCGGTGAATTGGCCTCCAATATTCTTTTCAATTATCTTACCAGGATAATTCGGTTTTGAATCCGGAAATCGAATCGCAACTGTCCGAAAATCTTTAAATTGAATATGGTCTTTTATTTCTGCTTCATTTGATAGAATACCGCCCTTTTTAAATTCCCAGCCAGGATCCGATGGTGATGAAATTTCTTTCCATATTGGGATGCCTGAGGAAACATCTTGCCATTTAGTTGCGCCCCATTGAATTTGGGATATTGAGTAGCTTCCGTGTGGATAGCCTAAGGCATTATCAATCGCTCTTTCAAATATTACCCGCTCGGTAAGTAGATCAGCTGGTTCAACTATGCCTGAAAATAATTCGTCCCACTCAATAAAATCGGCCAAATAATCGCACCAAACCATGGAGGCAGTACGATGGTTTTTTTGATGTTTTCCTTTATTGCGTAGAATTTCTTCAGTTTGATCAAATGAAAGAACCACAATTTTCTTCCCAGGGTTTTTTCTGAGATACTTCCCATCAAAAATGTTGTGCTCTCCATTAAGTGGAATATCCTTTTTTCCAAAGACGTCGGCGTGTGCTTGGTCAAATTCAACAAAACAATTCCCCAAAACCTTTTTTAAATAATCCTTCGATTTTACAGACAGTCCGGGAGTTTTATCTGCATTGAAAACGGTGTAATCGGTAAGGCGATGTTCGCCCTTGGAAAGGGGTTGAATAATTTCGTATTCCAGCTTTCTCCAATTAACTACAGTAACTTTTACATCCATTTTCTCTTTGGATACCCCCGCTTCTACGATAAAGCTATCTCCTCCTGCGACCCCACAACTAAGGATGATGGAAGATTTTTTATTCTTAACCTTTGTGCTCATTTCGACTCTGGGAGCATTTAACGGTGGCTCGATTTTGAAAGGTTTTAGCGCTTCGGGTTCGGATGCTCGAATTCCCGTTTTAGGATCAGTCCTTTTGCTATTATTTTCATTTCCTGAAACGGTCCAAAAAACAGGCTGCCCATCGGCAGCGCCTTCAATTTCAACTTCTAAAAACCGTTCAATTCCATTACCTATTTTACCTGAGGGGAGATTAACATACTGCTTGACCTGCTCATCGGTAATTCCAACAAATTTCACTTTCCGATTTATAGGGGGTTTTACATTGTTGCCCTTTTTCTCAACCACCAACCCATCATAAAACGCGCACCCAAACCCCTTCGTCCGCCGCTCTCCCGCCTTCTTCACCTGGCCCTGGCACGGCCCGATATTCCCGCGCTTACAGGGATACTCCACCGGAAACGTCTGGCTCGACTTCACCAGCACCACCGTCACCCGCCGGTTCGCCTCGCTCTTATCCTCCGTCACCTCCACCCGATTGAACTCGCTGCAACCCATATGCGGTTGCCCGTCCACCTTGTCGAAGTGTTTGGGCGTCAGGGCCAATTTCTGCGCTTTCGGAACCGCCCGCATGAATTCGATGAACAGCGCCTCCCGCGTCTGCGGCCCGGCAATCCCATCGGCCTTGAGACCCTGCGCCTCCTGAAAATCCTTCACCGCCCCTTGCGTCTTAGGCCCATCCGCCCCATCAATTGCCCCGGGGTCGTAACCCGCCTGTTTCACCAAAGCCTGCGTGCAGGCAAAACTCCAACTCTCCTCCTTATGCAATTCCTCCCACACGCTCGGATCGCCCATTAAAAACGCATACACCGAACGCGCCCGCCGCTCCGACAGCCCTTTGTTATACGTTTCCTTGCCCACCGCATCCGTATGCCCGAACAACGCCATCTTACCGTCCGGATAATTCTTCCTCCAGGCCGCGATTTTCTCGCACAACTCTTTTAATTTCGGAATCTGGTCCGGATGCAAAAAGCTGGAATCGAAACCGAAGGTCACGCCCGCCACCACATGCGTATCAATCAGCGGATCCGCCATCTTATCCACCGACTTCACGCCCTCGGGCTTGGCTCCCGAATCCACCGGCTCCGACAGGGTATGCTTGGCCGTGAAAAAATATTCCACCTCTTTAAGCGCCTCGCCGTCTTCCCCACGGTAGCGCGGCTTATACACCGGCATCTTACATGTCGCGCGTCCGTTCTCGGTAAACCCGTCGGCTTTGGCAATTTGTTCGGGCCCCTTCGGTGTCTTGGCGAAAAGCACGAACTCCACCCGCTTGCGGCTTTTGTGTTCCTCCGGCAGTTCGCAGTCAACCGACAGCGTCGCCTCCTCGTTGAAGCCCACTTCCGCCACGTCCCACAGAGGGTTTTGCAACAACACCTCCACGGCCTTTTTCTCAGGCGCCGCCGCGGGTTCCGCTTCGTCCCAATCCTCCTCCGGCTTGGCCTCTTCCTTGCCCGTATCCTTCAGACTGTCCCAGAAAAGGATATACCCTTCGTCATGCAGCCAGGTCACCTTGTCATAGACCATGCCTACCCGCGCCTGCATCAACTTGCCGCCGCGAATCCGGTCCAAACGCGCCTCGCGCATCCGCGTCCGTACCTGCGTCAGCCGCACATTCTCAAGCGTAAAGAGAAACACCCGCTTTTCCTTCGGCTCTTCCTCGACGCTACCCTCCACCAAATCCCACAGCGAAATTTCCACCACGGGCAACGTGCCGCCATGGCACAGGCATTCCATCAAGGAGGGGTAGGCTTTGTCCAAAGGAAAAGAGGCGAAGAAGGGTTCGTGGAAGCGGAAGTGGCGGGTGCCGGTAAAACCGTTGCTACGGCGGCTCAACATGCGCACGGCGTGCGCGCCTTCCAGCAGCAGGTAGGCGTTCTCACGACCGGGAAGGTCGATTGGCCCGGGAAGGAATCCGTTGGTTCCGGCCAGGCGGATGTAGGTTTTGAGCGGCACGGTTTATTCGCAATATTGGTTTGAGGAAAAAAGATACTTTCAGGGTTGCGGGTTCGGGGAGCCCGGGTGATGGCGGTCACATGCATGGAGTGGGGTGCCCCCCTGAATTCCCGAAAAGGGGGAAATACCGGAAATTTTCCGCTCGAACTTAACATTTATGCTAAGTTCGGAGGGCCGACATTGTTGTTATTCTTTATTTCGGCTTGAACGCCCATCCCCATTATGATCCAGACGCTGCTCCTAGAAAATTACGACTCCTACAGCTATAACCTGTTCCAGCTTCTGTGGCGGCTGAACGGGGTAAAGCCTTTGGTGATTCGCAACGATGAAATGGATTTGGCCGGGATTCGTTCCCTTTCCTTCGATAATATCGTGATTTCACCCGGCCCCGGACACCCCGCCCAAACCAACGACTTCGGCATTTGCTCCCAAATCTTCTCCGCTTTTCCCGAGTGTCCGATACTAGGTATCTGCCTCGGCCATCAGGGGCTGGCCCTGGAATTGGGATTCGCGGTAGGGCATGCGCCCCAAGTCCGGCATGGTAAAATTTCCGCCATACGCCACCGGGGAACGGGATTATTCCAGGGACTCCCCGAATCCTTTCCGGCGGTGCGCTACCATTCCCTGGCCGTAACCGCGCCGGAACCGCATGGCGACGAAGTTACCGCTTGGTCCGAGGAAGACGGCGTCATCATGGGGTTGGCTGCACCGGGGCGGCCCCACTTCGGTTTACAATTCCATCCCGAATCCATTGGAACACCCAACGGCCACCTGCTCATGGAAAATTTCCTGCTGCTCAGCGGAAAGCCTGCCGGCAAAACATATCCCTCACCACTCAGAACCGGCGATACGCGCAAGTTACCCACCGTGCCCATGTCCGCGGCCAAGGATAACGAACCCCAATGCCTGGAATTGCCCTGGCGCGACCCCGAGTCGGTTTTCCTGAATTTCTTCGAGGGGTCCCCCACTTCTTTCTGGCTCGACAGCCGCGATCCGCTGGGTAATCACAAGCGCGAAGCGCAGGAACCAGCCTCGGCCATCCCGCGCTTTTCCTTCATGGGCAGAGGCGCCCGCACGTTTGAAATACGGGGCGCCAGTGTTCACACGCATGGAAGTCAACACGAAGGCGACCCCTTCTCCTTTTTAAAAGACTATCTGGCCCGCCGCCGGGTTTCCCGGACGCCGCCTTTGTCGCGACTCCCCTTCTCCGGCGGCTTGGTCGGTTATCTCGGCTATGAATTACGGGAATTCACTTCCCCACCGCGTTATCGTGACGGATTAAAAACCGGAAACCCGCTCGGCCCGCCCGATGGGCATTTCATGGAACCGGATCGACTCTTAGCTTTTGATCATGCCGGTCAACGGGTTTATGCGATTTCCATTCCCGCCGCCAAAGCGCCTGCTACCGGCGAAACCGGGCCGGAAGGCGATGAAGACGCTTGGTTCACTCAAGTGCGGGAAACCTGGAGCAGCCTTGCCTTAAACGAATGCAGCCTCGAAACCGTGCTTGATGCAGAAGCAAGCCCGGTAGCTGCCGGGCACTCCGACTCCGATTCTCCCCGGCAGGCCCCGCAAGAAAGCCTGGGCCGCGAAAAGTATCAGGAAGCCATCAAAACCATCCAAGCCGCCATACGTGAAGGCGAAACTTACGAAGTCTGCCTTACCCAAACCTTGAAACTTCCGTGGTCCGGGTCAGCCACCGACCTCTACCGCGTTCTACGCCGGGTGAATCCCGCGCCCTACGCGGCCTATTACCGGTTTCCCGGAGTTGAAGTGCTTTCGTCCTCCCCGGAATGCTTCCTGAAACTCGACACGCACGGAGAGCTGGTTTCCCGTCCCATCAAGGGCACGCGCCGACGCGAACCCGATGGCCGTGATGACGCGCGGCTTACCGCCGAATTGCTTTCGCACGGCAAGGACTTCTCCGAGAACCTGATGATAGTCGATTTGGTGCGTAACGACTTCGGTAAAATCTGCGAACCCGGAAGCGTAACCGCACCCGCCATGATGCAAGTGGAGGTGCATCCCTCGGTATTGCAATTGGTTTCCGAAGTGCATGGAAAACTGCGCCCCGAGTTCGCCGCTTTGGATGCCGTCCGGACCTGTTTTCCCGGCGGCTCCATGACGGGCGCCCCCAAATTACGCACCATGGAAATCATCAACGGCCTGGAAGGCGCCCCGCGTGGCGTCTATTCCGGCGCCCTCGGCTATCTGGGCTATGACGGTGCCATGGACCTCAGCATGGTCATCCGTACCCTGGTGCTGGCCCAGGGCGAAGTCTCCATCGGATGCGGCGGCGCCGTCGTGATGGAATCGGATGCCGCGGAAGAATACGCCGAAGCCATGGCCAAAGCCGAAGCCTTGTTGCAGGCGCTGCACCTGGTCCCAGCTTCGCAGCCGCAGACCGTACGTAACGGCTCGCATACCCCCTAGGTCAGACATGAATCTTATCGAAAGGGATTTACAGCATATCTGGCACCCCTGTTCCCAGATGAAGGACTACGCCTCCTTTCCCCCGCTCGAAATCGAACGCGCCGAAGGCAGCCGCCTCTATTTGCGCGACGGAAGCACGGTCATCGACGCCATCTCCAGCTGGTGGTGCAAAACCCTGGGCCATGGCCATCCCCGCCTGCGGGCCGCCTTGGAAAAACAGGCGGGGCGCTACGAACATGTCATCCTCGCCAACACGGCGCAGGACACCCTGGTGGAACTTTCGGAAAGACTGACTTCCCTGTCTCCCTCGCTGACCCGGGTATTCTACGCCGGCGACGGATCAATGGCCGTGGAAATCGCCCTCAAGATGAGCCTGCACGCGCATAGCCTGCGAGGAAATCGGCGGCGGACGCAATTCATGGCTTTGGAAAACGGATATCACGGAGAAAGCACCGGAGCCTTGGCCCTGAGCGACCTGGGCATCTACAAAGAAGCCTATGCCGCCTGGTTGCCCGAAGTGAAAATGTTGCGGGGACTGCCCTACGGAGAAGGACCCGGGGCCGCGGGGGAATCTACCGGTGAAGGCCCCGCAGCCGCGCGGTGGGACGACTGCGCCACTTACTGGCCTTCCCTGGAAGCCCAATTGGATTCCCAAAGTGAAACACTATGTGCCGTGGTGGTGGAGCCGGTTTTGCAGGGTGCGGGGGGAATGCGTCTTTACAGCCCCGATTTGCTGCGACGTTTGCGGAAATGGACCCGCGAGCATGACGTTTACCTGATCGCCGACGAGATCCTCACCGGGTTCGGGCGTACCGGAAAAATGCTGGCCATGGAACATGCCGGAATCGAAGCCGATTTCGTCTGCCTTTCCAAAGGACTAACGGCGGGCTGGCTGCCCCTATCGGCCATGCTCACCAGCGACGCGGTTTACGATTTGTTCTACGGCGATTACAAGGAAGGCCGCTCCTTTTTGCACTCGAACACCTATGCGGGAAACGCCTTGGCCGCGGCCGTGGCTTTGGAAGCGCAAAAGATTTATGCGGAGGAAGATATTTGTGCGAAGGCACGCAAGCTGGAAAGCAAAATGCGCGAAGGCTGGGAAGCTTTGGCCGCGCGCACCGGAAGGCTGACGCGTATCCGCGCCTTGGGCGGCATGGCTGCGGCGGACTTACGCTTGGAGCCGGGCGAAGCGGGGAAACGTACGGGTTACCAGGTTTATCAGGCCGCGGTCAGGCACGGAGCCTTGTTGCGTCCCTTGGGCGATACCCTCTATTGGTTGCCGCCGCTGAATATCGACGATAAAACACTGGCGGAATTGATAGCCATCACGGGATTGGCTTTGGAAGAAACACTTGGGTATAAACAATAAGGCCGGCTTCGTAGCCGGCCTCGTATGTCTCGGAATGAACGACTTACTCTAAAGGTTAGGCTTAGGCCTCGACCAGCATCGCCTTGCGGCTCAGCTTGATCTTGCCCTGGGGATCGACGCCGATGCATTTCACTTCGATTTCGTCTCCCATGGAAAGCACGTCCTCGACCTTTTCCACGCGGGTAAAGGCCAGTTCGGAAATATGCACGAGGCCTTCCTTGCCCGGCAGGATTTCCACGAAGGCGCCGAAGGTGGTAATGCCCTTGACCTTGCCCTGGTAGATGGTTCCCACTTCGGCTTCGGCGAAAAGTTCGTCCACCATTTTAAGCGCCATAAGCGCGTTGCCGCGATGCGCCGCCGAGATGGTGAGATTGCCTTCGTCGTCAATATTGAGGTTGGCTCCGGTATTGGACTGGATGCCGCGGATGACTTTTCCGCCCGGGCCGATGATGTCTTTGATGCGGTCGGCGGGGATTTTCTTCTGAAGTATCGCGGGGGCGAGCTTGGAAAGCTCCCGGGGACCGGACATAACCTCGTTCATCTTGCTGAGAATATGCAGACGGCCTTGCTTGGCTTGGGCCAAAGCCCGTTCCATCAACTCGGTGGTCAAGCCCCGCAGCTTGATGTCCATTTGGAAGGAAGTGAGGCCTTCGGCGGTGCCGCAAACCTTGAAGTCCATATCGCCGAGATGATCCTCGGTGCCGTTGATGTCGGAAAGGGTTTCGAAGCGGGTTCCGTCGGAAACCATGCCCATGGCTATACCGGCAACGGGAGCCTTGGTTCTCACTCCCGCGTCCATCAAGGCCAGCGAACCGCCGCAAACCGAGGCCATGGAGGAGGAACCATGTGATTCCATGATGTCGGAAACGAGACGGATGGTATAAGGAAAGGACGAGCCGGTGGGCAATACCGGAGCCAAGGCGCGCTCGGCCAGGTAGCCATGGCCGATTTCGCGGCGGCTGACCGACATCATGCGCTTGGCTTCTCCCACCGAAAATCCGGGGAAGTTGTAGTGAAGCATGTAATTCTTGAAGCTTTCGCCTTGCAGCGAATCGATGCGCTGTTCGTCGATTTTGGTGCCAAGCGTGCAAACCACCAGGGCTTGGGTTTCGCCGCGTTGGAAAATCGCGGAACCATGGGCGCGGGGCAGAACCTGGGTATCGATATCGATTTGACGGATATCCGCGGGGCCCCGGCCGTCGATGCGGACTTTTTCCGAAAGGACCATTTCGCGCATTTCGCGCCACTGAATATCTTCGACCGCGGATTTGATATCCGCTTCGCGATCGGGAAATTCCTCGGATAGCGCCGCGACCGTTTCCTTTTTGATTTTGCCCATAGTGGCATAGTGCTCGGCTTTGAGCATGGGCTTGTGCAAGGCTTCAATAAGCAACGGCTTGGCTACGGCTTCGACCCGGGCGAACAATGCTTCGTCGCGGGGAGGCAAAGCGAAAACTTCCTTTTCAACCGGAAAGCGGGAGATGAGTTCGCGCTGTCCCTTCACGATGGATTTGATGGCTTCGTGACCCGCTAACACGGCTTTGAGCATCAATTCTTCGGAAACTTCAAAGGCCGAACCTTCCACCATATTGATGGAACTTTCCGTGCCTGCGACTATCAATTCGATATCGGCTTCTTCGATTTCCTCGAAGGTGGGATTGATGATGAAGGTACCGTCGATGCTGCCGACAACCCGAACCGCTGCGATTTGTTCTTCGAAGGGCAGGGAGGACAGGCCGATTGCGGCGGACGAACCGATGAGCGCCAAGGTATCGGCGTCATATTTTTCGTCGGAGGAAATGACGGTGCACACGATTTGCACTTCGCGTTTGTAGCCCTCGGGAAACATGGGGCGCAAGGGACGGTCGATGATGCGGCAAGTGAGGGTTTCTTTATCGCTGGGGCGGGCTTCGCGTTTGATATATCCACCGGGAAGTTTGCCGGCGGCATAATATTTTTCCCGATATTCTACCGTCATGGGGAAGAAGTCGCCTTTGGATTCGGGTCCGGCGCAAACGGTGCAAAGCACCATGGTGTCGCCCAGACGGACGATGACGGCTCCGCCGGCTTGTTTGGCCATACGGCCGGATTCTAGGGAAATGACTTTGCCATCGGCAAGGGTGATTTCTACGGTTTGTTTGGACATGCGCTTTCGGCTCCTTTGGTGCACGGCACTCGCCGCGCGGGGTTTGTTTCGATCAGTGAAAAAATGGGTGTTGGAATGACAATGAGCGGAATCGCTCGATGAGTGTCATGGAGGTGTAAGTCTGCAGGGTGAGTTATGCTTTGCTTGAATTGGAAACTGCCTGAATGGGATACTGCCTGGTTCGGCCCTTGACAACCTTAAAAACAGTGAAAGGTAGCCGTCGGGAAGCTGATTTGCAAGATTTAGGGCCATTCGGGGGTTAAATCGATGAGTATTATACTAATTCGCAGAGTTTTCGCAATTATCCGGGTGAATTCATCGGAAAATTAGGGGGCGGGATGGGAGCGGATTGCCAGGGGCTGGCAAAAGGGCCCTTTCATTGGTAAGTTTGGCCCATTAAATAATCAAGCATACCGCCAAGTCCCCCCTGCTAAAGGTTCTCCATGTCCAAAATTCCTTTTACCGATCTGCCTCTTTCCAAAGAGGTGCAAAAAGCCATCTCCGAAATGGGCTTCGAAGAAGCCACGCCCATTCAAAGCGAAGCCATTCCCCTCATTCTCGAGGGCCATGACGTTACGGGGCAATCCCGTACCGGCACCGGAAAAACCATCGCCTTCGCCGTACCCGCAGTCGAATTGGTGGAAGCCGGCAAAGCTTTTACCCAAGCGCTGATTCTCTGCCCTACTCGGGAGCTTTGCATACAAGTCGCCGAAGAGGTGAATAAACTGGCCAAGCATAAAAAGGGAGTTCACCCGCTTCCGGTATACGGCGGCCAACCCTATGAGCGCCAATTACAAGGCATGCGCAGGGGCGCGCAAATCGTCATCGGCACGCCGGGCCGGCTCATCGATCATTTGAACCGCGGTTCCTTGAAACTCGACGGCGTCAAATTGGTGGTTTTGGACGAGGCCGACGAAATGCTCGACATGGGGTTTCAGGAAGACTTGGAAACCATTCTCAAAGCCATGCCGGAAGAAAAGCAAACCGTGCTCTTTTCGGCGACCATCCCTCCCGGCATCCGTCATCTCATCAAGAAGTATCAGAACGATCCCAAAACGATACGCATTACGCAGGAAGCCTTGACCGTACCCCAGACGGTGCAGCATTATATCGAAGTCAGAAACCACATGAAGCTTGAGGCCCTGTGCCGTTGCCTCGACGTGCATAACGTGAAGCTGGGAATCGTTTTTTGCAACACCCGCCTGCGCGTCGATGAATTGGTGGGGCAATTGCAAGCGCGCGGCTACTCTTCCGACGGTTTGCACGGCGACGTCAAGCAAACCCAGCGCGATCGCGTGATGGGGCGTTTCCGCACCGGCCAAATCGAAATTCTCGTGGCCACCGACGTGGCTTCCCGCGGCATCGACGTGAAAAACGTGGAAGCGGTTTTCAATTACGACCTTCCCAAGGATGAAGAAGATTACGTGCACCGCATCGGCCGTACGGGACGCGCCGGTCAGGAAGGCCTGGCCATCAGCTTCATCACGGGAAAAGAGGCCTATAAGCTTCGTGAGATTCAAAAGTTCATGAAGGCCAAGGTGGAGCGCAAACCCATTCCTTCGCTCGACGACGTGGAATCGGCCCAATATGCGCTCTTGCTGGAGAAGGTCCGCGAAACCATGCGCTCGGGAACCTCGAAAAAGGTTTCCGTTATGGTGGAACGCCTTATGGAAGATGAGTTCACCGCCGTCGACGTGGCGAGCGCTTTGTTGCAAATGTCGCTGCCCAAAGTTCCGGAACGCACGGGCAAGGATGAGGGAACCGACTATCTGGGCGGCTTTCCCACCGTCAAGATTTTCCTCAACATCGGTAGAACCCATGGGGCGCGCCCTAAAGACGTGTTAGGCGCCTTGGCCGGGGAAACCGGCTTGCCGGGCAAGATTTTCGGCGCCATCGAAGTGGGCTCGAAACATTCTTTAGCCGAGGTTCCGGTGGATTCTATGGACGAAATACTCGCCAAAATGAAAGGCGTGCGTATCAAAGGAGTTCCCATCAAAGCCCGAAAGGCGGAATTCTAATTCCCGTAAACGGGAATCGCCTTTTTTGCCACTAAAGGTGCCATGAACGAATCCCCCTTTTCCCTGGATAAATCGACCCTCGCGGGCCAAGTGGACGACTTGATGCGTCCCAGCAACGCCCGCGAGTTCATTCAGCCCTGGTACATCCCCATTTCCACCCTGCCGGAAAATACCGGCATGGCCGTGGGGGGTATCGGCAGTAGCTTTACGGTTACCCCGGCAGGCGGCACCCCCGCTTTGCATTTCGCTCCGGGGCTCCACGTTACCGGAGCCGTACCGGACGCTATCAAGCTGCAAAACTTCTTTTTTTGCGAGCGCCCCTTTCCGGGAGAGCCCGAACCGACTCTCGCCGATTTTGCCGCCCTGATGCGCAGAAACCACCATTTTACTTTGCGGCGCGGACTCGAGGACGACGCTTCCCCCTGGCTGGAAGCCGGAATCGGACAGGAGGATGCGATACGCCGCCTGGAGGAGATGCGAAACCATCCCCGTTTATACGCCGATAACCGCGAGCGGTTGGAACGCTGGCACATTGCGCTGTCCCGTCGCACCCTGGAAGCCTGCGCTGACTTGGAGGCATCCGGAAAAGGGAATATTCGTCTCGCCAATGCCTATCTCTTGCTGGATTTTTTTTCCGCTGCTTTGCGGCTGCCCCATCATATCCGCGCCTCGTTAATCGGTTCTTCCTCGGCAAAGGGAGCGTCGAAAATTGCGGATGATGCGGAAGATGCGGGCGTGTCAGGCTATCCCTCGCAGAGCATGGAGTACCAAGCATTATACCCCTTGGCCCGTACCACATACTCTGCGCCGGGACAGACTTTACGGCTTACACGCTTGCAGTTCAGCCTGGCGGTTCCCGGCGATGAGCGTTTGTTGGCGCTTCCCGTGGTTTTGTGCCGCTTCACCTTGGAAAATCCCGGAACCGAATCCATCGAAGCCACGCTTTTGCAAACCCAGGAAAACCTTTGCGGGTATAACGTCTTGAAAAAAAGGCCCGGCGTGCAGGACGCCGAATTCCTGTTGCAGAAAACCGCCTCGCACCAAGTCAACTCTCGGACTAGCTTTAAGTCAACGGAAGGGATATCCGTGCAGGGAGTTGCCATGCGGCAAACTTCCGGCCGGGAAAGCGGCGATTTGCAAGGCGTCCTCAGCCTATTGGCCGGCTGTGACGACGATTCGGCCTGGGAGATTTCCGTCAAGCCCGCCTATTACGGCAGCCATGAGGAAAACGTGGTCAAGGAGGCGCTGGACACGGGCCGCCTGGGACCGGAATTCGATAAAGGCGTGTATAGCGGACGTGAACTTTTAAGCGGAGCCATTTGCGCCACCACCATCATCCCTCCGGGCGCAACCCGGGAAATTACCTTCGCCCTGTCCCTGGATTTTCCCCGCATCGAACTGCCGGGCGTTTCTTCGCGTAAGCGTTACGAAATATTTTTTCCCGATACGCCGGATCGCGCCACGGAGATGGCCGTGGAGGCGCTTTCAACCGCCGACTCGGCTTTGGATATGCTACGCCGTTTCCACGAGAGAACTGCAGCGCAAAGCGAAGCCCTTTTCGAAAAAGGCGATTCAGTCAAAGTCGGCCCAGGCGCGCAAGTTGCACGTTTTGTTACGCAATTATGCAATACCCTTTCTTTTTTGCCCGAGGCCACCGTCTGGGATACGCAGCAGCGGTTTTGGGTGCGCGAATGCGCGGATTATCCCTTTTTCAATTCGCTCGACGTTTACTTTTACGGATCTTTTTCCATGCTGCGAATGTTGCCTTCGGCCGACGCCGGAGTGATGCGCGAGTTCGCGAAAGCCGTACTTCAAGCCGACCCGACGCAAAGAAGACATTGGGAATACGTGGGTCTTCCCCACGCCGACCTTCCCGAAGCCAAGCTGGAAGGCCCTCGCGCCGCGCGCGGAGCCGTTCCCCACGACCTCGGCAGCCCTTTCGACGCCAAGCCGGATGCCTATGATTGGCATAATGTAAAGACCTGGAAGGATTTGGCGCCTAAATTCGTGCTGCTGGTCTTGCGCAGCCATAAAGTCAGCGGCGATGACAGCGTGTTACGTGATTGTTGGGAAGCCGTGCGGCAAAGCATCGGTTATTTAGCCGGGATGCGTGAGCCCGGCCAGGCCTTTCCCTTAACCCAGGGAACGGACGATACTTTCGATAACCTCTCCTCCCACGGAATTTCCATCTATAGCGGTTCGCTTTGGGTGGCCGGGCTTAAAGCCGCTGCGGAAATCGCCCGATTGTTGGGACAGGATTCGCAGCGACGCGAATATGCGGAGATGGCCTCGGGGGCGGAGGCGGAATTGTCGGCCGCGCTTTGGGATGAAAGTGAAGGCTATTATCATTTTTACGTGACTCCGGTTACCTATTCCGACATCGAACCGAACGAAGCCGAAGCGCTGCGGGCAAGTTTGATAAAAGCGGGGGTTTCGGTGGGTCAGGAAGAACTTTCCCTCGGCCTCAACGCGTTTCTGAATGCGGATGCCGTCCTGGAGGAAAAATCTTCTCTGTGGATATCCGCTAAAGAGTGGGCTGGAGTTCACCTTCCCCAAGCACTGACCTGCTTCCCCGAAAATCGGCAGCCTACCCGCCGCGAAGCGCGCGCCCAGAAAAAAATCGGCTTGTATGTTCTACATCCGGCGGCCTTTACGGAAAGCTATTCAGCCAAATTGCTCCTGGATTCGGACGATAGTTTTTGCGATCAATTTCTGGCCGATACTTATTTGCAATTGCTCGATCTGGAACCCATAACTCCGTTGGACCGCAGACGCCGCGCCTTGCAACGTATCGTAAAGATGAATTGGAAGACACACAGCCCCGATGCGGGAGCCGCCAATTTGTCGGGCCCGCAGGGCGAAACCCTTGAGCCGTTTCAGGCACGCGACGCCTGGATAGGACTGCAACACAGCCTGGCCGCAGCGCTCCTGGCCGCAGGACTGAAACAACCCGCGGAAGACCTGCTGGAAAATACCTACCGCAATCTTTATACGGAGGCGCGCATACCCTTTGCCGCACCGGAGGGATTTACCCTTTTGGAAGGCAAGCTGCACTATACCGCGGGCCGCTACTTCCGTCCCGGCATGATTTGGGCCTTGCCTATGCTGCTGGAAAAAATCCGGGCGGGCGAGTTGCGCGAAAAATGAAGCCCGTGGGCGTCGGCCTGATCGGCTGCGGTAAGATTAGCGGCATTTACAGCGAAAACCTGCGGCGGTTTAGCCACCTCGAACCGGTAGGTTGCGCCGCTCTCCGGCCCGAGTCGGCGGAAGCGCATCGTGATACCTATGGATATCCCGCAGCCTACACGGTGGATGAACTACTGGCGCGGCCCGAAGTGGAAATCGTGCTTAATCTCACGAATCCCGCAGCGCATGCCGAGGTGACGCTCAAGGCGCTTACTGCCGGCAAATGGGTTTATTCGGAAAAACCCCTGGGAACCACCCGTGAGCAAACGGCGAAAATCCTCCAGGCGGCAACTGGGCTGGGAGTGGGCTGCGCCCCCGATACCTTTCTGGGAGCCGGATATCAAACCGCGCGAAAGCTCTTGGATGAAGGCGGCATCGGCAGACCGACGTCCTTTACCGCCCATATGTTAAGTTCCGGTCCCGAGGGCTGGCATCCGAATCCCGCCTATTTGTATCGCGAGGGTGCGGGACCGTTATGGGACATGGGCCCGTATTATCTCACCGCCCTCATTCACTTGCTGGGACCGGTTAAACGCGTGGCCGCCATGGCGAGCAAAGCCTTCGACCGACGCGAGATTACCACCGGCACTTTGGTCGGGAAAAGTTTTCCCGTGGAGGTTCCCACTCATCATGTCGGCTTACTGGAATTTTATTCCGGAGCGATTGGCGCCTTGACGATGAGTTTCGACGTGTCCGGCGGCACATCTCATCCCTGCATGGAAATCCATGGGACGAAAGGGACCCTGATATTGCCCGACCCGAATTTCTTCGATGGCCCGGTGATGCTGCGCGGTCCGCAACAAAACACATTTTCCGAAATACCGCTGGTGCCGGGTTTCACCGGAAATTTACGGGGACTGGGATTGGCCGATATGGCGGCTGCCCTACGGCTGGGCCGAAAACACCGATCGGGTCTGGAGCTGGCGCTGCATGTAGTGGATATCCTGGAAGCGTTGGTTGAGTCGGCGCATACCCGGAATTTTATAGAGACGGCCGGCTCCTGCGAGCGGCCGGAACCCCTGACCCGGGATGACATGCCTTACTTCCGGGCTTGAGGAACGACCGCTACGGCCTAACCCAGCACAACCTCGACCTTATGGACCCCGCCTTCGAAAACCGGGATAAGGTTGCCTTCCACGATTTTTCCATCCACACTCACCCTTTTAACGCCCTTGGATACTCCGTCGGGATTGGATACCTGGATTTGATATTCGGCGCCGCGAAACTGACGGGTTACGGTGAACGTCTTCCACGCTTTGGGAATACAGGGATTGATACGCAGTCCCGCATAGGTCGGCAACACGCCTAAGATATATTTGGTGGCGGCTTGATAGCACCACGACGCCGTCCCGGAAAGCCAACTATTGCGCGCCAGTCCGAACTGGGGATGTTCGTCTCCCAGGATGTTCTGAGGATAGACATAGGGCTCGCACTCGAATTTGTCGATGCTGTCGTTTTTGGCGGCTGGGTTGATTTGGTTGTAATATTCGAAGGCGCGATCGCCGTTGCCGACCAGGGTTTCGGCGATGATCACCCAAGGATTGGCGTGCAAGAAAATACCGCCGTTCTCCTTGGCTCCAGGTGGATACGTGGTCACGCCTCCCTTGGCCGGATCGTAAGCGTTATATCCCGGCGCACTCAACTTGATTCCATTGGGCGTATTCAGACGCTGCTTGACAGTCTCAAGAGCCGATTGCGCCCGTTCCGGGGTGGCGAATCCGGAGATGACCGGCCACGACTGGCCGTTGGCCCAAACCTGTCCCTCGCGATTGGTTTTGGAACCGATGGCGGCTCCGTCCCAGTCGAAATACCGGACATACCATTCCCCGTCCCAGGCGTGGCGATTGACGCTGTCTTTCATCTCGACATACCACGAACGATACTGGTTCGCCTGTTCCTTTTCGCCCAGATAGTCGCATAAATCCGTCATTTCCAAGAGGGCCTTGCCGTATAAATTGGCCACGAACAACGATTCGGCGCCGGTCGCGAGATTGACGGTGTCGTTCCAATCGGCGAATCCCAAAAGCGGAAGGCCGTGTCTTCCGGTATTTTCGTGAGTAAAACTCAAAGCCCTTCGGAGGTGGTCCATCACGCTACCCTGCTCCAAAGGTACGCCCTTCGCGCCCTTCTCGTAATACGGCAGTTCTTTTCTCAGGAAAGCCATGTTACCCGTCTCCGCAAGATAAGCGCATACGGCCAATACCGCCCAAAGGTGATCGTCGCCATAGTATTGCGGCCTGTCTTCACGTTCGCGCGCGTCTCCGGCGCTGGCTTCCATGGTCGAGGCGTAGAACTGATGCATGGCCGATCCATCGCGACGCTGCACTTGTAATAGTTTTTCCATCAGCTCCCGTCCCTCTTCGGGTATGTTCTGGAGCACGCCCATTACATCCTGCGAGCTGTCGCGGAATCCGATGCCCCGGCCTCCGAAGCCCAGTTGGTACAGCGACAAGTCGCGCGACCAGTTCTTGGTGATATAGCATTGCCGGGGATTGTGCACGTTGATCATGCTGTTCAGGTTCGCGTCGGGAGTCTTCACCTGCTGATGGGAAAGATATTCCTCCCATAAGGTCGCCATGCGTAAGAGTCCCTGGTCCACGTTTCCGAAATTTCGGTATCGTTCCAGCAAGGGAGCGGCTTCCGTGGCGCTTTTGGCCTGGGCGAGCATGACGGTCAGGCGTCGCGTCTCTCCGGGTTCGATACTTCCGAGTTTGAGCAACAGCGCGCCGATGTTGTCGCCTCGCAGCGCCTGGTGATTGCCCAATTCCGGGGCCTGTAAGCTTAGGGGAGACGCCCAGGTGCCGTATTCGTTATCGCCTAGAAAGTGACGACGATCGGATTCGAAAGAATCCACCGGCCAACTGGAAGCGAGAACATTAACCTGGGTAGTGGCGTGCATGAACGGCGCCTGGGTCAATAGCTTATTGCCTTTGGCGTCAACTTCAAGATGGCTTTGCATGGTTTGCGGCACCCAGTCGGCATTGGTGAATTGCTTCAAGGCATCGGGATGCGTGTACTCGACGACAGGGATGAGGTCGAGCTCGATGGGCGCGGAGGAAATGTTGGTGACGCGCACGTCTTCGACCATGACATATTCGCCCGGGGGAACGAACAAAGTGACTTCCACCTTGAAGCCCCTTATTTCGGATACGAACCGGGTATAACCCAGGCCGACCCGGCAGGAAAATGCTTCGGGCATTTCCAAAGTAGGTACGAAAAACGGGGAGAACACCTTGAAGCCCTTACCCTCAGGGGTACGCAGGTATAAGGTATGGCCCTTGAATTCGGAGGCGGGGAGTTGGGGAAGGTATTTGACTATCCGGTTGAGCGCGGGATCGCCCTTACACAGGAGCAAGCCGCCGGTATGATCGACGAATCCCCCGAACTCGAGAGATCCGATATAATTGATCCATTTAATGGGTGTTTTAGGATTGGTGACGACGTATTCCTTGTTGGCGTCGTCAAAGTATCCGTACTGCATGCAATAAGTCCTTCGAAGTGGATAAGGGGATAATTTTCAAGGGCGATACAAACCGAAGCGAATCGCCTTTTTGGTTTCGGTATTGGTAGCCTGGCCGGCCTCGTTTTGGGTGCGGGAGGTCAGGATGATACGCGCCACATAGGCGCCTGTACCTGCCTTCTGTCCGCTCCGGGCGATGGGATTCCAGGCGATTTTGATGGAGTAATTCCCAGTCGGATCCGTTTTTCGAAACAGGCCTCCCATGGAACTGCCGGTGGGACGCCCGTTTTCATCCAATCCTAATTGGGCGTCGGTGATTTCACCCGAAAAATCGTTGACGTAATTACCCAGGTTGTCGAATATGAAAAGCTGGAACTTGACGGCTCGATCGGTTTCGATAGTTAAGGCGGGCCAATTGAGGCGGCCTTGCGGGTCGGCTTCGAGCGTCGCACCGCAACCGACTTCGTTGCAGGGCCGGGCTAGGCCGTTAACGCTGCCGAGCACGGATTCCCAGGTATTGCCGGGATTGGGCGTGAGTACCATAAACCCCGGACGTTGCTGTTGCCCTTCCGTTTTGAGATGGGTATGGTCCCAAGTCAAATTCAACACGGCCGGGCGCGGCTTGTGCTTGAGCTCGAGCGCCACGGGGCGATTGTCGGGATGAGCTTTATTCCCAATGGCATCGGCAGCCGGACCGTTGGCGGTAAATTTCAGGCTGTCTCCCAGCGTCGGAGCATTCGCTCCTAAATCGGTAACCGCTATGCGGGCGCTATCGGGCGTACCTTGCGCATCCAGGACGTTTAATTGCAGCTGGGTACCGTTCTTGATAAGGGTCAGGGAATTTCCCGCCAACGCAGCCAGGTTTATCGGCTCGCTGAATTTTACAAAAAGCGTGTCGTCCCCGGGCTCGAATTTCTCGAGAACCTGAGCGGAGGTGATAAGCGGGCCCACGGCATCCGCTATCGTAAATCCGAGCGTATCTCCGGGTAATTCTCCCGATGTCGCGGTGAATACCCGGCCCAACTGGGCGGTAGCGGAACCACTGGTTATCCCGGCGGTAAAGGGGTCGCTCAAGGTGATGGTGTAATGGGTAGGGTCGGCGGGATTCACCTTGATGGCTGCGCCTTCAGCGATTCGCTTTTCCGAATCCGCGGCTGGCCATGCGAACTCGAATTTATCGGGTGTAGACCGTAACGCTTCCTGGAAATAAATCTCCACCCGGTCCACGGCTCCTAATCCGTTGTCGGCATAGTATGTCGCGCTTTTGACCGAAAGCAGCTTGCGTTCGAAGAAGACTTTGCCGCGCGATCCTCCCAATACCGTGTTATCCGTCGTAGGCTGCGCGAAAAGAGTGTCGTCCGTAACATCGACGGTGGAGGTCACCCAGATTTGCACTTCCCCATTCGCTCCCAAGGTGAATTCCGTCGCAGGGTTGGCGGCATCCGCGCTGCCATAGAAGCGCAATTGCCCCGATTTCGAAGAGATTTGAAAGACGACGCTTTTGGCGATGACGGCGGTCCCGTTGTGGCTGAGACGAACGGTTATCGGACTACGTTCGCCGGCTATTCCGCGCAATTCGACCGCGGGATTGTAGGCCGCCACGTCGGAATATAAAAACCACAATTTATCTCGGGCCTGCCCGACTTTCAATTCGCCCGTATCCGTATTTTTGTCTTTGAGCGTGGCGGCAAGCGTGAAAATTTCATCAAGATTACCGTTGGTCACCTTGGCTTGAAAGCGTACCGCGCCGAGGTTGTCGCTGGTAGCGGATGCGGGCCCTTCGACATCGCCTACGTTGGGTTTATCGCTGACTAGGGAAACTTCTCCCGGCTGATTGGTCACATTACCGTATGCGTCCAAGACTTGCAGCTCCACGTCGAAAAGCGTTCCCGGATCGATAACCGTCGGCAAGACGGCGGGATTCACCACTTTGGAAGGTGGCGTTTGGAAGACGACTTTTTCCGGTGGACCGGGTAAGACACGGATGCCTTCGGAAGCTCCGAAAAAGGCCTGGCTTTGATTGTTGTTCCGCCATAAGCCCGATACGGTGACGTATTCAACGCCTCCGGAGGGAACTTTCGTGAATGTGACGGCTTGGTTGACGATGCCGAGTACTTCGGTCAGGTTCAGCGGAACCGGCGGCTGGGTGGGAACCAAGAGTTGGTGGCCCGAGTTCAGATTCACTTCCACGGGGTTGATGGGGTTGTTGAAAAGCGATCCGTCATTGTTTTGCGGAGTGATGCGTAGACGGACGGGTTGACCCGCCGTCACTTCGTCCAGCTTCGTGGTACCGTTGACGTCATAGACTTCCACCAAGAATCGGTAATCGAGCTTACGATAGGGTAGAAAGCCTACATTGGTGGTGACGGGTTGTCCATTGGACCCTGTTCCCTCCACGATGATTTCAAAGAAAGCGTAATTCTCGGTGATCGGCGCGAATCCGGATACGGTCAGGGTATTGCCACCCAGCTGTAAAGTCGTGGCCGAGGGGTTGACGACCTCGGGTGTCGGCACCACCATCGTCGGTTTTCCTCCGAAACCATCGAGATCAACGGGTATGCCTCTTACCAACCGGATGTATTTGATTTTGGGAGCGGTCATCTGTCCCTGCAATCCCGAGAGGTCGAAGGTAAGCGTTGCCACCGTTCCATTGATTATCACGGGGGACAAGGGACTGACGCGATAGTCGTCCGTATGCCGTGCCACCGAGGGTATGGCCCCGATATCGGCGACCTTTCCATCGGAATTGTAAATGCCCGCCGCGGGCCATCCGCCGTTCTTCACGTATTGCTTGACCACTTCGTTGTCCCAGTCGGGAGTCAGGAAATCCGGGCTTTCCGGGTCGGTCGACTTGAACTGGATCTCATACCAACGCACGTTGGCCGAGGCGGGAAAGGCTTGCGTGCCGCTTCCGATAAGGCCGCCCGGCAGGTTGACCGAATTGACGGTCGTGGGCTTGACCAACGGACCGCTCGACATTGGCAAGGTTATGTCGACGGTCATGTTCCCTTGGGCCACGTTGCCCATATTGTTCATGATGCGCACCGAGCGGTATATGGGCACCAGGGAATCCTTGACCACCTGCTGCTGCAGGGTTTGATCATATTCCTGGGCCCGGACGGATTGGGTTTGCATTTGCGGCGCTTCAATTTGCGCGGCATAAATGGAATGGTGCATGCGATTGACGAAATACGGATCGAGGATATGGAACGGATTGGAAAAGGAGGCGCTTTGGGAGAGATATTCCTTGGGCTTGGCGTAGATGTTATTGAAGATAAGGTGTTGCGCCCCCGGCCGGTATCCACCTGCGAAAAGGACGAAGTTATGCCAGAAGGTATTGTTGTAAATCGCCATGGGGCTCAACATCACGTCTTTGAACAGGAAAGCGCCGCCGGGTTGGTGGGATCCGTCGGGCAGGGCCTTTACCGCGGCCGCTGCCTGGGGGGAGGGGTGGTGGTTTTCGTAAATGAGATTGTAGCGCGCGATGGACCCCAAATCCCACGAGGATTCGAAAAAGAAAGCCCAGGAGTTATGGTGGATGCGATTCTTTTCGAAGACATGGTTTCCGGTTTTTCCGAATCCGGAAAGCGGAACCACGTTGGATTTTTCCAAATCGGCCGGATTGACATTGGCGAAGATGCCGCCTTCGTTGCGGTCTTTGACGGAGATCCCGAAATAGGCGTTGGAAATGTCGCTGTTGCGAACGGTGATGTTACCGGAAACGTAAATGGCAATGCCTCCATTGCCATGGAACAAGGGATGCTTTTGTCCGTTACAATCGACGCCATTTCCCCAAACGCCCGCATGGCCGAAGGGACTGGGGGCTACCCCATCCACGCCGATGCCGTCTATGGTTACGTTGCGCACCCGGAGGAGACGTAAGGCGCCGTTCTGGTCGAAGGTGATATTCGCGGGAACGAGCGCTTCCTGGCAAGTGCGCGGACCCTGGTTTTGATTATCCTGAAACCGGATGGTGGGCTTGCGCAGCGCCAGAGGATTGCTGGAACGCAGAGTGAGCCCGTTTTTAGTGCTGTCTATGGTTACCTGTTCGGCGTACACCGCCGCGTCGAGAATTTCAATGATATCACCCGGCCCGGCGACTTGCAGGGCGGCATTAATAGTGGAATAGGCGCCCCGGCCATCTTTGGAAACGGTGAACGTCGCGGCCGAAACGAATGCGGTCGCGCCGAGTATCAGGGCAAGGGCTGCGCGTAGGTTATTGACTGTTGGCATAAGCTGTTCCACCTGTTTTTACCCCAAGGCCCTCGGAGGTTCCGAAACCTGGATATTCTATGGGTTCCAGATTAGTGACTGTTGCAGCCCGAGAGGTTCAAAATAGGGGTTTGGCGGCGCTCTCTCCCTTTTATCCCCCGGAAACCCTGTGATCCCGCGGTATGGATTCCTAAATAAATACCCGTAACTAAAGTCTCGCTCGCTGGCCCGTTGCCCGAACCCTTGAGCCCCCACATGGCTAAAAAAACTAAACATGCGCCCCGCCACGCCTTTTCCCCTCACCCAGCCCTATTCGCGATTCTGCTGTTAGCCACTCTGCCCTGCCTGGCTCTTGAAGGTCTGAAAGCGGATGGCTCGCTAGACAAGGAAGCCATCAGCCGGTTCTATTTCGAAGGAGATTTCGAGCGGGCCCTCCAACCCTTGGAGAGCTTCCGCAGCAGCCAACGCGCATACGCAAAAGAAGACAGTCTATTTCTTTACAAGTACCTGGCAGTGATTTACGCCTCCCGGCCCGAAACGCAAAATAAGGGCGAAAGCTACATGTACCAGCTTCTCAGGGTTCAGCCATCGGCCCACCTGCATGACATGTATATCTCCGATAAAATCGAGGGCATTTTCGCTACGGTCAAAGAACGCTACGAGAAACAACAATTGCTGGCGAAAGAGAGAGCGGGCCATGCCAACCCGTCTGAGCCGAAGGCGCCTCCGACCGAGAAGCAGCCGAACAACCGCAAAAAGTGGGCGCTTTGGACGCTAGGGGGCGTAGGCGTGGCCGGCGCCGTCGCCACTTACGTGATTCTTTCCCAAGAGCCGGAAGTCAAGCAAGCTCCGCCACGCGTATTTGAGTAAGGGATTCGAATGAGGGAGGACAAACCATGACCCGACGAAAATTGAATTTGAAAGGGGTGGTCGGCTGCTTCGCTCTGTTACTCTCGGCTTTGATGACTTTGAACTGCCGAGTGCAGGAAACGGAAAAAGATGGCGGATTGGATTTCCGGCCCATCGTCGAATCCTTAAAACAGGATGGATACGACAGCCTAGTCATCATACTTTCCAACCCCGAAAGCGGGGCCACTACCCTACTTTTCGACAACAAATTGAATGAAACCTCTCCGGCAGCGCTTTTCGATCTCCCCGCGGGATACAAAGACACTTTCGAAGTCGAGATTAAAGCGTTTCGAAGCAATGATAAAGAAAACCACTTCCTGAAAACCTACTCCGTTTCCGGCCCGCAAATAGCGGCCACCCCAGGAAAAGAGGTCGTCACGGAAACACCAATAGTACCAGGACCCGACACCACCCAAACCCAGAACCCTGGAGTGGACACTACGAAAACCCCAGGTCCAGGACCGGATAACGTAAAAACCAACACTGCCCCCATAGCGCTCCCGCAATCCCTCTCCGGCGAACGCGATAAAGCCCTGAGCATAACATTGGAAGCGGAAGACCCCGATGGCGATGCGCTAACCTGGAAAATCGAAAGCGGCCCCCATCACGGCCAACTCACCGGAACCGCGCCGGAGCTGACTTATACGCCAAACCCCAACTTCAAAGGCCGCGACAGCCTCACCTATAGCGTAAGCGACGGCAAGGGCGGAAAAGCCGAAGCTACAGTAACGCTTATTATAGACGGGAGCAACCGAAAGCCCATCGCAAATTCACAGACATTGGAAATGCTGGAAGACGAGAGCCTGGAAATCACCCTGACAGGTAGCGACCCCGACGGCGACTCACTGACATGGATTTTGGTATCACCGCCGAAAAACGGAACTTTGACAGGCGATGGGCCTTTGGTCAACTATAAGCCCGAAGCGAATTTCTTCGGGAAGGACAGCTTGGTCCTTAAAGCCAATGACGGCGAACTGGACAGCGATCCCGCCACGGTACGAATCACGGTGAAGCCGGTCAATGACCCTCCGGTGTTGGGGCCTTTGACAAACAAGCAAGTGGACGAAGGCCAGAAACTGGAATTCACCGTTACGGCCTCGGACCCGGACGGGGAAACGCCGTCGCTGACGGCGACGAATATTCCCCAGGGGGCTTCGTTTCTGGACGGGGTGTTTTCCTGGACCCCGGATTTCGGGCAGGCGGGGAGTTATAGCATAACCTTCGCTGCGAAGGATGCTGCGGGGCTGACGGATGAGAAGACGATTAGCATTACCGTGGGTAAGGTGGATAGGCCGCCGGTGTTTACGGTGGTGCCAAAAGATAGTGAGGTTGAGCTTGGTACAATCTACACATCATTGATTCAAGCTAATGATCCCGATGGAGATCCGGTTTCAATTTCGTTAAAAATAGCGCCGAAGGGGATGACAATAACGGACGGCAAAATCCAATGGCTGGCTGATAGAAACCAATTTAAGCCCTTTAGTGAAATTCAAATTCAAGCTCAGGTGGCTTCAGGCCAATTATTCAGCGATACTTCCTGGACCCTGTCTATTTCGCCGCGTATATGGAGACAGGTAACGAAAATTAACTCAATACATTTCGGAGATACCTTACATAACAGGCAAAACAATATCGTGGCGACAACTAAAAACATTTTATACAGAATCCAAAGGGTTGGCCCAGGTTACTTAGAACAAATTAACTTGCTTTCCAGCAATCCATCATGGGTTAGAACAACCTTGTCCTTGGGTTCCGACCTATCATCAAGGACGGAAATTGAAATCCGAGGTTCTAAATTTTTAGCGAATTTTAATGGACAAGGCGGCTTGTTCGATATTCCAACCAACCGCCTTGATACAACATTTCATGCGAATGCGAGGCTTTGGCAAGTGCGAGCGGAAAACGAAATTTATTCTGCCGTGAGTGGTGCAAATCAAGGAGGTTGCGGGTCAGCACTATGGTTTAACAAAACTCAAGTGTGGCAAAGTAGCACAGAGTGCATCCGCTGGATCAACTTAAAAATTCTACCGGATGTCACTGGTATTTTTGCCTTAAGCAACCCGATTATCGGCCAGTCCAGTGTGCAATTTCGTTACTCTAGAACGACGCTTAACGCACTTATTGATAACTGGGTAGCGATTCCTAGTGGAATATCAAAATTGGAATTAGACAATGGGGAAGGCAATACAGCATATCTACTTGACCCCAATTTAAGTAATCTATACCGAGTTGATGGCGCCTCGACTTTGCCCCAAATCAAGCGCCTTCCCAATGCCGAATCCATGCAACCGAAGGAAATCCGGATGTATAGTGGTACTTCTGGGTGGATACTAAACGCTTCCGGCGATTGTTTCTTTACCAATGATGGATTCGAAACCACCCCTACAAAAGAAATCGTAGAGGGTGGTGGAAAATTTGAAGAATTATTTTTCGCAATTGATGGCAGTGCTGAATTTGCGGTAGGAAGGGATGTGGGTACGGGCGAAAAAATCATCTACCGATATTAGGAATTTGATTACAGAGCTTCCAACCGAGTTGAAAAGTCAGTCCTGAATTTCACCCGGAAGTATTTGGATGATGTGTAAATCTTCTCGACTTGAATAAATTCCGAGGCCAGATCCGATTCGACGACCCAGTATTGAATAATCCTGATTCAATACTCTGAGAGTAACGCCTGGCCCTCTTGGATTTTGTTTTCCAAGAATAGTAAGGTCTTGTAAAGGTGAACGCTTAACTGAAACCGGGTTGCGCATATCATCCAACACATTTGGAAACTGCCCAGTCATTAATGCGAATCCCAACAACCCTAAGGATTGCTTATAATAGTACTTATGGTCTTGTAGAGAGGTGCTGCCAAAATTATTACCGTCGCCGATGATCCGGAGGAAAATGGTGCCTCTGAATGCAGGTTGCGTATAACTTTTGTCCTTGGAACCAAGGATTCCACTACCCCACATCGCCGCATTTTCGAAATATGCGGTGCCGTTTTGCATTCGCCCATTGGCGTTATAATACCCCATTTGAGCCAGCAAAAAATTCGCGTTTTCATTGTTAAAAGCGGTCAGAGTACCCTTCGTATTCTTGCAATATTGTATTGCGTCGGGCGAGTTATACCATAGGGCGTCTTGGGCGATTCGGAATGGGGTTCGGATGGCATCGGCACCCATATCCAGAGAACCTCTATCCCCTTTGCCGCCGTCTTTGGTGATCCAGTCAGGGGCTTGACCCTTGGAATATTGCGGCATTTTTTTGAGGATTTGATAGCAAGTTGCGATTACCGGCCTGAAATCGACCTCATTTTGATAATCATTGAAAACCCTGAGCGCACCGGTACCGAAATAACTTGGGTTCAAATTTCTCAGGCCCGACTGCCCCCAACTATCTCCCGGGAGTAGGTAATTCTCGGCGGTCATGTTTTGTCGCAGGGATTTGATGATTTCCATCGCCCGGCTTTTGTATGTGACTCCCCCTTTGTTGAAATTCTGCCAATGCCCCCCTTCGCGAAGCGCGTCCGCGAAAACCAGAGCTAAACCGATATCAAGGTCGGCATCGGTGGCAGCTCCCGTTTTGTTGGATGGCCAGTCCCAGATGAAATAAGACTTTCTCCCACTGTTCCACATATGCTGGTTTGCGGCCTCGAAAATTCGGTTGAAGGTAGCCTGATCATTATTGAGCAATGCTAACAGCATGCCGTAACCCTGGCCTTCCGAAACCGCTTCATTGGCGCCAATGTCCCCACGGCGGTGGTTGACCAAGCCATTTTGCATGATGAAATTCTGTTTGTAAAACGCCCAACCTTTGGTCATGGCGGCTTTAAAAAAATTGGGGTTGGAGACTAAATCCGATTTAACGGAAGGGTGGTAAAAATCCGAATAATCGTACTTAGCCGGTCGGGGGTAGGGTAGGTTCCAATTCGCGAAAGCCGGTAGGGACATGAAAAACCCCAAGAGGAGTAGGACTTTGATATAGGAAGGCATACTTTGATTTCTCATGCCACTTTGGTAGGTAAAAGGCCAAACCCGGTTCAAATCGCCTCCAGTTAACCGACACGGAACTTTTTTGAACCCAATCTCCAGGATAACCCACTAAGAGAGGTAACCAGTATAACCTTCGGGGAAATGCCCGAAATCCGCATCAAAGGGGAGCATTCATGCAGAATTTCAAGACAATAAAAACCGCCTTCGCCGGAATAGCAATGGCTGCGCTGCTGCCGGGATTCGGTTCAGCCCAGGTCGCTTCCGTGCTGGATGACTTCGAAGGCGGCACTAATCAGAATAAATTTCTTGATTATTGGTATTTTTATAACGATTCAGGTGACAAGGGCAATTCAGTTGTCAATAGTGCTACTGTTTCAGGTGCAGAACTTTTATTCGATCCGGCAAAATCCTTAGATGTGGGAAATGGTGGTGGCCAAGCCGCCCTACTTGATTTCACCATGGGATCCATCAAGCCTAAATATTGTCCCACCGGTGTCGGTTGTGACTATCCAAATTTCGTCGGTATTGGTACCGGAGTCATCACGGAAGGAAAAGTTCTAGACATGACCGGCGCCACCCATATTACCTTCGATGCCAAGGCCAGCGCAACTATGACCGTTGTTGTTGAAGTGGCTACCAATCCTATAACTGTTGCCGGACATTTCGCGTATCATACGATAGAGCTCCCCATCGGCACCACCTGGGAAACCCATTCCATTCCCTTGAGTACCGAAGGAATTAGTGCGGTGTTGAAGCAACCAAATTGGTATCTACTTGAGAATCCCGGTGGAGATCCTTTTGACATCACGCAAGTAGAAAAGGTTCAGTGGAAAATAAGTGTAGAAAATAACACCGGTCTCACCGACGGCAAACTCTGGCTGGACAACATCGTCGTCCACGGCTATCAATGGACCCCCCCCACTGCTTGCATGACCTGCGTAGGCGCTCCCGGCGCCGGAGAAGGCGCGGTGCTCTCGAATATGGATGCCGCCCCCGTAAACCAAAACGCTGCCGGCTTCTTCTGGTTCGCCTATAATGACGCCGGTGATAGGGCCGTAACCTCCCAAACCGAGTATAGCGAAATTTTCGGCGGTGTCACTGTCGACCCGGCCGCTCCCACCACACCCGTATTGGCCATTGAGGGTAACAAAGGCTATAACAGCACCGACGGCGCATTCATCGAATTCACCCTCGGCCCTTCATTTGTCGAAGGCGCCAACACCGTCAAGCCTTTCGTTGGCGTCGGCACCATGGTTTCAGATGAATTGGGAACCCAGTTCCTGAACGCTACCGGTTCGACGGGCGCTTCCTTTGATTATCAAACCTCCGCCAGCTTGGATTTCATCCGCTTCGAAGTGAAGCACAACCTTAATTTCGGCGCAGGCATTGTGCACCATGTTCTTTTACCCGGCACCGGCGGCGAATGGAAGAGCGCCACCGTTCCTTGGACCAACCTGGTTCTGCCCGATTGGGATGAGGTTAAACTCATCGCCGACAAAACGCTTCGGATCAACGCGCTGGAAAAATTTCAATGGGCTTTCCAGGGCGACGCTGCGACTAGCGGATCTCTCGCCGTGGACAATGTGAAAATAATAGGCTTGACGGCCATTGACCCCACCATGGTCATGGTCGCCAGCATCATGCCGCGTGCTTCCCGGTCACAGGGCGGCTTTGGAGCCGAGAAACTGCAGAACGGAATGCGCGTGGCTTTCAGCCTACCGAGCAACGACCACGTCGGAATGCTGGTACTGACCGATATGCGTGGTAAAGTATTGTCCCGGGTGCCTGTGAGTGCAGGACAAGGCCTCAAGCGGAACCTGGAGTTGCAGGTTTCCAATTTGCCCAATGGCGTTTACTTCCTGAACTTGACCACCCGTAGCGCTCAAGGAGTTCCTTTTACCCAGAAAACCTCCGTTACCTACATGAAATAGCCGAAAGGCGCATTAACGGGGATTAGCCCTTATTTTTACAGATTCAACCTCCGCCCCCCAGGGTGGAGGTTTTTTTGTGTTTGAAGCATTTGAGTCTTGATAGGGATATCGGCGCGAATCCCATTGAACCATCCGCGGATCAATGCCCACTATATAGTGAGGAGGAACGAAAATAATGGATCGCACCCGCTTGAACTTGTCCCGTCGATTAGCCGTCGGCGCCCTGGCCTCAATGCTCTTCGTACAGGCCATGCCCACTCCGGCTCATGCCCAAAGCGCCGACTATAAGACTTTGCACAACCTCCTTATCCGGTTTTACGGGTATCAACGTGCTGGCGAAAAAGGCGCGGATAACAAGAACCCCTTCTACTCCAACTCGCCTTTCCCCCACTCCCAGGACAATCACAACGGCCAGGACTTAAGCGGCGGTTGGTACGACGCCGGCGATTTCGTCAAATTCGGATTGCCGCTGGGGTTCAGCGTTTACACGCTTTTAAAAGGATATGACGTATTTCCCAGTGCCTATGATGATTTAGACAGCTGGAACTATTCGGGAAAGCCCGACGGCATTCCGGATATTCTCGGCGAAGTCAAGGTAGCCACGGATTATTTGATCAAGGCGGTCATCAGCGACAGAGTCGTGGTAACCGACGTCGGCAATGGGAAACAGGACCACCAGCAGCTTTCGGAAAGCGGTTACGCCAACTCGCAGCGCACCAGCCCGCGTGGCGCTACCGTCAACACCGGCGCCGATGTAGCCGGCCTGTATGCCGCCTCCTTGGCGCTCATGTCCACTTTGTATAAAAAGCATAACGCGACCTATGCCGCTCTTTGCCTCACCAAGGCCCAACAAGCATTTACCTTTGGGTTGGCAAACCGGAAGCTTTCCGCGCAACAGAACAATGGCGAATTCTATTCCACCAAATATTTCGCGGACAAAATGGCGGCCGCCGGGGTCGAACTCTACCGCGCCACCGGACAGCAATCCTACCTCAACCATGCGATCAGTTTTCAACAGCAGGCGGGCAGCCATTTCTTCGCTTTGGGATATGGCCATGTGGGCGACCTTTCCGCGTTCGAGTTGAAACGGCAAGGCGTGGAAGCCACCTCTACTTGGCTCTCCGACGTCAACCTGGCCATGACCCGCGTGGTTACCGCCGCCAACGCTTCGCCGCTTATCAAGGGCGCTTTCATCAACGCCGATTGGGGCAATGCCCGCAATGCCAGCGCCGTAGCCTTCTCCGCGGCTTTGGCCTTCATGGTTACCGGTAATGAGAGCTATCGCACATTCGCGCAATCCCAAACCCATTGGGTGGCGGGCATGTCCCCATTCAATCAGTCCTACATAGTCGGTTTCGGCCCCAAGGCTCCCACGGAACCCCATCACCGCAACGATCAGACCCTGGGAAAACAAAGCGGCAAGCGCCTCAGAGGCGGAGTGGTTTCGGGCCCAACCCCCACCGGCAATTTCGACGCGAGCAAGCCCGAAAATTCCTCCTGGAGCTTTAACGGCAATAATGCGAGCAATTATAAGAACACCGAGGTGGCACTGGATTACAATGCCGCCATGGTGGGCGCCGTCGCCTTCCTACGCGATTACCATAACCCTCCTCCCGGGCTTATCCGGGTGACACAGCCACTGACCGCCGCGCCCGGCAACGTCAACCTCGAAACCGGTAAACTCGCCATCAGCGCCTCCTTGGAAAAATCAGCGGCTTGGAAAGTCGTGCTCACGGGCGCCACCAGCAAGGCCGTAAAAACCTTCAGCGGCACGGGGACCTCGGTGCAGGCCCAATGGGCGGGCGAATCCGACCAAGGCGACTTTATGGGAGGCGAGAATGTGAACTTGAAGCTGGACATCCCTCAGGTAGCCGCCTATCACTTGTCTCGGACCACGGCCCAGGCTTTCATCACCGACATGAAGAAGCAGCCCTTCAAGGCCCAGGATGTTCTCGTCGATAATTTCAACGGCGGCGTCATCACCAATGCCCTTGGTGGTACCTGGTCCACTTTCAACGACAAGGACGCGGGGGGCTCTTCCTATACCAATCCCCTCACTTTGGCCCCCACCGCAATTACCAAGGACGGCGAGAACGGCTCCAACGCTTTATCCGCGCGGCTTATCGGCGCCTCCGGAGCAACCCATCCGCATGCGGGAATACGGACCACCTTCAACGCCGCGGGCAGCGCCGTCAGCCTCGGAAGCGCGTCATCGGTTATTTTCGACGTGAAAGCGGCGCAAGGCGACACTTTTTACGTGGAACTGGAGCAACCCGGCATTACCGATAAAGCCTACTACCGGGCGCAGGTCATCATCGGCAATACCAACTGGAACCGCGTCCGCCTCCCCTTCAGCAGTTTTGAGCAGCCCGCTTGGAGGACCTCACCCAAGCCTCTTAATCTCGGCCAGGTCGCTTCCCTGCGCTTCACCTTTTACGGCATCGGCAACATACGCCCGTATCTGAACAACATCCATATCGAAAACCTCAATATCGGCGGAGCCGGGATTCGCTCCTTCTCGTCCGCCGGGCCCAGCATGGTTTCGGGATTGAGCCTCAACGGGAGCGAACTGGCTTATTCCTTTTCTCCCGAAGGACTGCCGAACGACGGTTGGTCGGTGGAGATCAGGGATATCTTCGGGCGGCTGGTATTCAGCCGCGAAATCGCTTCCAATCAAACGCGGGTGCGTTTGCAGGGCCTTCAAACGGGATCGGGCCTTTATTTCTTGCGGCATGTGCGCGGCGGCGTCGCGGAATCAACACTACGCTTTATGGTCTCACCAAAATGATTCGCCGCTATTTCAGCACATTCAGCAGACGGCCGTTCAGGTCAAATAGGATCAGTGAATTTCCCGGCTTGGCTTTTCCATAATGTATTTGCATGGACTGACCCTGTGCGCTCCCAAAAATCATGCCGGAGTTGCCGGCTTTCGGTTTCACCAGACTTACTGTCTTTTCAGGCACCTTCTTCAAACCCAATAGACGAATATCGTCCACCCAGAACTCTCCGGAAACATTGCCGGGAATCGCGCTGTTTCCCTTGATCTGAAAGGTCATTTTGGTCAGCTTGTTTTTGATTTGAGCCATCGGCGTAGGAATGACGCCAAGCCAAGGCGGCTGGTAAAAAGTTTCAATCGGCGCAGAAACAGGCGTCCAGCTCGAAGCGATACTGGGGTTGAACAAAATCCGGTGGTAAGCTTTTTTTTCGGTGTCCCGAACTTCATGCGATTCCAGTCGGCATAAAACCTCATACGCCCCCCCTTTATACGAAAAGCTCACTCCTTCGAGCGTGGACATGTCCCACCCTTTGGAGGTGTCGGGATTGAACCAAGTGGTCAAGGCCACGAAGGGAGGGTTGTCCATTGAACCACGATTCAAGGTGAACTTGACATGGGCGGATTTGGAACTTTTTTCGCCCGCAGCGAAGGAAAGGCTGACCGTGGACTTCCCTCCGCTGGAAGCGTCCGTAAAGGTTTCCCAGGGCGTGCCGAAATTACTGACCCAATCGCCGTCCTCGAAATCCTCGAACAAAACACCCTTGCCGTCGACAACCTGTTTACATTCGGACTCACCGGTTTGCGTGATGAGGATATTGTCGAACGAAGTATGCACATCCGCGTTCGGGGCCCAATTGCCGGTGCCGCCGCCGAAGAAAGTGGAGAAAAAGAATTTGTCGCATAAAAGCGCCTTTGTCTTGGTGAACTCGAGGCCGCCGATGGTTTTGATCAGCTTGCCGTCCAACCAGGTTCTGATGGTCCCATTGCTGCTTCCGATGGAATTCATCTTCACGTGTTGGCGAATGGTGTGCCATTTGTTTTTCTGGAGCGAAGCGCCCAAATCGAAATATTGGCCGGTGGCGCCGACGGCATAGAGGTAAAGCTTAAAGGAACCGCCTTCCCGCCACATATATCGGGCGGACCATCCGTTGAAGCCGGTGGCTTTCACCCCTCCGGTTGGGTGCGTTCCGCCTGCCAATCCGGGAAGCTTTCCTCCCACCGACCAATCGAAACCAGCGTCGAATTTAACCTGGTATTCGAGATACATTTCTTCGGAGTTGGGCAGGTTTACGACGAACTGCGCGCCGCTTTTGTCTCCGCCGATTTGACCTTTGGGGTATTTTACCCTGATGGCTTGGCCCGATACGCCGCCACCCACCACCTGCACCCTGCCTTCGGTCAAGCCGTTGTCAAAGAGCTCGGTATTGCCTCCGAAATCGGTAATCATATTCTGCCGGGAATAGGCTCCCGAGGGAGATCCGTTAAAATCGACCTTCTTGCAATAACCGGCCGCCGGCAATTGCAAAGCCATAAACCAGGCGCAACAAATTCCCCAAAATGGGGCGGAATGGGAAGCTCGTGAAATTGTCGTGGGTTTCTTCATGACGGTAATATAGGGCCATCTTTTCGCGCGCCATCCCATTAAACAGGCGAATTGGCCCCTATTGTCTGAACTGTTTCCATTTTATAACCTGATTATTCCCACCCTCCCCTTTGCAAAGAACTCGAAATACGCTATCCAATGCCCTCTAAAAAACCGCCCAACGCGCCTTGAAACACATCTGTAACACCCTATCCCTTGGGCTGGTAGAAATGGTTCTATAGATTTACAGGCATCCGTGGGATACTATTTCCGTACCGATTGCGGTTTCGGAATTCGCTCCGAGCCCCCGGCGGATAAGAGGAATGATGAGTCTAGCCAACGTACTGGTCACCGAAGACGACAACGATATCCTGGAACTCATTATCTATACGCTGGAAGCGGAAGGTTTTACCGTCCATGCGGCGAGAACCGGGGCCGAGGCTTTGTCCATACTCAACGACGAAACCGTGGACCTGGCGATTCTGGACATCATGCTTCCGGACACTTCCGGCATAAACCTGTGCCGCCAGATCAAACGGCAGGAGCGCCTGGAAAACGTTCCCGTGCTTTTCTTAACCGCCAAAACCGAAGAAACCGATAAACTGATGGGATTCAAGGTGGGCGGGGACGACTATCTCTGCAAACCTTTTTCATCCAAAGAACTGGCTGCGCGGGCCAAAGCCCTGGTGAAGCGCTCCAAAGGAACCAAAGACAAATTCACTTTTCAGGAATTGGAAATCCATTTCGACCGCCATATCGTCGAAGTGGAAGGGCGCAGCGTCAGCCTTACTCCCCGGGAATTCATGGTTCTCAAGGTCCTCATCGAAGGACACCATAAAACCATCGCCCGCTTCACCCTGTTGGAGCGCGCCTGGGGAATGGA